>JAYREA010000003.1:0-320577 GCA_041909135.1 Azonexus sp. | reverse complement strand
GTTCCTTGATGCCGAGACCGGTCAACAGCGTCATCAGCGAGAAGGCCTTGGCGGTCGGGATCAGCTCGCGGCCTTCGCGGTGCATGTATTGCTCGCCAAGCAGGTTCTCGATGATCTGGGCGCGGGTCGCCGGGGTGCCGAGGCCGCGGCCGGCCATCGCCGCCTTCAGTTCCTCGTCGTCGACCATCTTGCCGGCACCTTCCATGGCCGAGAGCAGCGTGGCTTCTGAATAGCGCGGCGGTGGCTTGGTGGCGTTGGCCTTGACGGTCACTTCGTCGGTCTTGACCTTTTCCTTGGTTTCGACGGCGACCAGGTTGCCCTCGTCGCCTTCCTGGCCTTCCTTGCCATGCACGGCCAGCCAGCCCGGATTGACCAGCACCTTGCCTTCAGTCTTGAAGGGGTGGCCCTCGACGCGGGTGATGCGGGTGGTGACCAGGAACTCGGCAGCCGGGAAGAAGACAGAGAGAAAGCGGCGCACGACGAAGTCGTACAGCTTCTGTTCCATCTCGTTCAGGCTCTTCGGTGCCTGCGGCGTCGGGATGATGGCGAAGTGGTCGCTGATCTTGGCGTTGTTGAAGATACGCTTGTTGGGCAGCACCCAATTGCGGGCCAGGATCTGGTGGGCGAAGGGCGAGTAGCGGGCGAGAAGGACTTCGTCGTGGCCCTTGCCGGCGCCCTGGCCGGTCAGCACGGCAAGGGTTTCCTTGACCGTCGGTAGGTAGTCTTCCGGCAGGCAGCGTGAATCGGTACGCGGGTAGGTCAGGACCTTGTGCTTTTCATACAGGGCTTGGGCCAGCGACAGCGTGGTCTTGGCCGAGAAGCCGAAACGGGCGTTCGCTTCGCGCTGCAGGGTCGTCAGGTCGAAGAGACCTGGTGACATGCGGGTTTCCGGCTTGGATTCCTCCGTGACTTCGCCCGGCTTGCCCTGCGTGGCGGCACGAATGGCCTCGGCGCGGGCGAGTTCCCACAGGCGGTCGGCCCGCGCGTGCTCGTCGTCGTTCTTGCCCTTGAAGCCTTCGTCGAACCACTTGCCTTTGTAGCTGCCGGCTTTGGCGCTGAATTCGGCTTCCACTTCCCAGTAATCGCGCGGTTTGAATTCACGGATTTTCTTTTCGCGCTCGACGACGATGGCCAGCGTCGGTGTCTGCACGCGGCCAACCGTGGTCAGGTGGAAACCGCCGGTCTTCGAGTTGAAGGCGGTCATTGCCCGTGTGCCGTTGATACCGACCAGCCAATCGGATTCGGAGCGGCAGACAGCGGCATCGCCGAGTCCTTCCATTTCGCGGCCCGGGCGCAGGCGGACGAAGCCGTCGCGGATGGCGCCCTGGGTCATCGATTGCAGCCACAGGCGCTGTACCGGCTTGCCGGACTTGGCGTTCTGGGCGATGTAATTGAAGATCAGCTCACCCTCGCGTCCCGCGTCACAGGCGTTCACCAGGCCATCGACGTCCTTGCGCTTGATCAGCTTGTTGAGCACCTTGAGGCGCGATTCGGTCTTCTCGATCGGCTTCAGCGCGAAGTGTGGCGGAATGACCGGCAGGTGGGCAAACGACCATTTGCCACGCTTGACCTCGAACTCTTCCGGACAGGCCAGTTCCAGCAGGTGACCGACGGCCGAGGAAAGCACGTACTCCTCGCTTTCGAAGTAATCGTCGTGTTTGGTGAAGCCACCCAGCGCCCGCGCAATATCGGCGGCGACAGAAGGTTTTTCGGCAATGATCAGCTTTTTGGACATGGTTTGGCCTGTTGAGTGCCGGGGCATGATAAGTGCGCGGCGAGCGGCTTGGCAAGCCGTCAATATATATAGGTGCCTAGTTCAGGCGCTGGTAGCGGTTACCGGGCAGGGGGGCGATCAGGCCGCAAAGCTCCAGTGTCAGGAGTTCCGGCAGCAACTGGTCGGCGCTCATGGTGGTTCGTTCGACAAGGTCGTCAAGGCTGCATGGATCGTGGCCAAGCGCAGCGAGAATCGGACCTTCATCGGCTTTGTCTGATGGAATGTCTGCTACGGGAGCTTCGTTGAAACTGCCCAGTTCTTCCAGAATATCGGTGGCAGTTTCCACCAGTTTGGCCCCCTGCTTGATCAATTTGTGGCAGCCGCGGGCAACGGGCGAGTGGATAGAGCCGGGAATAGCGAAAACCTCACGCCCTTGTTCAGCGGCAAGCCGTGCCGTGATCAGGGAGCCACTTTCCGGGGCTGCTTCAACGACCAGCACACCGCGCGACAGTCCTGAAATGATTCGGTTGCGCCTTGGAAAATTGGAGGCGATGGCGGGCGTGCCGAGCGGAAACTCAGAAACGATCGCACCGTGTTCGACAATGGCCAAAGCCAGATCCTTGTTGCGGGCCGGGTAGATGCGATCGGGCCCGGTGCCGATCACCGCGATGGTTTCCCCTTTTGCCGCCAGCGCGCCGCGGTGGGCGGCGGCGTCGATGCCCAGTGCCAGTCCGCTGATGATCGTCAGGCCCTTGGCGGCTAGTGTTTTTGCGAAGTTTTCGGCCGTTTGCACGCCTTGCGGTGTCGCATTGCGGCTGCCAACCATGGCCAGTCCGCGCTTCTGGAGCAGGGCGAGGTTGCCGCGCACGTAGAGCAGGCTGGGTGGGTCGGCGATTTCGAGTAGCGCTTTCGGGTAGGCTTCGTCGGCCAGTGAGATGATGTGCTGCCCCGGTTGGCTGGCCCATTCGAGACTACGCTCGACCGCTTCAGTCGGATCGAAATCGAACAGCAGGTCGGCACGGCTACCGATGATGCTCCGTGCTTCCAGCTGGCCGGCCGCAAAAATGGTTTCGGGTAAACCGAAAGCGGCGAGAAGCTTTCTTTGCGTCTCGCCGCCGATGCCCGGAATCAGGGTCAGCCGCAACCAGGCGGCCAGACTGTCGTTATGGCTCACGGGTTCAGTGCGGAGTCCCCGATGATGACTGCCTTGGAGGACTCGACGACCAAGGCGTAGGCAACTCGGTCAAAAACACGGAAGACAAAGGCCAGCCCATAACGCTCCTCTGGAACCGGGGTCGAGGTACGGCGGCCATCTTCATCAATGCTGACCGAAACTCGGTTCCGGTAGAGAGCAACTACATGACCAATTTCAAGGCCGCTGCTCTTGCCGCGGCTGATGGAAACGACAGAATTGGCGCCACCTTCCTGAACGCCACCATAGATGCCGAGCACCTTGGCAGAAATTTCCTGCTCAGGGCGGTGCGGTGCGTAGGTGAGGATTTCCGGGGGCGGTGCGGGCAGCAGATTGTCGCCGCGGTTCATTTCTTCCTTGGCCAGCGTGACGCGCAGGGTGGCCGGTTCGCCCGGCTTGACCAGGCGAGCATTGCCCAGAAAGAAGGCTTCGTACGCAAGAATCTCGCCGGTTTCCGGATCTTTCAGCGGTTTCCCCTTGCGGAAAACATTCCATTTTTCAATGCTGGAATCGGGAATGCCCTTGGCGTAGAAGGAATCACCAGTTCCGACCAGCATGCGATCTTCCTGCGTCGCGACGATACTGACTGCAGAGATCTCATCACTTGTTTCAATGATCAGCGGCTTGGAAATGAATGGTTCGATGGCATTGGGTGGGATGCTTGGAATCACCTGCTGAACCGGGGTGCTATATACGGTCGGCTGAACCTTGCCGCTCTGTCCGCCAACCGCTTTGCCAAGCTTCAGGCGGGGCGTGCCGCTCGATGTGTCGAGCATGACCACATCGCCCGGATAGATCCAGTGCGGGTTCTTGATCTGTTCCTTGTTCATCTGCCAGATTTCCGGCCAGCGCCATGGCTGCTTGAGGAACTTGCCGGAAATGCCCCACAGCGTATCGCCTTTGACGACGATGTGGCGATCAGGCGGATTGTCGACGAGTTGAAGCGGCTCGGCGGCCGATGCGCAGACGGCCGTCACGGCCAGGATGAGCGCGGATATAATGCGAACCATAGTCGTAACCTCACGTGCCGGTGGAACGCAATAACGTCGTCACTGTCTCATTAAGCGGCAATCGTTTGCGTTCCATACCTCGGAATTGCTTTAGATTCTGCACGTAATAACCTAAGCGAGCAAGCTTTTATTCCGGTTTCCATATGGCCCTTTTACCCATTCTGCGTTTTCCCGACCCGCGCCTGAAGAAGGTTGCACTTCCTGTTACCAATGTTGACGACAGCATTCGAAAATTGGTCGCCGACATGGCCGAAACCATGTACGAAGCACCTGGCATCGGGTTGGCGTCGACCCAGGTCGACGTTCATAAACGCGTGGTGGTCATCGACGTTTCGGAAGACAAGAGCGAGCTTCAGGCTTTCATCAATCCGGTGCTGAGCCGCTGCGAAGGCTCGCAGACCGGCGAGGAAGGTTGTCTGTCGGTGCCGGGCATCTACGACAAGGTCGAGCGGGCCGAAAGCGTGGTTGTCACTTACCTTGACCTCGACGGCAAGGAACAGACCCTGGCGGCGGATGGTCTGCTGGCCGTCTGTCTGCAGCACGAACTCGATCATCTGAACGGGACCGTATTTGTCGACCACCTATCGCTATTGAAGCAGGCCCGCATCAAGAACAAGCTAGCCAAGCAGGCGCGGGTTACCGCATGAAGTTGATTTTTGCCGGAACACCAGAGTTCGCCGCCCAAGCCTTGCAGGGAATTGTCGACGCTGGACACGAAGTCGCGTTGGTGCTGACCCAGCCGGATCGGCCGGCTGGCCGGGGCATGACGCTGCAACCATCGGCGGTCAAGAAAGTGGCGCTTGAGCACGGCATCGAAGTATTTCAGCCGCTGACCCTGAAGGATGCTGAAGCGCAGGCCAAAGTTGCGGCCGTTGGTGCAGAAGTCATGGTCGTTGCTGCTTACGGTCTGATCCTGCCGCAGGTCGTGCTTGATATGCCGCGCCTGGGCTGCATCAATATCCATGGCTCCTTGTTGCCGCGCTGGCGTGGCGCGGCGCCGATCCAGCGCGCCCTGCTGGCGGGTGATGCCGAGACCGGTGTTTGCATCATGCAGATGGAAGCCGGGCTGGATACCGGGCCGGTGCTGCTGCGCGGCGCCTTCCCCATTGAGGCTACAGATACCACGGTAACACTGCATGACCGCTTGGCCGAACTGGGGGCAAGGCTGGTCGTCGAGGCACTGGGCAAGCTGCCTATGCCGGCCGAGCCGCAGCCTGCCGAGGGGGTTACCTACGCGCACAAGATCGAAAAGGCGGAGGCGCTGATCGACTGGAGCAAGAGTGCCGCCGAACTCGATCGTCACATTCGTACCTTCAACCCCTTCCCCGGAGCGCAGGCCTTGTTTCGCGGGCAGACGGTCAAACTATGGCAGGCCTCGCCGGTGCCGGGGCAGGGCGAAATTGGCAGCATTTTGGCCGTTGATAAGAACAGCATCATCATCGCTTGCGGCGAAGGTGCGTTGGCCGCGACCGAATTGCAGAAGGCGGGCGGCAAGCGCTTGCCGGTCCAGCAATTCCTGGCCGGTCATCCGTTGTCTGTTGGCGACCGGTTCGACATTCCGGCTTGATTTTTTGCCGGATGACTATAGTTAACTCCTCAGCTCGGAACTCCAGGAGGTAACAGATGTTCAACTGGGTAAAAACTGCCATTTTGATGGCGGCCATCATGGCGCTGTTCGGTATTGTTGGCGGCATGATCGGCGGCCAGTCCGGCATGCTGATGGCCCTGGTCTTTGGCGGGGCGATGAACCTGTTCTCGTACTGGTTCTCCGACACCATGGTGCTGAAGATGTACAACGCCCAGCAGGTCGACGAAACCAGTGCGCCGCAGTTTTACGCGATGGTGCGAGAACTGGCGCAGAAGGCGGACTTGCCGATGCCCAAGGTGTACATCATCAACGAAGCCCAGCCGAATGCCTTCGCCACGGGCCGCAACCCGGAGCATGCCGCGGTGGCAGCGACCTCCGGCATCATCCAGTTGCTGTCAGCACGTGAGTTGCGCGGGGTGATGGCGCATGAACTGGCCCACGTGAAGCATCGTGACATCCTGATCTCGACCATCTCGGCCACCATGGCTGGGGCGATTTCGGCGCTGGCAAATTTTGCGATGTTCTTTGGTGGGCGCGACGAAAACGGTCGTTCGGTGAACCCGTTGGTCGGCATTCTGGTGGCAATCCTCGCACCTTTGGCCGCCAGCCTGATCCAGATGGCGATTTCCCGGGCGCGTGAGTTCGAGGCCGATCAGGGCGGGGCAGAGATTAGCGGTACGCCGAATGCGCTGGCTGACGCGTTGGGCAAGATCCAGATGTATGCCGAGGGCCGCATTCCGATGGCACCGGCCGAGGCGCATCCGGAAACGGCGCAGATGATGATCTTGAATCCTTTGTCTGCCGGTGGCTTGCGAGGGCTGTTCTCGACCCATCCACCGACCGAGGAGCGCATTGCCCGCTTGCGGGCCATGTCCTGAGTAAGGCGATCAGGCGTTCCCGACGCGGGACGGCAATTCCCGAATTGCCGGCGGCAGGGTGCCCACCACGGCCAGACTTGGCCGTTCGCCGGTTTTCTGGTGGCGCAATGTCAGGTAGCGTAGGCAGGTGACGCGCAGGAAGGAGGCGAAGTTTTCCACTTCGCCGCGATAGGCCTCGATTTCATCGTAGAGCTTGGCGATCAGCTGGTTGGTTGTCATGCCTTCGTTGCCGGCCAGTTCGGCCAGGATGTCCCAGAACAGGTTTTCCAGCCGGATCTTGGTCACGAAACCATGGATCCGGATCGAACGGGCCCGCGACTCGTAGAGCATCGGGTCAGCCTTGACGTAGATTTCGCACATGACAACTCCTGCATAACTGGGCAGCCGGAGCCGGCTGCCCTTGGTGCATCAAAGAGTGATTTGCGTACCGAGCAGGGGCAGGAATTTGGCCAGCCAGTCCGGATGGGCTGGCCAGGCCGGCGCGGTAACCAGATTGCCATCGACGTGCGCCTGGTCGACCGGAATGTCGGCGTACTGGCCGCCGGCCGCCCGGACTTCGGGGCCGCAGGCAGGGTAGGCGCTGCATGAACGGCCGGTCAGGACGCCGGCCGCGCTGAGCAGCTGGGCACCGTGGCAGATGGCAGCGATCGGCTTGCCGGTGGTGGCGAAGTGTTGAACCATGGCCAGTACCTGCGGGTTGAGGCGCAGATATTCCGGAGCGCGACCGCCTGGGATGACCAGCGCGTCGTAAGACTCGACCGAAATTTCGGCAAAAGTCGCGTTGAGGGTGAAGTTGTGACCGGGCTTCTCGCTGTAGGTCTGGTCGCCTTCGAAATCGTGGATGGCGGTGCGCACGAATTCGCCGGCCTTCTTGCCCGGGCAGACGGCATGTACCGTATGGCCGACCATCAGCAGGGCCTGGAAGGGCACCATGGTCTCGTAGTCTTCAGTGTAGTCACCGGTCAGCATCAGAATTTTCTTTGCAGCCATTGTTGTCTCCTTGGTTGGTGTGAACCCTCCGGCCAGGGGTCGGAACAGGGTGGACTCATTGTGGAGAGAATGGTGCCCGGGCGGGTAGCAGCGGGCTGCTACGAAAGTTTGTCTTGGCTTGAGCCGAGTTGGCCACGGTGGACAGCCGATTGCTCGACCCGGCCCGGCTGGAAGGTGGCAATGACTTCGGCAAACAGTGTTTTGGCCTGCTGACTGTTGTCGCCGCTGAAATTGCAGACATAGACATCGAGCGTGACGGCGGCGATTTCCGGCCAGGTGTGCAGGGCGAGATGCGACTCGGCGAGAACGACGGTGCCGGTGACTCCGGCTGGCTGGTCGGTGGTGTCGCGGAAGGCATGGAATAGCCGGCCGACCACGGTCAGCCCATGACGCTGACAGGCATCGACGCAATAAGCTTCCAGCCCCGGCGCATCGAGCAACAAGCCCGGGGTGCAGCGGCAGTCATGGAGATCGGCGATCAGGTGCAGGCCATTCATGGCGGAATTCTATTGCGTTTCACGTGAAACGGGCGGGCTGAAGAGGCTTTCGAGCAGACGTCCCAGGCGGTAACCGGCTTCGACGATGCGCCGGTTGGCGATATCGCGGGCATCTCGGTGAAAACCGTCACTGATGATGGGGAGCAGGCTGCCGCTGGCTTTCGGGTAGGCAAAGGCGAGCAACTGGTGGCTTTCTACCCGCCAAAGCGCAACATCGCCCTGAACCGGTTTCGGGTAGTTTTCCAGTAGTCGGGCCGCGTTCCTTTCGAGGCGCTCGCCGCGCAACCACGGCGGGCCGGGCAGGTCGTCCCAGTAAAGATGCAGGCTGCTGAAGGGCAGGCGTTTGTTGAACGGGTTCTCGATCTCGACCTTGTTGCCGCCCTCGTCGCCGTGCTGTCCGACATGGAGCGGTTGGTGGATGTCGGCCACGAGATGCAGCAGCCAGGGCAGGGCATAGGGAATCTGATTTTTGGTTCCCGCGACCCGTCCCTTGGCTTGCAGTAAGTGGCTCAGACGTTCGATCTGGCGGTCGATTTCGCCGTCACGAACTTTGCCGGCGGCATCCAGATCGACGTAGTGCCAGCGCTTGTGGCGCGCCGTATCAGGGAGGCCGGGCAGGGCTGGAGTCGGTGGTTCTCTATCCTCGTCATGGAAACGGGGATCGTTGCGAATATCGTCAGGCCAGGTTGAAGCTTCGGCAAAGAGATTGATGGCGTCGCGGGAGCGGGCTTTTTCAACCCAGCGGTCGTGGTCAGGATGGCGGGCCAGCGCCGCCGAGATTGCTTCTCGCGTTGGCGGTGTCAGTTGTTGCCAGGCGATGACGGCCACCAGACGGTGGCCCGCGGCGTTCCAGGCGTAGGCCGGCAGGGCCAGCGAAAAGAAAAGCAGGGCGGAGAGGATTTGACGCATTGGCCCATTATGCCGCGTGCGATAATCGCACACTATGTCCAGATTGCCCTTCAATTCACTCGCTTTTGCCCTGTTGCAGGCCGCCCGCATCGATGCGGCCGTCTTTGCCGGCCAGAGTCTGGCCGACGGCCTGCTTGGTCGAGTCGATCCGGCCGCCCGCCCTGCCGTACAGGATCTCGTTTACGGCAGCCTGCGGGCCTACGGGCGGGGCGATTTCTTCCTCAGCCGCCTGCTCGACAAGCCGCTGGATGTCGAAGAAGTCCGTGCCCTGTTGCTGGTCTCGATTTATCGACTGGAAACCCGGCCGGATGCAGCGCATACCGTGGTCGATCAGGCGGTTTCGGCGGCGGGTGAGTTGGCCAACGGACGTTTCCGCGGGCTGGTCAATGCCGTGCTGCGCAATTTTCTGCGCCAGCAGGAGGCCCTGGCTGCCGCACTGGCGGACGATGCGGTTGCCGCATCCCAGCACCCGGACTGGTGGCTGGCCCAGTTACAGGCTGCCTACCCGGATGACTGGCAGCGCATAGTTGCAGCCGGCAATGCACCGCCACCGATGGGGCTGCGGGTCAATGTCCGCCGTGCCTCGCGTGACGATTATCTGGCGCAATTGACTGCCGCCGGGATCACCGCCACGGCGATTGGCGAATCAGGTCTGGCCTTGGCCAAGCCGGTACCGGTCGAATCCCTGCTCGGTTTTGCCGCCGGGCTGCTGTCCGTACAGGACCCGGGCGCCCAAATGGCGGCGGCGCTGCTCGATCCTAAACCGGGCAGCCGGGTGCTCGACGCCTGTGCAGCGCCCGGTGGCAAGACGGCGCTCCTGCTGGAACGCAGCGATCTCGATTTGCTGGCGCTGGACTTGAAGCCTTCCCGTTGCCGGCGCATCGAGGAAAATCTGGCTCGTCTCGGGCTGACCGCCAGCGTCAAAGCCGCTGATTGCGTCAAGCTGAATACCTGGTGGGATGGCCGGCCGTTCGACGCGGTGCTGGCCGATGTGCCTTGTACTGCCAGCGGCGTCGTCCGTCGTAATCCAGATAGCAAATGGCTGCGCCGCGAGGACGATATCGCCAGTTTTGCCAGAACCCAGGCTCGCATACTCGATGCCTTGTGGCAGGTCGTGCGGCCCGGGGGTAAACTGCTTTACGTGACTTGCTCGGTTTTCCCGACCGAAAACGGCGTGCAGATTGCGCGCTTTCTGGAGCGCCAGCCGGAAGCCCGTCGCTGTCACGAAGAACAGCTTCTACCAACAGCCGACCATGATGGCTTTTTCTACTGCCTCCTCGAAAAGCATGCTTGAACGACTGCGCCTCTGCCTGGCGCTGCTTGTTTTATTGCCGTTCGTGGCTTGGGCCGCGGAAATTGACATTAGCAATCCCCAGTTGGTCGCGGGTGATGACGGCTATGTCCTGTCGGCCGATTTCAAATTTGATTTGACCCCGCGTCTTGAAGAGGCGGTGACCAAAGGCGTCGTGCTCTATTTCGTCGCCGATTTCGAGCTGACCAAGGGGCGCTGGTACTGGCTGGATGAAAAGCTGGCCAGCCGCAGCCAGACTTATCGCCTTTCTTATCATGCCCTGACCCGCCAATACCGCTTGTCTACCGGTGGTTTGCACCAGTCCTTCGCCACCCTGTCCGATGCGGTTCAAGTGCTGTCCCGCCTGCGCAACTGGGGGGTCATCGAGCGGGGTGAAAAAGGTATTCGGGCCGGCGAGCCCTACGAAGCCGCACTACGCCTGCGCCTTGATGTGACCCAGTTGCCACGCCCGTTCCAGATCTCGGCGCTCGGTAACAAGGAGTGGAGCTTGGCTTCCGACTGGAAGACCTGGCAGGCCACCTTGCCGGCCATCACTCCACCGGTGGAGGCCAAGTGAAGCGTTTTGTCGCCGCCGGGGGAGCCTTTGCCGCAGCCATAGGCGGCATCCTGTGGTTCCTGCTGCTGATGTCGACGGCCGCCGACACGGTGATTTTTTCGCGCAATTACCCGCTGCTCATCGCCCTGAACGTGATCCTGGCGCTGGGTATGGTCGGGCTGGTCGGCTGGCAGTTGCGAACGCTGTGGCGCGATTATCAGGCCCAGGTTTTCGGGGCCAGGCTGAAGCTGCGGCTGATGTTGATGTTCGGGGTCATCGCCGTGTTGCCCGGAGCGCTGGTCTATGGCGTTTCGGTGCAGTTCGTGACGCGGTCGATCGAGAGCTGGTTCGATGTCCGGGTCGAAAAGGCCCTCGAATCCGGCTTGCAACTCGGGCGTTCGGCGCTGGATTCGCTGTTGGCCGATCTGGTCGACAAGGGGCGCAGCATGGCGAGCGAGCTGTCGGATATTCAGGAAGTGTCGCGCCGCTCGGCCCTGCTGCGCTTGCGCGAGGAGAAGGGCGTGCAGACGGCGGCGCTGTTCTCGGTGGGCGGGCAACTGCTGTCGAGTGCGACCAGTGAATTGTCCAACCTGCTGCCCGATCTGCCGAATCAGTCCCAGCTCAAGCAGGCGCGCAGTACCCGGGCCTTGGGCACGGTCGAGGGTGATGGCGGCAAACTCTATCTGCGTGTGCTGGTGCCGGTTTCAGCGCGCGACATGTTCGAGGAACCCCGCATCCTGCAACTGACCCAGCCGGTGCCCTCCAGCCTGGCCCACGATGCGGATGCCGTGCAGGACGTTTATCGCGACTACCAGGAGTTGCAACTGGCGCGTGAGGGACTGACGCGAATCTACGCGTTGACCCTGACCCTGACCGTGCTCGTCGCGCTGTTCGGTGCCTTTGCGCTGGCTTACCTGATGGCCCGCCGGCTGGTGGCGCCGCTCTATATTCTGGCCGAAGGTACGCAGGCGGTGGCGCAGGGCGACTTTTCGCCGCGCCAGGCGATCTATAGCGGTGACGAACTCGGGGTGCTGACCCAGTCCTTCAATCGAATGACCCGGCAGCTCGATGATGCCCGGCGCGAAACCGAGCGCCACCGGGCGGAACTGGAGTCAGCACGGGGTTATCTGGAGTCGATTCTGGCCAATCTGTCGACCGGCGTGCTGGTTTTTGACCGGCGTTTCGTTTTGCGTACGGTCAATGAAGGGGCGCTGACCATTCTGAACGATGATTTCATCGGGCTGATCGGTGCCTTGGTCGATGAATGGCCACGCCAGCAGGCGCTCGGCACTTTCATCCGCGAGAATTTCGCGGCGACCGAAGAGATTGAGTGGCAGGCTCAGCTGGAAATGGAGCGGCCGAACGGCATGCCGCAGGTGCTGCTGTTGCGCGGTTCGCGCCTCCCGGAAGCGAGCGGTGGCGGTGATGTGGTGGTGTTCGATGATGTCACCCGGCTGATCGCTGCTCAGCGTAGCGCGGCCTGGGGGGAAGTGGCGCGCCGGCTGGCCCATGAAATCAAGAATCCGCTGACGCCGATCCAGCTTTCGGCCGAGCGTCTGCAATTCAAGCTGGCCGGCAAGCTGACCAATGGCGACGCCGACATGCTGGCCCGCGGCACGCAGACCATCATCAACCAGGTGCAGGCCATGAAGCGCATGGTCGACGATTTCCGCGACTACGCCCGGATGCCGGCCCCGGAGGTCGCGGCGCTCGATCTGAATGCCCTGATCGGCGAAGTGCTGGGGCTCTACGAAAGCTCGTCGGCGGTCATCGATAACCGTCTGGATAGCGCTTTGCCGCCGATACTCGGCGATGCGACGCAGTTGCGGCAGATCATCCACAATCTGCTGCGCAATGCCGAAGATGCACTGGAGAACCATGAAGGGGCGCGTATCCTGATTCAGACTGAGCAGGTCGGCCGCAATGCCCGCCTGACCATTTCCGACAACGGTCCCGGTTTTCCGGTCGAACTGCTGTCGCGCATCTTTGAACCGTATGTCACGACCAAGGCCCGCGGTACCGGCCTTGGCCTGCCCATCGTCAAGAAAATTGTCGAGGAACACCTGGGCACTATCGAAATCAGCAATGCACCCGAGGGCGGAGCGCGGATCGACATCCGCCTGCCTCTGGTGAAGGAGGAGGAAGCCAAGCATGGCCATCATTCTGGTCGTTGATGACGAAGTTGGTATTCGCGAACTGTTGTCGGAAATATTGATCGACGAAGGCTACGACGTGCGCCTGGCGGAAAACGCCACGGCGGCGCGTCTGGTCCGCGAAGAACTGCGTCCCGATCTGGTGCTGCTCGATATCTGGATGCCGGATACCGACGGCATTTCGCTGCTCAAGGAGTGGCATGCCGCCGGGCATCTCAACATGCCGGTCGTCATGATGTCGGGGCATGGCACGATCGATACCGCGGTCGAGGCAACGCGTTTCGGGGCTTTCGATTTTCTCGAAAAGCCGATCGCCTTGCAGAAGCTGCTGTCGACGGTGCAAAAAGCGCTCAAGCACGACAAGCCGCCGGCGCGCCCGGCGCTGACGCTGGAAGCCTTCAGCCGCTCCGCCTTCGTCAAGGAATTCAAGCGACGCCTTGAACAAGCCGCTGCCAAATCGCCGGTCCTGCTGCTCAAGGGGGCCAATGGCGGCATGGCGGAAATTTGCGCCCGTACGCTGCAACCGCCACGAGCACCGTGGCTGGATTTGTCGAGCGTGAGCAGCGCGCTGACCCAGGAAATGCTCGAAAAGGTCACGGGCGGCATCCTGTTCGTGCCCGATCTGGCCGTGCTCGGCAAGATGCAGCAGATGAACCTGGCGTTCGCCATTGAGCGGCTGGAAAAACTGAATCTGCAATTGATCGCGGCCAGCGTGTCGTCGATCACCGCGCTCAACGAAGCCGGCTGGGACAGCAAGCTGCTGACCCGGCTCAGTGAAATCTGGGTGGCCATGCCCTCCTTGACCGGGCATGGCGACGAATTGCCGGAAATTGCCAGCCTGCTGCTGAGCAACTTTGTCGAGCGTGGCGAAGTGCCGTTGCGCCGGCTTTCGACCGGGGCCTTGAATGCATTGCGAACCTTGCCCTGGAAGCGGCAACCGGAATCGAGCTGGAGCGATCTCTACGCACTGGTGCGAAATCTGGCGGTGACTTCGCTCGACGAGGAAATCAGTGCCGATGATGTGGCCCGGGTCATGCCGCTGGATGCCGCGGAGGCACCGGAGGTACTCTCTCTTCTGCCTCTATTTGACCAGCCGCTGCGCGAAGCCCGGGATGCGTTCGAGAAAATGTACTTCGAGCACCACCTGCGTCTGGAAGGTGGCAACATGACCAAGCTGGCCGAACGCTCCGGACTGGAGCGGACGCATCTCTATCGCAAGCTGAAGCAACTGGACGTCAAACTCGGCAAGCGCGGCGAAGAATAAATCTCAGGATCCGGGGGGATCATGAAAGTCATCATTCTTGGGGCGGGGCAGGTTGGAGCCAGTGTCGCGGAGGGGCTGGTTTCGGAGGAAAACGACATTACCGTCGTCGATAGCGACGGGCCGCGCCTGGCGGCCTTGCAGGACAAGCTCGACCTGCGGACCGTCGTTGGCAATGCAGCAACGCCGAGTGTCTTGCGCAATGCAGGAGCCGAAGATGCCGATATGATCATCGCCGTGACCCAAAGCGACCAGACCAATCTGGTCGCCTGCAAGCTGGCCCAAAGCGTCTTCAATGTGCCGACCCGGATTGCCCGATTGCGGACCCGGGATTTTCTCGAAGACGAATCGCTGCTGTCGATCGAAAATTTTGCCGTCGATTACGCCCTTTGTCCCGAGCAGGTGATCACCGATTACATCCGGCGCCTGATCGAGTTTCCCGAAGCCCTGCAGGTGCTTAATTTCGCCAAAAATCGCGTCAGTCTCGTCGCCGTGCGCGCCTATGAGGGCGGCCTGCTGGTCGGTAAGCCGATCAAGGAAATGCGCGAGCTTCTGCCGCTCGGGCTGGATGCACGGATAGCCGCCATCTTTCGGCGCGATCAGCCGGTCTTCCCCGAGGGAGATACGGTGGTCGAGGCCGGTGACGAAGTCTTTCTGCTGGCAGCGGCCGAACATATCCGGCCGGTACTGCGCCAGTTGCGGCGGATGATGACGCCGGTGGTGCGCATCATGATCGCCGGCGGCGGCAATATTGGTCTGCGTCTCGCCAAGTCGCTCGAGAAGCGCTATGAAATCAAGCTGATTGAAGGCAAGAAGGAGCGCGCCGAATTTGTTGCCAACGAGCTGGACAACACCCTTGTCCTGCTTGGCGATGCGACCGACGAGGAATTGCTGGAACAGGAAAACATCGCCGAGATGGACCTCTTCCTGGCCGTGACCAATGACGACGAAGACAACATCATGTCCGGCAGCCTGGCCAAGCGGCTGGGTTCGAAGCGCGTTGTCGCGCTGATCAATCGTCGGGCCTATGCCGAAATGATCGAAGGCGGGCCGATCGACATCGGTATTTCGCCGGCCCAGGTTTCCATTGGCACCCTGCTGGCCCATGTCCGGCAGGGCGATGTGGCCGAAGTCCATTCGCTGCGGCGGGGGGCGGCCGAAGCGCTTGAGCTGATCGCCCATGGCGATGCCAAGACCTCCAAGATTGTTGGCAAGCGCATTGACGAGATCGACTGGCCGCACGGGGTGACCGTGGCGGCACTGGTTCGCAATTTCGACCAGGCAGTCATTGTCGGCCAGACTGATGAATGGACCTCGATCACCCGCCACGGCGAGGTGGTCATCGCGCACCACGATACGGTGATCCAGCCCGAAGACCACGTGATCGTCTTCTGTACCCGCAAGAAGCTGGTCAAGAAGGTCGAGAAGCTGTTCCAGGTCGGTTTCCACTTCCTGTAAGGGGTTGCCCGTGACACGTTTTGCCCCGGTCTATCGTGCGCTCGGCATGATCATCATGCTCTTCGGACTGACCATGCTGGCGCCACTGGTGGTCTCTTACGTCACCAACGATGGCGCGCAGTCGGCCTACGACGAAGCCTTTGCCTTGACCATGCTGAGCGGTACCTTCCTCTGGTATCGCTACCGCCGCTGCAAGCGCGAACTGAACATCCGCGATGGTTTCCTGATGGTCGTGCTGGTGTGGACCGTATTGCCGGCCTTTGCGGCCATTCCGTTGATGCTGCAACTTGGCATCAGCCATACCGATGCCTATTTCGAGACGGTTTCCGGTCTGACGACCACCGGCGCAACGGTGTTATCGAATATCGACACCCTGCCGATGTCGGTCAACCTGTGGCGTCACCAGCTGGTCTGGATCGGCGGCATGGGGCTGATCGTGCTGGCCATTGCCATTCTCCCGCTGCTTGGCATTGGCGGCAGGCAGATGTTCAAGGCAGAAACGCCGGGGCCGATGAAGGACTCGAAGATGACGCCGCGCATCGCCGAGACGGCCAAGGGGCTGTGGCTGGTCTATCTGGGCGTGTCGATTGCCTGCATCGTTGGTTACCGTTGGGCCGGAATGACCTGGTTTGATGCGGTTTGCCATGGCTTCTCTACCATGGGGCTGGGCGGCTTCTCGACGCACGATGCCAGTTTTGGCTTCTTCAACTCGCCGGCCATCGAGTTCGTTTCCATCACCTTCATGCTGATTGCCGGCATGAACTTCGGCACGCTGTTTCTCGCCGTCAGTGGGCGTTCGATCCGCCCCTATTTCCATGATCCCGAGGCTGGCTGGTTTATCGGCATCACGATGGTCAGCATCTTCATTGTGGCCGTCTATATCTGGAAAGACGGGATTTATCCCGATCTTGATACCGCGGTTCGCCATACCGCCTTCAACCTGGTCTCGATTGCCACAACCACTGGCTTTGCCAGTGTCGATTTTGCTCAGTGGCCGATGTTTGCCTCGTTGTGGATGCTTTTCCTGTCCAGTTTCGTCACCAGCGCCGGGTCGACCGGGGGTGGCATCAAAATGATGCGGGCGCTGCTGCTCTACAAGCAAGTCTATCGCGAGTTGCTGCGCGCCATGCATCCCAATGCCGTCTATAACATCAGGATCGGCGGGCAGATGGCGCCACAGCCTATCCTGTTTGCTGTGCTGGCCTTCGCTTTCATGTACATGGTCAGTATTGTTTCGCTGACCCTGGTGCTGGCCTTTACCGGGCTGGACATCGTTTCGGCATTTACGGCGATTGTCGCCAGCGTCAACAACACCGGGCCGGGTCTGGGCGTGGTTGGTCCATCGACCACCTATGAAGTGCTGGGCGATTTCCAGACCTGGGTGTGCATCTTCGCCATGCTGCTCGGGCGGCTCGAAATCTTCACGCTGCTGGTCGTGCTGACCCCCGCCTTCTGGCGTAAGTGACCTGCGCCCCGGAAAGGCGGATAATCTCGCCTTTCCGAATTTTCTGGCGGAGTCCGACGTGAGCCGACCCAAGAACGATACTTTCCTGCGTGCCCTTCTCAAAGAGCCGACCGATTACACCCCGCTGTGGCTGATGCGCCAAGCTGGCCGTTACCTGCCCGAGTATTGCGAAACCCGCAAACGGGCCGGTAACTTCCTGAACCTGTGCAAATCGCCGGCCATGGCCTGTGAAGTGACACTGCAGCCGCTGGCGCGCTATGACCTCGACGCCGCCATCCTGTTCTCCGATATCCTGACCGTGCCCGATGCGATGGGCCTCGGCCTGTATTTTGCCGAAGGCGAGGGTCCGAAATTCGAGCGCCCGCTGCGCGAAGAGTGGGCGATCAACAACCTGACGGTGACCGATCCCTACGAACACCTCGGCTACGTGATGGATGCCGTTTCGGAAATCCGCCGCGCCCTGGACAACTCGGTGCCGCTGATCGGCTTCTCCGGCAGCCCCTACACGCTGGCCTGTTATATGGTCGAAGGCGAGGGTTCGAGCGACTTCCGCAACATCAAGGGCATGCTCTACAACCGTCCGGACCTGCTGCACCGCATCCTGTCAGTGACGGCCGATTCCGTGATTGCCTACCTGAATGCCCAGATCGATTGTGGCGCCCAGGCCGTGATGATCTTCGATACCTGGGGTGGTTCGCTGTCCAATGCGGCCTACGAAGAGTTCTCGCTGCAATACATGCGTCGTATCGTGGCTGGCTTGAAGAAGGAAAAAGACGGCCAGCGCATTCCGAGCATCGTGTTCACCAAGAACGGTGGCCTGTGGCTGGAAAAGATTGCCGACATCGGTTGCGATGCGGTCGGCCTCGACTGGACCATCGACATCGGCGAAGCCCGCCGTCGCGTTGGTGACAAGGTGGCGCTGCAGGGCAACCTCGATCCGAATGTCCTGTTTGCCCAGCCGGAAATCGTTGCGGCCGAAGCGAAAAAAGTGCTCGACAGCTTTGGCCCGGCCAATACCGGCCATGTTTTCAACCTCGGCCACGGCATTTCGCAATTCACGCCGCCGGAGAGCGTGACGGCGCTGGTTGAAGCGGTTCATACGCACAGCCGGGTATTACGTAAGTAATAGCATAAGTGAGCGGCAAAGCTTGACTTATACACAGAGCTTTGCCGCCACTCGAAAAAAATCATTCGAAAACCCTTGACGCTGGTGCGTTTATTTAAAATATTGAATTAAAAGGGTTTTGTCTGTTGCTCAATATTTCGGCAGAGTGACAGAATCCTTACCGCACCATGACTTGGCGCCAATTCGCCAAAGCAATCCACAAAGTTATCCACAGTTTTTGTGGACAACTTCAAAAGCGGCCTAAATTGATCCAGACCAGCCAGTTTTTGCGGAGAAATGACGGCGTCAGCCGCTAAATCCATGCGAGTTTTGCGCGTTGCCCTCGATTTACCGCTACATCGACTTTTCGATTATGTCGTCGAATCGGCGTCGACCGAAGATATTGGTTTACGGGTCAGGGTGCCGTTCGGGCGTAGCGAAAAAATCGGGGTGATCGTCGAGGTGTTGGCCGAAAGTGACTGGCCACTCGAACAGCTGAAACCGGCGATTGAAGTGCTGCGCGATCTGCCGCCTTTGCCTGCCGATTTCTTCCGGCTTTGCAGGTTTGCCAGTGCTTACTATCAGGCGGCACTGGGTGAAGTCATCATGCAGGCCTTGCCGGTTGGCCTCAAACGCCTCGATCCGCCAACCCGGCGCAATGCCCGGGCCACTCGCCCATCGGTCGCGCTGGCGCCACCGGTCTTGACTGAAGAGCAAAGCAAAGCCGTGGCGGCCGTTGATCCGGCTGCCGGGTTTTCGGCCCATCTGCTGCATGGGGTGACGGGCAGCGGCAAGACCGAGGTCTACCTGCGCCTGATCGACAGGGCGCTGGCCGATAGCAAACAGGTGTTGTTGCTGGTGCCCGAAATCAATCTGACGCCGCAGCTCGAAGGGCGGGTGCGCTCCCGTTTCCCCGATGCTGGCGTGGTGTCGCTGCACAGCGAACTGGCCGAGGCGGCACGCGAGCGGAACTGGCGAGCCGCCTTTGCCGGCGAGGCGAGTATCGTGCTCGGCACCCGCTTGTCGATCTTCACGCCCATGCCGCGTCTTGGCCTGATTGTCGTCGATGAAGAACATGATGCCTCGTTCAAGCAGCAGGACGGCATGCGCTATTCGGCGCGCGATGTCGCGGTGTTTCGTGCCCACCAGCTGGGCATTCCCGTGCTGCTCGGTTCGGCCACCCCGTCGCTGGAAACCTGGGCCAACGCCCAGAACCAGCGCTACAACCTGATTGCCCTGCTTGAACGGGCCAATCCCGAAGCTTCGTTGCCGGCCATCCATATTCTCGATACCCGCAAAATGGTGCTGCAGGAGGGCGTTGGTGCGCCGCTGATTGCCGCCATCAAGGAACGTCTGGCGCGCGGCGAGCAAAGCCTGGTTTTCCTGAATCGCCGGGGTTATTCGCCGGTACTGGCTTGCCCGGCCTGTGGCTGGGTATCGCGCTGCACGCGCTGTGCCGCCAACATGGTGCTGCATCTGGCCGACAAGCGGCTGCGTTGCCATCACTGCGGTTGCGAGCACCGTATTCCCAAGGCCTGTCCCACCTGTGGCAACCAGGATATCCATCCCTTCGGGCGCGGCACGCAACGGCTGGAAGGCTGGTTGCAGGAAACTTTCCCCGAGGCCCGCGTGCTCCGGGTCGACCGTGATTCGGTGAAGAGCCGCAAGCAATGGGAGGTCATGCTCGACCGCATCCACGGTGGCGAGGCCGACATTCTGGTCGGCACGCAGATGCTGGCCAAGGGCCATGATTTCCCCAAGCTGACGCTGGTCGGCGTGCTGGGCGCCGATTCAGCGCTGTTTGCCGCCGACTGGCGCGCCCCGGAGCGCCTGTTTGCCCAATTGATGCAGGTCGCCGGGCGGGCTGGACGCGCCGAGTTGAAAGGTGAGGTACAGATCCAGACGCAATACCCGGATCACCCGCTGTTCGCTTCGCTGGTCAAGCACGACTACCCGGGCTTCGCCGCCCAGCAACTGAAGGAGCGCGAGCAGGCCGGTTTTCCGCCCTATGCCTTCCAGGCTGTCTTGCGCGCCGAGGCGCCGGAGATGGCCGATGCCATCGCCTTTCTGAAGGCTGCCGCTGCCTTGCCGCTGATCGGCGAGCACGAAAACATCATGATCTACGACCCGATCCCGATGAAACTGGCGCGGCTGGCCAATCTGGAGCGTGGCCAATTGCTCGCCGAATCGTATTCCCGGCCGGCCATGCAGGTCTTTCTGCCAATTTGGCGCGAAGCCATCGAGGGCATCAAGTCACCATCGAAGCTGCGCTGGCACATCGAGGTTGATCCGCTGGAATTTTGACCGGCACGCCCCTTGCAGTGATGAGCACTCATCAACCGCCAGGAGGGCATCATGAAAATCCTCGATTCAACCGTACAACTCTCGGCCAGTCATGAGGCGAGCACCAGCCAGAGCATGGAAATCACCAGTACGACGGGCTTTCGGCAAATTTTCGATAGCCTGGCCAGCAATGCAGCGGACGACCAGATTGCCGCCCGGCAACGCGTCCAGAAGCTGCTGCAGTCGCTGATCGATGCCATTCTGGCCGCCATGGACGGCAAGAAGTGCGAGGAAAACATTGCCGCCGGCGACACCTTGCCGCAGGAGTTGCCGCCGGCTGCCCGGGGCCGGGAAATGGCCTGGAGCCGCCACGTCAGTGAATCGATCAGTGAAAGCGAAAAGACCTCGGTTTGCGGCCAGGGCTGCGTCAAGACGAGCGATGGGCGCGACATCGCTTTTGATTTTTCGCTCAAGCTGGCCCGCGACTATCAGCGGACCAGCGTCTCGGATGAAAATGGCACGGTGGCCTTGCGCGACCCGCTGATCATCAATTTCGACGGAAAATCCAGCGAATTGACCAACAAACGGATCAGCTTTGACCTCGATTCCGATGGCCGCCCGGAGGAAATCCCAGGCCTTGGGGCGGGCAGTGGATTCCTGGTCTTCGACCGCAATGGCAATGGCAAGGCCGATAACGGCAGCGAGTTGTTCGGTGTGGCCAGCGGTAATGGTTTCGCCGATCTGGCCAGGCTCGATGGCGACCATAACGGCTGGATCGACGAAGGCGATGCCGCTTTCAGCCAACTTGCCGTCTGGTCAGGCGATGGCTTTACGTCATTGGCTCAGCGCGGGGTTGGGGCGCTCTACACCGGTGCGGTCGACGCGCCATTCTCGTTGAAGACCGCCGACAACGCATTGCTCGGGGAGATTCGGGCGGCCGGCCTTTATCTCAGCGAATCAGGCGAGGTCGGCCACCTGCAGCAGGTCGATCTGGCCGTCTCAAGCCCGGCGAGCGGGCCGCAGAATCCAGCCGAGGGCCAGCACCTGGCCGCCTAGGAGGCTGAAAAAGGCGGCACGGTAAGCCGTGTCGCCGGCCCAGCCTTTGGCCTGCAGGGCATCGACGAAGCCGCCGATACCCCATTGCAGGCCAAAGGCCCCGGCGAAAACCAGCAGGTTGAGCGCCGTGTTGGCCCGGCCGGACAGTGCCGACGGAAATGACTGGGAAACCAGCGAGTAGGAAATGTTGGATAGTGAAAAACAGATGCCGAGTATCGGCCACAGCCAGTCGCCAGCGATCGTCGGCAGGCTGCTGATCGTGGCGAAGCAGGCGAGGGCGACGACCATGGCGCCAAGATAGAGTTGCTCCAGCTTGATACCGCGCCGGACCAGCGCGGTGGCGAAGAAACCCATGAACAGGAAACCAGCCAGCATGGCGCCGCTGATCCAGGTCAGCCGGGCGGCGATGGCGGTGCGTTCCATGCCCTCGAGCACGTTCATCCAGCGCGATGCCCACAGACCCTGAACGGCCATGAAGCCGCCGGTGAAGAAGAAGCCCATCGGGGCGTAGCGCCAGAAATGGCGGCTGGCAAAAATCAATTTGACGCCAGCCAGCTGCTCGGCCAGGCCGGCGCCTTTTTGCTCATTGGCCTTGTCCGGCACTTTCAGCCAAAGCACCGCGGCGACAACGAGGGTGATGACCGACAGGGCAAAGGCGATTTCCCGCCAGCCGGTAAAACCGAGGGCAATTTCCAGTGGCTTGGAAGCCGCCAGCGCCCCGAGGCCGCCGGACGCCATGATCCAGCCGGTCAGCGAAGCCTGGCGCTCGGGAGGAAACCACTGCGAAAACGCCTTGAACGAAGCCATCAGGCAGGCCGATACCCCAAGCCCGATCAGCGCCCGCCCGGTGGCCAGCCCGCCCAGTCCGTCCGACAGGGAAAACACGGCGGCACCGGCGGCGGCGATGACCAGCAGGCCGGCCTCGACCCGACGTGGGCCGAAGCGGTCGAGCAACATGCCGAGCGGCAGTTGGGCCAGGCCGAAGGCGAGAAAATAGGTGCTGGTCAGCAGGCCGAGCGCGTTGTCGGCGAGACCCAGATCGCGGGCCAGGACCGGCCCGATGACCGCATTGACCGTGCGGAAAAGGTAGGACAGGAAATAGCCGGCGGCAAAGGGCAGGAACAGCCTGAGCCACAGGTTTCGGGTGTCGGGGTGAGTCACGGGCTCTCCGGTTTCACGTGGAACGCCACCGGCTGGGGCGGCGTTGCTTGCGGGTTTTTGCGGAGCCAATCGAGACGAGTCGTAATCTTCTGTTTCCAGTTTTCAGCAATACCGGGGGTCGCCGCCAGTTTCTCCAGATCGGCGAGCGCCGGGCGATGGGCCTGCCAATGCCGCATGGCCTCGGCCAGCGTGAATGCCTCGCTGGCCGCCTGCTCGATCTCCAGGCTATCGCCCGGGGCGACCAGGCCCGGGGTGACAACGCGCCAGTACCAGCCGGTCAGCCGCTCGTTGGCGATAAATTCGGCCATGCCTTCGCAGGCGAAACGCTCGTCGATCTTCCAGCATGGGTTGCGCGGCTGGCAGACTTGCAGGCGGGCGTTACCGAGGCGCCAGATGTCGCCGATGCGGACATCGTTTTCGTCAAGATCGGCCGTCGAAATATTCTCGCCCAGGCTGCCAATGACCAGTTGGGCCGCAGCTTCCGGGAAGCGGGCAGCCAATTTGACATAGTGGCGGGCCGGGTAAAGATGCACGGCCTTGTCCGGGCCGCCATGAACACGGCGGTCGGCCTGCTGATCGCCTGTGAAACCTTCGGGGCCAAGTTCGAGCGGGGTGACGACCGGCTGCTTGTAGATGCCGGTCAGCCGGCCGGATTCAGGGAGCGGCCGAATACCGCCGATAAAAAGGGAAAGGTTTGCCATGGTTTCCGGATTTTGCCATCAATTCCACAGCCACGCCGCGCCGCGAACCCCCGAGGAATCCCCATGGGTGGGCGGCAGGAATTTCGTGTAGACGACGTCCGAGAAAACAAATGGCGCACAGCGTTCGGGCAGGTTGCGATACAAGCGTTGCAGGTTCGACAGGCCACCGCCGATCACGATGACCTGAGGATCGAGAATATTGATTACCCCGGCCAGGGCGCGCCCCAGTCGATCCTCGTAGCGTTGCAGCGTGGCTTCGCAGGCGTTGTCGCCGGCCCTGGCGCGTCTATCGATCTCGGTTGCCGCCAGCGTTTCACCGGTCTGGCGACAATGATCAGCCGCCAGCGCCGGGCCGCACAGGTAAGTTTCGATACAGCCCGACCGGCCGCAATAACAGGACGGCAAGGGCAGGTCGTCGCCAGCGGCCAGCGGCAGGGGGTTGTGCCCCCATTCCCCGGCGATGGCATTGGCGCCAGACAGGACTTGCTGATTGACCACAATGCCGCCACCAACGCCGGTCCCGAGAATGATGCCGAAGACGATGCTGGCACCGCGGCCGCTGCCATCAATGGCTTCCGACAGCGCAAAGCAGTTGGCATCGTTGGCCAGCCTGACCTCGCGCTGCAGCAGGGCCTGCAGATCACGTTTCAGCGGCTTGCCGATCAGGCAGGTCGAATTGGCATTCTTGATCAGCCCGGTGGCCAGCGATTCCGCCCCGGGAATCCCGATGCCGACACTACCGCGCCGGCCGAGCCGCGATTCGCTTTCTTCGACCAGCCCGGCCACGGCCATCAGGGTGGCCATGTAATCGCCCTGCGGTGTCGCGATACGCTGGCGCAGTAATTCGTGGCCGTCATCGGCCAGCGCGATGATCTCGATCTTTGTGCCGCCGAGGTCGATGCCGAGACGCATCAGGGCGTGTTCTCAGTAACCGGCGGGACAGCGTTTGCCATGGCGGGATGGGTGCCAAGCCGAGCAACGCCGGCGACCGCCCACCATGGCAAACCCGAAGGGCAAGGGGCTGGCGGGGTGCATTGCCGCGTTGCCGCTCGCTGGTGCAGACTACTGCACGGCGCGAGCAGCGCCTTGCTCTGCCTCCCCGCCAGCCACTTGCGCTGCCCGTCGCTTACTGAGAACACGCCCTAAACCCGGACGGCAATGCCCTTGACGTTGCCGTAGGTGGTGGTCAGGGTGCGCAGGACGCTGGCGCCGGCTTCGAGCAGCAGCATGAACAGGTTGCGTTCGGTGTACAGACAGACCGGTTGACGGATGTTGTACTTCTCGGCAAGGGCGGGGGAAAGCGCGGCAAAGCGCTGGTCGACGGTCACCTCGCTGGCGGTATAGCCATCGCTGAGCTCGGAGTGCAGGCCGAGAACGGAGAGATACAGCTTGCCGCCGATCTTCAGCCGAAGCAGCAATTGGCGAACGATCTGACGCGCCTCGTCGTAGGGCATGGCGCATAGTCCACGGCGGATGATGATCATGTCGAAAGGCTCACCGGGCAATTCTTCCGGCAGGCTGGACAAGTGGCATGGGGTGAAGGAAATATCGTCACGCAGACCGGAGGCCAGGATACGTCCCTCGACATCGTGCTGGAGGCTGGGATCGTCGGCAACGATGACGTGAGCCCCGAGGTGGGCGAACTTGATCGCCATCTCGCAGCGCTTGTCCGAAACGATCAGGATAGAAACAGAATGATCAACCCGCTGTCGTTTGACGCATTCTTCGAGAGCGAAGCGTTCCAGCTCGTCAGTCCCTGTCTCCAGAGGATTGGCGGTAATATTGATTGTCATGTCTTGTCTCCCCGCTATGCTTCATTTTGCATGAAGGCCAGCCGCCATGACAACATGGAATCGGCGCCGAGAAAGGAAAAACAATGCTAGTTCGCTTTTTATCCAGTGAAACCGGGGAAATCCTGATGTTTGCCGAGGCGGCCCGGCCGCTGTTGCAGGTCATCGGCAAGGAAACCACGGCGCGCGGTGCTTTTACCCAGGATGAGATGGCCGCCGCCGCACAGGCCCTGCGCGAGGCTGTGCAACGGGCTGAGGCACCGCCTCAGGACGATGAGTTCGATGAAACGGGCAAGAAGAAGGAACCGGTGGTCGCGCTTGGCCAGCGTGCCTGGCCCTTGATCGACATGCTTGAACGCTCCAGCCGGGGTGGTGCCAGGGCGAACATTGTCTGGGAAGCGTCGGCAGCGTTCTGATTGCGGCTCAGTTCGCCGGATCAATGTTGAAGCCACAGGCGATGCTACCGATGACGATGCTCAATTCCTGAGCGAACTTGTCAAATGTCGATGTTGGCGCCATTTGGTCTTCTTTCAAGGCCAGTTCAAGGGCTCTGGCCGCGTCTTGCAACCCCGTTGCGCCGATGGTGCCGGCCAGCCCCTTGGTGCTGTGAGCCCGGCGTTCGGCGGTCCGGAAATCGCCAGCCGAGATGGCTGTCTGAATCGCCTTTGCTTCATTGATGAAGCGGGCGTGGAAGTCGCGCAAAACCTTTTCGTAGAGCGATGGCTTGTTCATCATTCTTCTAAGGCCGTCTGCCGTATCGATACCTGGCAGGTTCGGTAATCCGTCGGCGGATGTCATGGGAGAGGTCTCCTGTTTTTTGAGTGGGGCAGCTGTGTCTTGCCGGGGGCGCCAGCGGAAGAGTGTCTCTTGCACCAGGGCAGGATCGATCGGCTTGGTCAGGAAGTCATTCATGCCCGCCGCCAGGCAACGCTGACGCTCGGCGGCGAGTGCATTGGCGGTCATGGCGATGACCACCAGATTCTTGCTGCGGGCATCGGCCCGCAAGTGCTGCGTGGCTTCCAGGCCATCCATTTCCGGCATCTGGATGTCCATCAGCACGATGTCGTATTTATTGCCGTTATCGAGTATTTTTTTCAGGGCGAGCCGGCCATTGTCGGCAGTATCGACGGTGATCCCGATGGATTCGAGCATTTCGCCGGCAATCAGCAGATTGGTCGGCATGTCGTCGACCAGCAGGACACGCAGACCAGCGAGCGGTGCCGGGGCGCTTGGCGCGTTCGAACTCTGGGCTTCCCGGTCTTTGACCAGCTTGCCGATCTGGGCTGCCGTGAGCGGTTTGTTGAGCACCGCATCGACGCAGTGCAGGCGTTCTTCGGCATTCAGTGTCGCGGTGTCGCTGGCGGTGACCATGACCAGCCGCGGACAGGGTGAGATCTGGTTACGGATGGCCTCGGCCAGTTCAAGCCCATCCATGCCCGGCATGTTGAAATCGATGGTGACGAATTCGAAGGGGGCTGTTCGCGTATCGGCGAGCAGGCTCAGTGCCTGGCCGCCGGATTCAGCGGCAATCGCCGTGTAGCCGTGTTTTTCGAGCAGGCGGATGAGGATGGCGCGGGCCAGCGGGCTGTCGTCGACGACCAGGGCGCGGCGCAGGGTGCGATGAGGCGGCTGGGCATCGAGTTTGCTCAGACCCAGGCTGACGGAGAAAGTGAAAGTGCTGCCGACGCCGGGCTGACTGCTCACCCAGATGTCGCCCTGCATCAACTCGACAAGTCGCTTGCAAATGGTCAGGCCAAGGCCGGTGCCGCCGTATTGGCGGGTGATTGACGAATCGGCCTGGCTGAAGGCCTGGAACAGGTTGCGCTGCTGCTCTGGCGACATGCCGATACCGGTGTCCTGGACATCGATTTCCAGCTCGGCGCGTTCGCTATTCCCGGGCAAGCGCCGAACGAAAACGGTGACCGAGCCGCTGGCCGTGAATTTCAGGGCATTGCCGAGCAGGTTGATCAGGATTTGGGCTAGGCGCAGCGGGTCGCCGACCAAACCGCCGGGGACGTCGGGTTCGACCACATATTGCAGCGTCAGGCCTTTTTCCTGGGCGCGATGCAGCAGCACGCCGGTGACGTTTTCGAGCACGTCGTCGAGGGCAAATTCGGTGGCCTCCAACGCCATCCGCCCGGCCTCGATCTTCGAGAAATCGAGGATGTCGTTGATCAGGCCAAGCAGCATCTGCCCGGCACCGTGGATGCGCGAAATATAGTCGCGCTGCTTGCCGGAGAGCTCGCCCTTGAGCAGCAGATGGGCAAGACCGATGACGGCATTCATCGGCGTGCGAATTTCATGGCTCATGTTGGCCAGGAAGGCGGCCTTGGCATTGGCTGCGGCCTCGGCGGCGTGCTTGGCCTCAATCAGCGCAATTTCGGCCTGTTTGCGTTCGGTGATGTCCTGCAGGGTTTCGATGGCGCCGACGATCTTGCCTTGCTTGTCTCGCAAGGGGGCGGCGGTGAAGAACAGCCAGCGATCGAACATCGGGAAATAGTCTTCCGCTTCGTAACCGCCCTGAACCAGCCTGGAGCACCGGTATTTGTTGGAATACAGGGCCTGGATCTGCGTCATCTCGCCAGTGATCACCAGGTCGGCCATGATCGGCCGGGGGGAGGGATAGAAGGCCTTCCACTGATCACTGGTACCGACGATATCGTCGGCCTTGACGCCGATGATCTGCTCGCAGGCCTTGTTCCAGTGGGTAATCCGGTGATCGGCGTCGAGAACCAGGGTCGGCACCGGGCTGCCGTCGATAATCTTGCTCAGCGTGTCACGCCCATCTTCGAGCGCGAACGTGCGCTCCTGGTCGAGATGTTCGAGGTTGGCGCGATGGGCTTCCAGTTCGCGTTCAGCCTGCAGCTTGCCGGTGACTTCGGGCAGCGCGGCCTCGGCCTGCTTTTGCAGGGGAATCTCGTTGAAGGTGACGACGAGGGGTGTCGCATGCTCCCCTTGGTTGGCGCCGGGAACCCGCACCTCGAAGCTCCGCCACAGACCGTCGCCATGCCGCAGGCGCAAGGTGAAGGCGGGTTGGCCGCGCGCGGTATTGGTTGCCAGTCGTTCAAAAAGCCTGGCCAGTTGTGGCCGCTCGTCGGCATGCGCCAGTTCGAGCCAGGCGGCCGGGCTTTGCGGCAGGGCCTCCGGTGTGCAACCCAGCAGGCGGTGGAAATTGCCGGAAACCTTCAACTGCCGGGTTTCGGGATGCCATGACCAGCATCCCACCCCAGCGATCATTAACGCTTCTTCCAGTGCTTCAGCCGGAATCTGGCTGGAATGCAGCATGGTCACGGGGAAAGGTGTTGGGGACTAGAAGAGCTCGATGTCGTCGCTCTTTTCCTTCATTTCAGCCATGTAATTGTCGACCGCTTCCTGCACCGGCATGCCGTTCATGACGGCATCGAACATGGCAATCTCTTCACGGGTGGAATATTTGGTCTTGATCTTGTTCTGCAGACCGACCCATTCGCTTGGGTTGAACAGACGACGACTGTCGGAAACGAGATCGCTGAGATCGCCCAGGCTGAGGCCGACGTGGGCCAAGCGCTGGACCAGCTTGTCATAAAACTGGAAGGCGATGATGGCTTGATGGACCATGCCGGAAACGTGCTCGGAGACGCCGGTCAGGTTCTGCTTGGCGACACCGACTTCACCCTGGTCGGGCAGGGTCTGGACGGTATCGGAAATCATCCGCATGTAACCGGCCATGGTGGTGAAGGAGTCGGTCAGTACTTCGACCGATGCATTGCTGTCCTTCATCGCGGCTTCGATCTGCACGGCAGAGAGCTCGAGCATCAACACGGTTTCGCGGACCTGGCTCCAGTTGAGGTCCGGCATGTGGGCGCTGGTGCCGCGCGGTTGGTTGGTCTCGTCTGTCATGTTTTCCCCTTATTAGCCGCCAAACTATAGCGCAATTCAACCTTGCCGTTCTATCAGCACATAGTGTTTGCGGACGGCTTCGAGGACTTCGAAGGTGCCGGTGAATCCGGCCGGAATGATGCAGGCATCGCCCGGCCCGAATTCGCTGGCCAGCTGGTCGTTGTCGGTGATCAGCAGGCGACCTTCGATGACGCAGAAGAACTCATCCTTGCCCGGGCCAAAGGCGATGTTCCAGGCGCCGGGCTCGCAGGACCAGATGCCGGCCGACAGATCGCCGTTTTCACTCAGGAAATGTTCCCAGGTCGTCCGTAGCGGGTTGCCCCTGACCAGCCGGTCCGGCCGGGGGCGATCGTAGGTGGGCTGTGGATTGGCGGTAGAGAAAACAGCGAGCTTGGGCATGGTCGGGAAGTCAGCAGCGAGGCGGGTCTGGGGCAAATATCTTAATTTGCCGCGATAATTCGTGCATGAATTTTGTCCGCTTTCTGCTTCCCCCTCTTTTCCTGCTGGCGACGGCAGCCTTTGCTGCGCCACCACTGGTCGCCGTGGATGTTGGCCATGGTGGCAAGGACACGGGGGCAATCAGTGCTCGGGGGCGGACTGAATTCGAATTCAATCGCGACTTTGCCGGGCGGCTGGCCGCAACATTGCGCGAACGTGAGCTCGGCGTCCTTGAGGTCAATTTCGACGGCAAGATCGGCAGTCTGGCGGCTCGCCCGGCAGCGGCGATCGGCAGTGATTTCTTCATTGCCATTCACCACGACTCGGTTGGCGAGCCGTGGCTACTCGACTGGGAATGGAAAGGTCAGATGTTGCGCTATACCGAGGTCAAACGGGGTTTTGGCCTCTTCGTCTCGGCCCAGAACCCTGACCTTGAAACCAGCCTGCGCTGTGCCTCGACCATCGGTGCCGTCATGCGCCGGGCCGGCTTTGTGCCGTCCGACTGGCATGCCCGCAAGCATGTCCCGGCCGATGCCGAGAACGGGGTCTGGTATTACGACAATCTGGTCGTGCTGTACCGGACGACCTTGCCGGCCGTGCTGTTCGAGGCCGGCGTAATCAAGCATCGCGACGAAGAACTGGAACTGCTCGATCCCGAGCGTCAGGTGATGATGGCCGATGCCGTGGCCACCGGCATCGCGGCCTGCCTGTTCGTCAAGGCACGCGACCAGCCCGCTGAATAGCTTGCTTCAGAGAAAGATCGGTTCCGGCGTCAACTCGACAGCAAACTTTTCCCGCACGGCAGCCTGCACTGCCGCCATCGTTCGCTTGACATCGGTTCCAGTGGCGCCGCCGCGATTGACCAATACCAGCGCCTGCTTTTCGTACATGCCGACCGGGCCGAGTGCCTTGCCCTTCCAGCCGGCTTGCTCGATCAGCCAGCCGGCGGCCAGTTTGACCCGGCCATCAGGCTGCGGGTAGCGGGGGAGCGTCGGGTAAGCGGCGGCCAATGCTTCAGCCTGCATGGCTTCAACGACCGGATTGTGAAAGAAGCTGCCGGCATTGGGGGTCACCGCGGGGTCAGGCAGTTTTCGCTGGCGGACGGCGATGACCGCTGCCGCGATGTCGCGGGCATTTGGCGTGGCAATTTCCCGCGTCGCCAGTTCCTGAGCGACGTCGGCGTAACGCATGTTGGGCTGCCAGGCCTTGGCCAGGCGAAAAATTACCGAGGTGATGGCGATCCGGCCGTTCAAATGCCAGCCTTGCTGTTTGAACAGGCTGTCGCGATAGGCGAAACGGCAATCGTCCCGATTTATCGTTAAAACGGCTTTTTTCTCAAAATCCCAGGCAGTGACCGAATGCAGGCAGTCGGCGACCTCCAGCCCGTAGGCACCGATATTCTGGATCGGTGAGGCGCCGACCGTGCCGGGAATCAGAGACAGGTTCTCCAGCCCCGGCCAGCCCTGGGTCAGCGTCCATTGCACAAAATCATGCCAGTTCTCGCCGGCGCCGGCCTCAATGAACCATGCCTCGGCATTTTCCTTGAGCAGCCGCTTGCCGGGGATGGCCATGTGCAGCAGCAGGCCATCGAAATCGCCGGTCAGCACCAGATTGCTGCCGCCGCCGAGAATGAAGCGCTTTTCCGTAGCCAGCTCGGCCGCGGTTAACGCTTCCGGCGTGGTGATTTTTTGATAGCGCGCCGCCCGGCCGGGAAGGGCGAGGGTGTTGAACGGGGTCAGGTCGACATTGGTACTCGGATTCATAGGCTGGATTTTCGTCGATTTTGCGCCGGATTTGGGCTTGCTTGTTGGTTTAAGGCCGTCAGTGGGCGGAGGGCGCTTGACCAGTGCAGCGGCCCGGGAGTAAAACATGATCAACGCGTGGCGACCGATTTTCGGCGCCCCGGACAACACCATGGCGACACGATAATGAAGCCGGCTGACCGACACCTCTGGCAGCGATTCTGGGCCATAGCCTCGCCGTTCTGGCGCCAGAATGAGCGCCTGAAAGCCTGGGGCCTGCTGGCGCTGCTGATTTTGCTCCTGCTCGGGCAAACCAAGTTTGCCGTGCTGTTCAACGAGCAAACCGGGGAATTCACTTCCGCCCTTGCCGCCCGCGACGAAGAGCGCTTCTGGGATTCGATCAAGTTCTGCCTCGGCCTGCTGGTGGCGGCCGTGCCGATCTACACCCTGTATTACTTCGTTCGGGACACGCTGGGCATCCACTGGCGGCGCTGGCTGACCCACCATTTTCTCGAAAGCTATTTCAGCCACCGGCATTTCTACGAATTGAATGCCAATGCCGGCATCGACAATCCGGACCAACGGGTGGCCGAAGACATCAATACCTTCACCCAGCGTTCGCTCTATTTTCTGCTCATCTTCATCGGCTCCATCCTGCAGTTGGTGGCCTTCAGCAGCGTGTTGTGGTCGATTTCGCACGAACTGGTCTATTTCCTGATTTTCTACGCTATCGGCGGGACGCTGATCACCATCTTCGTCTTCGGCAACCGGCTGATGAACCTGAATTTCCACCAGCTGCGACGCGAGGCGGATTTTCGTTTCAGCCTGGTCCGCGTTCGCGAAAATGCCGAGTCGATTGCCCTGTACCGCGGCGAGGCGCAGGAACTGCAACAGGTCAGGCAGCGCTTTGCCGCCGCCTTCAAGAACTTCAAGCGCCTGATCCGCAGCCAGATGGGGCTTAATTTCTTCCAGCACGCCTATGGCCTGATGACCATCGTGCTGCCCAGCGCCATCATCGCCTCGCGAGTGCTCTCGGGGGAGTTGGAGGTTGGCCGGGCGATCCAGGCGGCCGGTGCTTTCGCGGCGATACTCAGCGCCTTTTCGCTGATCGTCGAGAATTTCGAAAGCCTGAGTCGCGTCGCGGCCGGCATCGAGCGTCTCGATGCCCTGGCGCGTTTCCTGCCCGGTCATCCGGCCGGCCATGTCGGTCGGGGCAGCACCATTTTGTCGGTAGACGCGCCGCATCTGACCCTGGAAAACCTGACGCTGCAAACGCCCAACTATGAACGGACGCTGATTCGCGATCTGTCGCTGGCGGTCAAGCCAGGCGAGGGGCTGATGATCGTTGGTGAGAGCGGCAGCGGCAAGAGTTCCTTGCTGCGTGCCATTGCCGGTATCTGGTACGCCGGCAGCGGCACCATTTTCCGGCCGCAGCCGAACGATATCCTGTTCCTGCCGCAGCAGCCCTACATGCTGCTCGGCACCCTGCGCAGCCAGCTGCTTTATCCGCACAAGGAGCGGTCGATTGCCGATGCCCAGCTGCTGAAGGTGCTGGAGCGGGTCAATCTGCCCGATCTGGCCAACCGTTTTGGCGGACTGGATGTTGAAATGGACTGGCAGAAGGTGCTTTCCGTCGGCGAGCAGCAGCGCCTGGCTTTTGCCCGAATCCTGATTACCAAGCCCCGCTTCGCCATCCTCGACGAAGCGACCAGTGCGCTGGACAACGCCAACGAGGACGCCCTCTATCGGCTGCTTCAGGAAATGAAGACGACCCTGGTCAGCGTTACCCATCGTCCGGCCATCATCAAGTATCACCAGCAGGTGCTGGAGCTGACCGGCAACAGCGCCTGGTTGTCCTATCCGGTGGCGGACTACAGCGTCAGGGCAGAGCGCGACGAAGCTTAGGTTCGTCGCGCTCCGGGATTACAACAAAGGGGCCAGCCAGTATTCGGCATCCTTGATCGACATGCCCTTGCGCGCCGCCCAATCCTCCAGTTGATCCCGTCCGATCTTGGGAATGGCGAAGTAAGCCGCCGCCGGATGCCCGATGTAGAAGCCGGAAACTGCGGCGGCTGGGGTCATGGCGCAGGATTCGGTCAAGGTCATGCCGGCGTTGGCCGGGGCATCGAGTAGGGCGAACAGCTCGCGCTTGGCCGTGTGGTCCGGGCAGGCCGGATAGCCAGGGGCGGGGCGGATGCCTTTGTACTGCTCGGCGATCAGCTCGGCGTTGGTGAAGGATTCATCCGTGGCGTAGCCCCAGTATTTGCTGCGTATTTGCAGATGTAGCCACTCAGCGGCCGCTTCGGCCAGGCGATCGGCCAGCGACTTGAGCATGATCGCCGAGTAGTCGTCGTGGGCGGCTTCAAACGCGGCGACGCGTTCTTCGATTCGGTGGCCGGCGGTGACGGCAAAGGCACCGACATAATCGTTTTCGCCGACAAAATCGGCCAGTGCCATGTTAAAGCGGCCCTTGGGCTGTTTGTGTTGCTGGCGCAGGCCGACCCAGCGCGTCAGCTCGGTGGTCCGGCTTTCATCGCTGTAAATGATGATGTCTTCGTTCTCGGCTTTGGCCGGGTAGAGGCCGAAGACGGCCCTGGCCGACAGCCAGTTTTCGCTGATGATTTTGCCGAGCATTTCCTTGGCATCGGCGTACAACTGACGGGCGGTTTCGCCGACTGTTTCGTTCTCGAGAATGGCCGGATAGCGGCCGGCCAGATCCCAGCTCTGGAAGAAGGGTGTCCAGTCGATCAGCAGCGACAGATCGCTCAAGCTCGGGTTGAGGGTGTGCAGGCCGAGTTGTTTCGGCTTGACCGGCGTGAAGGGCTCGTTCCACGTGAAACGGTTGGCCCGGGCTTCAGGCAGCGTCACCAGCGTGGCACCCTTGCGACCGGCATGTTCGGCGCGCACGGTTTCGTATTCGCTGGCGATCTCGGCCATGTAGCCGTCGCGCTGCTCGGCGGACAGCAGCTTGGTGGCGACGCCGACGGCGCGCGAGGCGTCCGGCACGTAAACCACGGCGCCTTCGGTATTGGGGGCGATCTTGATGGCGGTGTGGGCGCGGCTGGTCGTTGCGCCGCCAATGAGCAGCGGCTGCTTCATGTTCAGGCGCTGCATTTCACTGGCGACGTGGGCCATTTCCTCGAGCGACGGCGTGATCAGGCCGGACAGGCCGATGATGTCGACGCGGTGTTCGAGCGCCGCCTTCAGGATGTTGTCGCAGGAGACCATGACGCCGAGGTCGACGATGTCGTAGCCGTTGCAGCCGAGGACGACGCCGACGATGTTCTTGCCGATGTCGTGCACGTCGCCCTTGACCGTCGCCATCAGGATCTTGCCCTTGCTGCCCAGGCCGGTGCGGCTCTTTTCTGCCTCAATGTAGGGGAGCAGGTGGGCGACCGCCTGCTTCATGACGCGGGCCGACTTGACGACCTGCGGCAGGAACATCTTGCCAGCACCGAACAGGTCGCCGACGTGGTTCATGCCGGCCATCAACGGGCCTTCGATCACGGCCAGCGGCGGCTTGCCGGCGGCTTCCAGCTGGGCGCGCACTTCCTCGGTGTCGGCGACCACGAAGTCGGTGATGCCCTTGATCAATGCGTGTTCAAGGCGCTTTTCCACGGATTGCTCGCGCCACGACAAATCGGGACCGCTATCCTTGGCCTTGCCTTCCTTGACGGTCTGGGCAAAGTCGACCAGCGCCTCGCCGGCACCGGGGTGCTTGTTCAGCACCACGTCCTCGACCTTGGCGCGCAGTTCCGGCTCCAGGTCGTCGTACACGCCGAGCATGCCGGCATTGACGATACCCATGGTCATGCCGTTCTGGATGGCGTGGTAGAGGAAGACGGTGTGGATCGCCTCGCGCACCGGGTCGTTGCCGCGGAAGCTGAAGGAGACGTTGGAAACGCCGCCGGAAATGTGGGCGTGTGGCAGGTGCTGCTTGATCCAGCGCACCGATTCGATGAAATCGACGGCGTAGTTGTCGTGTTCCGGAATGCCGGTGGCGATGGCGAAAATGTTCGGGTCGAAGATGATGTCCTCGGCCGGGAAGCCCATTTCGGTCAGCAGCAGGTAGGCCTTGGCGCAGATTTCGGTCTTGCGCGCGAAGGTGTCGGCCTGGCCCTGTTCGTCGAAGGCCATGACGATGACCGCAGCGCCATAGCGGCGGGCGAGCTTGGCCTGTTCGAGGAACTTGGCTTCGCCTTCCTTCATCGAGATCGAATTGACGATGCCCTTGCCTTGGATGCACTTGAGGCCGGCCTCGATAACTTCCCACTTCGATGAGTCGATCATGATCGGCACGCGCGAAATGTCCGGCTCGGAGGCGATCAGCTTGAGGAACTTGTCCATGGCGGCCAGCGAATCGAGCATCGCCTCGTCCATGTTGATGTCGATGACCTGGGCACCGTTCTCGACCTGCTGGCGGGCGACGGCGAGCGCGTCGTCGAAGCGGCCTTCGAGGATCATCCGGGCGAAGGCCTTGGAGCCGGTGACGTTGGTGCGTTCACCGACATTGACGTACAGGGAGCCCGGCGTGACGTTGAAGGCTTCGAGGCCCGACAGGCGTAGGGCCGGTTCGATGCTGGGGCGCTGGCGCGGAGTAACGGACGCAACGCGTTGGGCGATGGCGGCGATGTGTTCCGGCGAGGTGCCGCAGCAGCCGCCAACGATATTGACGATGCCGGCCTTGGCCCAGCTCTCGATTTCGTCGGCCAGCATGTCGGCCGTTTCGTCGTAGCCGCCGAAGGCATTGGGCAGGCCGGCGTTCGGGTGGGCCGAGACGTAACAATCGCAGACGCGCGACAACTCCTCGACGTACTGGCGCAGTTCCTTGGCGCCGAGTGCGCAGTTCAGGCCGAAGCTGATCGGCTGGACATGACGCAGCGAGTTCCAGAAAGCCTCGGCGGTCTGGCCGGACAAGGTGCGGCCGGAAGCGTCGGTAATCGTGCCGGAAATCATCACCGGCCAGCGGCGTTGGGCGATATCGAAGAATTTTTCGATGGCGAATAGCGCAGCCTTGGCATTCAGCGTGTCGAAAACGGTTTCGACGAGCAGGATGTCGGCGCCGCCCTCGACCAGGCCGGTGATGGCCTCGACGTAGTTGGCGACCAGTTCGTCGAACGTGACGTTGCGGTAGCCGGGGTCGTTCACGTCCGGCGAGATCGACGCGGTGCGGCTGGTCGGGCCGAGCACGCCGGCGACGAAGCGCGGCTTGGCCGGATTGGCAGCGGTGAATTCGTCGCACAGCTGGCGGGCCAGCTTGGCACCCTCGAAATTCAGTTCGTAGACCAGTTCCGACAGGTTGTAGTCGGCCTGCGACACGGCGGTCGAGTTGAAGGTGCAGGTCTCGAGGATGTCGGCACCGGCTTCAAGGTATTCGCGATGGATGCCGCCGATGATGTCCGGCCGGGTGAGGACCAGCAGGTCGTTGTTGCCCTTCAGGTCATGCGGGTGATCGGCGAAGCGCGTGCCGCGGTAATCGGCTTCCTGCAGCCCGTGGCGTTGGATCATCGTGCCCATGGCGCCGTCGAGGACGAGCAGGCGTTGCTGGAGCAGGGAAGAGAGTTCGGACGTACGATCAGGCTGCATGGATCACCTCGGCAAAGCGGCTTGTTACCAAAATTCGCACCGGGGACGCCGCAATAACAAACGGCGCCACAAACCGGGACTAGGAAGCTAGGGGTTTGCGAGCGCCGTTGATCGTTGCCGAGCCTGGCCCCTTGAAATAAGGGTCGCAGCGCTCCTCGGCAGAAGCGTTAGTTTACCGGGGGCGGCCCGGGCTGCCAAGTGCGTTGATTTTGGGGGCGTTTTTGCCGTCAGGGGTGACGAAACGCGTCTAGCCTTTCACTGCCACCCGTTTCGAGGTCTTCTTGACCCCGCCGTTATCCGTGTCGAAATGCACCATGAAGTAGGTTTCGTCCATCGGCGGCATGCCTTCGATGCGCCATTCCCAGATTTCCTCGCGCAGGTTGTTGAAGACCTGTTTCGAACCGGGTGCGCCGAGCAGGCGGCGGATGTCGTCCTTGCTCATGCCGACGCGGACCTTGGCGTAATTCGCATCATTGAGCACTTGTTCGACCTTGGCGACGACGTGGTCCTGGCCGAAAGTGATCATGTAGCAACTGCTGCCATTTGGCTGGCGGGCGTATTCCCAGGTGGCCGTGCCGTCGTCGTTCCAGTGGATGAAACCAGGCTCGCCCATGCGGCTGCGTACTTCGGCCTGGGTCGTGACGCCGGGCTTGATTTCCTGCAGGTTGAAATAGTCGCAGGCCGGCAGGGCTGCGGCCACGATGGCAGTGGCGGCGGTGGTGATCCAGGCGGGCAGTTTCATGCGGGCTCCATGACGAGAGGGCAAGGCAGTTTACGCTTTCCCAAGCTTGCTTCCATAATATCGGACACCACTAATTTTCGGATATACCGATGCAGCACCTCGATCCCCTTGCCGCGCATGCTTTCCTGCAGCACGAGCCGCACGCCGTGCTGGTCGATTGCCGGACGGAAATCGAGCACATGTACGTCGGCCATCCGGCTGGCGCCGAGCATGTCGCGTGGCAGGAGGGGCCGGACTGGGAAATCGACCAGGAATTCGCCGACAAGGTGAGGCGCCTGGTTAGCGGTGATCTGACGCGGCCGGTGCTGCTGATCTGCCGTAGCGGTCATCGTTCGCTGCATGCGGCCGAAGCGCTGGAGGCAGCGGGGTTTGCCAACGTGATCAATGTGCTTGAAGGTTTCGAAGGGCCGCTTGATGATGATTATCACCGCGGAACCCTTGGTGGCTGGCGCTTCCGCGGCCTACCCTGGTATCAGTCTTAGGCGCTGATGGAGCAGGGCGGCGAGGCCGCCGGTGAGCATCAACCCGGTCATGCCGAATGACAGTGTCAGCGTCGAGGTCCACAGGGCCGGGGCAATCAGTGCCGCAACCAGACCATTGAAACTGGACTGGAAGAAGGTCTGGCACGAGGCGGCCAGGCCGCGCTGGGCCGGGAAGGGGTCGAGGGCAAAGATGGTCAGGCAGGGCATGGCCAGCGACATACCCATGGTGTAAATGAAGATGGGCATCACGCTCCATGGCAGGCCGGGCGGCAAAGTGAAATTCACGGTCAGGTTGATGGCCGCTGCCGCGCCCATGATGGCATAGCCCAGCGCGATGGTTCGCGGTAGTGAGATTCTGCCGGCCAGGCGCCCGGATAGCCAGGAGCCGCAGACCAGGCCGCTCATCGCTGGTCCGAACAGCCAGAGAAAACCGGTTTCGGCGACGCCGAGATGCTTCATCAGGAAAACCGGGGCCGACAGGATGTACAGAAAAAAGCCGCCGAAATTCAGAGAAAGAGCAGCGCAGGCGAGCAGGAAGGGCGGCGAAGTCAGCACTTTCCAGTAGGTAGCGCCGAGATAGGCCGGCCGTAAGGATTGGCGCTTCTCCGGGGCGAGGGTTTCCGGCAGCAGTTTCCAGCAGGCCAGCCACAAGGCAATCGTCGACAGCACGAGAAAGGCGAAAACCGAACGCCAGCCGAACAGCGTTTGCAGCCAGCCACCGATGACCGGGGCGATGGCCGGCGCCAGCGCGAACATCATGGTGATCTGCGACATCAGGCGCTGGGCGGCGGCGCCATCGAACAAGTCGCGGACGATGGCCCGGCTGAGCACGATGCCGGCCCCGGCTGTGATGCCCTGCATGGCCCGCCAGAACCACAGTTGCTCGATGCTCGTGGCGAACATGCAGCCAGCCGAGGCGAAGGCAAACAGCCCGAGCGCCACCAGTACGACCTTGCGACGCCCGAAGCGGTCGGCAATCGCGCCATGCCAGAGCGTCATCAGGGCGAAGGAAAAGAGGTAAATCGAGAGGGTCTGCTGAACCTGGAGCGGGCTGGCGTTCAGCTTTTCGCCGATTTCATGGAAGGACGGCAGGTAGGTGTCGATCGAAAACGGCCCGATCGCCGCCATCGAAGCAAGGAGGATGGCGATACCGCGCGTCTCGCGTCGGCTGGCTTCAGCCACGAGCGAAGCGCCGGTACTGGATGGCTTCGGCGATATGGGCGGCGCGGATGTCGTCGCTGCCGGCCAGATCGGCAATGGTCCGGGCGACTTTAAGAATGCGGTGCCAGGCGCGGGCCGACAGATCGAGCTGCGTCGTCGCTTGCTGCAATAGCTTGCTGCCGGTTTCGTCGGGCTGGCAGCTGGCATCGACTTCCTTGGTGCTCAGGCGGGCGTTGGGCTTGTTTTGGCGCGACTGTTGTCGGGCTTGAGCCTGCTCGACGCGGGCCCGGACGGTCTCCGACGATTCGCCATCGGCCTTGCCGGCCAGGGCGTCGGAGGGCAGCGCCGGGACTTCGATGATCAGGTCGATACGGTCAAGGAAGGGACCGGACAGCTTGCCGCGATAACGGGCGATCTGGTCCGGCGTGCATCGGCATTTATTGTTGCCATGACCCAAAAAGCCACAGGGACAGGGATTCATCGCCGCAATCAACTGGAATTCGGCTGGAAACTCAGCGTGGCGGGCCGCCCGGGCGATGTGGATACGTCCTGACTCCAGCGGTTCGCGCAGGGTTTCGAGTACTTTTCTGTCAAATTCCGGCAGCTCGTCCAAGAACAGGATGCCCTGATGCGCCAGACTGATTTCGCCGGGCCGCGGCGGATTGCCGCCACCGACCAGAGCAACCGCCGAGGCGGTGTGATGGGGCTGGCGGTAAGGGCGAACGCCGAAAGTCTCGGGCCGGAACTGCCCAACCAGTGACAGCACGGCGGCCGAGGCTTTGGCCGCTTCGCCTTCGAGGGGCGGCATCAGGCCGGGCAAGCGGGCCGCGAGCATCGATTTGCCCGAACCGGGTGGGCCAACCATGAGTAAAGAATGCTGGCCGGCTGCGGCGATTTCCAGCGCCCGTTTGGCCTGACTTTGGCCACGAACTTCGGCGAGCTCGGGAAATTTCGGCCAATTTTCGCTATTGGTCGTCGCCACTGCTGGCGGTAACGTTTCGCGGTCGGCCAGGTGGGCGCAGACATCGAGCAGCGAACGGGCGGCCAGAATGTGGGTCGAGCCAGTCAGTGCGGCTTCTTGCGCGCTGGCTTCGGGCAGGATGAAGGCCTTGCCGTTGTCGCTGGTTTGCAGCGCCATGGCCAATGCGCCCCGGATCGGGCGCAGTTCGCCGGAAAGCGAGAGTTCGCCAGCAAATTCGTAATCGGCCAGCGCTGGTGTCGGAATCTGGCCGCTGGCAGCGAGAATGCCGAGCGCGATCGGCAGGTCGAAGCGGCCCGACTCCTTGGGCAGGTCGGCCGGCGCCAGATTGACGGTGATCCGTTTGCTGGGAAATTCGAAGCCGGAATTGATGATGGCGGCGCGAACGCGGTCGCGCGCTTCCTTGACTTCCGTGTCAGGCAACCCAACCAGCGTGAAACTGGGCAAGCCGCTGGCGAGGTGCGCCTCGACAATGACGGGTGGCGCGTTCAGGCCATCCAGCCCGCGGCTGTATGCGATGGCCAGCGCCATATCGGATTACTGGCCCGAACGGGCCTTTTCCAGTGCGTCGACGCGTGCTTCCAGGGCCTGCAGTTTTTCGCGGGTGCGGGCCAGTACTTGCGCCTGAACGTCGAATTCTTCGCGCGTCACCAGATCGAGCTTGGCGAAAAGGCCGCCCATCATGGCCTTGGCATTTTTCTCGATGTCCTTGGCCGGTGAGTTGGCAAACAGGGCGCTCATCTTGGCGCCGAATTCTTCCAGTGTCTTGGGGTCTAGCATGGGGTTCCTCCGTGACTTTTTAGTTTAACACAGGGCGATTTCTCACCCTTTTGTATCATCGCTCGGCGATGGTGCGTAACCGTCTGTGACCGCACGGTTTTGGTGCGCTGAATTGGTGCATTACCTTTGGAATAGGCGCAAATCCTTTGATTAACATCAAGAAATGGCCCTGGCACGCCTTCTGCTATTGCTGTGTTGTAAATATTTTTCACTTGAAACCTTCTGTTGGAGAGAAACCATGAAGAAATCACTGATCGCCCTGGCTCTTGTTAGCGCCTTTGCTGCACCGGCCTTTGCCGAAGAAGCTGCTGCCCTGGCCCCCGCCCTGACCGGCAATATCGGTCTCGTTAGCAACTATATTTTCCGCGGCATCAGCCAGACCCAAAACCATCCAGCTATTCAGGGCGGTTTTGACTATAACCATTCCAGCGGCCTCTACGTCGGGACTTGGGCTTCCAACGTTGGTTGGGTGACCCGCACCGATTACAGCGCAAAAGATAACAACAGCATGGAGTTGGATCTCTACGGTGGCTATAAAGGTGCGTTTGCTGACGACTTTTCTTATGACGTAGGCGTGATCAAGTACTACTACCCGGGTACCGGCATTGCTGGCAATCCGACGCCGGATACGCTGGAAGTGTATGCCAGCATCGGCTGGAAGTTCATCACCCTTAAGTACAACCATACTGTTTCGCAGTATTTCGTTGGTTGGGGTGATCAGGATGGCGCTGGCAAGAATAACCGTGGTAGTGGTTATCTGGATCTGTCCATGGCCTATGACCTAGGCGGCGGCTGGGGTGTTAATGCCCACATCGGTCACCAGAAGGTCAAGAACTATAGCAACGCTTCCTACACGGACTGGAAGCTTGGCATGACCAAGGACGTCGGCTTCGGTGTGGTTGGTCTGGCTTATACCGACACCAACGCTGATACCTGTGGCGATGCTACCCCCGCCTATTGCTGGAACAACAAGAACGTTGCCAAGGGCACCGCTCTGGTTTCCTTCACCAAGACTTTCTAAGCAAACCTAAAACTTCCTCCACTTGTGCACCGGCCGGCGCCGGTGGGGGAACACAGATTTCAACCTAATTGGGGAACTACTCATCATGAAATTCGTTACCGCCATCATCAAGCCGTTCAAGCTTGACGAAGTGCGTGAAGCGTTGTCCGCCATCGGCGTGCAAGGCATCACGGTCACTGAAGTGAAGGGTTTCGGCCGGCAGAAGGGGCATACCGAGCTGTATCGGGGCGCCGAATATGTCGTCGATTTCCTGCCCAAGGTCAAGATCGAAGCTGCCGTCCGGGACGACCAGCTCGATCAGGTCATTGAAGCCATCGAAAAGTCGGCATCCACCGGCAAGATCGGCGACGGCAAGATCTTCGTCTTCGACGTCGAACAAGTCATTCGTATCCGGACCGGTGAAACCGGTACCGATGCCCTCTAAGGAGCGACCCATGAAACGCTTATTCGCATTGCTGGCTCTGGTCGGCGCCGTCGGTTTCGGCGCTCCGGCCTGGGCTGAAGACAAGGCTGCGGCGCCTGAAGCTGCCGTCGCCACCGCTCCGGCCGCTGCGCCGGCAGCCGTTGCGCCTGCCGCGGCACCCGCTGCTGCCGAGGCCGCCGCACCGGCACCCGTGGCTGCACCGGTTCCTCCCAACAAGGGCGACAACGCCTGGGTGATGGTCAGCGCCGCGCTGGTCATCCTGATGTCCATCCCGGGTCTGGCCCTGTTCTACGGCGGTCTGGTCCGCACCAAGAACATGCTGTCGGTGCTGATGCAGGTCTTCGTGACCTTCTCGCTGATCAGCGTGCTGTGGGTGGTCTATGGCTACTCGGCGGCCTTCACCGAGGGCAACCAGTTCTTCGGTGTGCTCGACAAGCTGTTCCTGAAGGGCGTGACGGTTGATTCCGTGGCTGCCACCTTCAGCAAGGGCGTCAATATCTCCGAGCTGGCCTACGTGATCTTCCAGGGCGCCTTTGCGGCGATTACCTGCGGCCTGATCGTCGGTGCCTTCGCCGAGCGAGCCAAGTTCGCTGCCATCCTGGTCTTCATGGTCATCTGGTTCACCCTGTCCTATATCCCGATGGCTCACATGGTCTGGTACTGGGCGGGTCCGGATGCCTACATCGACGCTGCTGCTGGCGAAGCTGCCGGCAAGACGGCTGGCTTCCTGTTCCAGAAGGGCGCGCTCGACTTCGCTGGCGGCACCGTGGTGCATATCAACGCCGCGATCGCCGGTCTGGTTGGTGCCTACATGGTGGGCAAGCGTACCGGTCTGGGCAATGTCTCGATGGCCCCGCACTCCCTGACCTTCACGATGATCGGTGCCTCCCTGCTGTGGTTCGGCTGGTTTGGCTTCAACGCCGGCTCCGCCCTCGAAGCTTCCGGTGGTGCTGCCCTGGCCATGGTTAACACCTGGGTTGCTACCTCTTGTGCCGCGCTGTCCTGGATGTTCGCTGAATGGATTCTGAAGGGTAAGCCTTCCATGCTGGGTGCAGCTTCCGGTGCGGTTGCCGGTCTGGTGGCGATCACCCCGGCCGCCGGCTTCGTCGGTGTGATGGGCGCCATCGTTATCGGTCTGCTGGCTGGCGTGGTCTGCCTGTGGGGCGTCAATGGCTTGAAGAAACTGCTTGGTGCAGACGACTCCCTCGACGTCTTCGGCGTCCATGGCGTCGGCGGCATCCTCGGCGCCCTGCTGACCGGTGTCTTCGCTGACCCGGCGCTGGGTGGCACAGGCGTCTATGACTACGTTGCCAACGCCGTCGGTGCCTACGACATGACCGCTCAGGTCATCTCCCAGGCCTGGGGTGTCGGTACTGTGATCGTCTGGTCCGGTGTCGTCTCCATCGTCGCCTACAAGCTGGTCGATATCGTGATTGGTCTGCGTGTGCCGGAAGAAGAAGAGCGTGAAGGTCTTGACCTCACCTCGCACGGCGAAACCGCTTACCACCACTAAGCAGAAATCCTTAGTCTCTCTCCCTTCGGGCACCTTCGGGTGCCCGTTTTTTTGGCGAGATGTATTTGTTGCTTTGGCCCGTCATTTGCGGGCGACCGCTAGCCGGCGGGAGGCTGCCCGGCAACTGAATCGATTTGGGTCGAAGCGCTTACTTGATCAGTGGAAGCAGGGTGCGGAACTCGTTCGTTCCGGCCTGATGCAGCCACTCGAAAAGGACCATTTCGGTGGTGACGATGCGGATGCCGCCTGCCCGCATCCGCTCAATGGCGGCGCTACGGTTTTCCGGGGTGCGCGAGGATGCGGCATCGGCGACCAGATAAACCTCAAAACCGGCGGCCTGCAGGCCGAACGCAGTTTGCAGCACGCAAACATGGGTTTCGGTACCGGTCAGGATGAGCTGTGGCCGCTTGGCGGCGCGCAACAAATCGACGACGCCGGGTTCGGCAGCGCAGGAAAAATGCGTTTTTTCGAAGAATCGGGCATCGACCGCCCCCGCGCGGATGGCGTCGACGCTGGGGCCCAGACCCTTGACGTATTGCTCTGAAACGAAAGCCGGAATGTCCAGCAAACGAGCGCCTTCCAGCAGGCGAACCGAGTTGGCGGTAACGCGCTCGCTGTCGTGAATGGCCGGCGCCAGCTTTTGCTGGATGTCGACGACGAGGAGCAGGGAATCGGCACGGCGGATCAGCATGGTTGATGGTCTGTTCCGCCAATTACGAAGCAGACCATTACCGGAAAACGACCGTCTTGTTGCCATGCACCAGCACCCGGTCTTCCAGGTGGTAGCGCAAGCCACGGGCGAGCACGGTCTTCTCGATGTCCTTGCCGTAGCGGACCATGTCTTCCGGCGAATCGGAATGGTCGATGCGGATGACGTCCTGCTCGATGATCGGGCCGGCGTCGAGTTCGCTGGTCACGTAGTGGCAGGTCGCGCCGATCAGCTTGACGCCGCGCGTGTAGGCCTGGTGATAAGGCTTGGCGCCGGCAAAGCTGGGCAGGAAGCTGTGATGGATATTGATGATCTTGCCGGCCAGCGCGTCGCACAGTGCTGGCGACAAGACCTGCATGTAGCGGGCAAGGACCATCGAATCGCCACGCACGTCGTCGAAAATGCGCTGAATCTCGGCGTAGGCGGCAGCCTTGTTGTCGGCCGTCACTGGCACGTGATGGAAGGGGATGCCATGCCACTCGACGAAACCGCGGAAGGTGTCGTGGTTGGAAATGACGCAGGGAATCTCGATGTCGAGTTCCTTGGCCTGCCAGCGCGCCAGCAGGTCGTAGAGGCAATGCTCCTGCTTGGAAACCAGCACGACAACGCGTTTCTTGACCGCGCTGTCGTTGATCTGCCAGGTCATCGACAGCGGCTCGGCCACCTCGGTGCGGAAGCGCTCGCGGAATTCGGCGAGCAGGAAGGGCAGCGAATCGGCCTTGATTTCAATGCGCATGAAATAGCGACCGGTCAGCACGTCCGAGTGGAAACTCGATTCGAGAATCCAGCCACCGTTGCCGGCAATGAAGCCGGAAACCCTGGCGATGATGCCCACCTGATCGGGACAGGAGGCGGAAAGCGTGTAGAAGCGGTCGCGATACATGGCTTTTAGTGATGAGTTGCTAGTTATTAGTCGTTAGCTAGGGGTTGGCTAATCACTAGCGACTACCGACTAGCAGCTAAAAAGGCCTTGTCGATTTCAGTACGCAGATCGTCGTAGTTCAGCACGACCGGGTACTGCGGGAATTCGCGGATGACGTTTTCCGGCGGGTGGAACAGGATGCCGCCGTGGGCTTCGCCGAGCATGGCCGTGTCGTTATACGAGTCGCCAGCCGCAACGATCTTGAAATTCAGTTCCTTGAAGCGTTTGACGGCTTCGCGCTTCTGGTCCGGCATGCGCAGGTGGTAATTGACCAGCATGCCTTCGGCGTCATCTTCCAGCGAGTGGCAGAACAGCGTCGGCCAACCCAGTTGGCGCATCAGCGGATGGGCGAATTCGTAGAAGGTGTCGGACAGGATGACAACCTGATAATCCTCGCGCAGCTTGTCGAGGAAAGCCCGGGCGCCGGGCATCGGGCCCATTTCGGCGATCACCTTCTGGATGTCCGGCAGGCCGAGCTTGTGCTCGCGCAGGATGTTCAGGCGGTAGGTCATCAGCTTGTCGTAGTCCGGCTCTTCGCGCGTCGTGCGCATCAGCTCGGGAATACCCGTGCGCTTGGAGAATTCGATCCAGATTTCGGGGACGAGCACCCCTTCGAGGTCAAGACAGACGATTTGCACGGTCAACTCCCTGCGGCGGCTAAAAAGGGAGCATTTTACCCGATCAGGGTGGGCTTATCTCGGCCACCGGGAAGGAAAGGTAGTAACCCTGGGCATAATCGACCCCGAGTTCGCCGAGCAGGGCCAGTGTCGGCGCATCGCCGACGAACTCGGCGACCGTTTTCTTGCCCAGGCCGCGGGCGACTTCGACGATGGCCCGGACAAAAACCTGATCCTCGCGATTGCTGACCAGGTTGCGAATGAACATGCCGTCGATCTTCAGGACATCGGCCGACAGGTGCTTGAGATAGGCGAAGGACGAGAAACCGACGCCAAAATCGTCGAGGCAGACGGTGCAGCCGAGCCGGCGCAGGTCGTCGATGAAGCGTTCCGAATCGCGGATGTTGGCCAGCGCCGCAGTTTCGGTCAGTTCGATGATCAGGCGCTGCGCTTCCACCGCGAATTCGGCGAGCAGATCGCTGATGGTTTGGGCCAGCGTTGGATCGTCGAAGGAGCGGGCTGAAACGTTGACGGCGAGTGCCGGCAGGGTCGGCGTGCCGGCCAGTTTGCGAATTGCCGCACCGATCACCCAGCGGTCGATGTCGACGATGCGTCCGGTCCGCTCGGCGGCCGGAATGAAGCTGCCTGGCTGCAGCAATTCGTCCGGATTGTCGGGATCGATCATGCGCACCAAGGCCTCGTAGTGGCTGACCGCCCGGGTGGCCGTCACATGGACGCCCTGGAAATGCAAAACCAGCCTGTTCTCGCTCAGTGCTGCCTGGATCTTGTCGTTCCAGCCGAGCTGGCTGAGCATGTGCGAGGATTCGTCGAGATCGGGGCGATAGATGCGCCAGCAGTTCTTGCCGCTGCGCTTGGCCTGGTACATCGCGGCATCAGCATGCGAAACCAGTTCCTCGGCGCTGGCAGCGTGCTCCGGCAGGAGGGCGATGCCGAGGCTGATGGTCAGTCCGAAACGTTTGCCGTCAAATTCGAAACTGAGGCCGGTCAGGGCTTTGACCACCCGCTCGGCCATGACCTGCACACCAGCCAGGTCGGCCCCCGGGGCAATAACGGCGAATTCATCGCCACCCAGGCGGGCGAACAGTTCGTCACTGCGGATCAGCTTATTGACGACATCCGCTGTCCGGACCAGCACATTGTCGCCAACCCGGTGACCGAAGGTGTCGTTGATGGTCTTGAATTCGTCGATATCGAAATAGAGCACGGCGCCGCATTGGCTCGCATCGCGCTGGAAGCGGCTGACCAGCCGGTCCAGCTCGGCGGCGAAGCGGGCGCGGTTGGCCAGTCCGGTCAGCGGGTCACGCTCAGCCATGAAAATCAGGTGCTCGGCCAGCTGGCGCTCGCTGGTCACGTCCTCGAAAATCCACAGGCGCCCCAGTTCCGTGCCACTGGCGCTGGTGACGGGCACCCCCTGCTGGGTGACGATCCGGCCCTCGTGCAGGAGCAGCTCGACCGTTGTTCCATCGCCGCTGAACAGTTGCGTCTGCCCACTGTCGGTCAGCACGGTATCCAGCCAGCGGCGCAGATCGGCCAGTGGCAGATTGGCCAGGTGGCCTTCCAGACTGACCGACCAGAGGCTGGCGAAGGCCGGGTTCAGATAGCAGATACGTTCATTCTGATCGACAAAAACCAGTCCCAGACGCATCGCCGAGAGCAGCGCATCGAGCCGCGAGCGCTCGGCATCAACGGTTTCGACCAAAGCCCTTTGCCGGCCCTCGGCCTCCTGCAGATCCCTGACCCGTCGTTCGAGCGTTTTGGCCATGCCATTGAAGGCGATGATGACCTGGCCAATATCGTCGTTCCGGCTACCCGGCAAGGGTTTGAAACTCTGGCCCTCGGCCAGGTCGTGACTGGCTTCGACCAGCCGGGCGAGACGGCGCGTCAGCCACAGCGCAATGCCGCCAAGGACGACCGACGAGGTGAGAATGCCGACCAGGGCGAGCGCGATATTCTGGAGCAGGATTTCCTGGCGCGCCTCCTCCAGAAAGCGGCGGTCGATGCCGACCTGAAGCTCGCCGTAAGGGCGTTTTTCAACCGTGACCGGAATGCGGAATTCAAGCACCCCGGAAGCTTGTACGTCATGGTCGGCATTGGCTGCCGCGATACGCTGGCCGGCTTCGTCGAACATGATCAGGTACACCATGCCCTGCAGTTTCTGGGCGCTGGTCAGTGTCTCGCTGACTGCCGCATAGTCGCGCTGGACCATGGCGGGGCCCAATGCGGCTTGCAGCAGCAGGCTGATCTCGGCGCGACGCAACTCGAACTGGCGGACGAGATGTGCCTCGATCAGGCGTTGGCTGTTCCAGACGATGGCCGAGATCATCACGATCTCGACGACGACGGTCAGCGTAATCAGGCGGGCGCGCAGCGAGCGGGGAAGGGGCAGGGCCATCAGCGGATCAGGTTACCCAATTGGCGACGGGTTTCCGGCATCATCTTGTCGAGCAATAGGTAGTCCTCGGCATTTGGGGCACGGAATCCGCCGTGCTTGGTTTTTTCGAAGAACTGCTGGCCTTCGGTTGTTTTCTCGAAAGCCAGCAACGCCGCTTTGATTGCCTGCTGCCTGGCTGCCGGAACCCGGCTGTGCGCAATGTAGAACTGTCCGGGAATACTGGCAATATCCCGCCAGAGCAGGGCGTCGCGTTGCAATTCCGGGGCGGCGAGCACCAGGGTCGAATAAGAGATCAAAGCGGCCCTCGCTTTGCCCGAAGTGGCGTTGTGCAGCGCGCTCGAGTGGCTGACTGTTTCGACGAAATGATAGTCGCTACCTTCGATCAGTCCGTTTTCGGCCAGCGTGATGGTCCCGGCGATGGCGAGCAGGGCGCTGCGGTCGACGATAGCGATGTTTTCGCCGCGCAGGTCGTCGAAAGCGGTCAGGGGCTGGGCCCGGCTGCTGACCAGCACACCGCGGATCGGCGCCTTGTGCAGCAGCAACGGCGTATAGCCATAACCCGTGATGGCCAGGCGGGCATAGTGCGGGGCGAGGAGTACGATATCGTATTCGCCATCCAGCACGCGCTTGACGAAAGTGTCAAAGTCCGGCGCGCTCGACAACTGCACCGGCTGCTTCAATGCCGCCTCAAGGGCTGCCGCAAGCGGCTGATAATTGGCCAGTAGTGTGCGTGTGCTTAGATACGGCATCAGGCCGAACGATAATGGTCGCCCCGCGGCCGATATTTCCTCGGCCCGAGTCAGGGTCGAAGCGCACAGCAGCAGGCTGCACGCGAGCATGAACATTTTGGTCACCCAGCGCATCCGAATCCCCCTCAAATCCAGTGGCATGGATTGATTATAAGCACAGCGCGAGACAAGAACGGCGAGTGTTTTTCGAGCTTTCCCCGTTGGCAGTATGGTTTCTTGATGGGGCAATAGAAATTGGCCAAGATCAAATATCCGGGCTACGATGAGGAAGCGAATTGAGTAGTCCCCGCGCAATCTATTTAGGAGAGAAGCTCATGGGTAGCAAAGACAAAAAGAAGGAATCAAAGGGTAAGAAACCGCAACCTAAACCAGTGACTGGGTAAGCCGGGTTCCTTTTAATCTGCCGAGGTGAAATATGTCTAATGTGAGCGATCTGGGCAACAGCCAAAAAATTGTTGCCGACATGAAAGCGGTTGTTTCTGACGCCGAGGAAATCTTTCGCGAGACTGCCGGTGTTGCAGGCGACAAGATGCTCGACGTGCGTCAGCGCATCAGCGAGCGTCTGGGAGCTGCCAAGGTGCGCGTTGCCGATGCCGAAGCGGCTGTTCTGGAAAAAACCAGGGCTGCTGCCACGGCGACCGACGCCTGTGTTCGGAAGAACCCGTGGCAATCGGTCGGCATTGCGGCCAGCGTCGGCTTGCTGCTCGGTGTCTTGATCGGGCGTCGATAGGCAAGGGCAGGCGAGGAGGATAGAGCAATCCTCCTCAATCCGCTGAAGGCAGGGCCTCCAGTGCCTCGTGCACCTCCAGCCAGCGCATTTCGGCCGCATCAATCTGCTCGCCAAGCAGCCCGGCCTGGCGATGCAATTCTTCGCTTTTGGCCCGGTCGACCGTGGTGTAGAAGGTCGGATCGGCGAACTGGGCATCCAGCGCGGCTTTTTCCTCATTCCACTTGGCCAGCTTGCGTTCCAGTTGCTCGATCTCTTTGACCAGCGGCCGACGTTGGGCCAGTAGAGCCTGCCGGTTGGCCTTGGCATCGGCGCGTTGCTGCAGGCGCTCGGTTTTTTCTGCGGCGACATCCGGTTCAGCGGCCTTTTCGGCACTGCGCTGGGCAGCCAGCCAGGCGGCGTAGTCGTCAAGATCGCCGTCGAATTCAGTGACCTTGCCATCGGTGACGAGCAGCAGTTCGTCGGCGCAGGTGCGCAGCAAATGGCGGTCGTGCGAGACGAAGACGACGCCACCCTCAAAATCCTGCATGGCGAAGGTCAGGGCTTCGCGCATTTCGAGGTCGAGGTGGTTGGTCGGTTCGTCGAGCAGCAGCAGGTTGGGCTTGGTGCGGATCATCAAGGCCAGCGCCAGGCGCGATTTCTCGCCGCCGGAGAAGGGTTCGATGGCGCGCGTCGCCATGTCGCCACGGAAATCGAAGCCGCCGATGTAGTCACGCAGTTCCTGCTCGGTGGCCGTCGGGTCGAGGCGCACCAGATGTTGCAGTGGCGATTCATCGGGGCGCAGTTGTTCGAGCTGGTGCTGGGCGAAGTAGCCGATGTTGAGGGCCTTGGCTTCCTTGCGTTCGCCGCCTTGCTGGGGAATCGTATTGGCCAGCAGCTTGATCAGCGTCGATTTGCCGGCGCCGTTGCGGCCGAGCAGGCCGATGCGGCAGCCGGGGCGCAGCGTCAGCGTGACGTGGTCGATGATCTTGTGATCGGCGTAGCCAGCCCCGGCCTTTTCGATGGTCAGCAGCGGGTCGGGCAGGGCGGTCGGCTGGCGGAAGCTGAAATGAAAGGGCGAGTCGACATGGGCTGCGGCGACCATTTCCATGCGTTCCAGCGTCTTGATCCGGCTTTGTGCTTGCCGGGCTTTCGTCGCCTTGGCCTTGAAGCGCTCGATGAAGCTGGACAGGTGGGCGATTTCGCGCTGCTGGGCTTCGAAGGCCGATTGTTGCGTGGCGAGGCGGGCGGCGCGGGCCCGTTCGTAGTCGGAATAGCCGCCGCTGGTCAGGGTCAGGCGCTGGAGGTCGATGGCGATGATCTGGCCGACCACGGCGTCGAGGAAGTCGCGGTCGTGCGAAATGAGCAACAGCGTCGCTGGGGTATTCTTCAGCCAGTTTTCCAGCCAGAAGACGGCGTCGAGATCGAGGTGGTTGGTTGGTTCGTCGAGCAGCAACAGGTCGGCGCGGCAGGACAGGGCGCGGGCCAGGTTGAGGCGGACGCGCCAGCCACCGGAAAACTCGGACACGGCGCGCGCGAAATCGGCATCGGTAAAGCCCAGCCCGTGCAGCACTTCGGCGACGCGGGCCTTGGCCGAATAGCCACCGATTTCGCCGTAGCGAGCGTGCAGGTGGCCGATGGCGACCCCGTCGCCCTTGGCTTCGGCCTCGACCAGTTCGCGTTCGATGCGGCGCAGCTCGACGTCACCGTCGAGGACGAAATCGAGGGCGCTGTCGGGCAGGGCCGGGGTTTCCTGGGCAACGCGGGCGATGTGCCAGCTGGCCGGGATTTCGACATTGCCCGATTCGGCGTGCAACTCGTTGGCGAGCAGCGCGAACAGGCTGGATTTGCCGCAGCCGTTGGCGCCGACGACGCCGACTTTCCAGCCGGGATGGATCTGGACGGAGGCGTCGATGACCAGGGGGCGGCCGGCGCGGGCGAAGGTGACTTGGCGTAAGGCGATCATGAGGGGGTGGATTATAACGACCCGCCTTGTTTATCGGCGAACAGCGCGGGCGCCGACAGGCTTGCCCCAAGCCTTGGTATTCAAGCTTTAAAAATGGCCAAATCCACAATTTTTACAAACGTTTACCGCACTTTTCCGGGAATTTGGCGACGGTTTGTAAACGCCTGCTAGAATTCCCGAATGATCAAGCAGATTCGCACCGAACAGCTCAAGCCGGGCATGTACATCCACGACCTCAATTGTGGCTGGCTCGATCATCCCTTCGTCTCCAATGCCTTCTTCGTCAAGGATGAGGCGACGGTCGACAAGATCGTCAATCTCGGTATCCGCGAGTTGTATATCGACACGATCAAGGGGGCCGATGTCTGGGCGGCGCCGACGCAGTCCGAGGTCAATGCCGATCTTGAACGCCGCTTGCAGGAAATCGCCCAGAAGCGGGCCGAAAAGCCGGTTGCCACTGAACTGAAGGATGAAGCGGCCCGCGCCCGGCGCCTGCATGTCGAAGCCAACAAGATGGCCCGGCTGGTCCTCGATGATGTGCGCTTGGGCCAGCAAATCCAGGTTGAGCGCCTCGATCCGCTGGTCGATAGCATGGTCGAGTCGGTCTTCCGGCATCAGGACGCGTTGCTGCCGATGGCCCGCCTGAAGAACCTCGACGATTACACCTTCGAACATTCGGTCAGCGTCAGTACCCTGTTGATTGCTTTCGGCCGCGCCATGAAGCTGCCCAAGGAGACGATCCGGGAAATCGCCCTCGGCGGCCTGCTCCACGACATCGGCAAGGCCCATATACCCGAGGCCATCCTCAACAAGCCGGCCAAGCTGACCGACGACGAGTTTGCCAAGATGAAGTCGCACGTGGCCGAGAGCCTGCGCCTGCTGCAGGACGTTCCCGGCATCAGCGTCGCGACCAGGCAGGTTGTGGCCGAGCATCACGAGCGTTTCGATGGCACCGGCTACCCGAACCGCCTGCCGGGCAGTTCAATTTCGCTTTACGGGCAGATGGCGGCCATCGTCGATGTTTATGATGCGATCACTTCGGACAAGGTCTACAACCGCGGTATGCCGCCGACGCAGGCGCTGAAGAAGCTGCTCGAATGGAGCAAGCATCATTTTGACCCCCAACTGGTGCAGACCTTCATCCGCGCCATCGGCATCTACCCGACCGGCACGCTGGTTCGGCTGGAAAGCAACCGCATGGGCGTGGTCGTCGAGCAGAATGAAGGCAACCTGCTCCAACCCGTCGTCCGCATTTTTTACCACGCCGGCCAGCAACACTACATTCCGCCAGAGGTCATCGATCTCTCCAAGGTGCAGGACAAAGTTGCCAGTTTCGAGAATTACGACAAATGGAAAATCGATCCCTATCAGTGGTTGCCGGCCTGATCGCCCTGCTGGCGCTACCGCTTGCCGCACTGGCCGTGGAACCCGGGGCGGAAGGCGAGCAGCAGGCCTCGTGGCGGGAGCGCCTGGACAAGGCCGCCGCCTTGCAGGACCAAAGCAGGTCGCTCAAGGAAGAAGGTCTCCAGCGAAAAGAACAGAAGCAGCTTGAGTGCGGGAAAAAATTTCTCGTCAATTCCTGCCGCATCGACGCCGATCGGGAATACCTGAAAACCACCCATGAAGCGCGACGTCTGGAGGCCGAGGGCCGGGCGCTGGAGCGCGAGGTGAAGAAGGAACAGATTGCCGAGCGTGACCGCCAGCGCGCCGAAGAAGCGCCGCGTCGCGAAGCCGAGATGCAGGCCCGCGAGGCGGATACGGCAGCGAGCCGGCAGGCCGCCGAGCAGAAGGCGGAAGCGACCCAGTCGGACAAGGCAAAAAAGGCGGCTGAAGGGGCAAAGCGCAAGGCCGAGCAGGCTGAAAAGCATCGCCAGAAGCAGGAAGCTCACGATGCCAGGGTGGCCGTCAAAAAGCTCGAAGCCGAGCGCCGTGCGGCTGAAGCCGAGGTAAAAAAATAGCCCGATGATCCGCCAGCTCTCCATCGATCAGCTGTTGCCCGGCATGTATGTCGTGGATCTGCACAAGCGTTGGCTCGATCATTCGATCTGGATCCGCCGTTTCAAGGTGCGCGATGAGGCACATATCTGGAAGCTCAAGGAGCAGGGCATCACCGAGGTCAGCATCGACACCCAGAAAGGTATCGATCTGCCGCCTTCGCCGATCGCGCGGATCAACGCCGTCGAGCAAAAGTTCAAGTCGCTGGCCGAGATCCGGGCCGCCATGCCCCATACCGTTTCGCTGGGTGAGGAAAGGCGCCGGGCGACCCGCCTGTTGAACGAGGCGAGCAGCACGGTCAGCGGCCTGATGCTGGCTGCCAAGGCCGGTCTCAGTGTCGATGCGGCGCAGCTTGAGCCGGTAGTCAGCAAAATGATGGAGTCGGTGATTCGCAACCCCGATGCGCTGGTGCCGCTGGCCCGCCTGAAACGTCAGGAGGCCTACGCAACTGAACATGCCGTGGCAACGGCGGGGCTGATCATCGCCTTCGGCCGGCATCAGGGCTTGCCCGAGGCAGAAATCGGGAAGCTGGCGCTCGGCACCATGGTCAAGGACATCGGCAACGCAGCCCTGGATGCCCGGTTGGTCAGCAAGCCGGGCATGCTCTCCAAAGCCGAATACTCCATCGTCCAGAGCCATGTCGAGGAAGGGCTGGCCGTGCTCGAAGCAACCTCGCGGCTGTCGGAAATGTCGGTTGCCGTCGTCCTTGAGCACCATGAACGCTACAACGGTTGCGGCTACCCGTACCGGATGGCCGGCGATGAAATCTCGATGGCCGGCCGCATGGCAGCCATTGTCGATACCTACGATGCGATGACCTCGGAGCGCCCCTACCGGGCGGCGATGTCACCATCGCACGCACTGCGCCAGCTCTACGACGAGGGTGGCACGCAATACGACCCGGCGCTGGTCGCCGCTTTCGTCAAGACTGTCGGCATCTATCCGGTCGGCACGCTGGTCCTGCTCGAAAGCGGCCATCTCGCCGTGGTCGAACAGTTGCACCCCGACAACATGCTGACGCCGATTGTTCGGGTCATTTACCACGCCGGTCGCAAGCAATACGTCACGGAGCCGGTCGAGGTCGACTTGGCGCGCAAGATCGGCAACCACTACGGCCAGATCGTGCGGGCCGAAAACTACGAGCACTGGGGCATCAGCCCGCTGCGCTGGCAACCCGCCTGATCAGTTTGCGGATCGGCGTCGGCACGCCGGCTTCGGCGGCCTTGTCGAGATCAACCCATTCAAGCCCGGCTTCGCCTAAGTGAGCAGATGGCTCAATCCGGCATAGCACTGGCTCCAGCGTCAGCTTGAAATGCGTAAAGCTGTGCTTCAGGGCGGGCAGTGGCGACTGTTCGCCCAGGCGCAAGCCAAGCCGGGCGGCAACCTGATCCGGCTCACCCTCGGGCGGCACCAGCAGACCGCCCCACAAACCGCTCGGCGGGCGGCGCTCAAGCAGCAGGCGGTGTCCATCGCTGAACAGTACGAAAGTGGCGGTTCGTTCAGGCAGCTTGGCGCGTGGTTTTGCCGTCGGCAGTTCGTTCTGCCGCCCATCGCGCCGGGCCACACAGCCGCTAGCCACCGGGCAATCCGCGCAGCGTGGCTTGCTGCGGGTACATAAGGTGGCCCCGAGGTCCATCAGGCCCTGCGTATAAACCTCGATATCCTGATCTGGCAGCAGGCTTTCGGCCAGCGCCCAAAGCTGGCGGTCCACGGCCGTGGCAGCGGTGAGGCCGGCGATCCCGAACTGCCGGCACAGCACCCGCTTGACGTTGCCGTCCAGGATTGCCGCCCGCCGCCCGTACGAAAAGGCAGCAATGGCGGCGGCCGTCGACCGGCCAATACCGGGCAGGCCGGCCAGTTGTTCGAGCGAATCCGGAAAGTTTCCGCCGTAGGTCGCGACAATCTGCTGGGCGCAGCGATGCAGATTGCGCGCCCGGGCGTAATAACCGAGGCCGGCCCAGTGCTCGATCACCGCTTCGATCGGCGCCGCAGCCAGTGCCCTTACATCCGGAAAACTGGCCAGGAAACGCAGGTAGTAGGGCATTACCGTGCTGACCTGCGTCTGCTGCAACATGATCTCGGAAAGCCAGATCCGGTAAGCATCGCGCGTGTTCTGCCAGGGCAGGTCGTGGCGCCCGGCGATCTTCTGCCAGGCGATCAATTGTTCGGTGAATGGGTTCGGGGTGGCCAAATTCTGCCTCGACGCAAGCTGCGGGAGCACGGATAATACGGCCTTTTGACGCAAATCAAACCCGATGACCCAACCGCAACACGACAGCCGCGCCCTGCGCAATGCCCTCGGACGCTTCGCCACCGGCGTTGCCGTCGTCACGGCTATCGACCCGGATGGTCATCCGATCGGCCTGACCGTCAATTCCTTCTCGGCGGTTTCGCTCGACCCGGCCTTGGTCCTTTGGTGCCTGGACAACAATTCGCATAACCTCGAAGCGTTTCGCCAAGCCAGCCATCACGCCATCAATATCCTCTCGGCCGAGCAGCAGGATATTTCCAATCGCTTCGCCACCTGGCCAGCCGACCGTTTTGTCGGCCTGCCCTGGCAGCATGGCGCCGGCGGTGCCCCGGTTTTCCCAGGCTGCTGCGCGACCTTCGAAGTCGCCAACGAAACAGCCCATGTCGCCGGCGATCACACCATTTTCGTCGGCCGCGTCGAGCGCTTCGGCGAACGCGTCGATCTCGCCCCCCTGCTTTTCCACGCCGGACGCTACGCCACCCTGGCCGCCGATCAGGAAGATTGAACCAAGCGCCTTCTGCGCTTAGAATGCAGCCTTTCGCCCAGAGCGGGCGTCGTATAATGGTAATACCCTTGCTTCCCAAGCAAGAGCCGACGGTTCGATTCCGTTCGCCCGCTCCACATCGAATTCAGGTAGATCCTTGATCTGCAAAAGAAAAGCCAACCGCAGCGGGTTGGCTTTTTTGTTGTCTGGTCGATCATGCTTACGGCAGGGTGATCATGGTGTATATGGCATATTTCGCGTTTCAATTTTTGTTAAAAATAATCGTTAGTGCCTCGTCTAGCATGCAATAGATGATATTGCTATGACTTAAGTTGTAGATACAACACCGTTAAAATTTGTAAAAATGCCGACTTATATCGATTTTCTACAAATAAATGAAAAGGGTGTGGGTATATGAAAAAAACAGTTATGGCGGGTGTCGTTGCTCTGGCTTTGAGTGGTTGCGCGACTATCATTGGTAGCACGACCCAACCGCTGACCATCAAAAGCACGCCTGAAGGCGCTAATGTAAGCGTCATCAATCGTGCTGGAGAAAAGATTCATTCTGGCGTTTCTCCGATGACTGTGACGCTGAATCGAGGCGCCGGCTATTTCAAGCCTGAGATTTATACGGTCAAATTTGACAAGGATGGGTTTGAGTCGAAAGAAGTTGTCGTTACCGCTCAAGTCAATGGCTGGTACTTCGGCAACATCATTTTCGGTGGTTTGATCCTCGGCATGCTGATCGTCGATCCGAACACCGGTGCGATGTATTCGCTTTCAACGGACAAGGTGGATGAAGCACTGGCTGCCGTTGGCACCAAAACGTCGAAGGCAGACAATTCTCTGACCATCGTTTCGGTTGCAGATGTTCCTGCCGAGCTGATGAAGTCGGCACGTCGCATCAACTGATCTTGCTTGTCAGGGCGAGTATGCGTGCTCGCTCTTTTTGCGTTTACAGCTTAGCCGAGCAACTTCCGCTGGCTCAGGTATTTTTCCAGAATTTCCAGCCGGGCCAGCGGATCATCCAGTTCGAGCAGCTTTTGCTTGGCGAGGTTCTGGATGGGCAGGACTTCGGTGATCCGGAAACCGACCCATTCGGCTTCGTCGTAGCGATGCGGTTCCGGTATGCGTTCTTGGCCGAGGTCGCCGACGATGCGGCGGAGCAGGGGAACGAGGCGTTCGCGTTCTTGCGGTAGCGGCGTTGGGCCGGTTTCGGCGAGGAGTTCGACGCTGGCTTCGAGCTGGTTGCCGGGGCCAGTTGTGGTTTCGATGATGCGGAAGCGGCGGCCACCGTGGGCGGTGATCATCAGGATGCCGAGTTGCTCCATCTCCCAGTTGCCGATGGTGGCGAGCGTGCCGATGGCGTGGGGAGTCGCTGTCTCGCCGACTTCGTTGCCTTTTTCGATCAGGCAGATGCCGAAGGGAGTGTTTTCCTTCATGCAGGCGGCGGCCATGTCGAGGTAGCGTTGCTCGAAAATCTTCAGCGGCAGCAGGCTGCCGGGGAAAAGAACCGTGCTGAGCGGGAAGAGTGGGATGCGCAGCGTCTCGACGGCGTTGCCGGATGGCGAGCGGGTGAAGTCGAACCAGCCCATGTCAGCGCGCCTCGCCCCAGCGTTGCATCAGCGTATGCGCGACGCCGACCTGGTCGAGCACGCGGGCGACGACGAAATCAACGATGTCCTGCACGTTCTGCGGGTGGTGATAGAAGCCGGGGCTGGGCGGCAGGATGATGGCGCCGGCCCGGCTCAAACGCAGCATGTTTTCGAGGTGGATGGACGAGAAGGGGGTTTCGCGGGGAACGAGGACCAGTTTGCGCCCTTCCTTCATGACGACATCGGCGGCGCGTTCGATCAGGTTGTCAGCCAGGCCCTGGGCGATGGCGGCCAGCGTGCCCATGCTGCACGGGCAGATAATCATGGCGTCCGGCGGGTTGGAGCCGGAGGCGACCGGGGCGAACCATTCCTCGCGGCCATAGACCGCCAGCAGGTCGGGGTCAGTAGCGGGGAAGCGGGCGAGCAGGGCGGCCTTGGCTTCAGCCGGGCGCGATGGCAGTTCGACATCCATTTCCTGCCTGGCGACGATCTGTGATGCCTGCGAGTAAAGCAATTGCACCCGGCAGCCGGCTTCGAGCAGGCATTCGAGCAGGCGCAGGCCGTAGGGCATGCCGGAGGCACCGGTCAGGGCGAGGCAGATGGTCTTGTTCATTGGGGCGATTCCGCAGGCGCAGGTTCAGCCAGCAGTTTAGCCGCGATCAGGCCGTTGATGGTGCCGAATACCAGCGCCGCCCCGGCGAAGACCGGGGTGAGCAGGAAGACGCCGTCGTGCGGGATCAGCCAGACGCGGGCGAGCAGCAACTGGCCGCCAATGTGGGCAAAGGCGGCGAGGATGGACAGGCTGACCGGGCCGAACCAGCGCGCCGGCAGGTGGCGGGCGAGGCCGAGGGTGAGCAGGCTGAGCGTCGTACCGGTCAGCGACAGGAAGAAGCCGGGGGCGAGGAAATAGCCGAGCAGCAGGCTGCCGGCGAGTACGCGCAGAGCGCTGACCCAGACGGCGGTACCCCAGCCGTAGCGGGCCAGCACAACCAGCGTGACGATATTGGCCAGCCCCGGCTTGACGCCCGGTAGCGGCGAGGGAATGGCGGCATCGACCAGCGACAGGCCGACGGCGGCCGTGGCCAGCCAGGCGACGCGCCGGTCTTCGGCGGTGACGACGAGTTCAGTAACTGATCGAGTCATAGACCTTGGTCCGCCCGGCGATCTGGACGCTGACGCGATTCGGGGCGCAGATGGCGATTTCGCCGGGGCGCATCAGCCAGCCCTGCCTGACGCAATACTGCCGTGGGCTGGGGTCGGCGACGACGCGGGCGCGGCCGGGTTCGACGGCGATCAGCGTGGTGCCGAGCGGGCCGCTGACTGCAAATTGTTTACGGGCCTTGAGATCGACTTCAGCGAAGACTTTGCCTTCCTGGCGAATGATCGCCCGGTCAGCCAGGCCGCCTTGCCAGAAAACCGGGATGCTGGCACCTACCAGTCCGGCACTGCCCAGGATGACCAGCCAGTCGCCGGGCCGGATCAGGACCAGCCAGTGTTTCAAGGTTTAACTGCCGGCCAGTGTGCGGTGGCGGACCAGCACTCGGGCCCGGCTGGCAAAATCTTCAGCCAGCCATTCGGCGATGTAGACGGAACGGTGTTGCCCGCCGGTGCAGCCGATGGCGACGGTCAGGTAATTGCGGTTGTCGCGGATATAGCAGGGCAGCCAGGTGGCCACAAAGCGGGCGATGTCGTCGCGCATCCGGCAGACTTCTTCCTCGGCTTCGAGGAAGGCGATCACCGGCTGATCCTTGCCGGTCAGCGGGCGCAGTTCGGGGTCATAGTGCGGGTTGGGCAGGCAGCGCACGTCGAAGACGAGGTCGGCGTCGAGCGGAATGCCGTGCTTGAAGCCGAAGGATTCGAACATCAGCGTCAGGCCCTGGCCCGGCTCGGCCTCGATGAACTGGCGGACCCACTCGCGCAGGCCGTTGGCCTTCATGCCACTGGTGTCGATGCGGTGGCCGAGGCCGGAAATGGGTTCGAGCAGGTCGCGTTCGGCCCGGATGGCTTCGACCAGGGTCTGGTCCGCACTGGCCAGCGGGTGGCGACGGCGGGATTCCGAATAGCGCTTGAGCAGCGTTTCTTCAGTTGAATGCAGGAAGAGGAAAGTCAGGTTGATGCCCGACTTGGTCAGCCTTTCCATCTTGGAGGCCAGCAAGTCGATGCCATGCCCGGAGCGGGCATCGATGGCGACCGCGGTTTTCTTGATCCCTTCTTCCTTCAGCATCCCGGCGAGTACGGTCAGCATGATGACCGGCAGGTTGTCGACGCAGTAATAGCCTGAATCTTCGAGCAGGTTCAGGGCGACGGATTTGCCGGAGCCGGACAGGCCGCTAATCAGAATGAGTTCCATGGAGCGGAGCATAATCAAGGCAGCGTCCGGTATCAACCCGCGGCATAATATAAAAAACAGGAGACGACCATGCCCCCGACACTTCCCTTGCTCGATCTGCCTTTTCTGGCCGAACTGACGGCCCTGCGCCGCGATATCCATGCCCATCCGGAACTGGCTTTCGACGAGAACCGGACGTCTGACATCGTGGCGCGCGAACTGGAGCGTTACGGTCTGGAAGTGCATCGCGGCATTGCCCGGACGGGTGTCGTTGCCGTGCTGCGGGCCGGGTCATCCCAGCGGATGATCGGCCTGCGCGCCGACATGGATGCGCTGCCGCTCTGCGAACTGAACGAATTCCCGCACCATTCGAGACACCAGGGCAAGATGCACGCCTGTGGCCATGACGGGCATACCGCGATGCTGCTCGGTGCGGCGCGCTATCTCACCGAAAAACCCGATTTCGATGGCATCGCCGTGTTCATCTTCCAGCCGGCCGAGGAATCGGAAGGCGGGGCGGCGGTGATGATCGAGGATGGCCTGTTCGAGCGCTTCCCGGTCGAGGCAGTGTTCGGCTTGCACAACTGGCCGGGCATTCCAGTCGGCGAGATGATGGTCATGCCGGGGCCGGTGATGGCCGGCACCTGTGCTTTCGAGATTGTCGTGCGCGGCCACGGCTGCCATGCCGCCATGCCGCATCAGGGGGTCGATTCCATCGTCGCCGGGGCGCAACTGGTGCAGGCGCTGCAGACCGTGGTGGCCCGCACGCTGCACCCCTGCGAGTCGGCAGTGGTCAGTGTCACGCAATTCCATGCCGGCGAGGCTTGGAACATCATTCCGGAAGAGGTGGTGCTGCGCGGCACGATCCGCACCTTCAAGCCGGAGGTGCAGGAAGCCGTCGAACGGGCCATTGAGCGCCTGTGCAGCGGCATCGCGGCGGCCAATGGGGCGCAGATCAATGTCGTCTTTGACCACCGCTATCCGCCGACGGTGAATAGCGCCGCCGAGGCAAAATTCTGCCAGCAGGTGGCTGCCGAGGTGTTCGGGCCGGAAAAAGTGCTGACCGACATCCTGCCCTCGATGGGCGCCGAGGATTTCGCCTACATGCTCAACGAGAAGCCGGGCTGCTACGTCTGGCTCGGCAACGGGCCGGGTACCGGCGGCTGCACGCTGCACAACCCGCACTACGATTTCAACGACGAATTGCTGACGCTGGGCGCCAGCTACTGGGTGAATCTGGTTCGGCGTTACCTGCCGACGTCTTAGCCTACAGCTTGAAGCGGGAGACTTGCTGGGTCAGCGCGCCCGACACGTTCTTCAGGCGTTCAGCCGAAGCGACGACTTCCTGCATGGCCCGGGCGCTATCTTCGGTCAGCTTGCGCACCTGCTCGATGTGCACCTGCATGCTGCCCTCGTTCTGGCATTCGACGTTGATGGCTTCGGAAATGCGCGACACCACCTGCTGCACCTCAAGGGAACTGGCGTTCATGCGATCAAAGGCATCGCGGGCCTGATTCGACAGGTGGACGCTTTCGTCGACCTGATGCAGCCCGGATTCCATGCCTTCGACAGCACGCGACGTACCGGAGTGGATGCTTTCAACCATCGCCGAGATTTCGGCGGTCGATTTTGCCGTGCGTTCAGCCAGCTTGCGGACCTCGTCGGCGACGACCGCAAAGCCGCGGCCCTGCTCACCGGCCCGTGCCGCTTCGATGGCGGCGTTGAGGGCGAGGAGATTGGTCTGGCTGGCGATGTCTGAGATGACGCCGAGGATGGAATTGATCTGGACCGAGAGGGCGCCGAGTTCCCGGATATGGGTGGCCGTCGATTGCACCGAGGCCGCCATGGCCTTGGTTTCATGGGCAGCCTTGCTGGCCAGCGCGGCCCCGCTGCCGGAAATCTGGCTCGACCCGTTCACCATCTGCTCGGCTTCATTGACCGCACCCATGACTTGATGGAGGCTGGCCGTCAGGCTTTGGCCGTTGCCGACCATGGCGTGGGTGACTTCAAGTTGCCGAGTGCTGCCGCTGGCCACCTGATTGGTCACGGCAGCCATCTGGTTGGCTGTCTGGGCGACATCGCGGGCATGGTTGGCCAGGGCGCTGACCAGTTCCCGGAGATGGTTCTGCATGCCGGCCAGCCCGGCCAGCAGGCTGTCGGTGTCTCCATCGCCGAGGGCGATCGGTTGCGTCAGGTCGCCGGTCGCCACGGCATTCGCCACCTGGCGGGCATAGCCCGGTTCGCCGCCGAGTTCACGGCGGACATAGTTGAGCGTGGTCAGGACGCTGACGATGCCGACCACGATGGCGAGCAGTGACAGGGCGAGCATGATGTTCTGGATTTGTTCGGCCTTGCTGGCCACCTCCTGGCGCTGGCTGTCCGTCGCCTTGCGGATGTTGTCGAGATCGTCGAGCAGCGCTTTTTTCATGGCTCGCCAGGCTGGTGTTTCCTTGCTGTTGATCAGGGCTTTTGCCTCGTCGACCTGCCCGGCCTTGAGTGCGGCCATGACCTCTGTCTGAGCTTCGGCCTGGGTTTTGGCCAGGGGGCCAAGGCGGGAAAGTGCGTCGCCAAAACCTTCGACAGTGGCGGTAGCACGGGCGGCTGCGTCACGGGCGGTGGCGAAATCCTTGCGCGCTTTTTCCAGGTTTTCATAGGCCTTGGGGTTGGCCGGGTCGAGCACGATGTTGCGCAAGGCTTGGCCCATTTGCAGGCCCTGGCTGTACATCTCCTGATAACCCTGCTGCAGCGCCCCGATGCCGTCGAGGAAGTTGCCGAAGCGGGCTGAGGTGCTGCGCAGGCCGCTGTTGGCGACGACCACTGCGGCAATGAAGGCCGCCATGATCAAGGTCATCCCGAGCAACAGACGGTTACGGAAACTCATGGAAACCCCCCAGGCTAAATAAGGGTTTGATTGTACGGGTCTGCCGGCGTAGATGCCAGCAGGTTCAGCCGGCAACGATCATGCCGTCTTCAAGCCGGAGGGCATTGACCAGCAGGAGTTCACGTTCGACCTTGGCGACCAGTGCGTTGTCTTCCATGCTGAGAAAGCGCGTATTCACGTCCACGGCGAAGGGCAGGGCAAGGACGAAGGCGGGAAAGTCGCTTTTCGCGATCCGCCGCTTTTCCATCATGGCAAAGGAGATGATGACCTTGATGGCGTGCCAGGCCAGTTGCTGGATGTTCTGGGTGAATTGGTCGATGCGGCGGAAGGCGCGTTCGAAAGCGGCATCGACCGTGTCGAAGGGTCGGCCATGACCGGGAATGACGACGTCGATGGGCAGTTTGGCCAGCATTTCCAGCGTCGCCCGCGCGCTGGCCAGGCCATCGGCTTCGCCGAGCAGTTCAGGGAAGATGACCCCGAAACCGTTTTCCCACAGGGCGTCACCCGAGATCAGGATGCGCTGCTCCGGGTTGTAGTAGGCCAGCGCCTCCATGTCGTGACCGGGGACGGCCAGCGCCTGCCAGTTGAGGCCGCCCATTTCGATTTCGTTGCCGGCGCCGATCAGGCTGTCGTGCTGGAAGCGGGCATTCTGCTGGCCGAGTGGCGAGAGCAGCAGGGCATCTTCATCCCAGTCGGCAATCGCCGCGTGCAGGCCGGCCGGGACGATGATCTCGCAGTCGAAGGCAGCCTTCAGCGCTGCGTTGCCGCCAATGTGGTCGGAGTGGGAATGGGTGTTGATCAGCCGGCTCAGCTGCCGGCCAGCCAGCGAGTGGCGGACCAGTTCGACGGTTTGTCCGGCATGGGTGACATAGCCGCTATCGACCAGCGTGGCCTGAGCGCCGTCGAAAAACAGGATGTTGTTGGCCGACAGCCAGCCGCGCTCGAGAACCTGCATGCTGCCGGGGAGCGTGACGGTCATTCCGGCGTGTCCGGATCACCCTTGCTACTTGGCACGGTCGTTGTGGTCTGGGTCAATTCGGCGACGATGCCGGGTTCGCCGAGCGGCGGGCGGCCGCAGCCGAGGCAGTAGCCGGAGTCGGGGTCCGACATGCAGACGCCGACGCATTGGTAGAGGTCTTCTTGTTCGTTAGTCATTTTCGTGGCTGTTACAGCGCGATTCGTCCTTACGGGAATCGTACTCCTGCTGACGGCAGGTCACCGCGGCAAGGATGTTCATTTTGGCCGCGTCGTCGAGGCGCGACCAGTCGGTGATTTCGCCGATGGTGCGAAAACAGCCGAGACACAGGCCATTGGTCGCATCCATCTGGCAGATGTTGATGCAGGGAGAGGGAACCATCAGATGAGCATGAAACGATGTTGTTGATCGCGCACCATCTCAACGGCTTCGAGGGCTTCGTCGCGGCTGATCCTGGCGAGCATGGCCAGATGCAGACGCCGGTCGCGGGCAGTTAGTTCCGGAAAATTGATGGTGTGGGCGTTGATGTCCTGAGCCGGTTCATCCTTGACGATGCCCTGGCGGTCGACGGTAATGCTGACCGGCGTCAGGTGCAGGGCGGGTTCCGGCGATTGCAGATAGTCGGCCAGGGCGGCAAGCAGATGTTCCGGCATCAGGGCCTCGGCACTTTGCCGCAGCTTGGCGTCGAGTTCGGCCAGGTGTCGGGTGCCGACCTCGATTTCATGGCCGCCCATGGCGCTGCGAAAGACTGTCAGGTGGGCTCGTTCGAGCGATACGTCGGAGCGCAGGCCTTCTCTTTCGTGACGCAGCACCTCGAGGTGGGAATGAAAAGTGTGAAGCAGGCTTTCGAGGGCCTTGCAGCGCAGGCCGTGCAGGCTGGTTTCGAGCTGACAGCTCGGTTCGATCAGGGTCTGGCCGGAGAAATAGAGGACCAGTTGCGGCACGTCGTTGCGAATGACATCGCCTTGCTGCTCCATGCCGAGTTGCTTCTTCTGCTGGCGGCGGGCGGCGAACATGGCGTAGAAATGATCGCTTTCCCAACTGCACGGTTCGCTCAGGAAGTCGCGTACGGCCTGGCTGCGGCCCAGCATCTGGTCAATATCGTCGGCCGTGGCGAATAGCGCGTGCACCAGCGGGTCGTTGGCAAAAGCCTGTCGGTTGATGTCGATGGGGCCGGGCAGCGAGGCGACCAGTCCGGCGCAGTAACCGAGCGCATGTTGCAGCGGCCCGCTCAGTTTTTTTTCGAAGCCCGGTGCCAGCTTGAGCATCGGGTCGACCAGTTCGGCCACCCGCCCCAGCGCCTTCTGCAAGGAGGGGTCCGGCGGTGGGGCTGGCTTCAGGAAATCGGTAACGGCGGAGAAAAGGTTCACTCGGTGCTGGCACAAAGGGCCCGGCCGGCCTTGGCGCCGTTCGGGCGGTTGATGGCGCCGGAAATCCAGTCGCCGATAGCTGCCAGTTTAGTCAGATCGATGCCGGTTTCAATGCCTAGTCCCTGCAATAAATATACGACGTCCTCGGTGGCGACATTGCCGGAGGCACCCTTGGCATAGGGGCAGCCGCCGAGGCCGGCGACTGATGCGTCGAAAACCGCCATGCCCATCTGCAGCGAGGCGTAGATGTTGGCGATGGCCATGCCGTAGGTGTCGTGATAGTGGCCGGCCAGTTTCTTGATGGGCACTACCTTGGCGCAGGCTTCGATCATGCGCTGGATGCTGGCCGGATTGCCGACGCCGACGGTGTCGCCGAGCGACACCTCGTAGCAACCCATGTCGAACAGGATTTTTGCCACGTCGGCGGCTTTGTGCGGATCGATCGCCCCCTCGTAGGGGCAGCCGACGACGCAGGAAACATAGCCGCGGACCGGAATTTCGAGTGCCGAAGCAGCGGAAACGATGGGTTCGAAGCGTTTCAGGCTCTCGGCAATCGAGCAATTGATGTTTTTCCGGGAAAAACTTTCCGAAGCGGCACCGAAAATGGCGACTTCGTTGGCGCCAGCCTGAATTGCGCCGTCGAATCCTTGCAGATTGGGGGTCAGTGCCGTGTAAATGGTCTGTGGATGGCGCTTGATACCCTCCAGGACAGCCGTATTGTCGCCCATCTGCGGCACCCACTTCGGCGAGACGAAAGAAGTGGCCTCGATGACGCTCACGCCGGCCTCGGCCAGGCGGTCGATCAGTTCGATCTTGATGTCGGTCGGGACGACCTGCTTTTCGTTCTGCAGTCCGTCGCGCGGGCCGACTTCAACGATTTTGACGCGGGTGGGGAGGGTCATGGCTTCTGCCTTGAAGGGTTAATGAGGGGCTTGCCAGAGGAGAATCAACTGGCGCTGGCCGTCACTGAGCGTGCTGCCCGGTTCGACGGTGAATATCGCATCCCGGCGCATGAAACTGATTCGGTCATCGACACGAAACTCACCGTGATAGCCAAGATGAATCTCCCGATGGACGATTTTCCCGTTCAGCCGGAAGACGAGCAAACTCAAACCGTCGTACAGGGGCTCCGGGAGATCGGCAGCTTTGCAGGCTGTGTCGTCGAGTTGCAGCCGGCGACAAATCTCGTTGTTGGGCGTGTAGGAACCGAAGATGATCAGTTCATCCCACGAAAATCGGGTCAGTTTGGCGAGATTGATGGTGGTCTGCTGCCGGTCTCGAATTTCCTGCTTGATCGCCCAGCCCACCTCGCTGCTGGTGGCGTAGCGATAGATGTCGCCGCATCCGGTGAGGACGAGTAGGCTCAGTACGACGAAGAGACGCAAGAGTAGCGAGGGGGATCGCGGCGCTGGTTCAGCGTTCATGGTGTTGCCAGTAACCCGCTTCGCGCTGATGCCGAATGGCCAGGATCATCACAACATCGTCGCTCTCCCGAAAACGGTAGAGCGCTGCGTAACCGGTCTTGCCTCGCGAAATGAGTAGTTCGCGCAAACCGACTTCGACTGGCCGGCCAATCAGCGGGTGGCGATCCAGTAGCGATATGGCCTCGATCAGCAGGTCTGCCGTTTCAGCGGCCGCGAGCGGGTCACTGGCTACCAGGAAGTCGGTGAGCGCCTCGATGTCGGCCAGCGCCTTGCGGCTGTAGATTATTTGCGCCAAGGCCGAGCCTCAGGACGTTCCGGGTTCTCACCGGCGATGCGTGCCTTGATGTAGCGATGCACATCCTCGGCTGCGTAGCCTTCCCTGCTAGCCAGCATTTCCTGCTCAGCGGCCAGTGCCTCGGCGATGAAGCTGGCCCGCTGTTCAGCCGCCTGTACCGTCTCTTCGATGGCACCCAGCATGAATGCGTGCGGGGACAAGCCTTGCTGCTGCGCGGCCTGGATGGCGCGTTGCTTGAGTTCGTCCGGGATTTTCAGGGATGTCGTGGCCATGGTTTTGCTCCGGGGATTGGTGTTACCAAAGTAACACCAATCCCCGGAGGCTGCAATTGCCGTTTATTCGCTCTCGAATTCGACCAGCGCTGCGCCATCAGATACCTGTTCGCCTGCCGCATAGCAGAAGGCCTTAACCGTGCCAGCCGCCGGAGCGGTGATGGTGTGCTCCATTTTCATCGCTTCGAGAATCAGCAGCGGCGTGCCTTTTTCCACCTTTTGACCAAGCTGGGCGAGCAGGGCGACGACCTTGCCGGGCATCGGCGCGGTCAGTCCGCCGCCGTGGCTGTCGCCGGCATCGACGCGGTGCAGCGGGTCGTCGCGCAGGAGTGAGTACGTGCTTCCTTGCAGGAAGATGCTGCGCTTGTCGGCGACGGCGACAACACTGGCCATCAGGCGGCGGTCGTCGAGTTCGACAGCAAAGCGGTCGCCTTCGAGCTTCTTGCCACGGGCCAGGGTGGTTTCGCCGTTCAGCGTGATCTGCCACTGGTCGCGCTGGTAACGGACCTGAGCATCGATCAGCGCCTCACCATCCCGGAAGCTGATGGTGCGGGCTGAGGAGAGGTTCATCCGCCAGCCGTCGCGGGCATGCCATGGCGAGTAAGGGTCGCCGCTGGCTTTGGCGGCCTGCTTGGCCTCGTGCTGTTCCCAGAGCAATTCACCGACCGTGGCGACCAGCAGCACGTCGCGCGGTACCGCCTGCGCCTCGGGGAAGAGGAATTCCTTCTGGCGTTCGATCAGACCGGTGTCGAGATCGGCCGCAGCGAAGGCCGGGCAGGCCACCAGCCGCGACAGGAAGTCGATATTGGTCGTCAGACCAGCCACCTGGTAGTCGGCCAGCGCCTTGCGCATGCGGGCCAGGGCGCCGTCGCGGGTTTCGTCCCAGACGATCAGCTTGGCGATCATCGGGTCATAGTAGGGCGTGATTTCGTCGCCTTCCTCGACGCCGGTATCAACCCGCACGTTGATCGACTCGGCCGGCGGGGCGAGACGGATCAGCTTGCCGGTGGCGGGCAGGAATCCCTTGCTGGCGTCCTCGGCGTAAATGCGCGCTTCCAGCGCATGGCCGCGGATGGCCAGCTGTTCCTGGCGCAGCGGCAGTGGCTGGCCGGCGGCGACGCGCAGCTGCCATTCGACCAGATCCTGGCCGGTGATCATTTCGGTGACCGGGTGCTCGACCTGCAGGCGGGTGTTCATCTCCATGAAGTAGAAGGTGCCGTCCTGCATGGCGATGAATTCGACCGTGCCGGCCCCGACGTAACCAACGGCCTTGGCCGCGGCGACGGCGGCCTCGCCCATCTGGCGGCGGCGCTCTTCCGGCATGCCGGGGGCGGGCGCTTCCTCCAGCACTTTCTGGTGGCGGCGCTGCACCGAGCAGTCGCGCTCGAACAGGTAGACGCAATTGCCCAGCGTGTCGGCAAAGACCTGGATTTCGACGTGGCGCGGCTTGGTGATGTACTTTTCGATCAGCACATGGTCGTCGCCGAAGCTGGAAATGGCTTCACGCTTGCACGAGGCGAGCGACTCCGGGAAGTCGTCCGATTTCTCAACGAGGCGCATGCCCTTGCCCCCACCACCAGCGGCTGCCTTGATCAGTACCGGGTAGCCGATCGCGTCGGCTTCCTTGTGCAGCAGCGAAGGCGTCTGGTCATCGCCGTGATAGCCCGGCGTCAGCGGCACGGCGGCGCTGCCCATCAGCTTCTTGGCTTCGGACTTGGAACCCATGGCGCGAATGGCCGAGGCCGGCGGGCCGATGAAGGTAATGCCGCTGGCGGCCAGTGCATCGGCAAAGTCGGCGTTCTCGGACAGGAAGCCGTAGCCGGGATGCACGGCTTGGGCACCGGTGCGCTTGCAGGCATCGATGATCTTGTCGGCGACCAGGTAGGACTCGCGGGCAGCGGCCGGGCCGAGCAGCACGGCCTCGTCGGCCAGGCGGACATGGCGGGCGTTGGCATCGGCCTCGGAATAGACGGCTACAGTGCGGATGCCCATGCGGCGGGCGGTCTTGATGACGCGGCAGGCGATTTCTCCGCGGTTGGCGATCAGGATTTTCGTGAACATGTTTATTCCCCAATCCAGTTGGGCTGACGTTTGTCGAGGAAGGCGGCGATGCCTTCGCGGGCTTCCGGCGTGGCGCGCAGGTGGGCGATGCGGTGGGCGGTGTCTTCGACCAGATTGTCGTTGATCGGCCGGCTGTCGACTGCCCGGATCAGGTCCTTGGCCGCAGCCTGGGCGAGCGGGCCACCTTGCAGCAGGCTGGTGACGATTTCCTGAACCTTGGTATCCAGTTGCTCCGGTTCCACGGCTTCGTGGACCAGACCGATTTCTCGGGCGCGGACAGAGTCAATCCGTTCGGCGCTCTGGAAATAGCGGGTCGCCTGCCGGGCGCCGATGGCGCGCAGCACGTAGGGCGAAATGGCCGAAGGGATGATACCGAACTTGACCTCGGAGGTTGCGAACACCGCCTTGGTCGAGGCGACGGCGATGTCGCAGGCGGCCGCCAGCCCCATACCGCCACCCAGCGCGGCACCCTGCACGCGGGCGATGGTCGGCTTCTTCATTTCCGCCAGCGTGCGCAGCATCTTGGCCAGCGCCCGGGCATCGTTCAGGTTGTCGTCGAGGCCATTGTTGGCCGCGCGTTTCATCCAGTTGAGGTCGGCGCCGGCCGAGAAGCTCTTGCCGCGACCGGCGAGAACGACGACGCGAATGTCGTCGTCCTTATCAAGCGCGACGCAGGCGGCGGTCAGTTCGGCAATCAGGGTTTCGTCGAAGGCGTTGTGCAGGTCGGGCCGGTTCATCCAGATGGTGGCGACCGGGCCGTTCAGTTCGATTTCTAGTGCGGTGAACATGTCTCGCTCCAATTATTGTTGTCGTTGCCGGATCAACTCTGCCATCGGCTGGCCGTCCAGCGCCGCGATCAGGCTGGCCTGATTGGCGGCCGGCTGGTTCTGGCTGACTTTCCATTTGCCGACCAGGCGGCTGATGGTGATTTCGATGCCGACGATGGCACCCAGCATTTTTTCGATGTAATCGACCGGCGCATCGCTGACTGACCAGGGCTTTGCCAGGCTTGATTCATGCACGTTGGTCAGGGCGGATACCTGCGCCAGCACCCAGTTTGCATCGTCGATCAGGCGCAACTGGCCATAGGCATGGACCGCCGTGTAGTTCCAGGTCGGCACCACCTTGCCGTGCTCTGCCTTGGTCGCGTAGCCGGATGGACTGATATAGCTTTCCGGCCCCTGAAAAATGACCAGAATTTCGCCGTCGACGGCCGATGCCTTGGCCAGCGGATTGGCCCGGGCGATATGGCCTTGCAGCGTTCCGTTCGGGCCGGCGCCAGCATCCAGATGCAGCGGGATGTGATTGGCGTTCAGACCGTCAGGGCCATGGCTGACCAGCGTGGCGAGCGGATGGGCTCGCATCAGCGCGTGCAGGGTGCCAATGTCGGTTTCCGCGAAGTGCTTGGGCAGGTACATCGCCTTACATCCGGAAAATGCCGAACTTCGTCTCTTCCGCCGGCGCATTCATCGAAGCCGACAACCCAAGCCCGAGTACGCGCCGGGTATCGGCCGGATCGATGATGCCGTCGTCCCACAGACGGGCCGAGGCGTAGTAGGGATGGCCCTGAGTCTCGTACTGTTCGCGGATCGGCGCCTTGAAGGCCGCTTCTTCCTCGGCGCTCCAGGTCTTGCCTGTCGCTTCCATGCCATCGCGCTTGACGGTGGCCAGCACGCCGGCTGCCTGTTCGCCGCCCATCACCGAAATGCGGGCGTTCGGCCACATCCACAGGAAGCGCGGGGAATAGGCACGGCCGCACATGCCGTAGTTGCCGGCGCCGAAGGAGCCGCCGATGACGACGGTGAATTTCGGTACCTTGGCGGTGGCGACGGCGGTGACCATTTTGGCGCCGTCACGGGCGATGCCGCCGTTTTCGTATTTGCGGCCGACCATGAAGCCGGTGATGTTCTGCAGGAAAACCAGCGGAATGCCGCGCTGGGCGCAGAGTTCGATGAAATGCGCGCCCTTGAGGGCGGATTCGCTGAACAGGATGCCATTGTTGGCGACAATGCCGACCGGATAGCCGTAGATGCGGGCAAAGCCGCAGACCAGCGTAGTGCCGTAGCGCGCCTTGAACTCGTCGAAATCGGACCCGTCGACGATGCGGCCGATGATCTCGCGGACGTCGAAAGGCTTCTTGCTGTCGGTCGGGATCACACCGTACAGCTCTTCGGCGGAATAAAGCGGCTCGGCCGGGGCGGTCAGGGTGACCGGCGGCTGCTTCTTCCAGTTCAGGTCCTTGATGATGCGGCGGGCGATGGCCAGCGCATGGGCATCGTTCTCAGCCAGATGGTCGACGACGCCGGAAATACGCGTATGCACGTCAGCGCCGCCGAGGTCTTCGGCCGAGACGACTTCACCGGTCGCCGCCTTGACCAGCGGCGGGCCACCCAAGAAGATCGTGCCCTGATTCTTGACGATGATCGACTCGTCGCACATCGCCGGCACATAGGCGCCGCCGGCCGTGCACGAGCCCATCACCGCGGCGATCTGCGGGATGCCCTTGGCCGACAGATTGGCCTGGTTGAAGAAGATTCGACCGAAGTGTTCCTTGTCCGGGAAGACCTCGTCCTGCATCGGCAGGAAGGCGCCGCCGGAATCAACCAGATAGACGCAGGGCAGGTGGTTTTCCAGCGCGACTTCCTGCGCCCGCAGGTGCTTTTTCACCGTCAGCGGGTAGTAGGTGCCGCCCTTCACGGTCGCATCGTTGGCGACGACCATGCATTCGACGCCATGCACGCGGCCGATGCCGGCGATCACCGAGGCGGCCGGGACATCGCCGCCGTACATGCCGTAGGCGGCAAACTGGCCGATTTCGAGGAAGGGCGTGCCGGGATCGAGCAGCCCGCTGACTCGCTCGCGGGGCAGCAGCTTGCCGCGCGCCAGATGCTTCTGGCGGGCCGCTTCCGGGCCACCGAGGGCGATCTTGTCGACCTTTTCATGCAGGTCGGCAACCACCGTCCGCATGGCATCCGCGTTGGCCTGAAAGTCGGCGCTGCGCGGGTTGAGTTGGGTTTTCAGGATGGTCATGTCTCGTCCTAGTCGTTAGTTGCTAGTTATTAGTATTTAGAGGTGTGGTACGTGGTTTTGCTAGCGACTAATGACTAGCAACTCAAAACTGCTTTTCATAACTCGCTACTGCCTTTTAGCCATTTGCTGACCGGCTCAGGCCGGTAGGCGGCCATCGCGTCGAGCAGGTGTTCTATATCGGTATCAGCCAGCGCCATCGCCCGGTTCTGGGCACGCAGAAAGCCTTCCTGCACCGCATGGTCGAACAGGCCGAGCAGCGGGTCGTAGAAGCCATTGACGTTGAGCAGGCCCATCGGTTTGACGTGAAATCCGAGCTGTCCCCAGGTCAGGATTTCGCAGAATTCCTCGAAGGTGCCGAAGCCGCCGGGCAGGGCGATGAAACCATCCGACAATTCGGCCATCCGGGCCTTGCGGGTGTGCATCGAATCGACGACTTCGATCCGCGTCAGGGCCCGGTGATCGACGGCACGGCCAGCGACTTCCTTGCCCATCAGGGCTTCCGGAATGACGCCGATGACCGTCCCGCCCGCTTCCAGGCAGGCATCGGCCACCGCGCCCATCAGGCCGATGTTCCCGGCGCCATAGACCAGTTCGATGTCGCGGGCGGCCAGCAGCCGGCCGAGCTTTTCGGCCTCGGCGCGGTAGAGCGGGTTGTGGCCGGCGTTCGAGCCGCAGAAGACGCAGATTCGTTTCATGTTTGCCTCGGAAGCTGCCGCTTAAAAACCGCCTGTTTCCAGCCAGTGTTCGATCTGCGGCAAGCGATCGGCGCCGAAGAAGGCCTCGCCGTCGATGATCACGTGTGGCGAACCGAAGACGCCGGCGGCCAGCGCCTTGTCGCATTCATCCTTGAGGCGGGCCTTGATCTCGGGTGCCTGCAGCGCGGTAGCCAGTTGCTCGCGGTCGATGCCAAGCTTGGCGGCAATGTCGAGCACGGTGTCCGGAGAGGAAACATCAAGGTCGTCGACGAAGAAGCCGCGATAGACTGCATGGGCGAATTGGCGGGCCAGGGCGCAGTCCTGTCCGTGCAGCCAATAGTAGGCGCGCGCGGCGTTCTGGGTCGGCAGCGGGAAGCGGCTCGGCGGGTTGTACGGGATGCCCATGTGGCGGGCTGAACGATGGAAGTCGTGGAGCATGTACTTGCCCTTGCTGCTGACGCCGTCAGCCGGCGGACGCGAGCCGGTGGCCTGGAAAATGACGCCGAGCAGCACCGGGTGCCAGCGCACCTTGCGGCCAAATTTGGCCGCCATGGCATCGATCTTCTCGCTCATCAGGTAGCCGTAGGGGCTGGAAAAATCGAACCAGAAATCGATCGGGTTCTTGTCGCTATCGGTCATGTCTCGTCTCCTCGTTTTCTCTGTTGGCAGCGACCGCCGGAATTTCTTGTGCGTTCCGGTCGGCCGCCAGTTTGTGGCTTACTCGGCAGCGATGCTGCGGCCAATGACCAGCCGCTGGATGTCGTTGGCGCCTTCGTAGATCTGGCAGATGCGGACGTCGCGGTAGATGCGTTCGACCGGGAAATCACTGGTGTAACCGACCCCGCCGTGGATCTGGATGGCATCGGAAGCGATTTTTTCAGCCGCCTCGGAGGCGAACATCTTGGCCATCGAGGCTTCCTTCAGGCAGGGCTTGCCGGCATCCTTGAGCATCGCGGCGCGCCAGACCATCAGGCGGGCCGCGTCGAGCAAGGTATTCATGTCGGCCAGACGGAAATTGACGGCCTGGTGCTCGATGATCGGCACGCCGAAGGTGACCCGTTCCTTGGCGTAACGCACCGCCGCTTCAAACGCGGCGCGGGCCATGCCGATGCTTTGCGAAGCGATGCCGATGCGGCCGGCTTCGAGATTGGACAGGGCGATCTTGTAGCCTTCGCCTTCCTTGCCAAGCAGGGCGGAAGCCGGCACGCGGCAGTCTTCAAATATGATCTGCACGGTGTCGGACGCGTGCTGGCCCATCTTGTCTTCGGTGCGGCCGACGATGAAGCCCTTGGTATCGGTCGGGATCAGGAAGCAGGAGATGCCCTTTTTGCCGGCGGCCTTGTCGGTGACGGCAAAGACGATGGCCATGTGGGCGTATTTGCCAGTGGTGATGAACTGCTTGACGCCGTTCAGCACGAAATGGTCGCCATCGCGGTCGGCGCGCGTGGTGATCGCGGCGGCGTCGGAGCCGGTATGTGGCTCGGTCAGGCAGAAACAGCCCAGTTTTTCGCCACGGGCCAGCGGCTTCAGCCATTCTTCCTTCTGCGCGTCGGTGCCGTACTTGGCAGTAATGCCGCAGGCCAGCGAATTCTGGACCGAGACGATGGTCGAGGTGGCGCCGTCGCCGGCCGCGATTTCTTCCAGCGTCAGGACCAGCGACATGTAATCCATGCCGGCGCCGCCCCATTCCTCGGGCACCACCATGCCCATGGCGCCCAGTTCGCCGAGTTCCTTCAGGGCCTCGGCCGGAAAGGTATGGTTCTTGTCCCATTCGGCGGCGAAGGGGGCGAGGCGCTCCTGCGCGAAGGCGCGCATCGAGTCACGGATCATTTCCTGTTCTTGGGTCAGAATCATTTGCTTATCTCCAAAGAAATCTTTTGTTTCGTGGTCAGCCAGACACCGGCGATGACCAGCAGGCCGCCGAACAGCACGGGCAGGCCAAGGCGCTCGTCGAGCAGCAGCGCCGCCTGCAGTACGGCAAAGACGGGGACCAGATTGATGAATACCGAGGCATGCCCCGCGCCCAGCGTGTGCACCGCTTCGGTGAACCAGGTGTAGGCGATGGCCGTGCCGAAAATGGCGAGGAAAAACAGGCCGGTCCACACCCGCCATGACCAGCTGGCCGGCGCGATATCGCCCTGAACCAGGGCGGCGAGGCCGAGCAGCAGGGCGCCGATCAGGCTAGCGTAGAGCGTCGTGGCCAGCGGCGAAAGCGTCCTGGTCGCCATCCGGCCGATGAAGGTGTAGGCCGTCCAGCTCATCACGCAACCGACAATCAGCCACTCGCCGAGGCCGACTGTGCCTTCGACCAGCGCCAGCGGATTGCCATTGCCGATCACCGTCAGGCAGCCGGCCAGGGCAATGGCGCTACCCAGCGCCTTGCGCCGGTTCATCCGTTCATGCCCGAACAGCCAGGCGGCCAGCACAATGACGACCGGGTTGAGGGCCACGACCAGCGCGCCGCGCCCGGCCGTGATGTGCTGCAGGCCGAAGAAGAAGCACAGGCCGTAAAGGAAGATGCCGAAAAAGCCCAAACCGCTCACCACGCCCCACTCACGGGCAGTTTTCGGCGCCGGAGCGCCTTTGCCCGTGAGTAGCGCGAAACCGGCCAGCGCCAGCGCCGTCACCACGAAGCGAATCGAGGCAACAGCCAGCGGCGCCGATAGCTCCTGCGCGATGATGCGCCCGGCGATCCAGGTGCCTCCCCACATGAACATCGCAGCGACCAGTTTGGCGTAAGTGAGCGAAAGGGCCTTTTGCGGCAATTACAGCATTTCCACCGCGAGAGCCGTTGCTTCGCCACCGCCGATGCACAGGCTGGCCACGCCGCGCTTCTTGCCGTACTTCTTCAGGGCGCCCAACAGCGTGACGACGATGCGGGCACCGGAGGCGCCGATCGGGTGGCCCAGCGCGCAGGCGCCGCCGTGGATGTTGACCTTGGCCGGGTCGAGCTTGAGGTCGTGCAGCGAGGCCATGGTGACGACAGCGAAGGCTTCGTTGATTTCATACAGATCGACCGACTCAGCGGTCCAGCCAGTCTTGGCGAACAGCTTCTGCATGGCGCCGACCGGGGCCGACGGGAACAGGGCGGGCGTACCGGCATGGGTGGTATGGCCGACGATGCGGGCAATCGGCTGCAGGCCGAGCTTGGCGGCCTGCGAGGCGCGCATCAGCACCATGGCGGCAGCGCCGTCTGATATTGACGAGGAGTTGGCGGCGGTGACCGTGCCATCTTTCTTGAAAGCCGGCTTCAGCGTCGGAATTTTTTCGACATTGACGGCAAACGGGCCTTCGTCCTTGTCGATCACGACATCGCCTTTGCGGCCGGCGACCGTGGTCGGTGCGATTTCCCAGGCGAAGCTACCGTTGTTGCTGGCTTCGATGGCACGAGTGGTCGAACGCACGGCGAATTCATCCTGTGCTTCGCGGGTGAAGCCGTAGCTGGCAGCGCATTCTTCGGCAAAGGTGCCCATCAGGCGGCCGCGGGTTTCCTTGCCGTAGGAGTCTTCCAGACCGTCGAGGAACATGTGGTCCATCAGTTGGCCGTGGCCGAGGCGGTAACCACCGCGCGCCTTGGGCAGCAGGTAGGGAGCGTTGGTCATCGACTCCATGCCGCCAACCACGGCGGCGCCGTAGGAGCCGGCCAGAATGCCGTCGTGGCCGAGCATGGTCGCCTTCATGGCCGAGCCGCAAACCTTGTGGATGGTGGCGCAACCGGCGGAGAGGGGCAGGCCTGCCTGCAATGCGGCTTGCCGGGCCGGGGCCTGGCCCTGGCCGGCTTGCAGCACGCAGCCCATCAGCACTTCCTCGATCAGGTTGGCGTCGATACCGGCACGCTCGACGGCGGCCTTGATGGCGACGGCGCCGAGATTGGCGGCGGTCAGGCCGGCAAAGCCGCCCTGAAAGGCCCCCATGGCAGTGCGGGCGGCGGAAACGATAACGATCGGGTCATTCATGCTGATTTCTCCTGAGTTGTTCAAAACGACACGCCGCCTTTGTCATCCCCGCGTAGGCGGCGATCCAGCGGCTTGTTTGGGATGGATTCCCGCCTGCGCGGGAATGACGGGGCGGTAAAGGTTTTCATGCGTCCAACGCTTTCAGTGCGGCGTCGTAACGGGCGGGTAAATCTTTCAGTGTGTCGACGGTGATGCCGAGGTCGTGGATCAGGCCGTCCTTCAGGCCATAGATCCAGCCATGCACGGTCAATTGCTGGCCCCGTGCCCAGGCGTCCTGGACGACCGGGTTGTGGCAGACATTGGTCACCTGTTCGAGGACGTTCAGTTCGCACAGGCGGTCGTGGCGCAGGGCTTCGGGCAGGTTGTCGACGTTGGCCAAGTGCTTGTTGTGCACGTCGTGGACGTGACGCAGCCAGAGGTCGACGACGCCAACCCGGTCGCGGCGCAGCGCTGCACCAACGCCGCCGCAGCCGTAGTGGCCGACGACCATGATGTGCTTCACTTTCAGCACATCGACGGCGTACTGGATGACCGACAGGCAGTTGAGGTCGGTATGGACGACGACGTTGGCAACATTGCGATGAACGAAGACCTCGCCCGGCAGCAGGCCGACGATCTGGTTGGCCGGTACGCGTGAATCGGAGCAACCGATCCACAGGAATTCCGGGGTCTGCAGATGGGACAGCTTGTCGAAATAGGTCGGGTCGACTTCGCTCATCTGGCGAGCCCAGGCGCGATTGAAGTCGAACAGGTGCGACAGGTTTTCGCTGCGCATTTCCTCTTCCGACCAGTTGTCGAGATCGAGCGCCATGAACATCGTGCCTTCGATCGGCGTCTGGTAGTAATTCGGTGCTTCGGTAAAGCCCATTTCACGATAGAGCTTTACGGCCATGCGCATGTTGGGCAGCGTGTCGATCATCAGCTTGCGATAGCCGATTTCCTTGGCTGCCTTGATCGCCGCCAGCGCCAATGCGGCACCAATCCCGTGGCCGCGTTCGGCCGGATCGACATAGAGGCGTTTCATCTCGCAAACGCCATCACTATCCGGTAGCGGACGAACGCCGACGCAACCGGCCGGACGGCCGTCGACCTCGGCAAAGAACAGCCGGCCCTGTGGCGCGACATAGGTGCCGGGCAGGGAGGCCATTTCCTGGTCGAAGTTCTGGTAAGACAGGTCGACGCCCAGCCAGGCCGCATAGTTGCGGAAGTACTGGCGAACCTGCTCCAGGGCTTCGGTGTCGTTGGCGGTGAGGGTGCGTAGGGTAACGGTCATTGTTTCATGCTCCTTGTTGCGGCGCTCCTGTCCGGAGCGCCGGCAGGAGCGTGTTTAGGCAGTTTCAGCGAAGAGTTCGCGGCCAATCAGCATTCTACGGATTTCCGAGGTACCTGCCCCGATCTCATAGAGCTTGGCATCGCGCCACAAACGGCCAACCGGATACTCGTTGGTGTAGCCGACGCCGCCAAGGGTCTGGATCGCCTCGCCAGCCATCCAGGTCGCCTTCTCAGCCGAGTACAGAATGGCACCGGCCGCATCCTTGCGCAGGGTGCGGGCGTGATCTGTGTTGTCGCAGGCCTTGCCAAGCGCATAGACGTAGGCACGGTTGGCCATCCAGGTCGAATACATGTCGGCAACCTTGCCCTGCATCAGCTGGAATTCGCCGATGGCCTGGCCGAACTGCTTGCGCTCGTGGATGAAGGGAACGACGACATCCATGCAGGCGGCCATGATGCCGAGCGGGCCGCCACACAGCACGGCGCGCTCGTAATCAAGACCGGACATCAAAACTTTGGTTCCGTTGCCGACGCCGCCGAGGACATTTTCTTCCGGCACTTCACAGTCGTCGAAGAAGAGCGGGAAGGTGTTGGAGCCGCGCATGCCGAGCTTGTCGAGGTGGGTGCCGTGGGTGAAGCCTTTCATCCCTTTTTCGACGATGAAGGCGGTCATGCCCTTGGCGCCGGCATTCATGTCGGTCTTGGCGTAGACGACCAGGGTATCGGCGTCACCGCCGTTGGTGATCCACATCTTGGAACCGTTCAAAACGTAGCGGTCGCCCTTCTTGTCGGCGCGCAACTTCATCGAGACGACATCCGAACCGGCACTCGGCTCGGACATGGCCAGCGCCCCGACGTGGTCGCCGGAAATCAGCTTGGGCAGGTATTTCTGCCGCTGGGCTTCAGTGCCGTTACGGCGGATCTGGTTAACGCACAGATTCGAGTGGGCACCATAGGACAGGCCTATCGAGGCCGAGGCGCGTGAGATTTCTTCCAGCGCGACGATGTGGGCGAGGTAGCCCATGTTCGTGCCACCGTATTCCTCGCCGGCGGTCATGCCGAGCAGGCCCATGTCGCCGAATTTCTTCCAGAGGTCGGCCGGAAATTCATTGACGCGATCCACTTCGGCGGCGCGCGACGCGATTTCGGTATCGGCAAAGGCCTTCACCGCATCGCGTAGCATGTTGATGTCTTCGCCGAGGCCAAAGTCGAGGCTGGGAATATTCATGTTTGTCTCCGTCTAGTTGTTAGTTGCCTGGTTGCCTAGGGGCTAGAGTTGGTTTTGCTGACAGCTCTAGCATCCTAGGCAACTCGATCCTATTTTTCAGTTTTCCCGTGCATGACCATGATGGTCTGCTGCATCAGCGCGCAAAGCGTTTCCCGGCCGTCTTTCACGGCAAAGACCTCGGCCTGGGTGACGATCAAGGTCTTGCCCGGACGCACGACCTTGCCGCGGGCGATCAGCTTGTCGCCATCGGCCGGGGCGACCAGGTTCATCTTGAATTCCACAGTCAGCACCGAGGCCGTTTCCGGTACGACGCTCATCGCCGCATAGCCGGCTGCCGAGTCGGCAATCATGCCAACCACGCCACCATGGACGAAACCGTGCTGCTGCTCGACGCCGGTCCAGTGCGGCAGATGGATTTCCGTCCGGCCGTGCTCGACGACCGGCAGCGTTGCCTGGATCAGTTCCATGGCATTCTGGCGGGCAAAACTGACGCTGACGCGTTCGGCGAAATGAGGGTCGAGGATTTTGCTCATAGGTCGTGATTGTATTTACGTTGACGTTAACGTCAACTAATTGGGAAATATTTATTTTTCGGTGTTGCGGCGGGTCAGCTCCTGTTCGCATTGCTGCTCGAATTGCGAGATTTCTGCCAGCATCGCCTCAATGTCTTCCCGCTGCTGTTCCAGCGCTGCACGGCGCTTCTCCATGACGCGCAGGCATTCGAGCAATTGCGGTGTTTCGTCCTCGGTCGACTCGTACATGCCGATCAGATCCTTGATTTCGGCCAGCGACAGGCCAAGGCGCTTGCCACGCAGGGCCATTTTCAGGCGGGCCCGGTCGCGCCGCGTGAACACGCGCTTGCTGCCTTCGCGTTCGGGCGACAGGATGCCCTGGTCTTCCCAGAAGCGGATGGTGCGCGGGGTGATGCCGAATTCCCGGGCAAGGTCGGAAATGGCGAAAGTGGCGGCCGTCTGGCTCATTTTGTCTCCTGATGGTGCGGCAGAGTAAATCAGAAGCCGGGGCTTTTTTCAATCCGCTACCGTATGGTAAGTTGATCGCCTCTATTTTCGAGTTTTCCCATGTCCCTGCATTTCCCCCATGCCCATCCGCCGGCAGCCGGCGAGCTGACTGAAGTCGCGCCCGGTGTTTACTGGCTGCGCATGCCGCTGCCTTTCCAGCTGGATCACATCAACCTGTGGCTGCTGCGTGATGGCAGCGGCTGGACGATCATCGATACCGGTTTTCCCGACGATGCAGTTCGCGCGATGTGGACACAGATTCTCGATCGGCTCGATGGCCCGGTGACGCGCCTGATCGTCACCCACTTCCATCCCGATCATCTCGGTCTGGCGACCTGGCTGATGGAAAAGACCGGCGCGCCGTTGTCGATGACCACTGGCGAGTTCCTGACGGCTCATGTCGTCTGGCATGAGGTCGGCGGTCACGGGGCGCGTTTCATGGTCGAACAATTTCGCCAGCATGGGCTGGATGCCGAACATCTGGCCAAATTCGAGAAGCGCGGTTCGGGCTATCGGCGCGCTGTGCCTGCCTTGCCGGAGTATTACCATCGCTTGAAGGCCGGGGATATTACGACCATTGACGGCAAAAAATGGCAAATTCTGATTGGTCATGGTCATGCACCGGAACATTTGGCACTTTACTGCGTCGAACTCGGCGTGTTAATTTCGGGCGACATGCTATTGCCAAGAATTTCGACTAACGTCAGTGTTTTCGCGGCGACCCCGGAGGCTGATGCTTTGCGCTGGTATCTGGATTCGCTCGATGAAATGGCGAGGGATATTCCGGCAGAAACCCTGGTGTTGCCTTCGCACGGGTTACCCTTCATCGGGGTGCAAGAGAGGGTTCAGGCATTGCATGCGCACCATGAGGAGCGCTTGCAAGCACTGGAAAATAGCTGTGAACAAGCGCCACAGAGCGCAGCCGAGTTGCTGGATGTCCTGTTCAATCGGGCACTCGATACACACCAAACCATGTTCGCGATGGGCGAAGCGATCGCCCATCTGAACTACCTTGAACAAGCTGGTCGGTTGTCGCGTAATTGCGATACCGAAGGGGTGATTCGCTATACGCGGACGGGACACTGAGCCACCGCGCACTGACAGAGAGGGAGTTTGAAGATGTCGCAGCAAACCGAAGACCAGAGCATGAATCTGCCGAACCCGGCCGAAATTGCCAAGACCTATGCCGAAGTCGCCCAGCGCGCCTCCCGGCTGATTACCCAGTTCATGGAAAAGAAGGCGAAGGACGGCGTTGATGCACCGGCTGACGAGCTGGGCGTTGCCAAGGCCTTCATGGACCTTTCCGCCCGTCTGATGGCCAATCCGTACAAGCTGGCCCAGACCCAGATGAACATGATGTGGGACTACTTCTCCCTGTGGCAGGGTTCCATGATGAAGATGATGGGCGTGCCTGGTGCCGGCCCGGTCGCCGCTCCGAAAAAGGGTGACAATCGCTTCCGGGACGAAGACTGGGAACAGCATTTCCTGTTCGACTTCGTCAAGCAGTCCTACCTGATCACGGCCCGTCACCTGCATGACACCGTAGCCGGCACCGAAGGCTTGGATGAAGCGACCCAGCAGAAGGTCAACTTCTTCACCCGCCAGTACATCGATGCCCTGTCGCCGTCCAACTTTGCCCTGACCAACCCGGAAGTCTTCCGTGAAACCGTCAAGAGCCACGGCCAGAACCTGATCAAGGGCCTGAACAACCTGCTGCACGACGTTGAGTCCGGCGATGGTCAGCTGCGTATCCGCATGACCGACACCTCGGCCTTCGAAATGGGCAAGAACGTTGCCACGACGCCGGGCAAGGTGATCTTCCAGAACGAACTGTTCCAGCTGATCCAGTACAACCCGACGACCCCGGATCAGAACAAGAAGCCGTTCCTGATCGTCCCGCCGTGGATCAACAAGTACTACATTCTCGACCTGCGTGAGAAGAATTCCATGGTCAAGTGGGCGACCGACCAGGGTCACACCACCTTCATCATGTCCTGGATCAACCCGGACGAGAAGCTGGCCAAGAAGTCCTTCGAGAACTACCTGCTCGAAGGCTCGCTAGAAGCCATCAACCAGGTCTGCGCCCACACCGGCGAAGAAAGCGTCAATCTGGCCGGCTACTGCCTGGGCGGCACGCTGACCATGACGACGTTGGCCTACATGGCCGCCAAGAAGGACAAGCGCGCCAATTCCGCCACTTTCTTCACGACCATGCTCGATTTCTCCGAGCCGGGCGAACTGGGCATCTTCCTCGATGAAGGCGCTGTCGCCGGTCTGGAAAAGAAGATGGCCGAGCGCGGCTTCCTCGAAGGTTCGGAAATGGCCGGCACCTTCAACATGCTGCGTGCCAACGACCTGATCTGGTCCTTCGTGGTCAACAACTACCTGATGGGCAAGGATCCGTTCCCGTTCGACCTGCTCTACTGGAACTCCGACTCCACCCGCATGCCGGCCGCGATGCACAGCTTCTACCTGCGCAACATGTACCTCGGCAACCTGCTCAAGGAACCGGGCGGCATCACGCTGGGCGGCGTCAAGATCGACATCAGCAAGGTCAAGACCCCGTGCTACTTCATCTCGACGATCGAAGACCACATCGCTCCGTGGAAGAGTACCTACATGGGTGCCCGCCTGCCGTCCGGCCCGACCAAGTTCGTGCTCGGTGGCTCCGGTCACATCGCCGGTATCGTCAATCCGCCGGCCGCCAACAAGTACGGTTTCTGGACCAATGACGCCACCGACGGCAACCTGCCGGAAAGCCCGGAAGATTTCCTGGCCGGTGCCACCCAGAACGCCGGTTCGTGGTGGACCCATTGGAACCAGTGGGTCACCAGCCTGCCGGGCGGCTCCGCCAAGGTCAAGGCTCGCAAGCCGGAAGACGGCAAGCTGGCAGTGATCGAAGATGCGCCGGGCGCCTACGTCAAGTTCCGTCTGGATACCCAGAAGAAAGCCTAAAGGCGATTCTGCTTGAAGGAGAAAGGGGGGCTGCGGCCTCCCTTTTTGTTGGGCGAACGAATTGACGGTTTTTCAAGGGGAACGACGGATGCGCTGGATCTGCTCCCTGTCGCTCCGTATCCTGAACCAAGCCTGATTCCATCTGTCCTACAAATACAGACAGAAAGGAGGCGCGTCATGTTCGACTCTCCCGTTGTTTCCGTTCATATTCCGTTGGCACTGCGTGGTTTTTCCGGTGGGCATGATGAAATTACCGCCAGTGGCGACACCGTCGGTGAAGTTTTGGCGGCCGTTGGTCATGAGTTTCCGGCGATTCGTGATTACCTGATAGCGCCTGGCGGAGATTTGCTGCCTGGGGTGGCAGTCTTTCTCGGGCCGCGCAGCATCAGTGAGTTGCAAGGCCTGGCGACGCCGATCGAACTGGAGGAGGTGCTCAGCATCGTACCGACAGGTGGCTTGTAAGCAGTTTCTGCCTATTGTCTGAACACCGCGCGTGATTGTGAAAAAGGCTTTGCTGCACTGCAGGAATCGCGATCGGACGGCATGAGGTATGCTCTTCCCGGAATAATTGGCCATTGGCGCCAAGCGGGGAGGGTTCAATGTCAGAAGAGTTGGTTTCCCAGATCAGCAAGGCACTTTCGCGTCAAGAAAACCAGATTTCGTTTGCGATTACGCTGATGGAACACTTGGTTGTACCGACCTTCGTGCTCGATGCCGATCAGAATGTGCTGATCTGGAACCGGGCCTGTGAGCGCCTGACCGATATACCGGCGGCCGAGGTGCTTGGTACCCGCAACCACTGGCGAGCTTTCTATGAAGAGCCCAGGCCATGTCTGGCCGATCTGGTCGCCACTTCCAGCTTCGACCGGATTTCCGATCTCTATACCGTGTCCGACGACCCGACCGACCCGTCGTTTGGTGTGCACGCCGAGAACTGGTGCTGGATGCCGCGGCGGCGCCAGCATCTTTATCTGGCAATCGATGCGGGCCCGGTCTTTGACGAGTCCGGCAAGCTGATTGCCGTGGTCGAGACTCTGCGCGATACCACGGAAAGACATATTGCCCAGACCAAGGTGGAGGAGCAGGCCAGCATCCTGAAGGCTCATTTCGATGAGCAGGAACGCGAGACTGAACTGGCTCGGCGCATTCTTGACCACCAGATTCGCAGTGACCTGATGCAGCAGGCCGGGGTCAAATACTCGGTGATTCCGGCCAGCAATTTCTCGGGTGACATGGTGCTGGCGGCACGCTCACCGTCCGGCCGTCTCTACGCCATCCTGGCCGATGCGACCGGACATGGCTTGTCCGCTGCTGTCAGCGTCCTGCCGATGGTTCAGGAGTTTTATCGTCTGGTCGAACTGTCATCGCCGCTGAGTGCATTGATCGAGTCGATCAACTTCCTGCTGGCCAATTCCTTGCCGCTCGGTCGTTTCGTCGCCGCCGCCTTTGTCACGCTGGATGAAGCGGCCAAAGCTGGGGAGATCTGGGTGGGCGGGGTGCCGGATGTGCTGATGTTCGATAGTGCCGGCCGGCTGGTGCGACGCATCGCGTCGAGCAATTTACCCTTGGGTATTGTGAAGACCAACGATGGCGTTCAGGGTATCGAACGCTTCAACTGGGTTGAGGCTCACCAGTTGCTGCTGACATCGGATGGCATCGTCGAAGCCTGCAATGCCGATGACGTGGCCTTTGGCGACGAGCAATTGATCGCTGTTGCCGAGCACCGCTCACCTGGTGTCGAACTGACCGATGCATTGCAGCAGGCCTTGCAGCAACATCTGAGGGGCAGCAGCGCTCATGACGATATGTCGATGCTGGTCATCGACTGCCCGGCCAACGGGGTTTAGTGGCGGAAAAGCGGCAGTTTGGCCGAGAATTTCGGCCATTCCACGGCGTCGAGCATGTTCTTGACGATCAATCCTAGCTCGGTATCACCGGTGATTTCCAGTTCGCGGTTGAAGAACAGGGTATCCGGGTCTTCCTGACGGGCCAGCAACTGCAGGTAGGCCGACAGGTTGGCGGCAAAGGCCAGGTCAGGTTCGCGTTCCGGGCGGAACACCGGGCGGAACAGGCCGTCCCGGTAGGTGTAGGCTGCTTCGCCGCCAGTGTCCAGGACCCGGATGCGGAACAGCTTGTCTTCGAGCAAAGCCAGCTCGCTTTCCGGAAGCAGCTTCATTTTCAGTGCTGCGTTCAAGCCAGCGACCAGCACCAGCACATGTGGCCATTGCGGCAGCTTCTGGCCGAGACCGGCAACGAAGTCAGGCAGCTTGAATTTGGGAATGGTGAAATTGCCGCTCATGTTCATGCTCCGTGTGTCATGCACCCAACTGGGCAAGGGCCTGCGTGTGGCGCTGGACGATACCGGCATCGCCAAACCAGTAACCGTCCACCAGGCCGCTGCTACTCCATTCCCGACTGTCGACCTGCACCGGCTGACCGCGCCGTGCTGCATCGAAGGCCGCGATGATTTCGTTGATGTGCTCTTTTTGTGGGCTGATGCGCACGATGTCGATGCCCATCTTCAGCATTTCCGGCATCTCTTGCAGCAGATTGTAGCTCTGCGCCGACATCGTCTGGATGCCGTTGATGGTCAGAAAATCCTGTCCCTCGCGGGTTTTCAGGGTCAAGCCTTCAGCGTGATCAAGGCACTTGAACTGGCAGTCGTCCTTGTTCAGGTCGTAGTGGCGGGCGGTGAAGCAGCGGGCGGAAAAGGCGAGCGGAATCTTGCCGAAGGCGAAAACTTCGGTCTCGACGCCTTCCGGCTTGCTCCGGTGCAGCGCCTCGATCATGCTGCGTGAGCCTTCCAGCGGCGGTACCCAGCGTTTCAGGCCAAAGCGGGCAAAAGAGGCCAGCGTCGCCTCGTTGTAGATATTCAGATGCGGACCGGCGACGAAATCCTGGCCGTGCACGAGGTTGACGGCGCCAAGGTCGTTGCATTCGAGCATGCAGCCGGCCTCATCAATCAGCCGGCGCAGCGCCTTGAGGTCGCTTTCCGATTCGAGCAGGGCTTGCGCCGAGACGACGACCTGCTTGCCGGCGTCGGTCAGGTCGCGGGCCAGGCCGATCCAGTCGGTGGTGCGCAATTGCTGGCGGCGCGAGCAGACGACTTCGCCGACGTAGATGATGTCGAGCGCCGGGTTCTGGGCCATTTCGGCGTAGAACTCCATGACCTCGGCCTTGGGCCAGAAATAGAGCAGGGGGCCAAGCGATAGTTTCATGCTGCGTTGTCCTTTAGCGCCATGGCCGGCTGTAGGCGCCGAGCGTCGCCTGGCTGCCTTCGGAAACCTTGGACAGCTCGGCCTGCCAGGCCGGTTTGACGTGGAAGCGTTCGCTGCCGTCACGGAGCGAATCGAGCGCGGCGCGCAGCGTTCGGGTGACTTGGGCGACGTAGGTCGGGCTACGTTGGCGGCCCTCGATCTTGATCGCCTTGACGCCGATCTTGATGATTTCCGGCAGGATTTCCAGCACGTTCAGGCTGGTCGGCTCTTCCAGCGCGTAATAGGTTTCGCCCTGGACTTCGAAGCGACCCTTGCACAGCGTCGGATAGCCGGCTGGTTCATCGTCGCCGAAACGGTCGATCAGCACGCCGTTGAGCCGGGTTTCCATGGTGCCCGGCTTCTTGTCCCATTTGACGTACTTGGCCGGCGAACAGGCACCGACCGTGTTCGGCGATTCGCCGCAGGCGTAGGAGGACAGCCAGCAGCGTCCTTCGTTCATCACGCACAGGCTGCCGAAACCGAAGACTTCGATTTCCACCGTCGTGTTCTTGATCACATGTTCGACCTGGGCCAGCGTCAGCACACGCGGCAGCACCGCACGACGAACACCGAATTCGCGCTGACAGAAATTGATCGCTTCGTAGCTGGTGGCCGAACCCTGGACCGAGAGGTGCAGACGCTGTTGCGGATAGCGCTGGCGGGCATAGTCGAGCAGGCCGATGTCGGCCAGGATGATGGCGTCCACGCCCTGGTCAACGGCATCGTCGACCGCCTTGTGCCAGTCGGCCACCCGGCCGGCCTGCGGGAAGGTGTTGATCGCCATCAGCACTTCGCGACCCTTGGCATGGGCGTAGCGTATGCCTTCGGTCATGGTTCTGGCGTCGAAGTTCAGGCCGGCGAAATTGCGGGCGTTGGTGTCGTTCTTGTAGCCGAGGTAGACGGTATCGGCACCGTTGTCGACGGCGGCCTTGAGTGCCGGCAGGCTGCCGGCCGGACAAACGAGATCGGGCAAGGAGCTCATGGGAGGCATCCTGAATATCAAGCGCAGGAGTATAGCCAGCACGGCAGGAACGCCATTGATCCTGGTCAAAGCCGTGGCTGGTGGCGGGCTATATTGGCCTTCATTACGGTATGATTGCGGCCAATAACCGGCCACGGGGCGGGGCATGTTTTTACTGCTTTTTCACCCCGTGCGCCCCGCCAGTCGTCTGTCTGGCCATTGAGAAAGGCTGAGCAATGAACAAGGAACGTGTCCTCGTTGTTGATGATGAGCAGTTGAACCTGTTCATCATCGAGGAGTTTCTCGAGCAGGAAGATATCGAGCTGGAGCTGCACAGCAATCCGCTTGAGGCCTGGGACAGCCTGATTGCAGCGGACAGCGATTTTTCGCTGGTGGTTCTCGATCGGATGATGCCCGAGCTGGACGGCATGGAATTGCTGCGCCGCATGAAGCGGGAAGCGCGCTTTGCCGATATTCCGGTCATCATGCAGACGGCAGCCTCTTCCCCTGATCAGGTTCGGGAGGGGTTGGAAGCCGGTGCTTACTACTATCTGACCAAGCCTTATGAGCCGGAAGCGCTGATTTCCATCGTTCGCGCCGCTCTGGAGGACAGGCGGGCGCGCGGACAGTTGCGCAGCCGTGCGGCGCGTCTGGAGGAAGCGCAAAAACTGATCCGCAGCGTCGAATACCGCTTTGTGACGCTGGAGGATGTCAGCAGTTTGGTCCCCGTGCTGGCCGGCATGTGCCCGGTACCGGATGTGGCCGCCCCGGGATTGTCCGATCTGATGGTCAATGCTGTCGAGCACGGTAATCTGGGCGTGACCTATCAGGAAAAATCGCTACTCAAGTGGGAAGGTGACTGGGAGGCGGAAATCAGGCGTCGCCTGGCGCTGCCGCAATTCTGCGAGCGTTTCGCCACGGTCAGGATCGAACGCAATGTCGACAGCGTGGTGTTTACCATTACCGATCAGGGCGATGGTTTCGAGTGGCAAAAATTCCTGAGTTTTGACCCGGATCGGGCCTTTGATCCCAACGGCCGGGGTATTGCCATGGCGAAAATGATGAGTTTCTCGGCGCTCGACTACGAGGGGCGAGGCAACATCGTCGTTGCCAGGGTCAATCTTTGACGTCTGCTTAGCGGGTGATAACGGTAGGGCGGTAGCCGAGTGCCGCACGGATTTTTTCGGCGACCCGATCGGCGTCGCTGCGGCTGGCATAGGGGCCGAGATGCAGGCGGTGAATGCCGCCACTGGGATTGACGCGCATCCCTTCGTTCAGCCAGTCGAGTTCACGCAGCAGGTGATTCCGCAGGTTTTCGGCATTCTCGGCATTCGAAAAGGCGCCCAACTGCAGGTAAATCCCTTTTTGAATGCTTTCATCGCCGCTCATGCCGGCCATCGCTGCCGTTTGTACCGGTCGTTCCTCAAGCGCCATGCGCTTGGCCAGCTTTTCGATATCGTCCCCGTTCGCGGGGCTGGCGACGCGGGGCGGCGGCGTGGTCTGGGCGTAGGCGGTACCGGCCAGTTCGCCTGGAATGATCGCCTCGACCTCGACCTGACCGCTGCCGCCATTGATCAGCCCAAGCTTGTAGGCGGCGGTGTAGGAAAGGTCAATGACCCGGTCGGCATGGAAAGGGCCGCGGTCGGTGACGCGGACGATGACTGACTTGCCGCTCTGCACGCTGGTGACGCGAACGTAGGAAGGCAGGGCCAGCGTGGTGTGGGCGGCGGTCATGGCGAACATGTCGTAAGGCTCGCCGATCGAGGTCTTCTGGCCATGGAATTTCTTGCCATACCAACTGGCGATGCCACGGGCCCGATAGGGCTTGACGGCAATATTCGGTACATATTCCTTGCCGAGCACGACATAAGGCTTGGTGGCCGGCTTGTGCAACGGCTCCCACTTTGGCTCGGCATCGGGAATGTCATCGAGGCCATCCGGGATGTCTTCGGCCGGACCGTCATCCTTGTAGAAACCACCGCCCCGTTTGAGAACGGCTGTCGGCTTGCGGGTCGGCGTCGGCGTTTTGGAAATTGGCCCTTTGGCGGTGTCGACCGTCGCGTCACGCACCGGGGCCGGTCCGCCGCAGCCGGCGAGCAGGAGCAGCAAGCCGGCGAGTAGGCCGATGTGCTCGCGACCAGCGACTCTCGACTCTCGACTCACCTTCATTTCTTGACCAGCATCCGGTGGGTATGGATCGACATCAGCATGCCGATGCCGAGGAATAGCGTGACCAGGGCCGTGCCGCCGTAGCTCATGAAGGGCAACGGGACGCCGACGACGGGCAGGATGCCGCTGACCATGCCCATGTTGATGAAGGCGTAGGTGAAGAAGCCAAGGGTAATTGCCCCGGCGAGCAGGCGGGTGAACAGCGTCGGGGCGGCCGAGGCAATCATCAGGCCGCGGCCGATCAGCAGGGTGTACAGAAAGACGAGCAGTGCGTTGCCGAGCAAGCCCCATTCCTCGGAATAGACGGCGAAGATGAAGTCGGTGTGCTTTTCGGGGATGAATTCGAGGTGAGTCTGCGTTCCGTTCAGATAGCCCTTGCCAAAAGCGCCACCGGAGCCGATGGCGATGATCGACTGGATGATGTGGTAGCCCGAACCGAGTGGATCGGTGGTCGGGTCGATCAGCGTCAGGATGCGTTTCTGCTGGTAGTCGTGCATCATCCCCCAGATCAGGGGGGCGGCAGAGCCGGCGGCGATGATCAGGCCGGCGATAACCTTCCACGGCAGGCCGGCAAAGAAGATCACGTAGAAGCCGGCGGCACCGACCAGCAAGGCGGTGCCGAGATCTGGCTGCTTGGCGATGAGCGCAAAGGGGATGAGCAGTAACAAGCCAGCGCCAATGTAGTGCTTGAACTTGAGCGTTGCCTCGTATTTCTGGAAATACCAGGCGAGCATCAGCGGCATCGCGATTTTCATGATTTCAGACGGCTGGATTCGCGTGAAACCGAGTGACAGCCAGCGTTTTGCGCCGTTAACCTTGATCCCGAACAGGAAGACGCAGACCAGCAGGATCAGGCCGACAACATAAAGTGGAATGGCAAAGTTCATCAGTTTCTGTGGCGGCAGACGCGAGACGAACCACATGACGATCATGGCGATGCCCATATTGCCGGCCTGGGAGAGCATCCGGTGGCTGCTGTCCCAGGTGGCGGAATTGACCGTGGCCAGGCCGACAGCCATGATCGCCAGCGTGATGAAAAACAGCGGAAAGTCGATATGGGCAATCAACTGCTGCCAACTGCGGCGGAGGGTGCCAACGATATCGATCATTCTTCGGGGTCTTCCTCGATGGCGGCCGGGTCTTCCTTCGCCGCGCCGCCTGGCAGCTTGCCGAGCAGATAGTAGTCGATGACCATGCGGGCGATCGGTGCGGCTGACTGGGCACCGAAGCCGCCGTTCTCGACCAGTACGGCGAGGGCAATTTTCGGTTTGTCGGCCGGGGCATAAGCAATGAACAGGGCGTGGTCGCGCAGTTCTTTCTTGATGGCGCCTTCCTTGTACTGGGCGCCCTTCAGCGAGTAAACCTGGGCCGTGCCGGTCTTGCCGGCGGCTTCGTAAGGGGCGCCAGCAAAGGCGCGGGTGCCGGTGCCTTCCTTATTGACGCCGACCATCGCCCGTCGGATGACATCGACGTTCTGTTGCTTGAGATTCAGATCGCGAATCGGCTTCGGCTCAACCTGGCGTTTTTCACCGGTCTTGGTGTCGATGATGTAATGGACCAGATGTGGCCGGAACATTACTCCGTTGTTGGCAAGAGTTGCCGTGGCCTGGGCCAGCTGGATTGGCGTGTAGGCGTTGTAACCCTGGCCGATACCGATCGAGATTGTTTCGCCGGCATACCATTTTTGCTGTTCAGGTTTCTTGAAGCGTTGTTTTTTCCACTCCTGCGAAGGCAGCACGCCCTTCGATTCGCCGGAATCATCCTTGCCGAGATCGACGCCAGTGCGCTGGCCGAGTCCGAGGGAACCCATGAACTTGGCGATGTTGTCGATCCCCATGTCGTTCGCCAGCATGTAGTAATAAGTGTCGCAGGAATGGACGATGGATTTGTACATATCCACGCTGCCGTGGCCACCCTTCTTGTCGTCGCGGAACTGGTGATTGCCAAAATTGAAGTAGCCGGGGTCGCTGATTGCCTGATTCGGCGTCCGCTTGCCCATTTCCAGCGCCGCCAGCGCCATGAAGGGCTTGAAGGTTGAACCCGGCGGATAGGCGCCGTTGATCGCCCGGTTGACCATCGGCTTGCTCGGGTGCTCGTTCAGTTCCTTCCAGTTGTCTGGCGTGATGCCGTCGACGAACAGGTTGGGGTCGTAGGTCGGGGTGGATACCAAGGCCAGGATGCCGCCGGTGCTCGGGTCGATGGCGACCAGCGAACCCTTGCGGTCACCGAAGGCCTGTTCGGTGATTTCCTGCAGCTTGGCATCCAGCGTCAGGGACAGATTATTGCCGGAAACCGGCGGAATCCGCTTCAGGCTGCGCAGCGCCCGACCGCCGGCATCGATTTCGACCTCTTCATAGCCTGTCTCGCCGTGCAGTTCGAACTCGTAATGCTGCTCAAGGCCAGTCTTGCCGACGTGATCGGTCCCCTTGTAATTGGCCTGTCTTTCAGATTCCTCGATCCATTTGAGATCCCGTTCGGTGATCCGGCCAATGTAGCCGATGGCATGCGAGGCGATGCTGGCCAGCGGGTATTGCCGGAACAGACGGGCCTTGACCTCGACGCCGGGGAAACGATAGCGATGTGCGGCAAACTTGGCGACTTCGCCATCGGTCAGGCGGGTGCGAATGGGGATCGATTCAAAATTCTTGGCTTCGTCAAGCAGGCGTTTGAAGCGCTTGCGGTCTTTCGGCTGGATATCGATGACTTCAGCCAGGGCATCAATGGTCGCTTCCAGATCGCCAGCCTGCGATGGGGTGATTTCCAGCGTGAAGGCCGAGTAGTTGTGAGCCAGAACGACCCCGTTGCGGTCCGTGATGACGCCACGGTTGGGCACGATGGGAATCAGTGCGATGCGGTTGTCTTCGGCGCGGGTCCGGTAAAAATCGTGCTGGATGACCTGCAGCCAGACGAAGCGGCCAATCAACAGGCCAAAGGCGAGCAGGACGGCGACCGCCGCAAAGCCGATGCGAAACCGAAAACGGTCGAGATCGGCTTCCGGATTGTTGAAGTCACCCACGCGCGGCCTGCCTCAGCCTTAAATCGGGCGGTTGGGGTCCTGCTCGACCGGCCGGTATTGCGGCAGGAGCAGGATGAAGGTGGCAGGAATCCAGAGCAGCGTAGCGATCATCGGGCCAACGAAATAGCCCCAGCCGGGGAACTCGGCGCCAACAGCCAGGCGCATCAAGGCTTGCAGGACCTGCGTTGCCAACAGTAGCGGCATGATCTGCAGGGCCTGCTGCAGCAGGGGGAACCACAGGATGCGGCGCGACAGCGAAGCGGCGACATAGGCGAGCGCGACATAGGCAAAGCAATGCTGACCGAGCACCGCGCCGTCGGCCACGTCCATCAGCAGGCCCAGCATGAAGCCCCAGCCCATGCCGACCTTGCGGAATTCGCGAACGCTCCAGAAGCACAGTACCAGTGCGACCCAGTCCGGCATGCCGGGCCAGTGAGCCGTCGGCAGGAAGTTGAGGATCGCGGCGACGATCAGGCTGAAGAATATGAACCAGGGCCGGACCGGCAGCAGAATGCGGGATGAGGAAAAGGTCGGTTGCATCAGCGTTCTTTTCCTGAAGTTTTCTTTTTCTTGCGCAGGTTCGGCTTGTCCGAACTGCCAGGGCGTCCGGATGACTCCGGCGGGGCTGGTGGCAGGGCCTTGCGCGGGTCAAGGACCATCACTTCGCCAAAGTTTTCGACGCCGGCAATCGGCACGCAGAAGATGCGGGCGAAGGAATAGGCGCTGTCGCGCTCGATATTGACGACCTTGGCAACCGGGAAACCAGCCAGATAGATGCCGTCCAGTCCGGAGGTGACCAATACGTCGCCGACCTGGACATCGGCGTTGGCCGGCATGTAGCGCAGTTCGAGCTGGCCGTTGCCGAGGCCGAAGACCACCGAGCGCTGGCCGCTGCGCACAATCTGCACCGGTACCACCTGATCCTTGTCGGTGATCAGCGTGATTTCAGCGGAGAACGGGAAGACGCGGGTAACCTGGCCAACGACACCGGTTTCATCAATCGCTGGCTGCCCGGCGACAATACCGGCCTGCTGACCCTTGTCGACGATGATTTTGCGCGAGAACGGGTCGCGGGCCGTGTAGAGAATCTGGGTGACCTGGCCGTTCGCTTTTTCACGCTCCTTGACCGAGAGCAGTTTGCGCAGGCGCTCGTTTTCGACTTCCAACTGCGCCAGGCGCTGCAGGTTGGGGGCGGTGGCCAGCTGGTTGTGCTTCAACTCGCTGTTTTCCTGCTGCAGCGCGCGCAGGCCCTGCAGATAAGTCGCGGCGTAATCGACCAGGCTACCCGGGGTCTGGGCGACGCGCTGAACCGGATCGACCACCAGAGCGATGCTCTGGCGCAGCAGATCGAGGCTGCGGAAACGCAGGTCGAGGACGAAGATCGCCAGCGAAACGGCGATATAGAAAGTCAGAAGGGCCAGCGGTGCTGGCCCTCGCTTGAAGAACGGTGGCGGTGCGTGGTCGATGCCGGCCATCGCTCAATCCTGCCTTGCTGCGCTCAAGATTTAGTCCGAGGCAAAAATGCTGCCCAGCTTGTCCATCTTTTCCAGCGCCAGGCCGCAACCGCGGGCAACACAGGTCAGCGGCTCGTCGGCAACGATGACCGGCAGGCCGGTTTCTTCCATCAGCAGACGGTCGAGATCGCGCAACAGAGCGCCGCCACCGGTCAGGACCATGCCCTTTTCGGCAATGTCGGCACCGAGTTCGGGCGGGGTCTTTTCCAGCGCCGACTTGACGGCGGAAACAACCTGGTTGAGCGGGTCGGTCAGTGCTTCGAGGATTTCGTTGGAGGAAATCGTGAACTTGCGCGGAATGCCTTCGGCCTTGTTGATGCCGGAAACTTCCATTTCCTTGACCTCGGCGCCCGGGAAGGCAGAACCAATGGTCTTCTTGATGTTTTCAGCGGTGTTTTCGCCAATCATCATGCCATAGTTGCGGCTGATGTAATTGATGATCGCTTCGTCCAGCTTGTCGCCGCCAACACGGACGGAGCCGGCATAGACCATGCCGCCGAGCGAGATGACGCCGACTTCAGTGGTGCCACCGCCGATGTCGACGACCATCGAACCCGTCGCATCGGAAACCGGCAGGCCGGCACCGATCGCAGCGGCCATCGGCTCCTCGATCAGGTAGACCTGGCTGGCGCCAGCGCCGAGGGCGGATTCACGAATGGCACGGCGTTCGACCTGGGTCGAGCCGGACGGAACACAGATGATGATGCGTGGGCTCGGGCTGAACAGCTTCGAGTCATGCACCTTCTTGATGAATTGCTTGAGCATCTGCTCGGTGACGGTGAAGTCGGCGATAACGCCGTCCTTCATCGGACGGATGACGGTGATCGTGCCCGGTGCCTTGCCAAGCATGTCCTTGGCTTCCCGGCCGACGGCCTGGATGGTCTTTTTGGCGTTGGGGCCGCCTTCAAGGCGGATGGCGACGACTGATGGCTCGTCCAGGACGATGCCGCGTGCACGCACATAAATCAGCGTGTTGGCGGTACCAAGGTCAATGGCGAGGTCGTTCGAGAAGTATTTACTGAGGAAACCAAACATGGATGCTCCGCGTGGGGGGGTGCGGTAGGGAAAACTTTTATGATACCTTATAACGCTTTCCATTTTAAGACTTTGTGCACTGCAAAAAAGTCTTTGGCACCCATGTCGCTCACATTAGAACAGGTTAAGCGCATCGCCCATCTCGCCCGCATCGAGATCAGTGATGACGAGGCCTTGACCACCCAAGGCCACCTCAACGGCATTTTCCAGTTGATCGAACAAATGCAGGCGGTTGATACCACCGGTATCGAGCCGATGGCGCATGCTCAGGATGTCAGCCAGCGCCTGCGTGAAGATGCCGTTTCCGAAGGTGATCGTCGTGCTGCCTATCAGGCCGTCGCCCCGGAAGTTGAAGCCGGGCTCTACCTTGTGCCGAAGGTGATCGAATGATCAACGCCAGCCTGAAAGAATTGTCGCAGGCTCTCGCCGCGAAAAAGGTCTCCAGCGTCGAGTTGTCGTCGTTGTTCCTTGATCGCATCGAGCGCCTGAATCCGACTCTCAATGCCTTCGTGACAGTTGACCGCGAGAAAAGCCTGCAAATGGCTCGCGACGCCGATGCGCGCATCGCTGCCGGTACGGCCGGCCCATTGACGGGCATTCCCATCGCCCAGAAAGACATTTTCTGCGCCGAGGGCTGGCTCAGTACCTGTGGCTCGAAAATGCTGGCCAATTTCGTTTCGCCTTACGATGCGACGGTCATCCGCAAGATGCACGCCGAAGCTGGCCTAGTGTCGCTCGGCAAGACGAATATGGACGAATTCGCCATGGGTTCGTCCAATGAGACCTCGTTCTTCGGCGCCGTGCGTAATCCCTGGGATACCCAGCGCGTGCCGGGGGGGTCATCCGGCGGTTCGGCCGCGGCAGTCGCCGCCCGTCTGGCTCCGGCGGCGACCGGTACCGATACTGGTGGTTCGATCCGCCAGCCGGCTGCGCTGTGCAACCTGACCGGTCTGAAGCCAACCTACGGGGTGGTTTCCCGCTACGGCATGATCGCTTTTGCCTCGTCGCTTGACCAGGGTGGCCCGATGGCGGCCAGCGCCGAGGACTGCGCCTTGCTGCTTAACACGATGGTCGGTTTCGACGAGCGTGATTCAACCTCGCTTGACCGTCCGGTCGAAGACTATGCCCGCGATCTCGAGAAGCCGCTCAATGGCCTGCGTATCGGCCTGCCCAAGGAGTTCTTTGGTGAGGGTTGCGACGCTGAAGTGATGGCCGCCGTGCGTGCGGCGATTGCAGAATACGAGAAGCTCGGTGCAACCTGCGTCGAAGTTTCGCTGCCCAATTCCCATCTGTCGGTGCCGGCCTACTACGTGATCGCGCCGGCCGAGGCCAGCTCCAACCTGTCGCGCTTCGATGGTGTGCGTTACGGCTATCGCGCCCCGGAGTACGGCAACCTCGACGACATGTACATGAAGACGCGGGCCCAGGGCTTTGGCGCCGAAGTGAAGCGCCGCATCCTGATCGGTGCCTATGTGCTGTCGCACGGCTACTACGACGCCTATTATCTGCAAGCTCAGCGCATTCGCCGTCTGATTGCCAACGATTTCGTCGAGGCTTTCAAGCATTGCGATGTGATCATGAGCCCAACGTCACCTTCGACCGCCTTCAAGCTGGGCGAAAAGGCCGCCGATCCAGTGCAGATGTACCTCTCGGACATCTATACGATTGCGGTCAATCTGGCTGGTCTGCCCGGCATGTCGATTCCCTGTGGTTTGGTCGGTGGATTGCCGGTTGGCCTGCAACTGATTGGCAACTATTTTGGCGAGAATCGCTTGCTCAATGTGGCGCATCGCTATCAGCAAGCGACGGATTGGCATCAGCGTCGCCCGGATGGGATTGAATAAAGTGCGCCTTCTTTGGACTTTGCTGGCTGCGCTGATGCTGGCCAGTTGTGCTGAAACGCCCAAAGCACCCGAGGAACCGGTGGTGCAATCAAGCGCTGAAAAGCCAGCGGCCACGGAAGAAACACCGAAATTCAAGAATTCGACCCTGAAATACCTGGCCAACCGCAACCTCAAGCCGCAGCCGACACGTCCGCTCAACGTCCGTTCGCGCTGCTCGCACAAGGACGCGATCGGTACGCAAACCCGGCTCGATCTGCTGGTCAAGGAAGCTGACGTCAAGAAATTCGACGCCCAGGTCAGCATGAAGGGCTACGGCACCTGCCGCTTCAACCTGGACGACTTCGAGCAGGTCGAAAAGCTGCCGCAGGCATTGCTGCGCCACAAGAAACAGTCGGATTGCCTGGTTCGCATGTGGGAACAAGGCCCCAAAGTAACGATTGCATTCAATAGTTGCCCCAAATCCTGCGAAGGAAAGGCCTTCGACTACCTCTGGCCGATCATGGTCGAGGCGAAGAGCGGGCAATGTTTCTAAAACGGATGAAGCTATGACTCAGTGGGAAGTGGTAATCGGCATCGAGACGCATGCGCAGCTCTCGACGGCATCGAAGATTTTTTCCGGCGCCTCGACGGCGTTTGGTGCCGAACCGAACACCCAGGCTTGCGCAGTTGATCTCGCGCTACCCGGCGTTCTCCCCGTGCTGAACAAGAAAGCCGTTGAATGCGCCATCCGCTTCGGTTTGGCGATCGGCGCTGAAGTTGCCCAGAAGTCGGTTTTTGCGCGCAAAAACTATTTTTATCCGGATTTGCCCAAGGGTTACCAGATCAGCCAGATGGACTTGCCGGTCGTCGTTGGCGGCAACATCACGCTGCAGGTCGGGCAGGGTGACAAGGCTTACGAAAAAGTCGTCCGCTTGACCCGTGCTCACCTTGAAGAAGATGCCGGCAAGTCGCTGCATGAGGATTTTCATGGCAAGTCGGGCATCGACCTGAACCGTGCCGGTACGCCATTGCTCGAAATCGTTTCCGAACCGGACATGCGTTCGTCCGATGAGGCAGTCGCCTATGCCCGCTCATTGCATGCCCTGGTCCGCTGGATCGGCATTTGCGACGGCAACATGCAGGAAGGCTCCTTCCGCTGTGACGCCAATGTTTCTGTGCGCCCGAAAGGCCAGGCCGAATTCGGTACTCGCCGCGAGATCAAGAACCTCAACTCCTTCCGTTTCCTGAAGGAAGCTATCGACTTCGAAGTTCAGTGGCAAATCAATGAAATCGAGGAAGGCCGCAAAATCCAGCAGGCCACCGTGCTATTCGACCCGGACACCGGCGAGACGCGCATGATGCGGAGCAAGGAAGACGCGCACGATTATCGCTACTTCCCGGATCCAGATTTGTTGCCGCTGATCATTTCGTCTGAATGGATTGATCGTGTCCAGCGTGAGCTGCCGGAATTGCCCGGCCAGCGGCGCGAGCGTTTTGCCGGCGAACTCGGACTTTCCGCCTACGATGCTACTGCGCTGACCGCGAGTCAGGAAATTGCGGATTATTACGAGGCAGTCGTCACGATTGCCGGCAAGGCCAACGCGAAGCCATGTGCCAACTGGGTGATGGTCGATCTGGCCGCCCGTCTCAACAAGGAAGGACGGGATATTGCCGAGTCGCCGGTTTCAGCGGCACAACTGGCAGGCCTGATTCAGCGTATCGCCGACAACACCATTTCCAACAACATCGCCAAGAAGGTTTTTGAGGCGCTGTGGAATGGCGAAGGGGCAACGGCCGATGAGGTGATCGACAAGCAAGGCTTGAAGCAGATTACCGATACCGGCGCCATCGAGGCTTTGGTGGACGAAGTGCTTGCCGCCAATGCCGCCAACGTGGCTGAATTCAAGGCCGGCAAGGAAAAAGCGTTCAATGCACTGGTCGGTCAGGTAATGAAGGCGGCCAAGGGCAAGGCCAATCCGCAGCAGGTCAATGACCTGCTGAAGCAAAAGCTGGCCGGCTGATCAGCGGCTTGCCGGGGCTGCGCCGCTATTGGGTGCAGCCGGCGGCCGACGGGTCAGCTCGAAGTAGCGCTTGCGGTCCGCGTCGTACTTGGCCTTGATCGACTCGAAATCCTTCTTCTTGAGGTCGAGCAGTTCCTGCTGCAGCCGGATTTCGTGGTCAATGGCGCGCAGTTCCTTTTCGAGCTCGGGGGGCAGCGTCTTTTTCTTGTAAAACTCGGCTTCGTCAGCAAATTTTTTGCGCTTGGTGCGCAGGGTGTCGATCCGTGCAATCGTGGCCAAGATGGCAATATTGACATCGGATTCCGCTTTTTTCTGCGCCAGATCGATGTCTTCCGGTGTCGTGTAGGTATCCAGCAGTGCCTGATCCCGCCGACGCTGCTCGCGGCTTGCATCTTCAAGCTGCTTCTTGCGACGATTCTCCAGTACTTGCTCGGCTTTTTGTTCCGGTGTCAGCGGCGGGCCGACTTCCTTGACAATGTTGCCACCACTGTCGAGCACCCGATAGGCGCGACCGCGACATTGCTCGGGCAGCGTGTCGCCACAGACTCGACGACCGCTGACCGGATCGTGGCAGCAGTAAAACTCGCCCGCTGCCTGAGCCGAGGTGGCCAGTAGCAGGATCAGGGGAAGGAGCAAGCGCTTAGGCATCGACCCCATACTGCTCCCGGTAGCGGGCAACCGCCTCGCGATGGTTGGCGAAATCGGGGCGTTGGGACAGGAAAGTCATCAAGTCCTTGAGTCCGGCAACGGCCACCACCGGGATACCATAGTCGCGCTGGACTTCCTGGACGGCAGAGAGCTCGCCCTGGCCGCGCTCCTGGCGATCCAGTGCAATCAAAACACCGGCCGGGGTGGCGCCAGCGGCACGGATCAGTTCGACCGATTCGCGCACCGAGGTGCCGGCAGAAATGACGTCGTCGACGATCAGGACGCGTCCGGTCAAGGGCGAACCGACGATGCTGCCGCCTTCACCGTGATCCTTGGCTTCCTTGCGGTTAAAGGCGAAAGGGAAGTTCTTGCCGCGCTGGGCGAGCGAGATGGCAATGGCTGCAACCAGCGGAATGCCCTTGTAGGCAGGGCCGAAAAGCATGTCGAACTGGACGCCGCCGGCTTCTGCCGCTTTGGCGTAGAATTCGGCCAGACGCCCGAGCGAGTTGCCGTCATTGAACAGACCGGCATTGAAAAAGTAGGGCGAAAGCCGTCCTGCCTTGGTTTTGAATTCACCAAAGCGCAACACTTGGCAGCCAACGGCGAATTCGATGAAATCCTGACGAAAATCCATAATTTTCTATTCCTGACGGTCGGAAAAATACGACCAATTTGAGCACAATGTTACGCATCATCTCCCTGAATCTCAATGGTATCCGCTCCGCCTGGAGTAAAAATGTCCTGCCTTGGGCTGCTGCCCAGGCCGCTGACATTATTTGTCTGCAGGAACTGAAGGCCCAGTTGCCTGATCTTTCGCCGGAAATGATGGCGCCGGATGGTATGCAGGCTTTCTACCACTGCGCGGAAAAGAAGGGGTACAGCGGCGTTGGTATCTGGAGTCGGCAAAAGCCGGATCGGGTGATCGAGGGCTTCGATGGCGGTGAGTTTGATGCCGAGGGGCGCTACATCCAGGCTGATTTTGGCAATCTGTCGGTGATTTCGCTTTATCTGCCTTCGGGCTCCTCGTCGCCGGAACGCCAGGAAGCCAAATTTCGTTTTCTCGATGTCTTCTTCCCGCAGATGCAGGCCTTGCGTGCCGAGGGGCGGGAGATTGTGTTGTGCGGCGACTGGAATATCGCCCATCAGGCTATCGATCTGAAAAACTGGAAGTCGAATCAGAAGAATTCCGGCTTCTTGCCTGAAGAGCGTGCCTGGCTGACACGGGTTTTCGACGAGCAGGGCTGGGTCGATGTTTATCGCCGTCTTCACCCTGAAACAACGGATGCCTGCTACACATGGTGGAGCAATCGCGGCCAGGCCTGGGCCAAGAACGTCGGCTGGCGAATCGACTATCAGATCGCCACCCCAGGCATCGCTGCAACGGCTGTACAGGCCGCGGTCTACAAGGACGAACGATTTTCCGATCATGCCCCGCTGATCATCGATTACGACGTCAAATAAGCATTCAAAGTGCATTGATTTCGCTGCGCTGTCGGGATAACCTGTAGTTCTGCTTACTTGTCTAACGAGGTTGAAAAATGTCTGACCAAATCACTGCTGCCAACAAGGAAAAACTGGTATCCGATCTCAAGGTCGTGATCTCCGATACCGAAGAATTGTTGCGTGCAACTGCCGGCGCTGCCGGTGAAAAAGTGGGCGAACTACGTGAGCGTCTTGGTGTTCGACTGCGCGATGCCAAAGAGCGTGTGATCGATCTCGAAGTGGCGCTGGTCGACAAGACCAAGGCTGCTGCCCGCGCGACTGATGATTTCGTGCACGAAGAGCCGTGGAAGGCTGTCGGCGTGGCCGCTGCATTGGGTCTGGCTCTTGGTGTGTTGATCGGTCGTCGCTGAACGTGACACAGCAGTCAGGCGGTGAAGAAGGCCGCGAAGGTCTTTTTTCCGCCTTGAAAAATATCGTCGCGACGCTGATCGCGATTGGCAAGACGCGTGCCGAGCTTCTGGTCACCGAGCTGGAGGAGGAGAAACTCCGCCTCATGTCGCTCTGGGCCAAGGCCATCGGCGCTGCATTTCTGCTCGCCTTGGGCGTCGTCATGGCAGTGTGCTGTGTGGCGCTGGCCTTCTGGGAACAGAGAGTCATTGTCTTCGGCATCTTCGCCGTCCTGTTCATTGGCGGCGGCGCCATCCTGGTAGGCTCTTTGAGGCGGCAGGCAAGCCAGCCCAGCAAGATGTTCAAGTCCAGCCTGCATGAACTGGAAGCGGATATGGCGCAATTGCGCCGCTATCGCAAAAAGCCGGAATGAACCCCAAGTTGCTTGAGCTGGCAATGCGACATGGTGCGCTCAAGGCTCGCATTGATGAGCAGCGCCGCCAATTGGCAAGGCATGCCGAGCCGCTGCAGGGCGCTTTGGCCAAAGGCGATAGCGTACTGAAGGGCGTTGACTGGCTGAAGCATCACCCCGCAGCCGTTGGTGTTGCCGTGACTGTTGCCGTAATTGCACGGCCCAAACGAGCCTTCCGCTGGGCGCGGCGCAGTTTTTTCCTGTGGCGCGGCTGGCAGGCCATTAAAAGCACCCTCGCCGGAAGTCGCTGAAGATGGCTAAAGGCAGTCTGGACGAAGCGGTTCTACCCGCCTGGTGGCGGCAGATTCTTTCAACGCAACGGCGAGAGGCGCGGCGGGTATTGGCCGAATTGGTCGAGACGCGCGGCATCATGCCGCTGTTGATGAAAGCGCGGAATGGCGAGGGCTGGACGCTGGCCGAGAAAGAGGAGCTGCTGGGGCATTTGCGCCGGATGGCTCACTTGTCGCCCTATCTGATCGGCTTGCTGTTGCCCGGATCGGTCCTGCTGCTGCCGATATACGCATGGTGGCTGGATCGCCGTCGGCTCAGGCGGGGCGAGTAGCCGGGGACGGATTGTCGTTCCACGGGGCGACTTTCAGCAGCAAGAGCATGCCGGGCACCGCAAGGCCGGCACACAGCCAGAAAAACCCATACCAGCCAAGGGTTTCGACCAGCCAGCCAGCAGAGGCGTTTATGAAGGTGCGCGGTACGGCGGCCAGACTGGTGAACAGCGCCATCTGAGTGGCGGTATAGGCCGGGTGTGTCGAGCGTGCGATGAAGGCGACAAAGGCTGCCGTGCCCAGGCCGACCCCCAGCGCCTCCAGGCCGATGACGAAGGCGAGAGCGAGCCGCTCGCCAGCACCAATGCTGTCATAGTGGCCTTGGGCAGACAGCCAGGCGAAGCCGAAAATCGATACCAGTTGTACGACGCCGAACAGCCATAGGGCCCGGTTGATGCCCAGTCTGACCATCCACAGGCCGCCAAGCAGGGCGCCTATGACGGCCGGCCACAGCCCGGCATGTTTGGCGATCAGGCCGATGTCGGTCTTGGTGAAGCCCATATCCAGATAGAACGGGGTGGCCAGGGCGGTGCACAGGCTGTCGCCCAGCTTGTACAGGAAGATGAAGCCGAGCACCGTGACGGCACCCTGCCAGCCCTGGCGGCCAATGAATTCGTGGAAGGGTTCGGTGACGGCTTGGCGCAGTGTTTTTGGTGCGCCCTTGATCGTCGGTTCGGTGACCAGCCAAGCCATGGCCATGCCGGGAATCATGAAGGCGCCGGTGATCCAGAATACTTCGTTCCAGGGCAGGCGATCGGCCAGGATCAGCGATAGTGAGCCGGGAATCAGGCCGGCGATCCGGTAAGCATTTACATGCACGGCGTTACCCAGGCCGAGTTCGTTGTCGCCCAGAATCTCCCGGCGGAAGGCATCCACCGCGATGTCCTGGGTGGCGGAAAGCAGCGACAGCAGGGTGGCGAGCCACAGGATGGGCCAGATGCTTTCTTTCGGATTGAAACCGCCGAGGAAGCCGATGGAGAAGAGCAGGCCGATTTGGGTGACCAGCATCCAGCCACGGCGGCGGCCGAAGCCCGGCAGGCTGAAACGGTCGAGCAAGGGCGACCAGAGGAATTTCCAGGTGTAGGGGAACTGGATCAGCGCGAAGAAACCGATCGTTTTCAGGTCTACGCCCTCGCTGCGCAGCCAGGCGGGGAGCAGGTTGAGGAGCAGGTAGAGCGGCAGGCCGGAAGAAAAACCCGTGAAGATGCAGATCAACATCTTCCGGGTGAGCAGGGCCGCAAGCCAGGGTGGCATCAGCGGTTTTGCGTCAGGCGATAGACCGCCAGGCTGCCGAGGAAATTGATTTCGCGGTTGTCGGTGTTATGGACGATGTTGCCGTCTTCATCCAGCACATGGCGCTCGCGGATGATCAGGCCCATCTGCTCGCACAGCGCTTCGAAATCGAGCAGTGTGAAAAAGCGGACGTTCGGCGAGTCGTACCACTGATAGGGCAGATCTTCGGAGACCGGCATGCGGCCGTCGAGAACCGAGCGCAGGTTCTTCCAGTAAGCGAAGTTCGGGAAAGAAACCACAGCTTCGCGGCCGACGCGCAGCATTTCGCGCAGGATGCCTTCGGTGTGGCGGACGGTTTGCAGGGTGCGTGACAGAACGACGTGGTCGAAGGCCTGATCGGCGAATTCGTCAAGGCCACGCTCCAGGTTGCCCTGGATGATGTTGATGCCGTTCTTAATGGCAGCCAGGATGTTGGCGTCGTCGATTTCAACGCCGACACCACGAACGCCGCGGGTTTCGATCAGGTGCTTGAGTAGCGAACCATCACCGCAGCCGAGGTCGAGGACGCGATGGCCCGGCTCGACCCAGCCGGCAATGACTTCAAAATCGGGGCGGCCCAAGGTATGCGTCATAGCTTGATGTTCCGCAGATAGGCGTCGACGACGCCGTGATAGTGGGCATCTTCCATCAGGAAAGAGTCGTGGCCGAAGTTGAGGTCGATTTCGGCGTAGGAGACGTTGCGTCCATTGGCAAGCAGGGCGGCGACGATTTCTTTCGACCGAGCCGGCGTGAATCGCCAGTCGGTGGTGAACGAGGCAATCAGGAAATTGGCCTGGGTGCGCGCCATGGTGGCGGTCAGGTTGCCATCATCTTCCCGTGATGGGTCGAAGTAATCGAGCGCCTTGGTCATCAGGAGGTAGGTGTTAGCGTCAAAATAACCGGCAAATTTGTCGCCCTGGTAGCGCAAATAGGATTCGACTTCGAACTCGACGTCGTAGCCGAACGAAAAGGCGCTGTTGCGCAGTTCGCGGCCGAATTTTTCGCCCATCTGGTCATCGGACAGATAGGTGATATGGCCGAGCATGCGCGCCAGCCGCAGGCCACGCACCGGCCGGGTGTTGTGTTCGTAGTAATGGCCGCCGTGGAAATCAGGATCGGTCAGGATGGCCTGGCGGGCGACGTCGTTGAAGGCGATGTTCTGGGCCGAGAGCTTGGGGGCGGCGGCGATCACGATGGCGTTGCGCACCCGCTCCGGAAAGGTGATGCTCCAGCGTAGCGCCTGCATGCCACCCAGACTGCCGCCCATGACGGCCGCCCAGCTGTCGATGCCGAGCCGGTCAGCCAGCCTTGCCTGGGCGTGGACCCAGTCGTTGACGGCAACGATCGGGAAGTCGGCACCCCACGGCTTGCCGGTAGCCGGGTTCAGCGATGACGGACCGGTCGAGCCATGGCAGCCGCCGAGGTTGTTCAGGCCGACGATGAAGAATTTGTCGGTATCCAGCGGTCGCCCCGGGCCGACGATGTTGTCCCACCAGCCGATGTTGTCCGGCTGGTCGGCATAGTGGCCGGCAATATGATGATGGCCGGAGAGGGCGTGGCAGACGAGAATGGCATTCGACTTGGCGGCATTGAGCGTGCCGTAGGTCTCATAGACCAGATCGTAGGCCGGCAGAACGCCGCCGCTGCGCAAATGCAATGGCTGGTCGAAGTGGGCGCGCTGTGGCTGGACGGCGCCGACGGATTGTCCTGGCATGCTGTTCCTGAAAACAAAAACCCAGTTGGCTGAAAAACGCGAACTGGGTGGTTCCCGTTTTAGCTGTATTTATAAGCGCCCGCAATCAGAGCTCAAATCGGCGCCGCTGAAGGACTTTCAGCGATTGCAGACAATACCCAGCGGGCCGGCAAAAGTCAATGAAACGAATGCCTTATGCAATGATGGTGGGCGCGTCAAGTTTTGTTAAACTCCCAAAAAACAAACTTTTAGAAAGACTTGGACCCAATGTTGGATCAAAGAAGGCATCTGCGAATTCGGTTTGCTTCATTGCCAACGATAAGCCTTGGTTATGGTGGCGCGGTTGGCGAAGGGGTGATCGAGAATCTGTCCCTGTCCGGGTTGATGGTACGAACAACCATGCCCCTGGAAATTTCACGCAATGTCGGCTGCGAGTTTCGAATTTTCCAGTCGCCGGTGATTGATGTTCCGGCTGCTGTGGTCAGCCGGGTTGGCGATGTTTTCGGGGTACGTTTTCAACCCGGGCCGATCAGTCAGATTCTGATCGAGGATGCGATCAACCAGGCGCTGCTCGATGGCAATGCATCGATTCTCTCGGTCCATGAATTGGGCGGCAAGAAAATCATGCGTATCACCGGCGGACTGTCCGGTGCATTGCGCAATGATTTCATGCATGCCCTGACGCGGATGGGGGTCGACGAAATTGATGTCGAAAGCGTGACGGCCGTTGAGCAGGCAGGCCTGGCACTTTGTCTGGTGGCGACCACCCGGCATGGGGTAAGCATCGGTGCCCAGTCGCAATGTTTTGCCGAGGCATGGAAATTTGCCCAGGCCGTGCCTGGAGAAATGGCGCCGGGGAGTGCGGGGCGTGAGCAGCCCTTGCCGTAAGCGTTCGTGCCACCTTCTGGCCGTTGTTTTGGCCGGGGTGTGGTGTGGCGCTTCGAGGGCGGATGACGAAGCAGTCTATTTCAGCGAGTTGCCCCTCGTTGCCTCGGTCAGCCGTTTGCCGCAGCGGATCGCCGACGCACCCACGGCTGTGACGGTGATTGATCGGGATATGATCAAGGCCTCCGGCGTGCGCAGCCTGAATGACGTATTTCGCCTGGTGCCCGGGTTTCAGACTTATCCGCACAATACCGAGCCGCCCCGTGTCAGTTATCACGGGCTGAACGACGAGGATTATTCACCTCGTGTTCAGGTGCTCATCGATGGTCGCTCGATGTACTCGCCACTGTTCGGCAACGGGGTCAATTGGGCGACGATTCCGGTGGTGCTGGATGACATCGAGCGTATCGAAGTTGTCCGGGGAACAAATAGCGTCTCTTACGGCAGCAATGCGTTTCTTGGTGTCATCAACATCATTACCGTCGACCCCGCCTTGACCCGGGGATTGTCGGTTTCAGCCGCTCACGGTAGCCAGAATGTCCGTGATCATGGGGTGCGCCTCGGCGGGAGGGTTGGCGAAATCGGAGATTTTCGTCTGACCTATCGGCAACAGAATGATGATGGCTTAGGCAATCGCGGCGATTGGGTCGATTACTACCAGTCCAGGTTGTTTGATTTTCGCGCCGATCTGCTAGTGAGTGAGCGCAACAGCGTGCAGATCGGTTTTGGGCAGGTTGAGGGGGTTAGCGGTGTTGGCCGGATTGGAGGAGCCACATTCTTTGGTCAGGCGAAGAACCCACTTCGCGATTTGCGGCAATCGAATACCTATGTCCAGCTGCTGTGGAACCATAGCGTATCGCCTAATTCTGATGTGAAGTTGCGCTATTCCTACGTTTTCGATAAGTCGTCGGACGCCTTTGGTATTAGTGCTCCCTGGCAAACCTATCGCATCAATCAGTCTGGCGACGAGGGCGTGCGTCATGAGTTGGAGTTGCAACACAGTTTGCAGCTAGACAAGGCATCGCGATTGGTCTGGGGGGGAAGTTGGCGCGAGGATGCCACGCGGTCGGATTGGGTCCTGCCGGGGCAGGGGGCCGTGCACCGTGATGTGGCGCGTCTCTTTGGTAACGTCGAATGGCGCCCAAGTTCGTGGTTTACCGGGAATGCCGGACTTTCCGGAGAGAATGACTCTCTGGCTGGTTTTCACCCTTCGTCCCGCTTCAGTGCCAATTTTCATCTGACGCCGGAGAATACGATCCGTGTCGGTTACTCATATGCGCATCGCACCGGTAGCATTGTCGATTACCGTGGGGATTGGCGTTTGAAGGTCGAACATCTGGGCATCACCTTCCTTGACCAGTACGTCTATTCCGCCGACCGTGCCATGAAACCGGAAAAGATCGATGCCTGGGAAATCGGCTATCTCGGAGACTGGCGTAGTTGGCGCGCTAGCCTGGACACACGCCTGTTTTACGAAAAAATTCGGGATCGCCTGTTCGTAATCGATATGGGCTATGGCAACGATTCAATTCCGTCGACAACCCTGCCTATTCAGAACGTCAATATTCAGGGCGTCGAGTACCAGTTCAAGTGGCAGCCTTTCGACACGACGCGTCTGGCCTTGACGCAGACCTTCGTGCGCATCGATAGCGACTATCTGGCTTCGGCATTGGCCTATCCAAATACAACGCTCAGCCAGTCCAACCAGAGAAGAGACATCGCAGAATTGACCGATCGCTCAATGCCGCGACGTTCGACATCCTTGTTGTTGATGCAAAAACTGCCTTTTGGTTTCGAGTTGTCGACCGGCGCGTATTGGCAGGACAAGATGAAGTGGTCACAAAACACTTGGTCGGAGAAGTATCGCCGCTACGATGTCCGTCTGGCGTATCCATTCCGTTGGGCGGCAATGGGCGGCGAGGTGGCCTATACGATCCAGTCGCTCAATGGTGCTCACAACGAGTACAAGTGGAGCGGGGAACCAAGTGACCGTATTGTCGACCGGCGCCAGTGGCTGACGCTGCGCCTGGATTACTGACCCAAGCCCTGCCTCTAATCAACCCGAACGCATCACCGCACCCTCGAACCAGACTTCGAAGGGCTCGTTGGGGGCGATGGCCTTGCCTTGGGCGTAATCGATACCGAGGTCCTTGAGTTGCTCCAGCGTGTCCAGGTCATCAATGTCTTCGGCAATCGAATGGATATGCTGGTCGGCGGTGATTTCTTGCACGGCCCGCAGCAGGGCGGTCGACGCGCGGTTGCCGCCGAGATCCCGGGTCAGGCTGCGGCTGAGCTTGACGTGGCTGGGCGTGATGCTGCGCAGGTGGCTGAAGGAGGATAGCCCGCCCCCGAAATCATCGAGACCGATCTGGCAGCCCAGGGTGCGCATCTGGCGCGAGAACTCCATGGCCTGGCTGGTCAGATGGGTCAGGATGTCCTCGGAAAACACGAAGCACAGCTTATTGCCGGACATGTTCTGGCTGGCCAGGCTGCGGGCGATGTAGTCGATGGTTTCCCGGCTGCTGATCGAGCCGCGGGAGAGTGGCACCAGGCAGTGCAGGTTACGGTGCCGACGCTTGGCACGCGCCTGGGCGGCGATGGCCGTGTCGATCAGGCGCCGGTCGATGGCCGGTGCCAGGTCATAGCGTTCAGCGGCATCGATCAGTGCCGCGAGGGTGACGGGGGGCTGGCCCGGCTCATTGAGGCGAGCCGTCAGTTCGACGATATGCCCGCCGGATGCATGCTGGAGGGCGCGCAAGGGCACGGCTTCGACGAGCAGTCTGTCCTCGGACAGGGCGCTGGCGATGCGGCTGGCCCAGTTGCTGGCTTCGTGGCGGCGTTCCTGGCTGTGCGTGACCTCCTGTTCGCAGACCCGGTTGCGACCGCTTTCCTTGGCACGATGACAGGCAGCATCGCCGGCGGCGAGAATTTCGTTGATATTGCGCACCTTGCGGTTGACCGTGGTGATGCCGACGCTGGCGCCAATGGCGAAGACCTTGTCCTGCCAGATGAAGCGATAGGCGGCGGCCAGGCCGCAAATATCCTCGGCCACCTGCATGGCGCGCGCCCCGGTACAGTTGGCCAGCATGATGCTGAATTCGTCGCCGCCCAGGCGGGCCAGCGTGTCTTCCTCGCGCAAACGGCCCTGGAAGAGCAGCGACATCTGGCGTAGCAGTTCGTCGCCGGCCAGATAGCCGCAGGTATCGTTGACCTGCTTGAAGCGATCGAGATCGAGGAAGAGGATGGAAAATTCGTCGCCGCCCGCTTGCACGCTGGCCAGGGCCTTTTCCAGACGGTGTTCGAATTCGCGCCGGTTGAGCAGGCCGGTCAGTGCATCGTGACGGGCCTGGAAGGCGAGCTGGGCGGTGGCTTCCTCGATCCGCGCCTGCATCGAGTGGTGCACTTCCTCGATCTTGGTGGCCATCTCGTTGAAGCCGTTTTCCAGAACGCCCAGTTCGCCGCTGGAACTGGTCGGCACACGGGTGTCCAGCCGGCCGGAAGACATGCCGCGCACGGCCTCGACCAGGCGCATCACCGGCTTGGCCAGATTGTCCGCCATGGCGATGGCCAGTGCGGCGAGGACCAGCAAGCCGAAGAGGACAATGACCAAACCGCGTTGCAGGAGCTGGCGCTGTTTGTTGGCCAACTCGGTCTTGTCGAATTCGACAAAGACATGGCCGATGATTTCGGGGGCGGCCGGTTTGCTGATGTTGGTTTCGAAGAGCTGGTCGGTATCGCTCATCGAGCGTTTCACCGGCGCACCGAAGGCGATCCAGTGTTCGGTTTCGGCGACTTGCCGGGCTTCGCCCAGGCTCTGGCGCAATTCGTCAGCGGCCAGTGAAACCCGGCCACTGACGGCGATGGTACGGCCTTTCTGATTGACGACAATGGCCGCCTTGACGCCGGATTCCTGGACGGTGGCCTGGGCGAGCCCGTGCAGGCCTTCAACCTGACCGGCGATGATCCCGTATTCGCTGATCGGGGCCAGATAGCGGACGGTGGCCATCCCCTTGAGGCGAAGCTCGCCTTCCAGTGTCCGGATCCCGCTGAAGGTGAAATAAGTGACCAGCGCGATGGCAATCAACGTGCTGGGGAGCAGCGTCAAAAAGAGCAGGCGATGGCGTAGGGTAAGACGATTCATCGTGCGTCCCTGTCAGCAAGGATGGCGCGTCGCAGCGACGCTTCATCGGGAATATTGAGTCCCAGTGCCTGAGCGACATTCGGATTGATGGCGATGGCAAATTGGGTGGGGCCGCTCGGGGCGGCAAGGTTGGTGCCGTTGTTGACGATCATCTCGGCCGTCTGGCGGGCGATCTGGCTCGGGGTGCTGTGCAGCGCAGCCAGCGCGCCGGCGGTGACAAAGGCGGTGGAGTAGCCAATGACCGGCCGCTGGTGACGGAAGGCGGTGATCAGAATGGCCTTGATATTGTTGCGGTGGTAGATGCTGGCATCGGGCAAGGCGACCAGGGCGCCGCTTCGGGTGAGCAGGGTATTCAAGGCCGGCAATAGTGTCTTCTCGGTATCGCTGTCCTCGCTGTCCAGTACCAGGCCGGCCCAGGCGAATGCCTGGCGGTACTGGCTGGCGGAACTTCTTGTTTCGCTGCTGAAAAGAATGCCGAAGCGCTTCTGATCGGGCAGGAGATGGCGCAGGAAAGCGGCCTGCCGGTTAGCCGGCTGATCGAGATAGATGGCGGTGATGCGGCCGGATGTCCGGCGATGTTCGGCCAGGATTTTTTCGTAGTTTTGGCGCGGCAACAGCGTCGCGATGATCGGGGTGCTGTCGCCCCGGATCAAGGTCCGGCGCAAGGCTTCGCTGCCGACGGTAACGACCAGATCGGGGGGTCTGGAGGCTTGGGGGGGAGAATCCCCCTGGCTGGTCGCGACAATATTCCAGCTCGTACCGCTGAGCGATTCATCAAGAATGTTGGCGAACTCGGCATACATGCCGCCGCTTTCGCTGAGAACGAGCGCGATGCTGCCGGCCTGTGCCGGTGCGGCAAGGACGATCAGCAAAATCAGGACGAAGCGGCTCAGACTACGCATCAACGGAATATCGCATGGCGGCTATGCCAATGCAATGAGGGTATTACACAGGCTATTGATTGTTGATCAAGCGGCCTATTTGTTCCGTGATTTCTGACACAGGCATGGCAAAAGCGAATTTCTTGATGAAGCCGCCATCCGGGCCGAGCAAGATCATGCCGGCCGAGTGGTCGACTGCGTAACGGTCAGATGCCGTGCCGGGCTCCAGGACTTTGGCGTAACGAATCTTGAAATTGTCGGCGGCGCGGCGGACCAGCGCCGGTGACGCGGTGAGGCCGAGTATGCGGGGGTCGAAGAACTCGGTATAGGTCTTGAGAACCTTGCCGGTGTCGCGCTCGGGGTCGACTGAAATGAAAATGGCCTGGAGGTGTTTGGCAGTGGCGCCCAGCTGTTTCAGGATTTCGGCCATTTCGACCAGCGTGGTCGGACAGATATCCGGGCAGTAGGTATAGCCGAAGGCGATCAGCTGATAGCGCCCACGAAAATCCTCGCTGGTCACGGAGCGTCCGTTCGGGTCCTGCAGCAGGTAGCGCGGATTGATCCCTTCGTTGCTGTCTCCCCTCAGCAATTCAAGGCTATGGGCGGCCTGCGCTGCAGCAGGGCCGGCGATCAGAAGCGTTAGGAGGAAGGCGAGGGTGCGAATCATTGGCTGACGGCAAATGCCGATTTCATGCGCTGTTCTGCTGCGGCAATATTGCTGGCCAAGCTTGCCGGATCGGGGCAGACAGCACCCTTGCCCTGTTCGAGATAGGAGGCGTTGGTGGCGTTTTCAAAAATCTCGCCGTAGCCGCGGGTCTTCGGGGCAGTGGTGATCACGGCGTTGCGGGCGCGGGCGACCAGCGCCGGTTGCTGGCAGGCAAGGGCGACGCCATTGAGGCGGCCGAGCGCTTCGACCGCTGCGGTGCCGGCGTCAGCGTCGGCAGCCATCCCGTTAGTGCTCAGGGTGGCGAGGGTCAGGGCGAGGAGCGGAACAGCGATCTTCATGGTCGGAATCCTTCAGTTTGGACGACGATTATAGACATTGGGCCGGTCGCGACCTTTTCACAGATCAAAAATGTCGAGCAATTGGGGCAGGCCTTCGCTGATTGCGACCGGGCCCGGGGTCAGGATGATCGCCGATTTGATTTCGTGCATTCTTCCGTTGCGTACGGCCGGGATGCTCTCCCAGCCGGGGCGGGCGGCGATCCGCTCGGGGCGGAAGTGCTTGCCGCACCAGGAGCCGATAATGATGTCCGGGGCGGCGGCGATCACGGCTTCCGGGGTCGGCCGGCGATCCTTGGCCAACGGTGAGCGGGCCTGCTCGGCAAAAATATCCTCGCCGCCGGCGATTTCGATCAGCTCGGAGGCCCAGCGGATGCCGCTGATCAGCGGTTCGTCCCATTCCTCGAAATAGACACGGGGCTTCTTGCCGGTTTTGGCGAAGCGTTCGGCGGCGATAGCGCGGGTTTTCCCGATTTCCGCTTCCAGTCCGGCAACAATTTCCAATGCCTTGGGCTCAGTGCCGACCAGTCGGCCAACGGTTTCGACCATGCCGAGGATGTCCTCGACGCTGCGGGTGTTGAAGGCGTATACCGGAACGCCGGCCTTGATCAGGTCCCGTGAAATCTCGCTTTGCAGATCGGAGAAGGTGAGGACCAGATCGGGCTGGGTGGCGAGAATCTTGTCGATGTCGCCGCTGGTGAAGGCGAAGACCTTGGGTTTTTCCTTGCGTGCTTCGGGCGGCCGCACGGTGTAGCCGGAAATGCCGACGATGCGGTCCTGTTCGCCGAGGGCGTAGAGCACTTCGACGGTTTCGGTGGTCAGGCAGACGATGCGTTGGGGCAGGCGGGGCATGGTTTTATTTGGCTGGGCGGCGGCTTCTTGCGACATCGAGGTGGGCGCAAAGTTTCTCGGCACCGTCGAGGATGCGCGGGGTGTGCCGTTGCATGATGTCCGGATTGATGTGGAACAGGTTGTCGCGTTTTACCGCCGTCATCCGTGTCCATTTGTCCCAGTCGTGCAGCCACTCCGGCTTGGCATCGCCCATGCCGGTGGCGACGATGGCCTCGGGGTCGGCTTCGAGCACGGCTTCGACGCTGACCGTTGGCGCCATTTTGCCAAGGTGGCCGAAAACGTTGATGCCGCCGCACAGGCTGATCGCATCGCTGATGATCTGCGGGCCGCCAACCGTCATCAGCGGGGTTTTCCAGATCTGGTAGAAGACGCGAACCTTGGGCTTGCCGGCGTTGGCGGCACGCAGGCTTTCCAGTCGTTTGCGGAAACGCTCGGCCGTGGCGTTGGCAACCGTTTCGGTGCCGGCCAGCTGGCCCAGGCGGACCAGTTGGTCGGCAACGTTTTCCATCTTGTTCGGCTGCGCGACATAGACGGTCAGGCCCAGTCCCTTCAATTTGTCGACTTGCGGCATGTTGTTGCCGCTTTCCCAGGCCAGCACCAGGTCGGGTTTGAGGGCGGCGACGGCCTCAAGGTCGACCCGGGAATAGCCGCCGATCCGCGGCAGTTTCTTCGCTTCCGGCGGGTAATCGCTGTAATCGACCGTGCCGACCAGCCGGTCACCGGCGCCAGCGGCGTAGAGGCTCTCGGCGATGTGCGGGGCGAGGGCGACGATGCGTTTGGCCGGTGCCTTGAGGCGGACCTCCTGGCCGGTATCGTCCTTGAAAACGAGGTCGGCGCTGGCGGTGCCGTTCAGCGCGAAAGCGGCGGTCAGGGCCAGCAGTGAACGAATTTTCATGCGGGTTTCCATTCGGCCAGCGCCCTGGCCAGGCGTTGCCACTCGTCTTCATTACCGGGCAGGCCGAAGCGCAGCAGTGGCTGCTGGTCGAAGCGGCGGGTCAGAATGCCCTGGCGGGCGAGGGTTTCGTGCAGTTCGCTGGCGTGAGGCGTAGTCAGGGAGGCGAACAGGGCGGTGGACTTGACCTCGCCAAGCGGGGCGAGCAGTTGGTGCAGGCGTTCGCCGGCGGCCTGCAGGCGGGGCCGGGTGGCGGCTTGCCAGGCGGTGTCCTGCAAGGCCAGCTTGGCCGCTTCCCGTGACGGGCCGCTGATCGTCCACGGGCCCATGGCCTCGCTCATCCGGCCGAGCAGTTCGGGGGCGGCGAACAGGAAGCCGACGCGGATTCCGGCCAGGCCGAAGAATTTGCCGATTGAACGGAAGACGATCAGGTTGGGCGCTTCTTCGCTGCCGGCCAGCGGGCTCAGGCTGTCTTCCGGCGTCGCATCGATGAAGGCTTCGTCGACAATCAGCCAGCCGCCGCGCTTCTTCAGTTGCCGGGCGGCATCGAGCACGATGTCGTGCGGATGGCGGTCGGCGGTCGGGTTGTTCGGGTTGCACAGCAGCACGTAAGGCGTCGCCGCAGCCAGCGCCCGCGGCAGCAGGGCATTCTGCAGGAAGCGGATCTTGTGGCCGGCGTGCTGCCAGGCTTGTGGATGCTCGGCGTAGATTGGTGAAATGCAGGCGACGACGCCTCGCGGCAACAGCGTTGGCAGCCACTGGATCGCCGCCTGTGAGCCCGCAACCGGGAGCAGGTTGGCGTTGCCGTAATAGGCGGCGGCAGCGGCTTCCAGGCCGTCATCGTTTTCCGGCAGGCGATGCCAGACGCTGGGCGGCAGCGCCGGAACCGGCCAGGCTTGCGGGTTGATGCCGGTCGACAGGTCCAGCCAGTTGGCGAGCGGAATGTCGTAGTGCGCTGCGGCTTCACGCAGGCGGCCACCGTGTTCAAGCATTGAAAAATCCAATCACGAAAAATACCGCCAGCCACAGCCACAGACTGTGGCGGATTAGGGCGATGGCCCGGCCCAGATCGGCCGCCACCGGCGCCGGGCCGGTGCCGAGCGGTGGGCGAAGCTCTTCCTGCCCATGATAAATCGCCGCCCCGCCAAGTTGCACGCCGAGACTACCGGCCCCGGCCGACATCACCGGCCCGGCGTTCGGGCTTTCCCAGCCCGGGGCCTGGGTGCGCCAGCAGGCCAGCGCCTGGCGGGTGTGGCCGAGCAGTGCGTAGGTCAGGGCGGTCAGGCGGGCCGGAACCCAGTTCAAGGCATCGTCAAAACGGGCGGCAAAACGGCCGAACAGGTTGAAGCGTTCGGTGCGGTAACCCCACATCGCATCCAGCGTGTTGGCCAGCCGGAAAAGCAGGGCGCCGGGGCCGCCGAGCAGGGCAAACCAGAACAGGGTGCCGAAGATGGCATCGTTGCCGTTTTCGAGTACCGACTCCATACCGGCTTTGGCCACACCCGACTCGTCGAGGGCCGATGTGTCGCGCGAAACGATCCACCCGACGCGCTGTCTGGCCTCGTCAAGACGCCCTTCCTGCAAGGGTTTTGCGATGGCTTCCGCATGCTCGCACAGGCTTTGCGCGCCGAGGGCGAAATAGAGCAGGGCGACGTCGACGGCAAAAGGTGCCAAGGGGCGCAGATAAAAAGCCAGTCCGGCGAAGGGCAGCACGACCAGCATCCAGGCAAACAGGCCGGATGCCAGGCGGCGGTTGTTGAGGCGTTTCTCGACGGCGGCCACCAGCGTGCCGAAACCGACCAGCGGGTGGAAACGGCGCGGCTCGCCGAGCAGGCGGTCGAGCAGCACGGCGGCCAGTGCGGCCGCCGGCATGGCGAGCGCGCCATCCAGCATCATGCCGGGAAGATGCCCCGTTGCTGGATATCGTCCTGCATGGCGGCGACGGTGTTGGTCAGCGACTCTTGTCGGGCGACATCGGCCTGCCCCCACTGGTCGTAGTAGAGCAGGTCGGCAATCGGCAGGCGGGGCAGCCAGCCGGCCTTTTCCAGTTCCGGCTTGTCGTGGAAATGGCTGACGTAACCGATGCACAGGTAGGCGATGGGCACGATCTCGCTCGGGATGCCGAGTGCGGCCTGCAGTTCTGGTTGGTTGAAAATGCTCACCCAGCCGACCCCCAGTCCTTCGGCCCGGGCGGCCAGCCACAGGTTTTGCACGGCACAGACGCTGGAATAGAGGTCCATCGTCTTGATGTGGGTGCGGCCGACGACAACCGGCCCGGTCCGCTCACGGTCGCAGGTGATGCACAGGTTGATCGGCGATTCGACAATGCCTTCGAGCTTGAGCTGGCTGTAGATTTCCCGCTTGCCTTCCGGGAACATCATGGCGGCCTCGGCATGCGCCTTGGCGAAGATGTCGCGGACCCGCTGCTTGACCTCGGGTGAGCGGACAAGCAGGAAGTTCCACGGCTGCATGAAACCGACCGATGGCGCATGGTGGGCGGCCATCAGCACGCGGCTGAGCACCTCGTCCGGCACCGGATCGGGCAGGAACTGGCCGCGCACGTCGCGGCGGTTGAAGATGGAGCGATAGACGGCAGCGCGCTCGGCGTCCGAAAATGGGTGCGGCAGATTGTTTTCCATGGTTTCCCCTTCTGGAAAATTGACGGCTTTCGTCCACAAAGCCCTGTTTTGTCCCCCGGCCGGTCTTCTGACTTGGATTCATTCGTTGCCGCGCCTTCCCGGTCGAAACCAGTGGCATTCTGCGGCGAACGTCCTCCTTACAGCGTTGGGCACGTGGCGGAATTGCACCGCCTTCCCGATTCTCCCGCCGATGCATCGGACGGGCACCGAGAGACACTAAAAGGCGGATGCTAAGCGACCCTAGGCCGACAGGCAAGCGATGGGGAAGCGGTCGGCTTCCCCGGTGGCAAAAGCGGCGGCTGCCTAACCGCCAATCGTCAGGACAGCCATGGTCTGGTTGAGTAGCTGATAGCCGATTTCGCCAAAGGTCATCGGTCCCCCGATGTTGCCGGCCTTCTTGCCTTCCAGCTCCGAATACAGGAAGTTGAGCACGCAGTTGCAGGCAAATTCCGGCTGGTCGAAGCCGCTTGGCAACGCTGCTTCGAAGGTCCGGACATAGTCGGCCAGCGGGCTGGCCATCCGGTATTCGGTGCCGGCGAAGACTGGCGCGTAGAAATCGACCTGCCCATTCTCCCGGTCAATGTGGCGGATGCTGACGTTGATCAGGGCGCCGCAGTAATCGGCAACGAGCGGCAGGCGGGTATCGACCTGTTGGGCCGCCAGGAATTCAGCAAAATTGTGGGTTTGGCCATCGATTTCACAGGTGCTGGCCGAAAATCCCGATGTCGGGAAGCGGATGCTTGGCGCCGGCGATGCCCGGAATGGATTGGCGATCTCCACCTGGGCATAGCGATGGTCCGGCAAGGCCACATCGATGACCGCCGCCTTGTCGTCGGAAAATTCCAGGGTTTCACCGAGGACGACCAGAGGCTTGCGGCTACCGAGTTCGTCAAGATGGACGCCGGCGATCCAGCCGACCAGTGGTTTCATGTACATCTCATCGTAGTTCGGCGCATTTTCGGCAAACAGGCGGTGGGCCTCGCTGAAAGCGGGGATGATCAGCAGGGTGTAGCCATTGTCGGGGGCGTCGCGGCAGATGGCGGGCAATTCGTCGACGGCGCGCAATGACAGGCGCGGGGGCTGGGCAAAGCAATCGATCAGTTGAACGTAGACGCTGTCCTGGGTTGTGACGCCGCCTTCGCGGCTCATGAAATAGGGGATGCTGCCGCCGATCCAGTGTCCGGGAGGCAACTGTCGGAGCGCGGCTTCATCGCCAGCAATGCTCATGAAATGGCCGCTCTCGATCAGGGCGCTGGCTTCGGGGATGCTCAGCAGGCCGTTATGTTTGTTCATGTGAGGGATTCCCGGTCAGGTTCGGTTGATTTGCTCGAGTTCGTGGGCCAGCAGATGAGCATGGCGGACAAAATAGCGCTGGAGTTCGTGGGCTTTCATCGTCTGGACGTCGCTGTCCTTGATGCGCAGAACCTGTTCGCGCAGCTTGGTCATCAGGAGTTTCAGGCTGAGCACGCGGATGTCGAGGTGGCGTTCTTCGGTGAGCAATTGCTGCCAGATCGCATGGCTGGCATCCGGAATGCCGTGAGTGGATGCCGAGGCCTCGTTGGGCAACGGCGCTGCATTCAGACTGGTTCGTCCGTTGTCCAGGTTGTGCTTGAGTTTCCACACATCCGCTGCCGAGATGTCGAGCAGCGGGCACACGGCCTGAATCGTCAGGCCGGCGAGGAAATGGGCGCCGATCAACTGGACCATGGCGCGAGTGAACGGCTGACCGCCATCGCCGATCCAGCCCAGATTGTTATAGCGGCCGGCTTCGACCGGATTGGCATGGATGTGGCAGATGAGATGTCCGATGTTCAGGTGGCGCCAGACGGGCAAGGCATGATCCGGCGCTGCGGGGCGCTGAGTGAAAAACCAGCCGCTCTTCGGACGCTCCAGCGAGACCCAGATGTCGAGTCGGCTGGCGGATATGTTTTCGATCAGATGGCTGATTTGCCACGGCGAGGTGATGCCAAGTGCCTGGTGCAACCAGTCCTCAGTTTTCATGTTGTCTCCTTGATGGTCTTTGGGCGTAATCCATGACCACAGCAAGGAACGTGCAATGCCATATCAATACGGAATTGCCTGTGAAGTGCTGCATCTATTGTGCGAAAACAGAGTGCCTGCTCCAATTCGCGACAGCGGGGCGCGACGAGATTGACGGGGCAAAGTTGGCTGCCTTCCGGGATAATTGAGGTTTTTCCGAGTTTTCCGCCATGCCCTGCTCTTCATTGATGGTCCAAGGCACCACCTCCGACGCCGGTAAATCGACACTGGTCGCTGCGCTGTGTCGCATCCTGAAGCGCCGGGGCGTCAAGGTGGCGCCGTTCAAGCCACAGAACATGGCGCTGAATTCGGCCGTGACGGTCGACGGCGGCGAGATTGGCCGGGCGCAGGCCCTGCAGGCGCTGGCTTGTGGCCTTGTGCCGCATACCGACTTCAATCCGGTGCTGCTCAAACCGACGACCGACAAAAAAGCGCAGGTCATCATCCACGGCAAGGTGGCGATTGATCTCGATGCCAAGGCCTATCACGCCTACAAACCGCGGGCGATGGGGGCGGTGCTCGAATCCTGGGCGCGGCTGATGGCCGAATACGAGTGCGTGGTGGTCGAAGGCGCCGGGTCGCCGGCCGAAATCAACCTGCGTGATCGCGACATTGCCAACATGGGCTTTGCCGAGGCGGTCGATTGCCCGGTGATCATCGTCGCCGACATTGACCGGGGCGGGGTTTTCGCCCATCTGGTCGGCACGCTGGAATTACTGTCGCCCTCCGAGCAGAACCGGGTCAAGGGCTTTGTCATCAATCGTTTTCGTGGTGACATTGCCCTGCTTGAATCAGGACTGACCTGGCTGGAAGCGCGCACCGGCAAGCCGGTGCTGGGGGTTTTGCCCTACCTGCACGGCTTGATGCTCGATGCCGAGGATGCCATCGCGACGGCGGCGGTCGGCGGCAAGAAGGCGGTGAAACTGAAGGTGGTGGCCCCGGCCTATCCACGCGTCGCCAACCACAACGATCTCGATCCGTTGCGTCTGCACCCGGAGGTTGATTTCCGCTGGATCGGGCCGGGCGAAACGCCTCCCGCGGCTGATCTGATCGTTCTGCCCGGTTCCAAGGCGGTGCGCGCCGACCTCGACTGGCTGCGCAGCCAAGGCTGGGACAAGGCGATCCACAAGCATCTGCGTTACGGCGGCAAGGTGATCGGCCTGTGCGGCGGCTACCAGATGCTGGGCCGGATGATCCATGACCCGCAGGGGCTGGAGGGCCAGCCGGGCAGTACGCCGGGGCTCGGCGTGCTGGCGGTGGAAACGACGCTGGAAGCCGAGAAGCAGCTACGTAATGTGAGTGGTCACTTGTCGCTGCCCGGCCGGCCGGCGATGACCGGTTACGAAATTCACCTTGGCGTGACGCGCGGCGAGGGCTTGGCTAAAGGCGCCGTCGAACTGAACGATGGCGTTCACGATGGCGCTATTTCAGCCGACGATCAGGTGTTCGCCACCTACTGCCATGGCGTTTTTGACTACCCGGAAGCGCTGACCGCGCTGTTGGCCTGGGCCGGCATGAGCGAGAGCGAACAGGTCGATTTCGCCGCCCGCCGCGAGGCTGACCTCGACCGTCTGGCCGATTCGGTCGAAGCGGCGCTGGACTGGGCAAAGCTGTCGCCGCTGCTGCCCGCCTGATCGCTTCAGGCCGGCGGCTTCTCGTCGTGGTGGATGCGCTTGAGCGCCACCTGCTTCTGGATCTCGCGGAAATCCTTCTCCCGACCATGTAGCGCATATTGGGTGCGGATGGCGCCAAAGACTTTCTTGGCCTCGGTGCCGGCCATCAGCTGTTCGGTATGCAGGTCGGCCAGTTCGTGATCGCTGACTGAAAGCGCCGCACGCATCACGTCGATGCTGGCGGTCGTGCCCAGTTCGCTGGCCAGCAGGGCAGGGCGCAGGCCGGCAAAGCGCCCTTTGCCCTTTTCCGGTGAGCTGATGGCAAGCAGGGCGGCAAAACTGGCCTGCTCGGCCAGATTCATGGCCTGAACCTCGGCATCGCGCATGCCGACCAGGACTTTTTCGGCCGAAATCTTGTCGTTGCCATCAATGTGGCTGCGCGCCATGGCCAGCCGGTCTTCCGGCGAGATGGCGCCGGGCATGGTGTCGTTGGCAATGACATCGGCCATCGCAGCACGCGCCGTTTCGCTGTCGCCGTTCAGGGTGGCGGCTTCGGCCAGCATCCGCTTGCGCAGATAGTTGCGCGGCGTCTTTTTGGCCACCTCGTCGAGCACCTTCTGGGCTTCGGCGTGTTCGCCCTGGGCCATGCAGATACTGGCCTTGAGGTCGGAGGCGTCGAAGAAATGCGGCGTGCCGGCAACCACCTTGTCGATTTCTTCCCGTGCCTCGGTCAGGCGGTTTTGCTTGTGCAATGAACGGGCAACCCCGGCCCTGGCCCAGGGGAATTCGTAGTTTTCCAGGATGTTGCGATAGGCCTTTTCGGAAGCCTCGGCGTCGCCGCTGGCGAGCAGCACCTCCGCCTGCTGGCGCAGAATCTCGAAACGATAGGGTCGCCCCGCCTCACTGGCGCGTTGCGCTTCGAGGATGGCCAGCGCCCGGGCAAACTCCTGCTTGCGCTTTTCTTGATAGTAAGCGGCGAAGAAATTCTTCTTGGCGACGATCCGGTCCAGCCGCAGGACCAGTTTGTCGGGCGAGAACGGCTTGATGATGTAGTCGTCCGGAACCAGTTCGACGGCCGAAACCACCTGCTCGTAGGATTGTTCGCCGGTGACCATCATGAAGATCGTTTCATCCGGCAGCAGGTTGAAGCGCCGCAGTTCTTCAAGTAGTTGCTGCCCCGAGCGGCCTTCGCCCAGCATGTAGTCGCAGAGGATGATGTCCGGGGCATTATTGCGGATGCGGTAGATGGCATCCTGATAATTGGAAGCAAATTCGACGGCGAAGGCGCCGATGGTCTGGGCGATGGTGCGCAAGGCATCGCGGGCCTGCGGCTGGTCGTCGATGACGAGAAAACGCTTTTTGTTGTAGTCGCTCATCAGGGCAACCGCAGTTCAAAACGGGCGCCGCCAAGGCTGCTGCCGTTGCTCAAATGCAGCTTGCCCTGTTGCCCCTTGCGGGCGTGCAGTGCAGCCAGCCGGTCGGCGACCATCAGGCCGGTGCCGTGCGCCGGGGGCAGCGCGGCAAAGCCGGGGCCGTCGTCTTCGACCGCCAGGACGAGCCAGCCGTCTTGCTCCCGGGCGCTGAGCCTGATCTGGCTCCGGGCGAAGCGCCCGGCATTCTGCACGGCGTTGTTCAGCATGTCGGTGACCAGGTCGCGATCCAGCGGCCATTCGTCGAAGACCTGGCAATCGACCGTCAGTTCGATGTTTTCACCCGCCAGATGGTTTTTTTGGGCGAGCCCTACTTCTTCGCAGAGGTCGCCAACGAGCGCCGGGGTGACGGCCAGCGCCGCGTCGTGGCGCAGGATGCCGTAAGCCGCCAAGGTGCGGGACAGGCGATCGCCCGCCGCTTCGATCGCGTAGCGGGCTTCGCTCATGATCAGGCCATGCTGAACTTCGGCGGCAGCAATCAGCGATTCGGCAATGAACAACTGATTTTTCGCGTCATGAACGCCAGAAGCCAGGATGTCGAGCAATTTATGCATGTTTGGTCTCCTCCACAGGCATCCCTCGTGTCTACCTCCGGCAAGGATACCGATCTTTTCGTTGACCTGCCTGAATCCGGAGAAACGGTCTCCGGGGCGTGTTCAGGCGGCGGCGCTTTTGAGACTGAGTGGCAGCCCGGCGGCGACCAGTGTCACCTGATCGCAAACCGCTGCGACGCGCTGATTCAGTCGTCCCTGTTCATCGGCAAAGAGGCGCGACACCGGATGCATCGGCACGATGCCCCAGCCGACTTCGTTGGAGACCAGAATGATGCGGCCGGGCAGTTGTGGCAGCAGTTCGATCAGCGCGCTGGTTTCGGCGCGGAACAGCGGGCAGTCGATGGCCTCGCCGGCTTCGGCCTGCGCCGCCGCCTGACCGGCGAACAGCAGGTTGGAGAGCCACAAGGTCAGACAATCGACCAGCACGCAGGTATCCGGCGCCGCCAGTTCGCGCAGGCGGGCTGCCAGGTGTAGCGTCTCCTCGACGCAACCCCATTCGGCCGGCCGGCGTTCGCGGTGATGGGCGACGCGGCGGGCCATCTCGCCATCCAGTGCTTGTGCCGTGGCGAGGTAGATCACTTTGAGGTTTGAGTCGCGGGCCCGTTGTTCGGCCAACAGGCTCTTGCCCGACCGTGCCCCGCCGAGAATCAGTTCTTTCATGGCCGGCATTTTGGGTGAAGGCCGGTTCGGCGGCAACCGCTATAATTTCGCCTTCGACAATACGGAATCCGGTGCGAGTCTGACTCAATTCCGGGGCGGGCCCGCCGCTGTAATCGGGGACGGACGTTGCACAACGCCACTACGAGGGGAAACAAACCCTCCGGGAAGGCGCAGCGGCCCGGACGATCCGAGAGCCAGAAGACGTGTCGAACCTTCATTTGAAGCCTGTGGACAGGGCTTCGCGCCAGCGTTGGCCAAACGTTGTCGCGAGGCTCTTTTGCTTTTGGAGAATCGGATGCATTCGTTTGAAATCGTTACCCCGGACCGCGGCATCGAAGCCGCCCTGCAGAACAAGATCGACCGCAAGACCAAGCCGCTCGGCGCACTCGGTCAGCTCGAAAAGGTCGCCAAAAAGATCGGCCTGATTCAGCAGACCCTGATCACGCAACTGAACAACCCGCAAATGCTCGTCTTCGCCGGTGACCATGGGGCGGCCAAGGCCGGTGTCTCGGCTTACCCGCAGGATGTGACTTGGCAGATGGTCGAAAACTTCCTGGCCGGCGGCGCCGCGATCAACGTCTTCGCCCGCCAGAACGGTCTCGGTCTGTCGGTCGTCGATGCTGGCGTCGCGCACGACTTCGGCCAACGTGCCGGTCTGATCGATTCCAAGGTCGCGGCTGGCACGGCCAATTACATCGAGCAGGCGGCGATGACGCCTGCCCAGTGCGCACAGGCGATCCAGAATGGCGCCGCCATCGTCCGCCAGCTGGCAACAAAGGGCTGCAATGTCGTCGGTTTCGGCGAAATGGGCATCGGCAATACCGCCTCTGCTTCGTTGCTGACGCACTGTCTGACCGGCCTGCCGCTGGCCGAATGTGTCGGTCGCGGCACCGGGCTGGACGATGCTGGCCTGGCCCGCAAGCAGGACCTGCTCGAACAAGCCTTGATCCGCTACCGCGCTGGCGGCGGCAACAACGATGCCGGCACCGTGCTGGCCGAGTTTGGCGGCTTCGAAATCGCCACCATGGTTGGCGCCATGCTGGCGGCGGCCGAAGCGAAGATGGTGCTGCTCATTGACGGCTTCATCGTCGGTTCGGCGGCCTTGGTAGCTTCCCGTCTGGCCCCGGCCCTGCTCGACTACTGCGTCTTCTGCCACCGCTCCGCCGAGGCCGGCCATCGCACCCAATTGCTCGCCATGGGCGCCGAGCCGCTGCTCGACCTCGGCCTGCGCCTTGGCGAAGGCACCGGCGCCGCGCTGGCCTACCCGCTGGTGCAGGCGGCGGTGAACTTCCTGAACGAGATGGCCAGCTTCGAATCGGCCGGCGTTTCGGACAAGGAATAGCCGGGCACAAAACAGGCAAATCCCGTGCAGCTCCCCTTGTCATTCCCGCGAAGGCGGGAATCCAGGGGTTTTCAATAGATTCCCGGGTTCCCGCCAGTGCGGGAACGACAATCAACTGCCTTGCCACGGCACAACCCAACCAGGATTCCCGAGATGATCCGTCGCGAGCTTGAATACTTCTTCGGCGCCATCCGCTTCTTCACGCGGCTACCGGTGCCCGGCTGGGTCGGACATTCGGCCGAGGCGCTCAACCACTCAGCCCGCTACTTCCCCGCCGTCGGCCTGCTGGTTGGAGGTATCGGTGCGCTGGTCTATCTCGGCACCGCCTTGCTCTGGCCGCAGCCGGTAGCCGTGCTGCTCTCGATGGCCGCGACCCTCTACGCCACCGGCGCTTTCCACGAAGACGGCCTGTCGGATACCGCCGACGGCCTCGGTGGTGGCTGGGAAAAAGCGCGCATTCTCGAAATCATGAAAGACTCCCGCGTCGGTAGCTACGGCGTTGTCTCCATGGTGCTGGCGCTGCTCGGCAAGTTCGTGCTGCTTTCATCGCTGGCGCCGGCGCTGGTCCCCTTCGCGCTGCTCGCCGGACATGCCGTTTCCCGCTTCTGCGCGACGCTCTTGCTGGCGACCATGGACTACGTTCGTGACGATCAGCTGAGCAAGGCCAAGCCGCTCGCCAACCGCATGTCCGCCGGAGCCATATTGGTGGCGCTGTGCTTCGCCGTCGCGCCGCTGGTGGCACTGCCCTGTTTCGAGGCTTCCGCGGGCTTGGTGCTGGCTGCCTTGGCCACCCTGTGGCTTGCCCGCAAATTCCAGCGCTGGCTGGGTGGTTATACCGGGGATTGTTTGGGCGCAACGCAGCAGTTTGCCGAGATTGCGTTTTATTTGGGTTTGTTGGTGAACTTTGCGGTTCTTGTGCCCTAACTCCGTAGTATTTCGGAGACGGACAGTTCAAGTATGAGTATTGACTGTTATACGGACCTAGCAAGTCCGCTGAATATACGTTAGACCTCAGGGAGTTGTCGCCGCGATGTCCTATTTGCAAACGCTTGTTGCTCGAATAACTGATCGTGACCAATGGCCAGACTTCGACCGCCCGTATTTCCTTGATGAACTGAACGGTATTGCGGACGAAGCGTACGACTCCCGTACCGTCCACGGATACCTCGCCGCATTGCTCGTTTACCATCAACTGACCGAGGAAATGCTTAGGCTCTTGCTTCAATTGAGTGAATTCTTGGTTCAACTTGAACTCGCTCCGACTGAGATCCACTTTCCCATTCCAGAGAAGGCTATGTTCGGTCGCCTACTGGAAGCTGCGAAGTTTGCGATCGAGTTTGAGAACAAGGCCGACCTATTGTCTCTTGCACAGGCAATCAACCGTGACCGTATTGATCTTGTCCATGGGTTAACGAAGCAGGAGACCTCTGAGGCCATCGACCAAAAGGTTCAGGCTGTGAAGGCGCATTTTGAAGAGTTCTACGCCAAGTTTGTTGAGGCACAGGATTGGTTTCTTCTTAGCTTCAAAGACCTCCGGAAGGACCGGGATTGGGAGGAGCTGCTGGTTGAAGAATAAGGAATTGAAGTCTAACGCGTGTGTCGAATGGAAATACGCCATCGGTGACGATGGGAGTCCTGCACGCTGCGCTACGATTGACGCTCAAACCCAATGCTACCGAAAGCCGCTTGGTCGACAGCAGACCTTGTTTCCGCCAAACGGCCTATATGCGTCTCCATCTGATCCGTCATCCTACGCCGGCAATCAAAGCGGGTATCTGTTATGGCCGGCATGATTGCCCGGCCAACGATGTGCTGTCGGTAGCCGGGGTCTTGCTGGCTGAGTTGCCGTCAGCGCTACCGGTGTGGAGCAGCCCCTTGCGCCGTTGTCGCGAGCTGGCGGCGCGGCTGCATGGGCGGCCCATCATTGACGAACGTCTGGCCGAGATGGATTTCGGCGTCTGGGAGGGGCGACTCTGGGATGAGATTCCGCGGGCAGAGCTGGATGCCTGGGCGGCCGATGTGGCCGGCTACGCGCCGCCCGGTGGGGAGTCTCCGCGGCAATTGCAGCGGCGGGCGCTGGATTTTGTCGATTCGCTGGCTGTGCCCGAGGCGGTGATTGTCACCCATGCCGGGGTGATTCGTACCTTGCTGGCGCACTGGCAGGGGTTGCCGCCGGAGCGGTGGACGGAACTGAACTTCGCTTATGGTTCCTGCACGGTGATCGATATCCCCCGGTAAAATGCCGGGCATGGAAACCTTCAATCCTCTGCGCGACGCGGTGCCGCTCGGTGAAATCAAGCGGGCGCTGGTCATCAAGCTGCGCCACCATGGCGATGTGCTGGTCAGTTCGCCGGTCTTCTCGGTGCTCAAGGCGCATGCGCCACAGGTCGAGATCGATGCGCTGGTCTATGCCGATACGGCCGAGATGGTGACCTTGCATCCGGCCATCGCTGAAGTGCACACCATCGACCGCAAGTGGAAGCAGTTGGGCGCCGTCGGCCAGCTCAAGGCCGAACTGGCGCTGTACAACACCCTGAAGGCGCGCGGCTACGACCTGATCATTCACCTGACCGAGCATTGGCGCGGCGCCTGGCTGTGCCGGCTGTTGAAGCCGCGCTGGGCGGTTGGTCCGGCGGTGCGGGGGCGGAGCAAGCGCTGGAAGCAGAGTTTTACCCATATCCAGACCATGCATAATCCCTTGCGCCACATGGCGGAGAGCAATCTGGATTCGCTGCGCCGCATTGGCATTCAGCCCGGCCCGGATGAACGGCGCCTGACGCTGGTTCCGGGGCCGGATGCGGAAGCTACCGTGGCGGCGCATCTGGCTGGCTTTGGTTTGCGCGGCAAGGATTTCATCCATGTTCATCCGGCGTCGCGCTGGTTCTTCAAGTGCTGGCCGGTCGAGCGCATGGCGGCGTTGGTCGATTGCCTGCAGGCGGACGGTCATGTCGTGGTGCTGACGGCAGCGCCGAGTCAGGATGAAAAGAACATGCTGACAGCCATTCAGGCGCGTCTGGCCAAGCCGGCGTTCAGTCTGTCCGGCCAATTGTCGCTGAAGGAACTGGCGGCTTTGACGCAGGCCTCGAAGCTGTTCATCGGCGTCGATTCGGCGCCCATGCACATCGCGGCAGCGGTCGGTACGCCGACGGTGGCCTTGTTCGGGCCTTCCGGCGACAAGCAGTGGGGGCCGTGGGGCGTGCCGAGTTGCGTCGTGGCCAGCACGGTGCATCCATGCCGGCCTTGCGGTGCCGACGGCTGTGGCGGCGGCAAGGTCAGCGATTGTCTGGTGAGCATCGCGGTCGACGAAGTGATGGCCGCAGCGCAGGAATTGCTCGACGCGTGAAGATCGCGATCATCCGTCAGCGCTATAACCCGTTCGGCGGAGCCGAGCGCTTTGTCGAACGCGCACTTGGCGCGTTGGCCGGCGAAGGGGCCGAGGTCACGCTCATTACCCGCAACTGGGATGGCGCACCACGCGAGGGCTTCCGGCAGATTACCTGCAATCCGGCTTATTCCCGGCTGTTGTGGGGCCGGGCGGCGCGTGACCGCAGTTTCGCCGAAGCGGCGCAAGCCGAAATGCGGAAGGGCAGCTTCGACATTACCCAATCGCATGAACGGATTCCCGGCTGCATGATTTTCCGGGCCGGCGATGGCGTGCATGCCGCCTGGCTCGACCATCGCGCCCGCATTCTCGGCCCGTTGCAGCGACTGACGCAGCGCTGGTCGCCCTACCACCGCTACGTAATGGGTGCGGAAAAGGCGATGTTTGAGCACCCGGCGTTGCAGGCGGTGATCTGCAATTCCCAGATGGTGGCCGATGAAGTCTCGCTTTATTACGGGGTCGAGCGCAGCAAGTTGCAGGTGATCTACAACGGTGTCGATACCGACGTTTTTCATCCGGGGCTGGCCGATGAATTCCGGCGGTCGGTGCGGGCCGCCAACGGCATCCCTGACGAGGCGCCGTTGCTGCTTTTCGTCGGCAGTGGATTCGAACGCAAGGGTGTGCCCCAGTTGCTGCGGGCGGTGGCGCGCATGCAGCGGACCGATGCGCGAGTCGTCATCGTCGGTGCCGACCGCAAGCTGAAGTCGATGCAGAAGTTGTCAGAGTTGCTCAGACTGAGCAGGCGCGTGCTGTTCACCGGGCCGCTCAAGGATGTTCGTCCCTGGTACGGCGCAGCCGATGGTTTCGTGCTGCCGACCTTGTACGATCCTTGCCCGAATGCGGCGCTCGAAGCCTTTGCCTGCGGGCTGCCGGTGGTGACTTCGACAACCTGCGGGGCGCAGGAATGGGTGCGCTCCGGCGAAAACGGCTGGGTGGTCGATGCGGTTGATATCGATGCCCTGGCTTGCCGGCTGGATGATCTGGCTGGTCTGGCCGGAAATGCCATGGCCCGGAATGCCGCGCGGGCTGTTGCCGAACCGCTGACGCTGCCGGCCATGGCCGATCGCCTGCTGGCGCTCTACCGCTCACTCGGCCGCCGTTGACGCTCGCGGGTATAATCCCGGGTTCTACTTTTCGCTTCAAGGATTTGCATGTCTCCTGACATGACCAGCCGCGAGTTGTACCTCCGGCTGCTGACCTATGTCCGCCCTTACTGGAAGGCCTTTCTTGCCGCGCTGGCCTGCATGGGGGTGGCCTCGCTGGCGGAGCCGGTCTTCCCGGCGATCATGAAGTCGCTGCTTGACGATGGCTTTTCCAAGGCCAACGGCCCATGGGACTGGTTGTTCTACCCGTTGGCGATCATGGGCATCTTCCTCGTCCGCGCCATTTTCGGCTTTTTCGGCGACTACCTGATGAGCTGGGTGTCGAACAACGTCGTCGCCGAATTGCGCCAGGCCATGTTCGCCCGCATGGTCCGCCTGCCGACCCGCTACTACAGTGACAACCTCTCCGGTCGCCTGATGTCGCGTATCGCCTACGATGTGACCGGGGTTGCCGGTGCGGCAACCAATGCGCTGACTTCCCTGATCAAGGATTCGCTGTCCATCATCGGCCTGCTTGTCTGGCTGTTCTGGCTGAACTGGCAGCTGACGCTGATTACCCTGAGTGTGGTGCCCTTCATTGCCATTGTCGTGCGTGTCTTCAGCAAGCGCCTGCGCAGCGTGGCGAGAGGGCAACAGGAATCGATGGGCAAGATCACACAGGTGCTGCAGGAAGCCATCGAGGGCCACAAGGTCGTCAAGATTTTCGGCGGCCAGTCCTACGAGGAAGACCGCTTCTACCAGTCAGTGCGCGAACAGCGTCGGCTGGCCATGCGCGCGACCATGGCCTCGGCGGCGCAAAGCCCGCTGGTCCAGTTCTTCGCTGCTTCCGGTGTGGCGATCATCATGGGCGTCGCGCTCAAGCAGGCCTCCAACGATCAGACGAGCGTTGGCAGTTTCGTCTCCTTCGTGACCGCCATGTTGATGATCATGGCGCCGCTAAAGCGCCTGACCGACGTCAACGCCCCGATCCAGCGTGGTCTGGCGGCGGCGGAAAGTGTTTTCTCGCTGGTCGATGAAGATACCGAGCCGGATAGCGGCAAGGAAGAGCTGGGTCGGGCCCAAGGGTTGGTCGAGTTCGATGGTGTCACCTTCACCTATCCGGGTTCCGAGCGTCCGGCGCTTAATGCTGTGTCGCTGACCGTGCGGCCTGGCGAGTGCGTGGCGCTGGTCGGCCCGTCGGGCAGTGGCAAGACGACGGCGGCCAATCTGCTGCCCCGTTTCTATGCCCTCGATGCCGGTGAAATCCGGGTCGACGGCCATGCGCTGCCGAACATCCGCCTGAACAGCCTGCGCGACAACATCGCACTGGTCAGCCAGGATGTCGTGTTGTTCAACGACACCATCGGCGCCAACATCGCCTACGGCGGCAAGCGCGACGCGACGCTGGAAGAACTCCGCGCGGCGGCCAAGGCGGCCCATGCGCTGGAATTTATCGATGCCCTGCCGGAGGGGTTGAACACCATGATCGGTGAGAACGGCGTCAAGCTGTCCGGCGGCCAGCGCCAGCGTCTGGCCATTGCCCGCGCCATTCTGAAGGACGCGCCGATCCTGATTCTCGACGAGGCCACTTCGGCCCTCGATACCGAGTCCGAGCGCCATGTGCAGGCGGCTCTCGACGAACTGATGCGCGGCCGCAGCACCTTGGTTATTGCGCACCGTTTGTCGACCATCGAACGTGCCGACCGCATCATCGCGTTGGCCCATGGACACAAGCAGGAAGAAGGTTCACACGCCGAACTGCTCGCCCACGATGGCCTCTACGCCCGCCTCTACCGCATGCAGAAGGCCGAGGAGGCGACGACCTGATGCGCATCCTGCATACGGAGTCGTCCAAGGGCTGGGGCGGTCAGGAAAACCGCACGATGAACGAACTGGTCACCATGCGCGACCGGGGGCATGTGCTGGCCGTCGTCGGCCGGCCGGGGGCGCGCATTCTCGACCGTGCCAAGGAGGCCGGTTTCGAGACCTTCGTCGTCGACATGCGTGGCGCCATCGACTTTCCCGCAATGTTCCGTTTGCGTAGCGTCATCAAGCGTTTCAAGGCTGATGTCGTCAATACTCACAGCGGCCGCGACACGCAGCTGGCCGGCATGGCCGCACGGACCATGTTCAACCGGCCGCGCATCGTTCGCACCCGTCACCTGGCGCTGCCGATTACCTCGAGATTTACCTACAGCGTGCTGCCGGACCATGTTGTGACGGTCAGCAAGTTCGTCGAGAACTACCTCGTTGAAGCTGGCGTGCCGCGCGACGGCATCACGACCATCCCGACCGGCGTCGATTTCTCGCGCTACGACCGTTCCAGCGTGCAGGGCAACCTGCGCGAGGAACTGGGGCTGGAAGCCGATACGGTGCTGGTCGGCACGGTCGCCATCCTGCGCGCCAAGAAAGGCCATGCCGAGATTCTCGATGCAGCACCGGAAGTGCTGAAGCGTTTTCCGAAAGCGCATTTCGTCTTTGCCGGCGACGGACCGCAGACTGACAACCTGAAGGCACGCATCGCTGCCGATGGCCTGGAAGGGCGCATTCACCTGCTTGGCCTGCGCCGCGACGTGACCAATGTGCTGGCCTCGCTCGACGTTTTCGTCCTGCCGACGCATCAGGAAGCCCTCGGCACGGCCTTCATTGAAGCGGGTGCGATGGGCCTGCCGGCCGTGGCGTCGAACGTCGATGGCGTGCCGGAGGTCATTCTCGACGGCAAGACCGGCTATCTGGTCCCCGCGCACGATGGCAAGGCGCTGGTTGAACCGATCTGCCGCCTGCTCGATGATCCGGTGCTGCGCCAGTCGATGGGTGCCAATGCCACCGAGTTTGTCCATCGTAAATTTTCTCGCGAGGTCATGGCGCAAGGCATGGAGCGCCTGTACCAGAGCCTGCTGGAGGCGAAATGAGCTTCGGGCAGCCGCTGCCCGTGTTGATGTACCACCACATCAGCCCGAAACCCGGGCTGGTGACTTGCTCGCCCGAGAATTTCCGGGCGCACATGCAGTGGCTGGCCGAAAATGGCTGGAAAACGCTTTCGACTGACCAATTCACGCAGATTCTGGCGACCGGTGAGGTGCCGAAAAAGAGCGTGCTCGTTACCTTCGACGACGGCTATCTTGATAACTGGGTCTACGCCCACCCCGTGCTCAAGGAATTCGGCCAGCGCGCCACGCTGTTCCTGATCACCGGCTGGATGGGCGAGGGCGAAGTCCGCCCGCATGCCGGCCAGCCAGGCGCGCCAGAGGTGCCGACGCATGGCCAGGCGATGGCTGCTGCTGCCGAAGGCAAGCTGGATGATGCCTTTCTGCGCTGGTCGGAAGTCGAGGCCATGCGCGATGCCGGAACTTTTGATTTCCACTCACACACCCACACCCATACCCGCTGGGATCGCACGATTGCCGATCAGGCAGCCCGCGATCAGGCGCTGGCCAACGATCTGGCCGCCTCGCGCGCCACGCTGGCTACCCGGCTAGGCGTGGACAGCCCGCACCTGTGCTGGCCGCAGGGCTATTTCGATGCTGCCTACCAGCGCGTGGCTCAGGCGGCAGGTTTCACTCATCTCTACACCACCGAGCATGGCGTGGTGCGGCGCGAAGTCGATCCAGGGCGGATTCCGCGTCTGGTCATCAAGGACAAGCCAGCCAAGTGGTTCGGCGGGCGGATGGGCATCTACGGCCGGCCGCTGCTGTCGGCGCTCTATCTCGGCCTGAAGTCGGGCAAGAAGGCTAGCTGATGCGTCTGCGCCTGCGCGAACCCTTGCTCTACCGCTGGCTGCGCCTGAAACGGGCCCTCGACAAGCGGCCGCGTCCGGCTGATGAGCTCGGGACGCCGGCGATCCGTCGCATCCTCGCCATTTCCTGCACGGCGCTCGGCGACACGCTGCTGTCCACGCCCGGCCTGCGGGCATTGCGTCAGACCTATCCGCAGGCCCGCATCACCTTGCTGGTGCATCCCTCTCTGCAACAGCTATTCACCGGCCTGGCCGATGTGGACGAGCTGATTCCCTACGATGGCAAGTGGCGAGGTTTCCGCCGCGCCGCCAGCCAGCTCAAGGGCTACGACCTGGCCGTCATCCTGCACGGCAATGAGCCGCAGGCGACGCCGCTGGCCTATCTGTCCGGGGCCCGCCATATCTTCAAGCTGCCCAACAATAACCGCTGGAATTTCCTGCTCAGCAACCATGAACCAGTCTTGGGCTGGGATGATCTCGGGCATGGTATCGATCAACGGTTGGCGGTCGCGAAGCTGGCCGGTGCTGTCGGCGAATTCGACCGCCGCATGACCGTGCCGGCCCATGCCGAGGGCCGGGCAGCGTTGGACAAGGCGCTGGCCGAGCGCGGCTGGCAGGAGGCGACCATCGTCGCCTTCCAGCCCGGTGCGTCGACGATGAGCCGGCGCTGGCCGCGTTCGCGCTTCATTGCGGGGGCGGCCGAGATGGCCAAGGCACGTCCGGATCTGCGTTTCGTGGTGACCGGTTCGCCGGCCGAAGCCGCGCTCTGCCAGGAGGTCGCTGCCGGTATCGAAGCCGCCGCGCCATATACAGACGGAGCGCGGGCCTGGGCTTCGGCCGGGCAGCTGCCGCTGATCGCCTTGCCCGACCTGCTGCGCCGTGCCAGCCTGCTGGTTTCTGGCGACACTGGGCCGATGCATCTGGCGGTGACCGTCGATACGCCGGTCGTCGCGCTGTTCGCCGTGTCCGATCCGGCCCGATCCGGCCCCGGCTATGACCTCGATAAGCACATCATCATCCGCAAATGGCGGACTTGCGATCCCTGCTTCTCGAAGAACTGCCCCTACGCCGAGCCGATCTGCATGGACAACATCGCAGTCGAGGAAGTGGTGGCGGCCGTCGATACCATTTTGAGCCGGGACAAGGCATGAATTTGCCCAAACCAGCGCCCAAACGCGTCCTGTTGCTCGACACCGGCAACGAATGGGGTGGTGGCACCAACAGCATGTTCGAGCTGCTGAAGCGCATCGACCGCACACGCTTCGACGTCACCTGCTGCTTCTACAAGGACTACAAGAAGGGCCAGAGCGGCCGCCTGTTGTCCGAGGAACTGGCCGATATCGGCATTCCGCTGATCCTGCTGCCGAGTCGCAAGCAACCGTTGTGGGCCAAGCTGGCCAAGGAAGTGGCGCGTGGCGCGCTGTCGTGGTCCGGCCGCCTGAAGAAGCGGGCCGTGCTGGCTATCGAGATGCAGTGGCGGATCAAACCGCGCGTCGCTACCTTGAAGCTGTTGCTCGAAGAGGGCGGCTACGACCTGCTGTACATGAACAACCAGCCGTCGTCGAATCTCGAAGGCTATCTCGCCGCCGAGGCGGCCGGTCGGCCGGTGGTTCAGCACTGCCGTATCGAGCCAACCTTGCAGGCCAACGAGGCGGCTGTGGTCAATCGGACGGCGACCCGCATCATCTGCGTGTCGCAAGGCGTGGCCGATGTGCTGGCGGCGCAGCATGTCGCCGAGAACCGCCTGCGGGTGGTCTATAACGCCATCGACAGCCGTATCGCCTTGCCGGCGCCGGTTGAATTGCCACCCACCACCAAGAATCTGGTCATCGGCACGGTCGGCCAGCTGACGGTGCGCAAGGGCGTGCTGCATCTGCTGCAGGCGGTCGCCAACCTGAAGGCCGAAGGGCTGCCGGTGACCTGTTTGATCCTTGGCGAAGGGCCGCAGCGAGCCGAACTGGAAAGTGCTGTGACACGCTTTGGGCTGGTCGATCAGGTCAGTTTCCTCGGCTTCCAGTCGGTGCCGCTGGCCTGGGTGCAGGTGATGGATGTTTGTGTCCTCTGCTCGAGCAAGGAAGGTCTTCCACGGGTGGTGCTTGAGGCCATGCTGGCCGGCAAGCCGGTGGTCGGCTCCGACGTGACCGGTACCCGCGAACTGATCGTTCATGAAGAAACCGGGCTGCTTTACGCCTTTGGCGATGTGCCGGCTCTGACTGCCTCGCTGCGTCGTCTGCTGAGTGATGCCGAGTTGCGCCAAAACATGGGTGAAGCCGGCCGCCACCGGGTGGCCGAGCGCTATTCGATCGAGGCTTACGTGGCCGGCGTCATGCAGGTTCTGGCCGAGGCCGCGCCGTGATCTACCTGCTGCTCACCTGGCTGGCCGCACCCGTGCTGTGGCTCCGGGCAGCGCTTTGTCGTTCGACTGGTACCAACCGTATCCTGGTCATCCAGACGGCCAAGATCGGGGATTTCGTGGCGACGACACCGGTTTTCCGTGCCTTGCGCAGCCGCCTTCCGGAAGCCGAGATCGTCGCCTTGCTGCATCCAGTCAATGCGTCGCTGGCCAAGGGGCTGGACAGTATCGACCGTATCGTGACCCTGCCGAAGCACGGTTACAAGGGCTGGGCCGGCAAGCGCTGGCTGCTCGAGTTGCTGGCCGAAGGCTACGACGGGGTGCTGATCCTTAGTCCGAACCTGACCAATCTGCTGGTCCCGTTCTGGGCCGGCGTGCCGAAGCGGGTTTCGGTGCTAGCCGATCGTCGCCAGGGTAGTTCCCGCCTGGCCTGGCCGTTCCTGACCCACCGTGAACCGCATCGATCGGGGCAGTTGTTCCGCGAGACGGCGTTAAAGGCACTCCAAGGCTTTGGTATCGTGGTCGACGCACCGCTGCTGGGCCTGCCTAACGAGGTTTCCGGCGCGGCCAGCGGCAAGGCGAAACTGGATGCGCTGCATGAGAAATACAGCAGGCCGCTGCTTGGCTTGGGCCTGGGCGCCGGCAATCGGATGAAGGCGCTCGACGTCGCCCAGCTCAAGGAACTGGCCAGCCAGATGGTCAGCCGTACCCCGGCGACACTGGTCCTGATCGGCACGGCCGCCGATCACGCTGCGGCCGGTGAATTGCTCGCCCTATTGCCGGCCGATCGCGTGGTCGATTCCACTGGCCAATGGGCACTGGATGAACTGCCCGTTCTGCTCGGCGCGCTCGATTGCTTCGTTGGCGTCGATTCTGGCGCCACCTACATGGCCGATGCGCAGGGCGTGCCGGTCGTCGATTTCATGGGCCCGGCCGATGCCGACGACCAGCGGCCGATCGGTCGTCAGGCCATCGTCATCCGCAGCGCCGAACCCTGCGCGCCGTGCTCGCATGCTTTTGATGCCCCGTACGCCTGCCATCTGAGAACGCGGGCCTGCATTGCCAATATGCCGATCGCTGCTGTGGTGCAAGCGGTCGAAGCCATATTGGCGTCCAAAAATTCTGTCGCCGAGTGTCGAGAATGAAACTAGCCGTTTTCAAGGACTACGGAGTGGGCCGCTATTTCGCCCAGCTTTTTGACTCCATTCCGGACACGACCTTTTTCCTGTCTGAAAAAAACAAGTCCGGCCTCAACATCACGCCACACCGGGTGCATTTGCTGACCAAGAAACAGCAATTGTGTGATTACCTGAAATCGCCGCTCAAGGCCTGGCAGCGTTTAAAGGAAAACGACAACGACAAGAAGCGCGATTTCTTCTATCAGGAAATCGAACGTTCGGCCGCCGAGGGTGAGTTCGATGTCGCGCTGACCGGCTCTGATCGCTCGCTGCACACCCTGGCTTCGCTGAAGGCCAAGGGCCACAAGTTCAAGCTGGTTTACTGGATTCCCTTCACCATTCCCTTTGTCGACATGTTCGACCCGCGTTCGCAGGCCATTCGTCAGGCCGCCTTCCCGCAGGTTGACCTGTTCGTGGCAATTACCGATACCTGCCGTCGCGTCTTGCTGCTCGAAGGTATTCCGGAAGAAAAAATCCGCCATGTTTATCCCGGTGTCGATACGGAAGTCTTCCAGCCGCGCCTGGCGCCGGTGAAGGAGGATGTCTTCCGCATCCTGTTCGTAGGCAAGCTGGTCAGCTGGAAGGGCTGCTACACCTTGCTCTACGCCGCGAAGGAACTGCTGCCGGAAATTCCCAATCTCGAACTGATGTTCGTCGGCCAGGGCGCTCAGCGCCAGGGGCTGGAGCAGGCTGCGGAACTGCTTGGCCTGAAGGACAAGGTGAAATTCACCGGCTTCCTCAAATACGACGCCCTGCCCGATATCTATGCCCGTTCTGATGCCTTCGTGCTGCCCGCCTTGCCGGCGATCAACCTGGCTGAACAGTTCGGATTCGTCGTTGCCGAGGCGATGGCCTGTGGCTTGCCAGCGGTTGTCTCGCGGGTCGGAGGCCTGCCGGAAGTGGTCGGCGGTCGCGAGGAATTGATCTTTACGCCCGGCGATTTCTGGGACTTGGCGGCCAGGCTGCGCGCCATCCACGCCTCCCGCGAGCTGGCTGCCGACCTCGGCCGGCATTGTCTGGAGCATGCACGCACCCATTACGATGCGCGCAAGAACGGACTCGTGCTGAAGGCGGTGCTGGAACAGATGGAGCAGGGCAAATGAATGGAGCAGCGCTAACGGTCGCCGGTAAACCCGACAGACTGGTACAGGTGACCCTGGGCCTGTGGTTCGGCTTGTTGTTCATCCAGCCTTTCGAGAAATTCGTGGCGGTGAAATACCTGTTGATGGTCGGCTTGCTGGTTGCGGCCATACCGCTCGCCATGCGCACCGACATCCGCCAGCGCCTGTTCAGCCGGAACAGGGTGCTCGGTCTGGCGCTGGCCATTGTCGTCTGGTGCATTGCGGTATCGGCGGCCAGCCCCTATGCCGCCGACAGCCTGCATGCCCTGCCACGGGACCTGTTGCTGCAGGGTGAGTTGCTGCTGGTTGGCTGCTTGCTTGTACGCAACGCGAGCCAGGCAAGAACAGCCTTGTGGGTGATCATTGCCGGCTTCGCAGCGGTCAGTGTGCTGTCCGGTTTTGAAGTTGCCTCCTATTTGCGGGAGCATTCTTTGAGCGAAGGGCAGATTCCCCGTTCCCACAAGTCTTTCTGGGGGGGCTATGCGACCATGGCCAGCTTCTGCCTGCCGCTGATCATTGCATTTGCTGTATCGACCACAACGAGCCTGTGGCAACGCTTGCTGCTGGGCGCTCTGGTGCTCCTGGGCGTGGTGCTGACCGGTTTGTATGGTTCGCGCAGTCCCTTGCTGGTCGTCGCCATATCGGTGATCGTGCTCTTCGCTTTGCTGCGTGCCTGGAAGGCGCTCGCTGCCGTCTTTCTGGTAATCGCCCTCGGCGCGGGTTGGGTTGCTTCGCAGAGCAATCTTGGTTATCTCGAAAAATACCGCTCCCTGGCCCAGACCGATACCTACGTAACCAACCAAGGCCTGAGCCTGCGTCTCGATGTCTGGTCCGGTGTCATCGAATTGATTGAAGCCCGACCCATGTTCGGTTACGGCTACGGCTGGAAAAAGCTGGCCTGGGCGATCAACGACGGGGGGTACGCCGAGCGCTGGAAAGCCAATGATCCTGGCAAGACGGCTTATTTCCTTGGCGAAGAGGAAACAGCCAGCTACGGCAAGGTCAATCCGCATAACTACTTCCTGCAGGTGGCCTTCGAGATCGGGCTTACCGGGCTGTTGCTGGTTCTCGCTTTCTGGCTGGCTGTTTTCTGGCAGGGGCTGAAAGGCATGGTGCGTGGGCCTGTTGAGAGCCAGCGCTTGCGAGTCGTCATCCTGACCACCTTGCTGGCTTATCTGCTGTGTAACGTGGCCAACGGCTTCTGGGTTGGTGGGTTGGCCAACATGGCCTGTGCGCTGGTCGGCATCCTGGTCGGGCTGGCCTTGAACGAGCAACCGGCCGCTGCCGGGGAGAGCAAATGAATATCCTGGTCATTCGTCGCGACAACATCGGCGACCTCGTCTGTACCACCCCGATGCTGGCAGCCTTGCGCCGCGCCATGCCGGATGCCTGGATCGGCGTGCTGGTCAATCAGTACAACGTCGCCGTGATGCGCGGCAATCCGGATGTAAATGAGGTTTTCGCCTACCGCAAGGCCAAGCATCGTGACCCCGGAGAGGGCAAGCTGGGAATCTGGCTGGAGACGGCCGGGCTGCTCTGGAAGCTGCGCCGCAAAGGGATTGATGTCGCCATCGTCGCCTCGCCGGGCGGTGATCGTTACGCCCGTTTGGTCGGGGCGCGCAAGGTCATTTCCAATAAGCCGGGAGCGCCCTTTCATGAGGTCGAGGCGGTCGGCAAGCTGCTCGCACCGCTGGGTATCGAGCCAGAACTTGGCACCCTGCAGTTGACGCCAGTTCCCGAGGTGGTCGCCGCCATGCGCTCCAAGTTCGCCGAACTGGCCGGTCGGGAAATCTGGGCCATCCATCTCAGCGCTCGCGAGAAAAGCCGTCGCTGGCCGGCCGAGAAATACATCGCGCTGATCGAACGTCTGGCTTCGCCGGAGCGGGGATTCGCCTTGTTCTGGTCGCCGGGAGCGGCCGACCACCCGGCTCATCCGGGTGACGACGAAAAGGCGGCGCTGGTGCTTGCTGCCTGCCGGGACAGGGGCGCTGTGCCTGTCGTTACCGAGCGTCTTGAGGAACTGATTGCCGCGTTGTCGCTGTGCGATGGCTTCGTGGGTGCGGACGGCGGTGCGATGCACCTTGCTGCTGCACTTAATCTCAAAACGGTCGCCCTTTTCGAGAATTCGGAAGCCAAGCGTACCCGCTGGTATCCGTGGGGCGCTCGCCATGTGCTGCTGCAGCCGGCGACCTTTGCCGTGGCCGACATTGCCGTCGAGGCGGTCGAAGCTGCCGTGCGAGAGCTGGAAGGCGTCTAGGCTGGCAAAGTCATCGGCGCAGCGCGCCGATGATCGCGAAGGCCCTAGTGCGCCGCTTCCCAGTTCGGCCCGACGCCGACTTCGACGACCAGCGGTACCTTCAGGTCGGCGACCTGGCCCATCAGCCTTGGCAGATGGGTGCGGATGTCCATCAGTTCTTCGTCCGGCACTTCGAGCAGCAGTTCGTCGTGCACCTGCAGGATGAGTCGTGATTTCAGCGCTGATTTTTCCAGCCAGTTTTGCACGGCGATCATCGCCAGCTTGATCAGGTCGGCGGCCGTGCCCTGCATCGGCGCGTTGATCGCGGCGCGCTCGGCGCCTTGGCGGCGGTTGCCGTTGCTGGAGCGGATTTCCGGGAACCACAGGCGGCGGCCGAAGGCGGTTTCGACGTAGCCGTGCTGGCGGGCCGCTTCGCGAGCTTCTTCCATGTAACGGGCGACGCCGGGGTAGCGGGCGAAATAGCGGTCGATGTAGGTCTGCGCTGCGCTGCGTTCCAGCCCGAGCTGACGGGCGAGGCCGAAGGCGCTCATACCGTAGATCAGGCCGAAGTTGATGCTCTTGGCGACGCGGCGCTGGTCGGGGCCGACTTCGAGCGGCGTGACGCCGAAGATTTCGCCGGCCGTTGCCTTGTGCACATCCTCGCCGTGGGCGAAGGCATCAAGCAGACGCTCGTCGCCCGATAGGTGGGCCATGATGCGCAGCTCGATCTGCGAATAGTCGGCTGAAACGATGCTGGAACCTTCCTGTGCGATGAAGGCAGTACGGATTTTCCGGCCTTCCTCGCTGCGTACCGGGATGTTCTGCAGGTTGGGGTCGCTGGAAGCGAGCCGTCCAGTCACTACGGCGGCCTGCGAGAAGTGAGTATGTACTCTCCCAGTCTGCGCATTGACCATGCGCGGCAGCTTGTCGGTGTAGGTGCCTTTCAGCTTGGACAGGCTGCGGTGTTCGAGCAGCAGCTTGGGCAGCGGGTAGTCGAGCGCCAGTTCAGACAGCACTTCCTCGTCGGTGGACGGGCCGCCCGACGGGGTTTTCTTCTTGACCGGCAGGCCCAGTTTTTCGAACAGGATGTCGGCGAGCTGCTTCGGTGAGGCGAGGTTGAACGGCTGGCCGGCCAGTTCGTAGGCTTGCGCTTCAAGGGCCATGATCTTCTGGCCCATTTCGTGGCTCTGCCGGGCAAGAATGGCGCTGTCGATCAGGATGCCGTTGCGCTCGATCTGCCAGATGACCTGGCGGGCCGGCATTTCGATGTCGTGGTAAATGCGTGACAGGCCGGGTTCATCGGCAAATTGCGGGTGCAGCACGTTATGGACGCGCAGCGTGACGTCGGAATCCTCGGCCGCGTAAGTGGCAGCGCGCTCGATGTCGACCTGATCGAAGGTGATCTGTTTGGCGCCCTTGCCGCACAGGTCTTCGTAGGCAATGGTGGCTAGCCCGAGGTGACGGGTGCATAGCTGGCCGAGGTCGTGGCCCTTGTCGGACTCGATGACGTAGCTTTGCAGCATGGTGTCGTGGGCGATGCCGGCCAGCGCGATACCGTGGTTGGCGAAGACGTGCTGGTCGTACTTGGCGTTCTGCAGCACCTTCTTGCGCTCGGCCGACTCCAGCCAGGGCTTCAGCCTGGCCAGCACCTCGTCACGCGGCAACTGGTCGGCGATGCCGGGGGCGGTGTGGGCGAGGGGGATGTAGCAGGCTTCCCCGGGGGTAACCGACAGGGAGATGCCGACGATACGGGCTTCGAAGGAGTCGAGGCTGGTGGTTTCGGTGTCGAGCGCGGTCAGTTCGGCCGCTTCGATTTTCGCCAGCCAGGCGTCGAGTTGCGGCCAGCTCAGCACGGTTTCGTACTTGACCTCGACCGGGCCAACCGGCGCTATCGGGGTTGCCGCCAGACCTTCCCGGGCGGGCACGGCAGCAGCCGCTTCCGGTCCGTCGATTTCGCCCAGCCAGGTGCGGAACTGATAGCGGGTATAGAGTTCGCGCAGGGTGCCGGTGTCACGCGGCGAGGTGGTCAGGGTGTTGGGTGCCGGCAGGTTGCTGAGGTCGCAGGCCACAGTGACCAGCCGCTTGCCGAGCGGCAGGAAGCCAAGGTGGTCGCGCAGATTCTGGCCGACCACGCCGCCGATTTCGTCGGCATGGGCGACGACGCCGTCGAGCGAACCGTACTGCGCCAGCCATTTCAGCGCCGTCTTCGGGCCGCACTTGGCGACGCCCGGCACGCCGTCGACGGTATCGCCTACCAGCGCCAGGTAATCGACGATCTTGCCCGGCGGCACGCCGAACTTGGCTTCAACGCCGGCTTCGTCGAGCAGTTCGTTGCTCATCGTGTTGTACCAGCGCACATGCGAGCTGACCAGTTGGGTCAGATCCTTGTCGCCGGTGGAAATCAGCGTTTCGATCCCGTCGGTGGTGGCGTTGGTGGCCAGCGTACCGATCACGTCGTCGGCCTCGACACCATCGACCATCAGTAGCGGCCAGCCGGCGGCCTTGATTGCGGCATGCAGCGGTTCGATCTGCTGGACCAGATCTTCCGGCATCGGCGGACGGTGGGCCTTGTATTCGGGATACCAGTCGTCGCGGAAGGTCTTGCCCTTGGCGTCGAAGATGACGGCCTTGTAGTCCGCCTTGTAGTCGCTCTCCAGACGACGTAGCATGTTCAGAACGCCGTAGATGGCGCCCGTCGGCTCGCCGGCCTTGTTGCGCAGGTCGGGCAGGGCGTGGAACGCGCGGTAGAGATAGGACGAACCGTCCACTAACAACAAGAGAGGCATGAGAAGTGACGGAAAGCGATAAATTGGTAACTGGGGTGGAGACCGAGGCCATCCTGAAAAGTACGACGGCCCGCGAGTCCTGGCGGATTTTCGGCATTATGTCAGAGTTCGTCGAGGCGACCGAACGCCTGGCGGCGATCAAGCCGGCGGTGACCATTTTCGGCAGCGCCCGTGTTCGCCCGGAGTCGCCTTATTACATGTTGACCGAGCAGACCGCTCGGCTGCTGTCAGATTCCGGCTTTTCGGTCATTTCCGGTGGTGGGCCGGGCATCATGGAAGCGGCCAACAAAGGTGCCTTTTTCGGCAAATCGCCGTCGGTCGGCCTGAATATTCAGTTGCCGCACGAGCAAAAAAACAACCCGTATCAGGATATTTCGCAAACTTTTCGCCATTTTTTCGCTCGAAAGTACATGTTCGTCCGCTTTGCCAGTGCCTACGTGGTGATGCCTGGCGGTTTTGGCACACTGGACGAGTTGATGGAAGCGTTGACACTGATCCAGACCGGTAAGGGCCGCAAGATTCCGTTGATTCTGGTTGGCTCGGCGTTCTGGGGCGGCATGATCGCCTGGTTCAAGGACAGGCTGGTCGCCGAAGGCATGGTCGATCCGGAGGACATGAACCTGATTCAGCTGATTGACGAGCCGGAAAAGGTCGTCGAAGCCATCTTCAAGCATTACGAATCTCGCCCCTTTGGCCCCTTGCCGAACGAACACGAGATGCTGCTCAACCTGTAAAATCAGGGCATAAATACCGAGGATTCGATTATGCGCCGCCTTCTTCCCCTTCTGCTCCTTGCCGCTCTGCCTGTCTGGGCACAGAAGGGCGATCTCCAGCCGCTGCCGGCCGTGCCACCGCCGCCGCCGGGCATGGAAGCCTTCGACGAAGCGCTTGAGCCGCAAGTGACCATTGTCAAGAAAGACACTGAAACCCGCGAGGAATTCCGGGTCAAGGGCAAGCTCTACATGGTCAAGGTGACGCCGGCTGTTGGTCCGGCCTACTATCTGGTCGATCGTCAGGGCGATGGTCAGTTCATCGAAGCGGATATCAACCAGAAACCGGTCAAGCCGCCGATGTGGGTCATTCATAGCTGGTAAGCCTTGTCCGTCTATACCAAGGTCGGGCGTGATGAACTTGCCGCCTGGCTCCTGCCGCTAGGGTTGGGCGAGCTGATCGACTACGCCGGCATCGCCGCCGGCATGCAGAATTCCAATTATTTCGTGACGACCACCCGCGGTCGTTTCGTGCTGACGCTGTTCGAGCATATCGAGCCCTCGGCCCTGGATTTCTATCTGGCGCTGCAGGACAGCCTTGCCCGGCGCGGCATTCCCTGCCCGCAGCCGCTGGCCGATGGCGAGGGGCGTAACTGGCGCCTACTTTGCGACAAACCGGCCGCCTTGCTCACCTGTCTTTCCGGGGCGGCGATCGAAACTCCCGGCGCAACTCATTGTTACGCCGTTGGTGAAATGCTGGCCCGCTTGCACCTGGCGGCGGCCGATATGGCGAATCCGCTGCCCAACCCCTGTGGTGCTGCCTGGCGCCAGACCGTTGGCGCCGCCTTGTTACCGCTTGTGTCGGCCGAAGAGCGCGACCTGCTGGCGGATGAGCTGGCTTTCCAGTCCGGGCAGGACTGGTCGCAGCTGCCGCGCGGCGTCATTCATGCCGACCTGTTCCGGGACAACGTCCTGTGGGATGCGACCGGCCGACTGAGCGGCGTGCTCGATTTCTACTTTGCCGGCGAAGATCCCTGGTTGTTCGATCTGGCGGTCGTTGCCAACGACTGGTGTTTTGACGAGGCGACACTGGCGGCGCTGATTGCCGGCTATACGGCGCAACGCTCGTTGACCGAGGCGGAAAGGGCAGCCTGGCCTGCCATGCGGCGGGCTGCCGCCTTACGTTTCTGGCTGCTCCGTTTGGAGGTCAGACACCAGCCACGGGCCGGGGAAGTGGTAACGATCAAGAATCCGGATGATTTTCGGCACCTGCTGGCCCGTTTTCGCCTTGCTCCGGAAGCCCTCCCCCGTTAGCATCCGCGCATGAGCGAAACTCCTGTTTTTCCAATGGCACCGACCCGGTTTACCGGCGAGAGCCGCGAAGTCGATCCCGGTGCCTGCTTTGACTGGCTGCGCCAGGGCTGGGCGATGTTTCTCGTCAATCCAGGCGTCTGGATTGGCAGCACCGTCCTGCTTCTGGTCATTCTGATGGCCATTTCCATCGTCCCCCTGTTTGGGCAGATTGCGGCGCACCTGCTGGTGCCACTGTTCGGTGCCGGCATGATCAAGCTCTGCCGTCGCCTGGGTGAGGGCGAAGAGCCGGAAATCGCCGATCTGTTTGCCGGATTTCGCCATAACGCCGGGCAGCTGGTCATGGTCGGCGTCTTCTTTGCCCTGGGAATTTTCGGCATTGCCTTTATGGCCTTTCTGCTGGTCAGTGGGGGGCTCATTGGCGGTGGTGTCACCGGCAAGATCGCCGGTTTCGGCATCGCGCTCGGCGGTGTCATGCTGGCCGGCCTGCTGGTCATGGTCCTGTCGGTGCCGGTCATCATGGCCACCTGGTTTGCGCCGGCCCTGGTGTTTTTCCACGACATGCAGCCGCTGGATGCGATGAAGGCCAGCTTTGCCGCCGGCGCCAAGAATTTCCTGCCGATGGCGATCTTCGGGGTGTTTCTCGTCGTCGCCCTGTTTTTCGCCATGTTGCCGGTCGGTATGGGTCTGTTGCTGCTGTTGCCGGTCTTCTCCGGTGCGGTCTACGCCTCATACCGCGACATCTTCATGGGAAGTTGAGCGTGCGGGCCCAAACTCTACCCGCCGCCGCTGGCTGGCAATGGATCCTCGGCGGCTTCGCCATTTTCCGGCGTAACCCGCTGATGCTCGGCATGCTGGTCGTTTCCTACTGGTTTACCGTGCTTTTCCTCAATATCGTGCCAGTGATCGGGGTTGTGGTCGCTTCGTTGGCGATTCCCGGCCTGTCGGTCGGTTTGATGCAGGCGGCGCGCAACCTGGAGCGTGGCCAGCCGATTGGCCTGCAAACCCTCTATGGCAGCCTGAAAGAAAACGCCAGGACGCTGATCGCACTTGGGGCGCTCTATCTGGCTTGCACGCTGGGTATCCTTGGCTTGTCGGCCCTGGTCGATGGCGGTGATTTCCTGAAGTTCATGCTTTCGAGCAGCCGTGCCGAAAGGGCTGCCGTCGAAGACGCTGATTTCATCCTGCCGGCCCTGTTCATCACCATCCTGATGACGCCGGTGCTGATGGCCTACTGGTTCGCCCCGGTGCTGGCTGCCTGGCATCGACTGTCACTGGGCCGCTCGCTGTTCTTCAGTTTTGTTGCCTGCTGGATGAACTGGCGGCCTTTCCTGGCCTATGGCATCGGGCTGGTGGTGTTTGCCGGCATTCTTCCCGGGATCGTGCTCGGCTTGTTGCTCCTTCTGTTTCCGGGGGCGGCAAGTTTCATCACCGCGCTCGTGACCATTCCGATGGTGCTGGTCGTCGCGCCAACCATCTTTGCCAGTTTCTATGCCTGCTACCGCGACATCTTCGGTATTTCCGAAATTGTCTGAACCGCTTGGCCTGTTTGGCGGCACCTTCGACCCGGTTCATTTTGGTCATTTGCGACTGGCCGAGGAATCGATTGCCCATCTCGGCCTCGGGGGCGTGCGCTGGATTCCGGCCGGGCAGCCACCGCATCGCGGGACGCCGCAAGTCACGGCGCAGCAGCGTCTGCAAATGGTGCATCTGGCCATGGCCAGCAATGCCCGATTTTCGCTGGACCCGAGTGAAGTTGAGGCTGAGGCACCGAGTTATACCGTCCATACCCTGGAGCGTCTGCGCCGCGAACTGGGCGGCGAGCAATCGCTGGTCCTGCTGGTGGGGGCCGACGCCTTTGCCGGACTGGCGACCTGGCACCGCTGGCGCGATATTTTTGCCCTGGCCCATATCGCTGTTTCACATCGGCCAGGGTTTCCGGTGGAAATTTCCAGCCTGCCGCACGAACTGGCAACCGAGTTCAATGATCGTCGGATGGCCAATGTGGACGGCCTGAAAGCTTCATCTGCTGGCGGAATCGTGACTTTTGCCATGACCCAGCTGGCCATTTCGGCGACGCAAATCCGCAAGTTGCTGGCCAACGAACTATCAGCCCGCTATTTGCTGCCGGATAGTGTTCTCGACTATATTCAAACCCATTCTCTTTATAGAAACTCCTGATGGACATCCGCAAGCTCCAAAAAATCGTCGTTTCCGCCCTTGAAGACATCAAGGGCAAGGATATCGAAGTCATCAACACCAGCAAGCTGACTTCGATGTTTGATCGAATCATCATCGCGACTGGTGATTCCAATCGCCAGGTCAAATCGCTGGCCAACAACGTCCAGGAAAAGGTCAAGGAAGCCGGCGCCGAGGTTATCTCGACCGAAGGCGAAGACGGCGGCGAATGGGTCTTGGTCGACCTGGGCGACATCGTCGTCCACGTCATGCAAGCCAACGTGCGCCAGTACTACAACCTTGAAGAGCTCTGGTCGGCCACGCCGGCCCAGCGCCGCAAGGCCGTGGAGCAGGTTCGGGAAGGATGAAACTTGCCGTACTCGCCGTCGGCCATCGCCAGCCCGACTGGGTGAACGAGGGCTGCGCCGAGTACCTCAAGCGCATGCCGCGCGAACTGCCGGCCAGCGTCACCGAAATCAAGCCCGAAGCCCGTGGTTCCAAGACCCGGGAGCAATTGCTCGCCGCCGAAAAGTCGCGAATTCGCGATGCGCTGGCCGCGGGTAGCCGCATTGTCGTGCTGGATGAAAAGGGCGATGACCTGACCACGCTGAAACTGGCCAAGCGGCTGGAAGCCTGGATGCAGGATGGTCGCGACGTGGCACTGCTGATCGGTGGTGCTGACGGTCTGGACGAGGAATTCAAACAGCAGGCCGATGACCGGCTGCGTTTGTCCAGCCTGACGCTGCCACATGGCATGGCACGCCTGCTATTATGCGAGCAGCTTTATCGTGCTGTCAGTGTGCTGAAAAACCATCCTTATCACCGGGAGGGATGATGCGTCTTTACCTTGCCTCGCGCAGTCCGCGCCGCCGTGAATTACTGAACCAGATTGGCATCGATTTCGATACCGTCGTGTTCCGTGATGGCATGCGCGCCGATAGTGAAACCGACGAAACGCCGCAACCAGGGGAAAGTCCGGTCGCCTATGTCGAGCGGGTGGCCCGGGCCAAGGCCATTCATGGCCTGAAAATCGTCGAGGAGCGCAAGCTGCCGATGCGTCCGGTGCTCTCGGCCGACACGACGCTTGAATTCAATGGTGACATCATCGGCAAGCCGGTGGACCGGGCTGATGCGGCTGCCATCCTGCGCCGTCTTTCCGGACAGACGCATCGGGTGCTGACCGGCGTCGCGATCAACCACATGGGACACACTGAATACGTGCTGTCGACCAGCGAGGTCAGTTTCCGCGAAATCGATGACGAAGAGATTCGGCACTACGTGATGAGTGGCGAGCCGATGGACAAGGCCGGTGCTTATGGCATCCAGGGCCGGGCCGGGTTGTTCGTCAAACATCTTTCCGGCAGTTTTACCGGTGTCATGGGCCTGCCGGTCTGCGAAACCGGCGATCTGCTCAAGCGTCTTGGCTTCAGACCGCTTTAGTCGCCAAGCTACCGACGTAGCCGGCCGGCAAGGCCAGCGGCTGAGCGCAGCATTCAGCCAAAGACGCTTCCAGTTTGGAACTCCATTCCGCCAGCGCCAGACCCTGGCATTTCAGGCGGGCTTCGTGCGCGGCCCAGGCTTGGGCGAAACTCCTCATCCGGCCCTGCGCTGCCTGATCGGTCATTTGTCGAGCTACTTTCGGGCCGAGATAGTCGCTGGCCAGCGCCTGAATTTGCGATGCCCAGTCCGGATCGTCCTGTATCCGGAGCAGATCGATACCGACCGGCCCGGAAAAATTGACGGCCAGCAGTGACAACCCGCTTTCGTGGCTGACTGAAATGCCGATAGGGCTGTCCGCTCGAGCCAGGCGGATCGCCTGACCCGGGGTGGAGATCAGTTCGACGTCACCCAGTATTTCGCGCAGCACAGTGCGGACCAACCGGCGCGCCGTGTCACGAATCGGCGTGTGTGGCGTTTCAATCGCAACGATCAGCAGGTCTTGCGTTCTATCGAACGATGTCGGCCAGTGCAGGACAGCCGGCGGACTATCCCTCATGTCAGCGGCTGGCTGGGGCTGCCGGGCAGCCGCTCCAGCTTGATCCGGCCGGCAGGCTTTCGCCCTTCATGACCAAAGAAAGCGGGCCGAGGCGGGCGTTGTCACCGACCACTGCGCCATACAGCACGGTGGTGCGCGGGCCGACATAGACCCGCTGGCCGATGCTGACCCGGTCGATTTTCATCACCCGATCTTCAAAGAGGTGGGTTTGCGGGCAGGCCAGGCCATTCAGTTCGCTGTAATCGCCAATCTCGACACAATCGAATTCCGTCACGTCGGTGGTATCGAGATAGACGCCGCGGCCGATGCGACAGCCGAGCAGGTTGAGGGCCATCGGTAGCCACGGTGTGCCGCGCAGGTAGTTCATCTGGTTGGGCACGGCCATGCCGACGTAAAGGCTGGTGATTGCCTCGGAGGTCCACACGAAGGGCGTCCACATCGCGACCGATTGTTTTTTGTAGCGCCAGATGCACAGCCATTTGAGCACGGCGACGAAGAATATGGTGCTCAGGCCGAAAAGCACCCCGGCGATGGTCAATGCGGCCAATACCTCGGGCCAGCGTCCGGCTTCGGCCAGTGGCATGACGTTGAGGACGACGGTGTAGCCGACGGCAATGACCAGCGCGTGCGGGGAAATGATGCGGAAGGCTTCGACCAGGGCGCGACCCAGACGACGCAGATTGGAGGGGTGGAAGGTGAGTGCTTCCGGATAGCCGGCTGTTTGCTCGCGGGCCGGCAGGTTGATCGGTGGCGAGCCGAGCCAGGTATCGCCCGGCTGCATGCGTTCATTGGCCGGCGCGCGTGACTGGACGCCGATCAAAATATTTTCGGGCAGGATGGTGCCATCCGGGATGAAGGCGCCATTGCCGACAAAGCTGCGGCGCGAGATCACGGTTGGTTTCAGGGTCATCCAGCCGCCATCGACCTCTTCATCGCCAAGCATCACGGCATCGGCGATGAAGGTTTCGTCGCCCAGTGTCAGCAGATCGGGAACCAGACCTTGTGCCGTGGAAATTTCGGCATCGCGGCCAACCTTGGCGCCGAGCAGGCGATACCAGAAAGGGGCGTACACGGTGGCGTAGATGCCGTGCAGGATGTTCAGGCTGGACTCCTGAATCTGGTTGACCAGCCAGCGGCTGCAATAGACCCGGCTGTGGATCGGCCAGCTGCCTGCCTGCAGCCTGGGCATCAGTGTCCAGCGCAAAAGGGCGGAACTGAGGATGGTGCCGACGATCAGTACGGCCGTGCCGGGGAAGGCGAGAGCGAAATACTTGAGGAGCTGGAGCGCGATCGGGATATCCCGCTGAGCCGGGGTCGGGTCGCTGTCCAGCCAGTCCACCAGCATGAAACTGGGAAACACCGGCATGAAAAACAGCGCGGCAGTGGCCAGCATGCCCAGCACGTAGAACAGACCTTCGCGGGCGATGCGTGTTTCCGAGACTTCCGGCCGGGGTGGTATCGATTCGGGGGCGAACTCGCCAATATCCCGGGCCGGCGAGCCCAGCCAGATGCGCCTGGCGGGCAGTGTCTGCCCCTCGCTCAAGGCAGATTGGCCTTCCAGATGGCCGTAGGCGCCTATCGTCGTATTGCCTTCGACGACCGCGTAGGAGCCGATGCAGGCATTGTCCTCGATGGTGATCGGCCCGAGATGAAGCTGACCGCGCTCGACGCGGGCATTTTCAAGATTGGCGGCATTGCCGATGCTGACGCCGTCACCAACCTGCAGCAGGTCGTGGGCACGCAAGGTGATGTTGCCGATCACCGTTTCCTGGCCGATTCTGGCACCGAGCGCACGGAGCCACCAGATATTGAGCGGCGAACTGCTCAGCATGTACACTGGTGCGCCTTCAATCAGGCGGTTGGCGCACCACCAGCGGAAATAGGTCAGGCCCCACAGCGGGTAGCTGCCGGCTTTCAAACGGCCGGCAATCAGCCATTTGCCGACGATGGCGAAAATGAAGCTGAGGACGGTCGCGATCAGAAACACGCCAACCGAGATGGCGACGGCGCGGCTGATCGAATCGCCGGGGTCGCCGGTGAAATAATGGTAGGTGAAGAAAGGCGCCAGCCATTGCCCCATGCGCAGGCCGACCAGCGGCGGCAGGACGCAGGCCTGGGCGATGGCGCACAGCCAGCGCCGGTGGGCCGGAGGAGGCGTCCACTCGGTGGCGCTGGGGTCGATGGCGACTTCAATGGTGGCGGCCAGCGCCTCGGCGATCAGGCCGATGCGGCGGTGGACGTAGATATCGCGCACTGAAAAGCCGGCAAAGCGCGCCTCCTGACGCAGCGTTGAGGCGAGGCGGGCGGCGAATAGCGAGTGACCGCCGAGGTCGGCGAAGAAATCCGCCTCGCGCCGGATGGCCTGGCCGGGGAAGAGGCGGGCCAGGGCGGCGAAGAGGATTTCCTCGGCCGGGTTTTCCGGGGAATCCGAATCACCGGGGGCGCCAGCGGGCAGGTCGAGCGGGCGGGCGCGGAGGGCCTTGCGGTCGATCTTGCCCGAGGTCAGGCGGGGCATTTCGGCCAGCATCTCGACATGCGACGGCACCATGTAGGGTGGCAGGCTGGTCGCCAGCGTGGCGCGCAGGGCAGCGCCGGTGGTCGCTTCTGCAGCGTCGACGATGAGGTAGGCGACGAGGCGCTCGATGCCTTCGTCCTGGCGCAGGATGACGGCCGCCGTGCCGACGCCGGGCTGGCGGGTCAGGGCGGCTTCGATTTCGCCGAGTTCGACGCGGAAGCCGCGAATCTTGACCTGATCGTCGGTGCGACCGAGGCAATGAATCTGGCCGGTTTCGTCGATGCGGGCGAGGTCGCCGGTGCGGTAGAGGCGGCTTTCGTGGGCATTGGTCGCCCACGGGTTATCGAGGAATTTTTCGGCAGTGAGGTCGGGCCGGCCGAGGTAGCCGGCGGCAACGCCCGGGCCGGTGATGCACAACTCACCGGTTTCGCCCTGCGGTAGCAGGCGTAGGCCATTCTCAACCGCAGCATCGATGACCAGCAGGCCGTAGTTGGGTAGCGGGCGGCCGATGGTCACCGGCTGGTCGGGTTGCAGCTCGGCCAGGCTGGCCGAGACGGTGGCTTCGGTCGGGCCGTAGGTGTTGAAAACCTGCCGGCCGGGGCGGGCCCAGCGCTCGACGATGGCCTGCGGGCAGGCTTCGCCGCCGAGGTTGATCAAGCGCAGGCCGGGGACGTCAATGGCGAACAGCGCGAGCAGCGTCGGCACGGCGTGCAGGACGCTGATCCGGTTGTCGATCAGGGCGATGGGCAGGGCTTCGGGATCGCTGGCGACTTCCCTGGGGGCGAGCCAGAGCGTGGCGCCGATCAGGTAGCTGATCCATATTTCCTCGAAGGACATGTCGAAGGCGACCGAGAAGCCCTGATAGACGCGGTCGTGCTCCGTTATGCCGAGCACGGCGTTTTCGCTGCGCAGGAAGTGGCAGATGGCGCCCTGGTTGATCAGGATACCTTTCGGCTTGCCGGTCGAGCCTGAGGTGTAGATGACGTAGGCCGGGTCGCTCGGGCACGCGTCGTGGCGGTGATTGAGCGGGCCGGGGTGGGCGGCCTGCAGCTCGTCGGCCAGCCAGCAGGGGCGGCCGAGGTCGGCGATGTTGGCGACGGTGACCAGCCCGGCGCTTTCAGCGTCATCGAGGCAGACTTTGATGCGGTCGATGGGTGTGTCGGCGTCGAAGGGCAGCCAGGCGGCGCCGGTCTTGGCGATGCCGAGCTGCATGACGAGCAGGTCGATGCCACGCGGCAACCAGAGACCGACGATCTGACCGGGGCGTACGCCAGCGGCGATCAGGCGCGAGGCGACGCGGTCGGCCGCGGTATTGAGTTCGCCATAGCTGAGTTCGCGTTCGGCGAAAATCAAGGCGATTTTGTCCGGTGCTCGCGCTGCCGTGGCCTCGAAAAGGTCGGCCAGGATTTCCGGGCGAATCAGTTCAGGGGCTTCCGGTCCGCTCAGGCGGCTGGTCGGGCAGGACGGGGGGCTGGTTTCGAGCATGCCGAATTGTGCCAAAACTTGCTAAAAACGGGACGCTTTGGGTAATTTTCAGACAAAGATTCGTGCGTTGGCATGGCAAATGATGGCTTTTGCCGCCTGAGCGATGCCGTCGGTGCTTGGAATGATGGATGGTTCTTGAGCCAGAACACCCTCAATCGCATCGGCAAGCTGCCCGCGTTCCAGCTCTGTCGCGCTGATCTCAAGGCAGCGGGCATTGCCGGTCAGCCATTCGATCAGGCAATCCTGCTCGGGCCAGTCTTCACGCCGCTGGTAAATGACCGGGGTGCCATTGCAGGCGGCTTCGGTGAAGGTGCCATAGCCGGGCTTGGTGATGACCGCATCGACGGAGCACAGCAGGTCGGTGAAATTGAGGCCAAATGATTCGCTGGCGATTGCATCAGGATGCTGGCAGTTCCATTCGGCAGGAACCAGCCAGCGCACGCCGAGCAGCCGGGGCCAGTTTTCTGCCGGCAGGCGGTGGGCGATACCGCCCATGGCGATAAGAATTGCCTTGTCGCCATTCAGGCCGAGGTCGTGTCGGGTGCCGAGCGCCGCGATCGGGCCAACGGGCCGAACATTGCCCAGCGCACCCATGGCCATGCCCGGCGTGACCCGCAGGAAGGCCAGGGCCGAGCGGTAGGCGGCGAGCATTTCGGTGTGGATCGGTTTGGCCCAGGATTCCTTGCCAAAAAAGTGAGCAAAGAGGTCCGCCCAGTTCAGCGAGCACAGGCTGAGGGCCGGAATGCCTGCGGCGGCAGCCCCGGCCAGCGGCAGGTAGCTGACGTTGGTAAGGACCAGGTCGGGCTTGAGGCTGGACAGAAAGCGGGCTTCATCGTCGACGCGGCTTGCCCAGCCGGCGTGGGCCTGGCGATAGGCGGCGGCGCTGGCTGCCAGATCGACGCGGGTGGCATCGATCATGGCGTAACCAAAATCGGTCGCAGCGTTGATCAGATTGAAAGGTGTCTTGATCCGTTGTTGCAGCTTGGCGGCGGGCAGGGCGCTTCTTATGGTCAAGCGGAGGTTCGGGATGATTTGAGCCAAGGCATTGAGCACCGGCGCCGTAATGGCGAGGTGCCCGAAACCGTGGCTGGAAATGTCGACAAAGAGGTGCATGAGGCTATTGCTTGGGCCGGCCGGAAAATTGGAGTAATCCGGGCGCCGCGACCTTCCGGATGCGGCGCCCGAATTCTAAATGACCGATCTCAGCGGTTCTTGAACACCGGCTTGCGCTTCTCGACAAAGGCGGCCATGCCTTCCTTCTGGTCTTCGAGGGCGAATGCGGAATGGAAGACGCGGCGCTCAAACAGCAGGCCTTCGTTCAGGCTCGATTCGTAGGCGCGATTGACCGTTTCCTTGATCATCATGACCACCGGCAGCGAATAGCCGGCAATGGTCTGGGCGGCCTTCAGGGTTTCGTCGAGCAGCTGATCGGCCGGGATGATGCGGGCGACCAGGCCAGCCTTTTCGGCTTCGGCCGCATCCATCGTGCGAGCAGTCAGGCACATGTCCATGGCCTTGGCCTTGCCGATGGCGCGGGGCAGACGTTGCGTGCCACCGGCCCCGGGCATGGTGCCGAGGCGGATTTCGGGCTGGCCGAATTTGGCGGTATCAGCGGCGAAGATCATGTCGCACATCATGGCCATTTCGCAGCCACCACCGAGGGCGAATCCGGATACCGCGGCGATCACCGGCTTGCGAGTGGTCTTGATGCGTTCCCAGTTGCGGGTGATGAAGTCGGTCTTGTAGGCGTGCATGTAGTCGAAATCCTTCATGAAGCCGATATCGGCTCCGGCGGCGAAGGCTTTCTCATTGCCGGTGATGACGATGCAACCGATGTTCTCGTCGGCTTCATAAACATCGATGGCGGCACCGATGCCGTCGACGACGTCGTTGTTCAATGCGTTCATCGCTTCCGGGCGGTTGATGCGGATCAGGCCGACTTTGCCGATCACTTCGGTCAGGACTACTTGGGTCATGCTGGCTCTCCTTGTCTGTGGGGTTTTATGGTTGGCGACAAATCCTGATATTAGCAGCAGGTAAATCCTGGTTTGTCCGCCTGACGACAGTCTTGGCCTCCGCTATGCTGTTAACCTGTGTTTTGAACAAAATAAAACGGAGACATCATGACCTACGCCATCGAAGCGCAGCCGCTCTGGCAACCCAATCCGAAAACGGTCGGCGCGACCCGAATGGCGCAATTCATGCGCGCGGAGGGCTACGAGAGCTATGCCGACCTGTGGCAATGGTCGGTCGATATGCCGGAAGTCTTCTGGTCCGCGCTGTGGAACTACTGCGGCGTGGTCGGCGAAAAAGGCACGAAAATTCTTGTTGATCGTGATCGGATGCCCGGCGCCAGCTGGTTTCCCGAAGCACGCCTGAATTACGCCGAGAACCTGCTGCAACAGCGCGATGCCAGCGAGGCACTGGTCTTCTGGGGTGAGGACAAGGTCAAGCGGCGGATGAGCCGCAGCGAACTGTATGCCGAAGTGGCCCGCTTCCAGCAATTCCTGATCTCCGCCGGGGTTGGAGAAGGCGACCGGGTTGCGGGCTACCTGCCCAATCTGCCGGAAACGCTGGTCGCCATGCTGGCGGTGACTGGACTGGGGGCCATCTGGTCCTCCGCCTCGCCGGATTTCGGTGTCCAGGGCGTGCTTGATCGTTTCGGCCAGATCGAGCCGAAGGTGCTGATCTGTGTCGATGGATACTGGTACAACGGGAAGCCGGTGGATTGCCTGGAAAAGAATGCCGAGGTGGTGGCCAAAATGCCGTCGCTGCTGAAAACGGTGGTGGTCCCCTACCTGAATTCAAGCCCGGCGCTGGGCAACATTGCCAACGCGGTTGGCTGGAACGACATTTCGCCGGCGAATGGCAAGGATGTGTTGTTCAGGCGTGTTGGTTTCGACCACCCGCTGTTCATCATGTTTTCCTCAGGCACCACCGGCGTTCCGAAGTGCATCGTCCATTGTCACGGTGGTGTGCTGTTGCAGCACCTCAAGGAGCACCAGTTGCACAGCGATGTGCGTCCCGGCGACCGGCTGTTCTACTTCACGACCTGCGGCTGGATGATGTGGAACTGGCTGGTTTCTGGCTTGGCCTGTGGCGCTACGCTGCTGCTTTACGACGGCTCGCCGTTTGCCGGCAAGGGCACGGTGTTGTTCGACTATGCCGAGGCCGAGAAGATGACGCATTTCGGTACTTCAGCCAAGTTCATCGATGCCGCCGCCAAGCTCGGCCTGACGCCGGGCAAGACGCACGACCTCTCTGCGCTGCGCGCCATGTTCTCGACCGGCAGCCCGCTGTCGCCGGAAGGCTTCGACTGGGTCTATCGCGAGGTCAAGCAGGACATCCTGCTTGCTTCGATATCCGGCGGCACCGACATCGTTTCCTGCTTCGTGCTCGGCAATCCGGTGTTGCCGGTCTATCGCGGCGAAATTCAGTGTCGCGGCCTGGGCATGGCCGTCGATGTCTTTGACGATGCCGGCAAGCCGGTCCGCAGCGAAAAGGGCGAACTGGTTTGCACCAAGCCGTTTCCGGTGATGCCGGTCGGTTTCTGGAACGATCCGGAGGGCGCGAAGTACAAGGCGGCCTATTTCGAGCGCTTCGACAACATCTGGTGCCACGGCGACTTCTCGGAACTGACTGCCCACGACGGCATGATCATCTACGGTCGCTCCGATGCCACGCTGAATCCCGGCGGTGTGCGTATCGGCACGGCGGAAATCTATCGCCAGGTCGAACAGCTACCGGAAGTCCTCGAGTCACTGGTCATCGGCCAGGAATGGCCGCCCGGCCGCAATGACGACGTGCGCGTCGTGCTCTTTGTCAGGTTGCGGGAAGGGGAGGTGCTGGATGCTTCACTGGTCGACCGCATCAAACGGCAGATCAGGGACAACACCACGCCGCGCCATGTGCCGGCCAAGGTCGTTCAGGTGCAGGATATTCCTCGCACCAAGTCCGGGAAGATCGTCGAACTGGCGGTGCGCAACGTGGTGAGCGACCAGCCGGTCAAGAATGTCGAGGCATTGGCTAACCCCGAGGCACTGGAATTCTTCCGGGAGCGCCCGGAACTCGCCGACTAGGCCAGCCTTTGGGTCTGCGGTATCAGGTGCGGCGCGGGAGCAGGGTGCCGATCACTGGCACCTTGCGAGCAATGGCCATGGCGTTGCCGAACAGCCAGCCCAGGGCGGCAGTGATGCGTCGGCTGGCTTCCGGGCTCTCGATCCAGCGATAGAACACGGTCGCTGCTGCAATGCTGGTTGCCAAGGCCAGAACCAGCGCAATCATGGCCGACAGGGTCGAATCCAGATTGAGCCGGGCATACAGGCTGTTGGCGATCAGCAGGACCGGGAAGTGCACCAGGAAAATCGAGTAGGAAATCTGTCCCAGGAAGGCCAGGGGCTTGGCGTTCGGCCACTGCGCCAGCAAGCCGGTGCGGCGACCGAAACCCAGTAACAGGGCAACAGACAGGGCCAGTGCGATGCGCAGGCGGAAGTCGACGATCAGTGCGGCGATCGCGATGGTCAGCATGACGCCCAGCCAGGCGGACAACTGCCTGCGGTCGGAGGCCCACCAGGCGGCAGCGCCAAGGCCATAGGAGCCGAAGAAGTAAATAGCCCAGTTGTCCCAGCTAGGGTCACGGTTGAACCAGAACAACGAGGCCGTGGCGACCGCCAGGACCAGGGCCGGTGCGATCAGGCGGGCCCGGCCAGACCAGAGCAGGAGGGCCATCAGCGCAAAGAGCTGGAAGTCAATGGCGATGTACCAGACCCCGGCGGACAGCGCGTCGAAGCCCAGCAGGTTGTGCACCAGGAAGGCGTGAGCCAGCCACTGCGTGAAGGTGGCGCGGGCCGGAATGGCCTCGTCGTCCAACCACTGGTTGGCGATGGCGGCGGCGATGATCGCCAGGCCGATGGCCGCCAGATAAGGCACGACCAGCCGCAGATAACGTTTCCAGATCAGCGGCAAGGGCGAAATGCTCAGCGCCTGCCCTTCCGACGAGAGTCCGCGTGCCGCGAGAAAGCCGGCAATGACCAGGAAAACCTGCACGGCCATGCGGCCATATTCAAAAAACCAACCGAAAATTCCCGGGAATGCCTCGCGCGCCGCCTCGGCCAGCGGGCCATAGGAGGAAAAGTGATTCATCAGGACAAGCAGTGCCGCGACCGCCTTCAGGGCGTCGATTAGCGGCATGCGGTTGGCGTTCTGGCTCATGACGGGGATATTACACTGGATTGCTGCGGTGCACAAATTCGATTTGTTATTGATTTGTATGGCGTTTGTTACACAAAACGCGCGACGAAGGAATTGGTGTACATGGCCGGCAAATCAATCCATACCCGGTGACCGCTACCCGGGGCAACGATGACTGGCTCACCGGCCTTGTTTTCCATGCGGGCCAGCGTGAGAAGGTGGTTGCCGGAAGGGTGTACGCACTCCAGGCGGTCGCCGACCGAGAAGCGATTCTTGACCTCGATTTCCATCAGGCCGCGAGCCATATCGAATTGCACCGCGTCGCCGACGTAGAGGCTGCGATCCGATTCGGAGCTGCCGCGCAGGTAGTTCTGGTAGTCGGCATCGTGGTGGCGCTGCAGGAAGCCGTCGGTATAGCCGCGGTTGGCCAAGCCTTCCAACTCGCGCAACAGCGCCGGGTCGAGCGGCTTGCCAGCTACGGCATCATCGATGGCCTGGCGGTAAGCCTGGCTGGTCCGGGCGACATAGTAGGGGCTCTTGGTGCGGCCTTCGATCTTCAGCGAATCGACGCCGATCTCGACCAGTCGATGCACGTGCTCGATGGCGCGCAGGTCCTTGGAATTCAGGATGTAGGTGCCGTGCTCGTCTTCCTCGATCGGCATCAGTTCGCCCGGGCGCTGCTTTTCTTCGAGCAGGATTTCCTGCTCCTGCCGGATCATTTGCGCCGGTTGCCCATCGGAAGTGCTGACCTTGTAGTCCCAGCGACAGGAATTGGTGCAGGTGCCCTGGTTCGGGTCGCGGTGATTGAAGTAGCCGGAAAGCAGGCAGCGGCCGGAATAGGCGATGCACAGCGCGCCATGGACGAAGACTTCGAGTTCGATATCCGGACAGCGCTGGCGAATTTCAGCGACTTCGTCGAGCGACAGTTCGCGCGACAGGATGATGCGCTGAACGCCCATCTTCTGCCAGAAACGAACCGAGGCCCAGTTCACCGTGTTGGCCTGCACTGACAGGTGGATCACCTGTTCCGGCCAGGTTTCGCGCACCATGTCGATCAGGCCGGGGTCGGACATGATCAGGGCGTCCGGCTTCAGGGCGATGACCGGCGCCATGTCGGCCAGATAGGTGGTCAGCTTGGCGTTGTGCGGAATGATGTTGCTGACGACGAAAAACTGCTTGCCGCGGGCATGCGCTTCGTCGATGCCTTCGCCCAGTTTTTCCATGCTGCCGAACTCGTTGTTGCGGACGCGCAGGCTGTATCTCGGCTGGCCGGCGTAGATCGCATCGGCGCCAAAATCGAAGGCGGTGCGCATCATGTCGAGCGAGCCGGCAGGAGCGAGGAGTTCGGGAGCTTTGGGCATAGTAGAATGCAGCAAAACCGCGCATTCTACGCCCCCATGACTGAAGAGATACTGATCAATTTCACACCGCAGGAGACTCGCGTTGCTGTCATGCAACAGGGGGTCGTCCAGGAACTGCATATCGAACGCACCGCCAGTCGCGGGCTGGTCGGTAACGTCTATCTCGGGCGTGTCGTCCGCATCCTGCCCGGCATGCAGTCGGCGTTCATCGATGTCGGACTGGATCGCACCGCCTTCCTGCATGTCGCCGATATCTGGCAGCCGCGCGAAACGGCGACAGAGCGGCCGATCGAGAAGATTCTGCACGACGGGCAAAGCATTCTTGTCCAGGTCGTCAAGGATCCGATCGGCACCAAGGGGGCGCGGCTGTCGACACAGGTTTCGATCGCCGGCCGCATGCTGGTCTATTTGCCGCAGGAAAAACATATCGGTATCTCGCAGCGCATCGAGTCCGAGAGCGAGCGCGAAGTGCTGCGCGAAAAGATCACCCGGCTGGTGCCGAGCGATGAGCCGGGCGGTTTTATCGTTCGGACCATGGCGGAGAGTGCCAGCGACGAAGAGTTTGCCACCGACATCGCCTATCTGCGCAAGACCTGGGCCGACATCCGCGACAAGGCTCGCACCTCCGGGCCGCCGACGCTGCTCTATCAGGAACTGTCGCTCGGGCAACGAGTGCTGCGCGATTTCGTCAATCCTGAAACGACGCGTATCTTCATCGACTCGCGGGAGAACTTCCAGAAACTGACCGGTTTCGCCGAGGAATACACCCCAGCCGTCATCCCGTTGCTGGAACACTATACCGGCCAGCGCCCCTTGTTCGATCTGCATGGCGTCGAAGAGGAAATCCAGAAAGCGCTCGCCCGTCGGGTTGATCTGAAGTCCGGTGGCTATCTGATCATCGACCAGACCGAGGCGATGACGACCATCGACGTGAACACCGGCGGCTTTGTCGGTGTTCGCAATTTCGACGACACTATTTTCAAGACCAACCTCGAAGCGGCCGTCACCATTGCCCGCCAGCTACGCCTGCGGAACCTCGGTGGCATCATCATTGTCGACTTCATCGACATGGAGAACGAGGAGCACAAGAAGGCCGTACTGGATGAATTCAACCGGGCGCTGGCTCGTGACCACACGCGGCTGACCGTGAATGGCTTTACCGCACTCGGACTGGTCGAGATGACCCGCAAGCGGACTCGTGAGTCGCTGGCCCACGTGCTCTGCCAGCCTTGTCCGACGTGCAGTGGACGGGGCGAGGTCAAGACGGCCCGTACCGTGGCCTACGAAATACTTCGCGAACTGCTGCGCGAAGCCCGCCAGTTCAACGCGCGTGAGTACCGCATCCTGGCCGGCCCGGATGTGGTTGATCTTTTCCTCGACGAAGAGTCGCAAGCGCTCGCCATGCTCTCCGACTTCATCGGCAAATCCGTGTCATTGCAGTCTGAACCGAGTTATTCGCCCGAGCAGTACGACATTGTTTTGATGTAATGCCCAATCAGGAGACAAACCATGAAAACAGAACCCGAGTTCGACAGCCTTGTGCCGCCGCAGACCTTTGATCGTCGTAGCTTCCTGGTAACCAGCCTGGGGGCTGGCTTTGCTCTTGCCACCCAGCCGGTCATGGCACAGACGGCCATCAAGACCGATGAAACCGGCCTGATTGCCGGTGAAATCAAGGTGCCGGTCAAGGACGGCGAGATGGTGGCCTACCGTGCTGTGCCGGGCGGCCTGGCCAAACCTCCGGTCGTGCTGGTAGTTTCCGAAATCTTTGGCGCCCATGAATACATTCGCGATACCTGTCGCCGTCTGGCCAAGCTGGGCTATTGCGCCATCGGCCCTGACCTCTTCGCACGCCAGGGCGATCCCCGGCAGATCGCCAGCATTCCCGAAGTTCTCGAAAAAATCACCAGCAAGACACCCGATGCGCAGGTGTTGAGCGATCTGGATGCCTGCGTTGCCTGGGCTGCCGCCAAAGGCGCTGACACCAGTCGGCTGGCGGTGACTGGTTTCTGCTGGGGCGGTCGTATCGCCTGGCTGTACAGCGCCCACAACCCAGCCGTGAGGGCGGGGGTGGCCTGGTACGGCAAGCTGGTCGGCCCGGCCAACGAGATGACGCCGAAGCACCCCACGGATCTGGTCGCCCAGATCAAGGCACCGGTACTCGGTCTCTATGGCGGTCTCGATGCCGGTATTCCGCTGGAAACCGTCGAAGCCATGGAAAAGGCCTTGCAGCAAGGCAGTGCAGCGGCCAAGGCGTCGGAAATCCATGTTTATGACAATGCGCCGCATGCCTTCCATGCCGATTACCGTCCCAGCTATCGCAAGGAAGAGGCCGAGGATGGCTGGAAACGCATGCTCGCCTGGTTCCGCAAAAACGGCGTCTGAAAACTGATTTCACGGCTGCAAGGCCGTGCCTTCGTGCTAACCTTCGCGCCTTAACCTGATCCTGTTACATCATGACGACTACCGAAGCCACTACTGAAAAGCCAATTGACGCGCGTGTCCTGCTCAAGGACTTGCAGGCGAGATTTGATGTGTTCCGAGACTTCAGCCCGCTGGCCATCGGCATCGACAAACAGGTCTTCGCCCAGTTGCCCGAAGTCAGCAAGAAGTCGCTGCGGCTTGCCATGCGTAGCCACACCATTTCAACGCGTTATTTGAAGGAAATGGAAAAAGGCACGGTGCGCCTGAATCTCGACGGCACAGCCGCCGGCGAGGTGACTGATGAAAATCGCCAGCATGCTGCGGAACTACTGCGCGAGCGTTTCAAGAAACAGGCAGAACAGCGCAAGGCCGCCGAGGCAGAAGCCAAGGCCGAGCAGCATCGTCTTGAAAAGCTCAATCAGTTGGCTGAGAAATTCGGGCGCAAATAGGCTAATCGGTCAGCGCCAAGAAAAAGGCCAGTCGATTGACTGGCCTTTTTGCTGGAATCCGGTGGTTGCGGGGGCAGGACTTGAACCTGCGACCTTCGGGTTATGAGCCCGACGAGCTGCCAACTGCTCCACCCCGCGTCCGATCAGGTGAACCCACCTGAGATTTGCTGCAACAACCCTACAAACAAAAAACCTCGACGCTAGGCCGAGGCTAAGTGTTTTGGTAATTCTGGTGGGGCGCGACAGATTCGAACTGTCGACCTACGGATTAAGAGTCCGCTGCTCTACCAACTGAGCTAGCGCCCCACATTTCCCGGTGAAGACTGGTGGGTCGGCCGAGATTCGAACTCGGGACCAACGGATTAAAAGTCCGCTGCTCTACCGACTGAGCTACCGACCCAGCCTACAGGGAGCGCGCATTATATAGATGCAGTTGGGGGGGCGTCAACGCGTCGCAGTGAATTGTGAAGATATGTTCGGAAGCATGACCTGTTTCGGTGGATGTCGCTAGAATAAATCAGACTGGATAATCATCCGGTTATGTGACTTCAGTGCTTTGTTCTTTAAGGAGAATGTCATGACAGGACAGGATGTTTCACGCTATCAGGATTTGCTGCTCACGACGGCTACCGATGTGGGCCTGAAGATACTGGCAGCGATTGTCTTTTGGGTGGTTGGCCGCTGGCTGATCGGGGTGGCGGTTGGCCTGGTGCGCGCTTCGCTGGAGCGCCAGAAGGTCGATCCGACGGTGCTGCGCTATCTCGGATCGGTGATTACCGTGACGCTGAACGTGCTGCTGGTGATTGGCATTCTCGGGTACTTCGGCATTCAGACGACGACCTTCGCCGCCTTGATCGCCGCTGCCGGTGTCGCCATCGGTATGGCCTGGTCAGGCTTGCTGTCAAATTTCGCGGCGGGGGCCTTCATGATCGTGCTGCGGCCGATGAAAGTCGGTGATTTCGTCACGGTTTCCGGCGTGACCGGCACGGTGACCGAGCTCGGCTTGTTCACGACGACGATCAATACGCCGGATAACGTGCAAACGATCGTTGGTAACAACAAGGTGTTCAGCGAAAACATCCAGAATTTCACGGTCAATCCGTTTCGCCGGGTCGACCTGAAATGCCAGTTGGCGGGTGCGGCAGATCATCAGGCGGCGATGGTGCTTTTGCGCGAAAAGGTGGCGCTGATCCCGAATGTGCTGTCGGAGCCGAAGGTCGATGTCGAAATTCTCGAATTCAATCTGGTTGGTCCCGTACTGGTTGTACGGCCGTACTGTCACAACGACCATTACTGGCAGGTCTATTTTGATACCAATCGGGTAATTCGCGAGGCTTTAGCCGAGGCGGGATTCCCGGCGCCGATGCCGGCGCAGAATGTGATCGTCACGCAGGCAGCCTGATTCCGACAGGCAAGAAAAAGCCCGCGATTTTGTCGCGGGCTTTGTTTCGTCCGTTTGCCGGCAATCAGCCGAGGCGGCGGCAGATTTCCGTGGTCAGCGCCGACTGGTTCATTGCATAAAAATGCAGGCCGGGGGCACCGCCCTTGAGCAGGCGTTCGCACAGTTCGGTTACGACATCGAGGCCGAAGGCGCGGATCGAGTCGGCATCGTCGCCAAAGCTCTCGAACTTCTTGCGCATCCAGCGTGGGATGTCGGCGCCGCAGGCATCCGAGAAACGGGCCAGCTTGGTGAAACCGGCGATCGGCATGATGCCCGGGATGATCGGCACGTCGACGCCAAGGGCGCGGGCTTCATCGACAAAATGGAAGTACGCGTCGGCGTTGTAGAAGTACTGGGTGATGGCCGAATTGGCCCCGGCCTTGACCTTGCGGGCGAAGGCGTCGAGATCGTCCTTCGGGCTTTTTGCCTGAGGGTGCCATTCCGGGTAGGCGGCGACTTCGATGCTGAACCAGTCGCCGGTTTCGGCGCGAATGAATTCGACCAGTTCGTTGGCGTAGCGGAATTCGCCGGTCTCGGCCATGCCGGAGGGCAGGTCGCCGCGCAGGGCGACGGTGCGCTTGATGCCCGCGGCCTTGTATTCGGCCAGGATTTCGCGGATCGATTCGCGGGTCGAGCCGATGCACGACAGGTGCGGTGCGGCATCAAAGCCTTCGGCGGCGATTTCCTTGACCACGGCGAAGGTGCGCTCACGAGTCGAGCCGCCGGCGCCGTAGGTGACCGAGAAAAAATGCGGGTTGAGCTTGGCCAGCTCAGCGCGAACGGTGCGCAGCTTTTCAAGGCCTTCCGGCGTTTGTGGCGGGAAAAATTCGATGGAGATTTCAGGTTTCATTTATTCAACCAGATGAAGAATTCGCGGTTGCCATCACCGCCGGTAATCGGGCTGTCGAGCCAGGCACGGACGGTCAGGCCGAGTGTCTTGGCGCATTCCCGGAATTTGTGTTCGACGTCGTGATAGAGCGCCGGGTCACGCACGATGCCGCCCTTGCCAATATTGCCGGGACCGACTTCGAATTGCGGTTTCACCAGCAGCAGCAGGTCGCCGTCGGCGGACAGCAGGGCAGGCAGTTGTGGCAGGATCAGGGTTAGCGAAATGAACGAGACGTCGCCGACGATCAGGTCGAAGCCGCTTTCCGGCAGGGCCTTGCCGAGGTCGGCGGCACTCAGGGCACGGCAATTGACACCCTCAATGGCGGTGACAGCCGGGTCAGCCCGCAACTGGGAATGCAGCTGGCCGTGGCCAACATCGACCCCGACCACATGACGGGCTCCGTTTTGCAGCAGGCAGTCGGTGAAGCCGCCGGTCGATTGGCCGACGTCGAGACAGACCTTGCCACCCACGGCGATGCCGGTATAGGCCAGTGCACCAGCCAGCTTCTGGCCGCCGCGCGAGACGAAATGGGCATCGGCGTCGGCAGCGACGACCAAGGGAGTGCCATCCGGCAGTTCCATGGCCGGTTTGTTGACCGGCCTGCCCTCCCAACTGACGCGTCCTTCCTTGATCAGCCACTGGGCGGCGGTACGCGATGGGGCCAGCTTCTGGGCGACGAGCAGGGCATCCGCCCGCGACAGACCGGCTGGCCGCTCATGGCTCGGCTGGCGAGGGGCTGGCGGCTTTTTCTGCCGCGCGTGGAAGGAGTTCATGCTCATCGCGCTGGCCTAGCTTTTGCGCAGCAATACCGCGCTCAAGGCCCATGAAATCAGGCTGTAGCCAATCGAACCGAACAGCGCCGACCAGAATCCGGCAACCTGAAAGCCATCGACCAGATTGCCGGCCAGCATGAAGAGCAGGGCGTTGATGACGAAGATGAACAGCCCCAGGGTCAGCAGGGTGGCCGGCAGGGTGAGCAGGATCAGCAGCGGCTTGAGCAGCGTGTTGATCAGGCCGAGCACGACGGCCACCAGCAAGGCGGTGCCGAACCCAGCTATCTGGATCGACGGTACGACATAAGGCAGCGCCAGCAGGGCCAGCGCATTGACGATCCAGACAGCGAGCAGGTTCAGCATCGTGCTTGCTTAGTAGCGGTAGTGATCAGCCTTGTACGGACCTTCCTTCGGCACGCTGATGTAGGCAGCCTGCTCGTCGGTCAGCTCGGACAATTGGGCGTTCAGCGTCTTCAGTTGCAGACGGGCAACCTTTTCGTCCAGGTGCTTGGGAAGGGTGTAGACGCCGACCGGGTACTTGTTGGAGCCCTTGACGGCTTCGGTCCACAGTTCGATCTGGGCGATGGTCTGGTTGGCGAAGGAGGACGACATCACGTAGGACGGATGGCCCGTGCCGCAGCCGAGGTTAACCAGACGCCCCTTGGCGAGCAGGATGATGCGCTTGCCGTCCGGGAAAATGACGTGATCGACCTGCGGCTTGATCTCTTCCCACTGATACTTCTCGATGGAAGCGACGTCGATTTCGTTGTCGAAGTGGCCGATGTTGCAGACGATGGCGTTGTTCTTCATCGCGGCCATGTGGTCATGGGTGATGACGTGGAAATTGCCGGTCGTGGTGACGAAAATGTCGGCCTTGTCGGCAGCGTATTCCATGGTCACGACGCGATAGCCTTCCATCGCGGCCTGCAGGGCGCAGATCGGGTCGATTTCGGTCACCCACACTTGCGCTGACAGGGCGCGCATGGCCTGGGCGGAACCCTTGCCGACGTCGCCGTAGCCGGCGATGACGGCGATCTTGCCGGCGATCATCACGTCGGTGGCGCGCTTGATGCCGTCAACCAAGGATTCGCGGCAGCCGTAGAGGTTGTCGAACTTGGACTTGGTCACCGAGTCATTGACGTTGATGCCCGGGAACTTGAGTTCGCCGCGCTGATGCATCTGGTAGAGGCGATGGACGCCGGTGGTGGTTTCCTCGGTGACGCCCTTGATCTGGGCCAGGCGCACGGAGTACCAGGTCGGATCGACGGCCAGCTTGGCCTTGATGGCGGCGAAGAGGATGGTTTCTTCTTCGGAACCCGGCTTGGCCAGCACGGAAATGTCCTTTTCGGCGCGGGCACCGAGGTGCAGCAACAGGGTGGCATCGCCGCCGTCGTCAAGGATCATGTTCGAGTAGCCGCCGTCGGCCCATTCGAAGATGCGGTGAGTGTAATCCCAGTAGTCGACCAGGGTTTCGCCCTTGACGGCGAAGACCGGGATGTTCTGCGCGGCGATGGCGGCGGCAGCGTGGTCCTGGGTCGAGAAGATGTTGCACGAGGCCCAGCGGACTTCAGCGCCGAGCGCGGTCAGCGTCTCGATCAGCACGGCGGTCTGGATGGTCATGTGCAGCGAACCGGTGATGCGTGCGCCCTTGAGCGGCTGGGTCTTCGCGAATTCTTCGCGAATGGCCATCAGGCCCGGCATTTCGGTTTCGGCAATGAGGATTTCCTTGCGACCCCAGTCGGCAAGGGAAAGATCGGCAATAACGTAGTCTTTGAATTCAGCCACAGTAAGCTCCTAAATAACTGTGACGGGGAGGGGAATAACGGCGTTGTTGCTCACCGGCGGCCCCCCGCGCCCGGCAGGGTTGATCAGTGAGCGCCGTTTTAAACCGAGCCTGGGAGAATTCTCCTGCAGCGCCCCTCGGTAGGTGACGGATTATAAATGCGTTTTCAAGCCTTGTCGCCAGCCCAGTAGCGGTCCACATCCTTGATACCCCACTTGGCGGCATCTTCGCGGCCTGCAATTTTCTCGGGACTGCGGGCGATATCGATGAGTTCGGGCTTGATGTAGGCCTGCGATTTGGTCGAAAAGAAAACTTTAATTCTTGGTTTGAGCAGCGATTGCTCGCCCTGTTCGACCACGACACCCAGTTTGCCGGAGGCGAGTCGAACCAGCGAGCCGATCGGGTAAATGCCCAGACTCTTGACGAAGGCCTGGAAGACGGCCGGATCAAAGTGGCCTTTCCATTCGGCCATCCGCTTGATCGACTCGGCCGGATCCCAGCCGGCCTTGTACGGGCGATTGGAGGTGACGGCGTCGTAAACGTCGCAAACGGCTCCCATTTTGGCGAACAGGCTCATTGTTTCGCCATTCAGGCCCTTGGGGTAGCCGCTGCCATCGACCTTTTCGTGGTGGTGCAGGCAGACATCCTTGGTCATCTCGCTGATGCCGCTACCCTCCAGCAAAAGCTTGTAGCCTTCTTCCGGGTGAGTCTTGACCAGGTCGAATTCTTCGTCGGTCAGCTTGCCCGGCTTGTTCAATATCTCAAGCGGGATCATCGCCTTGCCGAGATCGTGGAGCAGGCCAGCCATGCCGGCTTCGCGCGTTTGCTGTTCATCCAGCCCAAGTTGGCGGGCCAGCGCAATCATCAGCGCACAGACAGCGACCGAGTGCATGAAGGTGTAGTCATCCGCGGTCTTCAGGCGGGCCAGACTGATCAGGGCACCTGGATTGCGCATGACTGAATTGGAGATTTCCTCGACCAGTGGTGCCGCCGCTTCGGCTTCGATTGCACGGCCCATGCGGGCTTCCTGGAACATCGAGACAACGGCTTCCTTGCCCTTGGCGACGATTTTTGAGGCACGTTTCACTTCGTCGCTGAACGAAGTTTTTTCCTGAACAGTGGGAGGGGGGGCAGGAATTTCCTCTGCGCTGACGACTTCTATTGCGCCAGCAAAGTCACCAGTTATTACGTCCACCCCTTTGGCGCAGTCAATCCATACTTCGGCAATCGAGCTTTCCCGGATCAGCGTAATGTCGTTCGGGTCGGTCAGGACGAACTTTGTTCGCCAGAACGGATGCTCCAGCCAGGCGCCGCAAAATGCCTGCAGGTGCATGCCGAGGCATAGTTGGCTAACGGGGATTTTTTTCAGCATATTTCGCAATTCTAGCGAAAAAAGGGGAGCCGCGTGGCTCCCCTTTCGTTGCTATGGATTCAGCTTATAGGCCGGCATCGCTACGCAACAAGGCTGCACGATCCGTATTTTCCCAGCTGAATTCCGGTTCGTCGCGGCCGAAATGGCCGTAGGCGGCGGTCTTTTGGTAGATCGGGCGGAGCAGGTCGAGCATGTTGACGATGCCTTTCGGGCGCAGGTCGAAGTGCTTGCGGACCAGCGCGGTCAGCGTTTCGTTGCTGACCTTGCTGGTGCCGTAGGTCTCGACCATGATCGAAGTCGGCTCAGCGACACCGATGGCGTAGGAAACCTGGACCAGGCAGCGTGAGGCGAGGCCGGCGGCAACGATGTTCTTGGCAACGTAGCGGGTAGCGTAGGCGGCGGAGCGGTCGACCTTGGACGGATCCTTGCCGGAGAAGGCGCCACCGCCGTGCGGTGCGGCACCGCCGTAGGTGTCGACGATGATCTTGCGGCCGGTCAGGCCACAGTCGCCCTGCGGGCCGCCGACAACAAAGCGGCCGGTCGGGTTGACCAGGTACTTGATGTCGCCCTTGATCAGTTCCTTCGGCAGCACCGGCTTGATGATCTGCTCAATGGTCGCTTCGCGCAGGTCTTCCAGGCTGATGTCCGGCGAATGCTGGGTGGACAGCACGACGGTGTCGATCGAGTGCGGCTTGCCATCGACGTAGCGAATGGTGACCTGCGACTTGGCATCCGGGCGGGCCCACGGCAGGCGGCCATCCTTGCGCAGCATGGCCTGGCGCTCGACAAGGCGGTGCGACAGGTAGATCGGCAGCGGCATCAGCGACGGGGTTTCGTCGCAGGCGTAGCCGAACATCAGGCCTTGGTCGCCGGCGCCCTGGCCGAGATTGTCGTCGTAGGCAGCATTGACGCCCTGGGCGATGTCCGGGCTCTGCTTGTCGTAGGCGACGAGCACGGCGCAACCCTTGTAATCGATGCCGTATTCGGTGTTGTCGTAGCCGATGCGCTTGATGGTGTCGCGGGCGACCTGGATGTAGTCGACGTTGGCATTGGTCGTGATTTCACCAGCCAGCACGACGAGGCCGGTATTGCACAGCGTTTCGGCGGCAACGCGGGAATGCTTGTCCTGAGCCAGGATGGCGTCGAGGATGGCGTCAGAAATCTGGTCGGCAACCTTGTCGGGATGGCCTTCGCCGACTGATTCCGAAGTGAAGAGGTAATCGCTCACAGAGTGCTCCAATGGTCCTTTGATCCGGCGTTACCAGCTTCGGACCATGAGCAGGTGACGCTTTAGCAGAATTTATTAGTCGCCCCGCAAGTTGTCTGTTTAACTCGGCGAACGGATAATATTAAACTTTTCTCAGGGGGATTCAACCCCCGGGGCCTCATGGTTTTTATTTTTCGCGTTTTTTCCTTATTGCCGCTGGGCTTGTTGCATACGCTGGGTGGCGGCTTCGGTCGCCTGATCTACTGGCTTTCACCGACCTATCGTCGTCACCTGCAGGAAAATCTGGCGCAGGCCGGTATCGACCCGGCCTTGCGCGGACGAGTAGCTGCCGAAACAGGCAAGCAGATGATCGAACTGGCGCGGATCTGGATGCGTCCGCTCGAAGAGGCGGTGCCGCTGGTTACCGAAGTCGTCGGCTGGGAGCATGTCGAGGCTGCCCGACAGGCCGGCAAGGGGATCGTTTTTCTGACGCCGCACCTGGGTTGTTTCGAGATCACGGCGCAGTACCTTTCGTCTTTCGGTGACATCACCGTGCTTTATCGTGCCCCCAAGTCTGCTTCCGCTCAGGAATTGATCCTGTTGGGGCGCAAACGCGAGAAATTGCATCTGGCGCCGGCCGATCTGTCCGGGGTTCGTGCGCTGATCAAGGCCCTCAAAAAGGGTGAGATGGTCGGCATGTTGCCGGATCAGGCCCCCAAGACGGGTGAAGGTGTCTGGCTCAAATTCTTCGGGCGCTATGCCTACACGATGACCCTGGCGGCGCGCCTGACGGAAACGGGTGCCGCCTCGCTGCTGACCTGGGGTGAGCGCCTTCCCGGCGGGCGTGGTTATCGTGTTCATTTTCAGCCGCCGCAAACTCCATTGGCTGGTTCGACCGTCGAACGGGCGCAGCAGATCAATACGGAGATCGAGGCCTTGATTCGTCAGTGCCCGACCCAGTACCTGTGGGGTTACAACCGATACAAACGACCGGGTGGCGCCGAATTGCCGCCGGCGGAGTGAGTTTTGAAGATTTTCCTTACCTATCTCCTTGTCGGTTTTCTCTGGCTGCTGCATTGGCTTCCATTGCCGATTTTGCGTGCCCTGGGTTGGGGCCTGGGACGTTTGCTTTACGCCTTGGGGCGTGAGCGGCGGCGTGTTGCGCTGACCAATCTGCGCCTGTGTTTTCCGGAGAAGAGTGAAGCCGAGCGCGAAGATCTGGCGCGTCGTCATTTCGTTTCCTTTGCCCAGGCTGTGCTCGATCGCACATTGGGTTGGTGGGCCTCAAAGGAACGCCTGGAGCGCATCATCCGTATCCATGGTGTCGAACACCTGACCGATCCGGAAGGCAGGCCGGTGATTCTGCTTTCACCGCATTTTGTCGGGCTGGATGCGGGGGCAACCCGTATTTCGATGTATGTCGTGGGTTGTAGTGTCTTCTCGAACCAGAAAAATCCGGTGTTGAACAAGCTGCTTTATGATGGGCGGATGCGATTCAATGAAGCGGTACTGCTGTCACGCCAGGATGGCATGCGCAAGATTGTCAAGGCGATGAAGGACGGACATCAGTTCTACTACCTGCCGGACATGGATTTCGGCCCGAAGGAATCGATCTTCGTGCCTTTCTTCGGCGTCCAGGCGGCGACGATTCCAGCCTTGTCGAGGCTGGTTCGCCTGACAGGCGCCCGCGTCGTGGCCTGCATTACCCGTCAGGTGCCGGACGGTTACGAAGTAGAAGTGATGCCGGCCTGGGAGAACTTCCCCGGCGAGAGCGTCGAGGCCGATACCGAATTCATGAACCAATTTATCGAAAGCCAGGTGCTGCGCATGCCGGAGCAGTATTTCTGGTTGCACAAGCGCTTCAAAACCCGGCCACCCGGAGAACAGAGGTTTTATAAATGAACAGCAGCCTGAAAGTGGAAATTCGCCCCGTAACGCCGCCCGATGTGCCGGCAATTGCGGCCCTTGCTCGCGAAATCTGGCAGGCGACCTATCCTGGCATCATCACGCAGGAGCAGATCGATTTCATGCTCGAGCAACGCTACGGCCATGAGCGTCTGTACGACGACTTGGAAGACCTGCACAAGTGGCTGGATCAGGCGTTTCATGGCGATCGTCGTGTCGGATTTGCGTTCAGCGAGATCTACAAGGGCGAATTCAAGCTCGACAAGCTCTACATTCACCCGGATGTCCAGCGTCAGGGGGTTGGTGGGCAGTTGATCGCTCACGTCGCCGAGCGGGCAAAAAAGCAGGGCTACCCTTGCGTGATCCTGCAGGTGAACAAGCGCAACGTGAATGCCATCAATTCGTACAAGAAGTACGGTTTTGTGGTCCGCACGGCGACGGTAGACGACATCGGTCACGGCTACGTGATGGACGATTTCGTGATGGAGAAGAAGCTTTAACAATTTGAGGCAAACCCCTGTCTCTGCTATGCTTTTCCTAATCATTCAGCGGAGTAGTGCGTGAAACTCAAATTCTCCAAGATGCACGGTCTGGGCAACGATTTCGTTGTTCTTGACGGTGTTCGCCAGCCGGTTTCCCTGTCCCCAGAACAGTTGTGCTATCTGGCTGATCGCCACTTCGGGGTCGGCTGCGATCAGATCCTGCTGGTCGAGAAGCCGACTCAGCCGGGGATCGATTTCCGCTATCGCATTTTCAATGCCGACGGCGGTGAGGTTGAGCAATGTGGCAACGGCGCCCGCTGTTTCGTCCGCTTTGTGCATGATGAAGGCCTGACCGACAAACGCGAGATTCGCGTCGAGACGATGCGCGGCATCATTTCGCCGCGTCTGGAAGGCGATGGCAATGTCACGGTCGACATGGGTGTTCCCCGGTTTTTGCCGGCTGAAATTCCCTTCCTGGCTGAAGACGACGTGATCATTCACCTGCTTGACGTCGCCGACGAAACTCTGGAAACCAGCGTCGTGTCGATGGGTAATCCGCATGCCGTACAGGTGGTGGATAGTGTCGATGCGGCACCCGTTGGTGAGCATGGGCCATTGATCGAAAAACACCCGCGCTTCCCGCAGCGGGTCAACGCCGGCTTCATGCAGATTGTGGATCGGCACGCCATCAAGTTGCGTGTTTACGAGCGCGGCTCCGGCGAAACGATGGCCTGTGGCACGGGCGCCTGTGCGGCCGTGGTGGCTGGCATCCGGCGCGGCTTGCTCGATTCGCCGGTGCGGGTGACCACCCGTGGCGGCGATCTGACGATTGCCTGGGGTGGCGACGAGCGGCCGGTGCTGATGACCGGCCCGGCAGTGACGGTATTTACTGGAGAAATTGAATTATGAGCGCCATGTTCCCTGAGGAAATCGCGGACTATCTGAAGAACAATCCGGGTTTCTTCGAGCAGTACGCGGACCTGATGGCGCAGATTTTCGTGCCGCACCCGCACGGTGGTCGTGCCGTATCTCTGGCCGAACGCCAGATGCTGACCCTGCGCGAAAAAAACCGGACGACCGAAAGCAAGTTGGCCGAGTTGATTGCTTTCGGCGAGGAAAATGATGCGATCAGCGAGAAGGTGCATCGCCTTTCGGTGGCTCTGATTGCCGCCGAAACCTTCCAGGCGGTGATCCACCTGCTCAACTTTCATCTGCGCGATGATTTCTCCGTGCCGCATGTGGCGCTGCGCCTGTGGGACAAGCCGGAGGGCGTCGAAGGCTTGCCGGAATTCGCGGCCGTCAGCGAAGAGTTGCAGGTTTTTGCCGAAACGCTGGCCCGGCCCTATTGCGGCTCTACCGCGGGGTTCGGCACGGCCTCCTGGTTTGGCGAGCATGCCTCGCACATTCGTTCGCAGGCCTTGATCGCCTTGCGCAACGGCGGCGGCACGATCGGCATGATCGCGCTGGGTAGCGAGGACGCGCAGCGCTTCTACGCCGATATGGGCACGCTCTATCTCGAACGCCTCGGCGAAATGGTGTCCGCTGCATTGGCCCGGGTGACCAAGAGCGTGCTGTGACCCCGGTGCTTGCCGTCGACACGTGGCTGGCCGAACTATCGGACCAGCGACGCCTGTCGGCGCACACCGTTTCGAACTATCGCCGCGATCTGCAAAAGCTGTTGGCAGCAGCGGGGGATATCCCGCTCGCCAGCCTGCAGGTGCATCACCTCCGCCGCTTCGTCGCGCAACTGCATGGTCAGGGGCTGGCCGGTCGTTCTTTGGCGCGGGCCTTGTCGGCCTGGCGCGGCTTCTTCCACTGGCTGGGCGAGCGCGGCATGGTGAAGGCCAATCCCTGCGATGGCATCCGTCCGCCCAAGTCGCCCCGCATGTTGCCCAAGGCCCTGTCGGTCGATGAAACTGCTCGCCTGCTGATGCCCGTCGAGGACGACGATCCGGTCCAGGCGGCGCGCGATCTGGCGATGTTCGAATTGTTTTATTCATCGGGCCTGCGCCTGGCCGAACTGGTGGCCCTTGATTGCGAGGCGCTGGACGACATTACCCACGAAAGCGAGGTCCGTGTCCTCGGCAAGCGCAACAAGCTGCGGCTGGTGCCGGTTGGCAGCAAGGCCCGGGAGGCGCTGGCGGCATGGGCGGCAGTGCGGGATGAGTTGGCGAAGCCTGAAGAAAAAGCCTTGTTCGTCGGCCAGCGGGGGGCACGCATCAGCCCGCGCATGGTCGAGGCCAGATTGTCCCGGCGAGTTGTGCTGCTTGGCTTGCCGACGCACGTGCATCCCCACATGCTGCGCCATTCCTTCGCTTCGCATGTCCTGCAATCGTCGGGTGACTTACGGGCCGTGCAGGAGATGCTCGGTCACGCCAGCATCGCGTCGACGCAGGTTTATACCCATCTTGATTTCCAGCATCTGGCCAAGGTTTACGACGCCGCTCACCCAAGAGCGAAGAGCAAGTAGGTCTTACGCCGCCAAAAATGGCGAAAAATCAAGGCTTCGTTGACGATTCCTCTACCAGCCTCTATGATTGGCGGTTTCGAAAAATAGCCGGAATCAAGGAGTTATTCATGGCCATCAACCGTAATCGCCGTTCTTCCCTGGAGCGCCGCTGCGTTTCCAAGTCCACCAAGCGTCTGTTCAAGAGCACCGGCAAGACCATGTTCAAGGTCATGTACGCTGCCGAGTGCCATCAGCGCAACCGCAAGGCCCTGGGCGCTTAAGTTTTCGCCAGTATTCAGAGCCCCGGTTGCCGCAAGGTGACCGGGGCTTCTTGCTTTATAGATCGGGAAAAACATGGCTCAGCTGATTCTGCTTCCGGGCAAGGAGCGTTCTGCCTTCAAACACCACCCCTGGTTGTTCGCCGGTTCGGTTGGCCGCCTGGAAGGTCGGGCCCGGCCGGGCGATACCGTCGAAGTGCTGGCGGATAACCTGCGTCCGCTGGGACGGGCTGCCTACAGCCCGAAATCGCAGATTCGCGCCAGGTTCTGGACTTTCGATGCCGAAGAGCCGATCGACGATGCCTTCTTCAAGCGCCGCATCGCGGCGGCTGTGGCGCTTCGCCAGGCCTTGCCGGAACTGCGCGGCCAGCAGGGCCTGCGTTTGATCCATGCCGAGTCCGACGGTTTGCCGGGCGTCATAGCCGACCAGTACGGCGATACGGTGGTCATCCAGCTGACTTCAGCCGGGGCCGACAAATGGCGCAATGCCATCGTCGCCGGGCTGGTCAAGGCGACTGGCTGCGCGCGGGTCTACGAGCGTTCTGATTCCGATGTGCGTGGCCTGGAGGGTCTTGGCCCGACGACCGGCTGGCTGTACGGCGAGGCGCCGGTAACGCCGCTGTCGATTGATGAGAACGGTGTGCGTCTGGCCATCGATATCGCTGGTGGGCACAAGACCGGTTTCTATCTCGATCAGCGCGAAAACCGGGCTTTGCTCGGCGATTTGTCGGCCGGCAAGGACGTGCTGAACTGCTTCTGCTATACCGGCGGTTTTTCCCTGCAGGCCCTGGCGGGTGGCGCGAAGAGCGTGTTGTCGATCGACTCTTCCGGTCCGGCGCTGGCGCAGGCCAAGGCCAATCTGGCGCTTAATCCGCAACTGCCGGCCGAACGTGCCGATTGGCAGGAGGCCGATGTCTTTCAGGCGCTGCGCGATTTTCGCAAGGCAGGGAAACTGTTCGACCTGATCGTGCTCGATCCGCCCAAGTTTGCGCCTTCCGCCGCCCATGCCGACCGGGCGGCGAAAGCCTACAAGGACATTAATATTCTCGGCTGCCGGCTGCTCAAGCCGGGTGGCATGCTGATGACCTATTCGTGTTCAGGTGGCGTCGGGCTGGAGATGTTCCAGAAAATCATCGCCGATTCGGCGCTGGATGCCGGGCGCAGTGCGCGCATTGTCCGTCGTTTGTCCGGGGCGGCTGATCATCCGGTGGCATTGAACTTCCCTGAAGGCGAATATCTCAAAGGCCTGCTGGTTCAGGTTGACTGAGCCGGAGCTATTGCCATCTGGATGTAATGCAGCCTTGATAAACTGAATAGATGCTTCAACTGCGCCACCTCCTTCTCGTTGCCGTTCTCTTCTTCGCCCAACTGGCGGCGGGGGCGCATGCCGTCGAGCATGCGGCGGGCAACGAGAATGGTTTGCCGACGCATGCCTGCCAGCTTTGCCTGGCGGCGCATGATCTCGGCGCAGCGCTGCCATCGCTGGTGGCTCTGCCGCCGGTGGTGGCCATCCAGTTCGTTCCGGAAGCGCTGGTGGCCCATGCTCGCAGTGCTTTCCCGGCGCCTGTCGCGACTCAGCGCGGCCCGCCCCTCTTCTGAAAACTGCTCGTTTTTGATGGTCGACCTCGGCATGCGTGCTGACGGTCGATTTCAACGCATTTTCAGGAGTATTCCATGCAAAAATCATTTGCCATGGCGGCCTTGCTGGCCGCCTCATGCGGTGTTCAGGCCGCTTCCGATAACGATCTGGCGGCCATTCGCAGCCAGATCGACGAGATGAAAAAAACCTACGAGCAGCGCATCGCCGCGCTCGAACAGAAACTGGTGCAAGCCGAATCCAGGTCGAGTGTGCAGCCCGCCGCCGCGCCGGAGGTACGCCAAACAGCAGCCTCGACGGCCAGTGGTTTCAATCCCGAGGTATCTCTGATCCTGCAGGGGCGGTACAAGAACATGAAGGATGTGCCGGAGCGTGGCATCACCGGCTTCTACCCGGCGGGTGGCCACGATCATGGTGATGGGGCCATTCCGGGCATCAGCAAGCGCGGGTTCTCGGTCGACCATACCGAACTGATGCTGGCGGCCAATGTCGATCCTTACTGGCGCGGACAAGCGATCATCGCCATGGTCGACGGCACGGCCGAAGTCGAAGAGGCCTGGTTCCAGTCGCTTGGTCTTGGCCATGGCATCGGCCTGAAGGGTGGGCGTTTCCGTTCGGGTATCGGTTACCTGAACGAACAGCATCCGCACATGTGGGATTTCGCCGACGCACCGCTGATGTACCAGGCGATGTTCGGTGAAGAAGCAAGCTACGTGCAGGATGGCGTACAGTTCAAGTGGCTGGCACCCACCGAAACGTTCATTGAACTCGGTGCCGAAGCTGGGCGCGGCGCGACCTTCCCGGGTACCGATCGCAACAAGAACGGTAGCGGCGCGGCAACTGCCTTCGCGCATGTTGGTGGTGATGTCGGCGTGTCCAGCAACTGGCGGGCTGGTTTGTCCTACCTGAAGACCAAGGCCAAGGAACGTGAGGGGCATTTCGAGGACATCGGTGGCGTTGAAGCGCTGGGCAAATTTACCGGCGATTCGTCGACTTGGCTGGCTGATTTTGTCTGGAAGTGGGCGCCGAATGGAAATCCGAAGTATCAGAATTTCAAGTTCCAGACCGAGTATTTCAATCGACGCGAGAAGGGTGACCTGCTCTGCGATGACGCTGACTCGGCCAGCCCGGGTGCTTGTTCTGGCGGGGTGAACAGCCTTTACCGTACGCGTCAGTCGGGTTGGTACGCGCAGGGCGTCTTTCAATTCACACCCAACTGGCGGGCCGGTTTGCGCTATGAGCAACTCGACAGCGGACACCGCGATTTCGGCGCCAATGCAGCCAATGTAGTAGTTGCCGACTATCGGCCGAAGAAGGCGACGGCGATGGTCGACTACAGCTGGAGCGAGTTCTCGCGCGTCCGCCTGCAGTTTGCCCAGGACAAGTCGATGCTCGGTATCACCGATAACCAAGTGACCCTGCAATACATCATGAGCCTGGGTGCCCACGGCGCCCACAAGTTCTAGGAGGCCACATGAAACATTTCGCTATTGGCATATTGCTCGCCGTGACGGGCCTTTCCGCCCAAGCTGATCTGAAGGTCTTCGCTACTGTTCCGGAATGGGGCGCGCTGGCCAAGGAAATCGGTGGCGACAAGGTGCGTGTTTACACGGCCACCAATGCCTTCCAGGATCCGCATCGCATCGAGGCCAAGCCCTCCTTGCTGGCCCAGGCCCGGCAGGCCAATCTGGTCATCGCCGCCGGCGCCGACCTGGAAATCGGCTGGTTGCCGCTGGTGTTGCGTGATTCGGGGAACTCGGCCATTCAGGCCGGTCGGCCCGGATATTTCGAGGCCTCCGCCTTCGTCAATCGACTTGAAGTGCCAACGGTGCTTGATCGCGCTCATGGTGATGTCCATGCGGCAGGTAATCCGCATATCCACCTTGATCCGCGCAATGTGCTGAAGGTTGGCGAGGCCATGGCAGCGCGCATGGCCGAACTCGATGCAGCCAATGCGACCAGCTATCAGGCGGCTTTCAAGACCTTTGCCGGCAAGTGGCAGGTGGCGATGGCCCGTTGGGAAAAAGAGGCGGTGCCGCTCAGAGGGCTGCCGGTGTTGGTCCATCACCAATCCTTCGTCTATCTCAGCCATTGGCTGGGCTTGAAGGAAGTCGGTGCGCTCGAGCCCAAGCCCGGCATCGAGCCGACCAGCGGCCATTTGACGGGTCTCCTCAGTCGCCAGCAAACCGTTCCGGCCAAAATGGTGCTGCGGGCCGCCTATCAGCAGGAAGGGCCGAGTCAGTGGATCGCCGGCAAGACGGGTATCCCGGCGGTGCTGCTGCCTTACACGGTGGGCGGGACACCGGAGGCCAGGGATCTGTTCGGACTTTACGACGACACGATCCAGCGTTTGCTCAAGGGGATACGCTGAGATGATGCTGCGCGCCGAAGCGCTCGTCGCCGGCTGGCAAAGGCCGGCGACCCAGGCCATCGATCTGTCGCTGGCGGCTGGTGAAATTGTTGGCCTGACCGGCCCCAACGGCGTTGGCAAAAGTACCTTGCTCGCCGCCATGGCCGGGCGGGCCCGGATTTTCTCCGGCCGCATCGAGCTGCAGCCGGGTTTGCGTCTGGCCTTGCAGACCCAGGATGTGCCGCCGGTCGACGGCCTGCCACTATCCGGCCGCGAACTGCTGGCGCTGACCGGCGCCAGCCCGGAAGGCTTGCCGCCCTGGCTGGCCGGGCGCATCGACATCCGGCTGGACCGCTTGTCTGGCGGCCAGCGGCATTACCTGGCGCTGTGGGCGGTCCTGCAGGCGCCGGCCGATCTGATCCTGCTCGATGAGCCGACCAACAATCTCGATGCCGCCGGTGTCCGGCATCTGACGGCACATTTGCATGAGCGCTCGAAAGGCGGCACGGGCATCATCGTGGTCAGTCACGATGCAGCTTTTGTCGAAGCGGCCTGCGACCGTGTCGTGGTTCTGGGGGCGCCTGATGGGGAATGAGCTCTTCCTGATCCCGTTTCTGACCGGGCTGGGCCTGGCCGTTTTGCTGCCACTGCTCGGTTGCTACCTCAGATTGCGCGACGAGTGGCTGGCGGCGCTGGCCTATTCCCACGTCGCAGCAGCGGGTGCCCTGCTGGCGCTGGTTGGCGGCCTGCCGCCGGTGCTCGGCGGCATCGGCGCGGCTGGTTTGGCCGGGGCTGGCAAGCGCCTGTTTGCCCGTCGTCTGGCGGGCGGTGCCAGCTACGCGCTGCTGCTGCTTGGCGGCTGGGCTGTGGCGGTGCTACTGGCCGCCAACCAGCCGATGGCGGAGCGGCTTGGTCACGCCTTGTTCGATGGACAGCTCTATTTTGCTGGCCAGGGCGAGCTCTGGCTGGTTGCGGTCGGTGTGCCGGTGGCTGTGTTTATCCTGCGTCTGCTGTCCAGCCACCTGCTGCTGGCGCATACCTATCCTGACCTGTTTCGCATTCGTGGTCTGAAGGCGTGGCCGACCCAGATCGGGTTCGATCTTCTGGCCGCCTTGTCGCTGGCGCTGGCGACGATGAGTCTGGGGGTGATGGGGGCCTTTACATTGATTTTCATTCCACCCTGGCTGGCCTTCCGGCGGGCGGGAAATTGGCGGGCCGGCCTGCTCTGGGCGATGATTTTTGGCGTTCTGGGCTACGTTGGTGCTTTCGCGCTGGCACTATGGCTGGATCAACCCTTCGGCCCGGTACTGGCAATTCTGCTGGTGCTCGTTGGGCTGGTCGTTGCATGAACGCAGGCGCCGTGCTAAAACTCGCACTCTGCATGCGGAGTGGTCATGGTCTTTTCGTTTTTCAAGAAGCAGCCTAACAAGATGCCGGAGCGTCCGGCCGCGCGTCCGCGTGTGGCGGAACCGCTGCCCGAGGCAGATTTGCCCAAACCCGCCAGCGAAGACGCGCCGAAGCCGCTGCCGCAGCCACTGCCTGATCTGGAATTTACCTCCGGCAAGCCATCGGCCAGTCTTGCCGCTAGCGCTGTGGCGAAACCGCAGATTGCAGCCGTGGCGAATGCTCCCGCCATGCAGGCCAAAGCGCCGGTGGAAGATGCAGAATTCAGCATTGACGATTTTGATCGTGACTTCACCGACTCCAGCGTCATGGGAATTGACGTTGACCACGACGTAGACCCGCTACAGGCCTGTGTCGAGCAAGTCGTCGTGCTCTATGCCAATGGCCAGGATGGTGCGGCGCGTTCGTTGCTGGAGACCTTTGTCCGCTCCTATCGCGGTACTGAAGGCAAGCGCTTCTGGCTACTTTTGTTTGACCTGCTGCAGATTGGCGGGGACCGGGTTGCTTTCGAAAAGCTTGGCGTAGATTACGCCGAGGCCTGCGAGACTTCGCCGCCAACCTGGTGTCAGACGTCGTCAGCGGTTAAGCAGGTATCGGGTGGCGTTGGGCCGCGCAAGGTTTTTCTGCAGGGCGTATTGACCACGGAAGGTGCCTTGCCAGTAACCGAACTGGCCAAAATGATAGGCCAGAAGGAAGAAGTCCTCGTCGATTGCAGCAAACTGATCGGCTGCGATGATGAAATCGCCGCCCAGTTGGCTGATTGTCTGACCCGGGCGCGAAAAATGCGCCTTGCAGTAACGTTGCTGGGTGCTGAGGCTTTTACGGATCGCTTGAACGATCGCTTGGTTGCCGGTGACGCCGGGCATGAAGCGGCTTGGCGCTTGCTGCTGGAGTTGCTGCAGCGGCATGGCACCCAGGAAAAATTCGAGGAAAGAGCCGTCGATTACGCGATTACCTTCGAACTGTCGCCACCCTCCTGGGAGCCACCGGCTCCAGGCGCCAAAGCGTCTGCGGCAGCGCCACCATCGAATGATGATGCCCATTATCTAAGCGGCGACCTGAAGGGCTGTCGCTTTGAAGATCTGGGTCAGATTATCGAAGCTCGCGAGCAACCCATCCTGGACTTTTCCGGGGTCAGTCGGCTCGATTTCGTGTCGGCCGGGCAATTGGTAAATCGTCTGGCACCCTACAAGGCAGCCGGGCGGGACATCATCATCCGCAGCCCGAATCACCTTGTTGCCGAACTAATGGCCGTGGTTGGACTCAACAAACAGGCACGCATCGTCGTTCCCAAGTCTTAATTCAGGAAAAATCATGGAGCAATATCACGGCACCACGATCTTGTCGGTGCGCCGGGGCAACGTCGTTGCCATGGGCGGCGACGGTCAGGTCACGCTGGGCAATATCGTCATCAAGGCGACCGCGAAGAAGGTCCGCCGTCTGTATCAGGGCCGCATCCTGGCCGGTTTTGCCGGCGGCACGGCCGATGCATTCACGCTGTTCGAGCGTTTTGAGGCCAAGCTGGAAAAACATCAAGGCAACCTGCTGCGCTCGGCCGTCGAGTTGGCCAAGGACTGGCGTTCCGACCGCGCCCTGCGCCGGCTGGAAGCCATGCTGTCGGTGGCTGACCGCGAGGTGTCGCTGATCATTACCGGCAACGGCGACGTGCTGGAGCCGGAGCAGGGCATCGTCGCCATCGGCTCGGGCGGTTCCTACGCCCAGAGCGCAGCACGCGCCTTGCTGGAAAATACTGAACTATTGCCGCGTGACATCGTCACCAAGTCGCTGGAAATCGCCGGCGATATCTGTATCTACACCAACCGCAATTTCACGATCGAGGCCCTCGAATGACCGCGATGACCCCGCAGGAAATCGTTTCCGAACTCGACAAGCACATCGTTGGTCAGAAAAACGCCAAGAAGGCCGTCGCCATTGCCTTGCGCAATCGCTGGCGCCGTTCGCAGGTGGCCGAGCCCCTACGCCAGGAAATTACGCCGAAAAACATTCTGATGATCGGCCCGACTGGCGTCGGCAAGACCGAGATCGCCCGCCGGCTGGCCCGCCTGGCCAATGCGCCCTTCATCAAGATCGAAGCGACCAAGTTCACGGAAGTCGGCTATGTCGGTCGTGACGTCGAGACGATCATCCGTGATCTGGTCGAAATGGCCATCAAATCGCATCGCGAACGCGCCATGAAGGCAATGCGCGCCCGTGCCGAGGATGCGGCCGAGGAGCGTATCCTCGACGTGCTTCTACCGCCAGCTCGCAGCCCCGGATTTTTTGCCGAAAACTCCGAAGCGAACGCCACAGAAAATACGACCCGCCAGAAATTCCGCAAGAAATTGCGCGAAGGCGAGCTGGACGACAAGGAAATCGACATCGAAGTCGCCGCGCCAAGCGTCCAGGCAGAAATCTTCGCTCCGCCGGGCATGGAGGAGCTGACCCAGCAGATTCAGGGCATGTTCCAGAGCGTCGGCGGGGGCAAGAAGAAGTCGCGCAAATTGCCGATCAAGGAAGCCTTGAAGCTGCTGACCGATGAAGAAGCAGCCAAGCTGGTCAATGACGAGGACGTCAAGCTGGAGGCGGTCAAGGCGGTCGAGCAGAACGGTATTGTCTTCCTGGATGAACTCGACAAGATCGCCAGTCGCTCCGAAATGCATGGTGCCGACGTGTCGCGGCAGGGTGTGCAGCGCGATTTGCTGCCGCTGGTTGAAGGCACGACGGTGTCGACCAAGTACGGCATGATCAAGACGGACCACATTCTGTTCATCGCCTCCGGGGCTTTTCATTTGTCGAAGCCATCCGACCTGATCCCCGAGTTGCAAGGCCGCTTCCCGATTCGGGTCGAGCTGGATTCGCTGTCAGTGGCCGATTTCGAGTGCATTCTGACCCAGACCGATGCCTGTCTGACGCGGCAATATCAGGCCTTGCTCGAGACGGAAGGTGTGCAGCTGGCGTTTGTCGAAGACGGTATCCGGCGCCTTGCTGAAATCGCCTTTCAGGTGAATGAGAAAACCGAGAACATCGGTGCCCGTCGTCTGCATACGGTCATGGAAAAGCTGCTCGAAGAGATTTCCTTCGATGCCGGCAAGGTCGGCCTCGACAAGGTGCTGATCGATGCCGCCTACGTCAATGCCAAGCTGGGCGAACTGGCGGCCGACGAAGACCTGTCGCGTTACGTGCTGTAAAAAGCGCGGCTGGCCGGGCTGGCCTCAGGGACTTTCCCTATTGCGTCCTGATTGGCCAGCCTTGCACAATGTCTGCCATGTTGCAGACCATCCCCTGGGGTCCTGATTGGAAGACCAAAGCCTGAGTTTCCGCCTGCTGGCCATCCTGTTCCCCATTTTCGGGATCGTGGCGGCCGGCTATTTCTATGGCCGCAAGCACAAGCCGGAAATGGCCGTCGCCAACCGGCTGAACATGGATGTTTTCGTGCCGGCGCTGGTCTTTGCCGCAATGGCCGGCAAGTCCTTCGATCTGGCGGCCTATGCGCCGCTGGCCCTGGGCGGCTTTGTGGTCCTGGCCGCCTGTGGGCTGCTCGCCTGGCCGATTGCCCGGCTGGCCGGTGTGCAGCCGAAAACGCTGGTTCCGCCCATGCTGTTCAATAACTCCGGCAACATCGGCTTGCCGCTTGCTGTGCTGGCCTGGGGGGAAAGCGCCTTGCCGGCTGCGGTCATCCTGTTCATGGTTGAGAACACGCTGCATTTTTCCTTCGGTGCCCGTCTGCTTGATCCGACGACACGGCTGCTGACGCTGTGGCGCATTCCCGTGGTTTTTGCCGCCATTGCCGGCCTGACCGTAGCGCTGGTCAAGATCCCGATCTGGACGCCACTGGTTATCGCCATCAAGATGCTCGGCGATGTGTCGGTACCCCTGCTGCTCTTCTCGCTCGGCGTGCGGATGACCGATGTGAACTTCAGCGAATGGAAGGTGGCGGTTGGCAGTGCCGTGCTTCGGCCGCTCGCCGGCATGCTGATCGCGGCTGGCGTGATTCAGTTGCTTGGCTTGCAGGGCAGAGATGCGGCGATGTTGTTCGTCTTCGGCGCCCTGCCGCCGGCCGTACTCAACTTCCTGTTCGCCGAGCGCTACAAGCAGGAGCCGCAGCGGGTTGCCTCGATTGTGCTGATCGGCAATCTGACCGCGTTGGTGTTTCTGCCGCTGGCCCTGGCCTGGGTGCTATGAGCCGCTGAAGCGGCCAAGCTGGCGGCGGTCGCGCTTGGTCGGCCGGCCGTGGATGTCGGCGGCGGGATCTTGCACGAACTGCCGGCTATCCCGTGCGGTTTCTCGGGCGGCGATGCTGTCCGGTGTTTCTTCGTAGAGCAGCCGGGCTTCCGGCGCCGGGCCGCGTTTTTCCGACAGGGATTTAACGGTTACTTCCCAGCGTGTTTCGCTGTTGGCGATGTCGAGCCGGTCGCCGACCTTGATGTCGCGCGCCGGTTTGATCGTGGCGCCATTGACCTTCACCTTGCCGCCAATGACGGCGTCGCTGGCCAGCGAGCGCGTCTTGAAAAAACGCGCCGCCCACAGCCATTTGTCGACGCGCAGACCGCTCACTTTGGCAGGAGGGACTCGCCAGCGTAAAGCTGTTCGACGGTCTCACGCTGGCGGATGACGTGGATCTGCTCGCCATCGATCATCACTTCGACCGCGCGCGGCCGGGTGTTGTAGTTCGAGGCCATGGCCATGCCATAGGCGCCGGCCGACATGACGGCCAGCAGGTCACCGGCCTCGACAGCCAGCGGACGGGCCTGGCCAAGGAAATCGCCGGTTTCGCAGACTGGGCCGACGACGTCGTATTCGGTGACCGTACCAGCGCGCGGCACAACCGGATTGATGTCATGCCAGGCTTCATAGAGCGCCGGGCGCATCAGGTCGTTCATGGCGGCGTCGATGATGGCGAAATTCTTCGCTTCGCCCTGCTTCAGGTATTCGATGCGGGTGAGCAGCAGGCCGGCATTGCCGACCAGCCGGCGACCCGGTTCGAGGACGACCTGCAGGCCGCGGCCGGCCAGTTTGTCGAGCAGCGGCGTCAGGTAGGAGGCGACGGTCGGCTGCGTCTGCTCGGCGCTGTACTTGATGCCGAGGCCGCCACCAAGGTCGAGGTGATGGATGCGGATGCCTTCGGCGGCCATCTGGTCGACCAGGGCAAGAATGCGGTCGAGGGCTTCGACAAAAGGCGACGGATCGAGCAGTTGCGAACCGATATGGCAGTCGATACCGGTCACTTCAATGTTGGGCAGGGCAGCGGCGCGGCGATAGAGTGCCAGCGCGTTGTCGTAGGCGACGCCGAACTTGGCGCCCTTGAGGCCGGTCGAAATGTACGGATGGGTCTTCGGATCGACGTTCGGATTGACGCGCAGGCTGATCGGCGCCTTCTTGCCGCACCGGTCGGCAACTTCGTTCAGGCGCTCCAGTTCGGCGGCGGATTCGACATTGAAACAGAAGATGCCGACGTCCAGCGCCAGCTTCATCTCCTCAGCCGTCTTGCCAACGCCGGAGAAAACGACTTTCTTCGGGTCGGCACCGGCGGCCAGCACGCGCTGCAGTTCACCGCCGGAAACGATGTCGAAGCCGGCGCCGAGGCGGGCGAAGACGTTCAGAATGGCGAGATTGGAGTTTGCCTTGACGGCGTAGCAGACGAGCGCGCCGTTGCCAGCGGGATGGCCGCCGAGCACATCGTGGAATTCGCGCAGCGAAGCTTCCAGTGCGGCACGGGAGTAAACATAAGCCGGTGTGCCAAATCGTTCGGCAATGGTGGGCAGTGCGACAGATTCGGCGTGCAGGACGCCGTTTTTCAGGGCAAATTGGGTCATTGGGCTTTGGGGCTGGTGGTCGTGCTAACATCTTTGGCAGCTGGCTTGGCATTGCCAAGCAGCGGTTCCGGCGCCGGGCCGGTGGGGCGTTCAAGCGGTCCCCTCATGCCGCAGGCGGCAAGGCTCAGAATGATCAGTAGGGCGGCGATTCTGGACATGTTCGGGGCGCTCTCAGCGAAGCACAGGATGGTAGCACACGATGGATGACAAGGAATTCAACACGCTGGCCGAACAGTTATTGGGCCAGATCGACAAGGCCCTGGAGGCTTGTGACGCCGATCTCGATTTCGAACTGGCACCAGGCGGCGTACTCGAAATCGAGTTTGCCGACCGCAGCAAGATCATCATCAATCGCCACGGGGTTGCCAAGGAGATATGGGTTGCCGCCCGCGCTGGCGGCTTCCATTTTCGCTGGGACGGTGCCACTTGGCGCGATACCCGCGATAACGCCGAATTGATGGAAAAGTTATCGATGCTCGCCAGCCAGCAGGCCGGCGAGACAGTCATTCTGAGCTGATCAGTCGCTGGGTGGCGTGCTCAGGTCCGGCTTGGGCAGTGGCGTCGCATCCTGGCTTTCTTCTTCAGGTGTCCGTTCCTTGGCGGCATTCTCGGCGTAGATGTAGCTCCGGTCGCGACCTTCGCCATAGGCGATCAGGCCTTCCGGCGCTTGTGGTACCTGCATCGGGACATCCTTGAGGGCGCGGGCCATGTAGCCGATCCAGATCGGCAGCGCAGCCGCGCCACCGGTTTCCTTGTCGCCCAGCTTTCGCGGCTGGTCGAAGCCGATCCAGGCGCAGCCGGCGACTGTCATCTGATAGCCGCAGAACCAGGCATCGACATATTCGTTGGTTGTTCCGGTTTTTCCGGCCAGATCCTGGCGCTTCAGGATCGCCGATGCTTTGGCTGCCGTACCGTAAATGGCGACATCGCGCAGCATGGTGTCCATCATGAAGGCGTTGCGCGGGTCGATGACCCGGATGGTGTCGCTACCTGCTTCGATTTCAGCGGACCGGGCCAATACTTGCTCGCGTTCGTCGCGAATTTCGCGGACGACGAAAGGATTGACCTTGAATCCGCCGTTGGCAAAGACGGAATAGGCGGTAACCATCTGCCACGGCGTGACCGATCCGGCACCGAGGGCCATGGTCAGGTAGGGCGGGTGCTTGGCGGGATCGAAGCCGAAGCGTCCGGCATAGTCCTGGGCGTAGTTCGTGCCGATAGCCTGCAGGATGCGGATCGATACCATGTTCTTCGACTTGGCCAGCGCCGTGCGCATCTTCATCGGCCCTTCGTATTTGCCATCGTAGTTGTGCGGTTCCCAGGCCTGGGTGCCGGTCTGGCTGGCTGGAATGACGATCGGTTCATCGGCGATCACGCTGTTCGGGCTGAAACCCTTTTCCAGTGACGCGGAGTAGATGAATGGCTTGAAGCTGGAGCCCGGTTGCCGCCAGGCCTGGGTGACGTGGTTGAATTTGTTGCGGTTGAAATCGAAACCGCCAACCAGGGCACGAATGGCGCCATCCTTGGGATCAACTGCAACAAATGCGGATTCGACCTCCGGCAGTTGGCTGATCTGCCAGTTACCCTTGTCGTCCTTTTGCAGGCGGATGATGGCACTACGTTTCAGGCGCTTGTTCGGCGGGGCCTTGTCGTCGAGCATTTTGGCCGCGAATTTCATGGCGTCGCCGGTCAGTGTCACGACTTCGCCACCCTTGCGGTAGGCCTTGATCTGTTTGGCGTCGGCCGACAGCACCAGGGCGGGAATCAGATCGCCGGTATCGGAAATATCCTGAAGCGCTTCATCAATGGCTTCGTCCTGGTCGGACTTGATGTCCTTCATGTCGAGATAGGATTCGGCACCCCGGTAGCCATGCCGTTTGTCGTAGTCCATGACGCCTTTGCGCAGGCTGTTGTAGGCGGCTTCCTGCTCGGCCTTGATCAGCGTCGTGTAAACCTTCATGCCACGTGAGTAAACCTCTTCCGGAAAGCGCTCGGCCGTAATCTGGCGAGCCATCTCGGCCACAAATTCAGCATGGACGGCATAACCAGCCAGTTCGCGCTTGACGATCAGTGGCTCCTTCAGGGCCGCAGCATGTTGGGTATCCGAAATATGACCCAACTCATGCATGCGGCGCAGTACATACTGTTGGCGCAGTCTGGCTCGAGTCGGGTTCACCACTGGGTTGTAGGCCGATGGTGCCTTCGGTAGCCCGGCCAGCATGGCCGCTTCGGCAATTGAGATGTCTTTCAGCGGCTTGCCGAAATAAATCTGGGCGGCTGCGGCAAATCCGTAGGCGCGCTGGCCGAGAAAAATCTGATTGATGTACAGCTCGAAAATCTGATCTTTCGTCAGGTTGCTTTCTATCTTGAAGGAGAGCAGTGCCTCATAGAGTTTACGCGTGTAGGTTTTCTCTCCAGTCAGAAAGAAATTTCTGGCGACCTGCTGGGTGATGGTGGATGCGCCTTGGCGTTTGCCGCCGCCAAGCAGGTTTGCTCCAGCTGCGCGCAGAATCCCGGTGTAGTCGATGCCGCCATGTTGATAGAAGCGATCATCCTCGGCGGCGAGAATGGCCTGCTTCATGATTGGCGGAACGTCCTTGATTGCAACCACGGCACGGCGCTCCTCGCCGTATTCGCCGATCAGGAAGCCGTCAGCTGTATATACCCGCAAAGGGATCTTTGGGCGGTAGTCGGTCAGCACCTCAAGCGAGGGGAGATTTGGGTAGGCCAGAATGAGGACGATCAATGCCATCGCCACACCGATGGCTATGAGTCCGGCCAGTAATATGATGGGGTAAAGGATCAGGCGCAGCGTTGGGTGGGTTGAAAGCACGGCGGTTTGGGCGGCAAAATTAAAGTTGCGCCGATTATACGCTGCGCTATTTTTCGGTCGTGAAATTGCTTTACATGCCTATAGGTTGTTGTTAGCATCTGAAGTGAATTATTGGTTATTTTCGTAACTTCGTAATCCGTAAGGACTTTTTGGGGGTCTGGTGGGCTTCGATATCTCAGCGTTGTTAAATCCCAAGGCGCGTCCCTTGTTCGGTTTGGACATAAGTTCGTCCGCCGTCAAGATGGTTGAATTGACCGCAAATGGGAAGGACGGCTATCGCGTTGAGCGCTACACCATTGAGGTGTTGCCCAAGGATGCGGTGTCCGATGGCAATATCGCCAACCTGGATGGTGTGGTCGACTGCGTAAAGCGTGCGTGGAAGCGCATGGGTACGTCGACTCGCAATGTCGCCATGGCTCTGCCTGGTTCCGCGGTCATCACCAAGAAAATCATTGTCCCCGCAGGTTTGCGGGACGACGAGCTTGAAGCTCAGGTTGAAACGGAGGCGAATCAGTACATTCCGTTTTCGATCGATGAAGTTAACCTGGATTATCAGGTGATCGGACCGGCCCCGGCAGTGCCTGAGGAACTTGAGGTCCTGATTGCCGCCTCGAAAAAAGAACGTGTCGAAGATCGTGTGGCAGTTGCTGATGCAGCCGGCCTCAAAGCCCTGGTGGTGGACGTCGAGTCCTTTGCGGTGTTGGCTGCGTTTGAGTTGATCGAGCGTCAGTTGCCGGAATCCGGCAAGAATCAGGTCGTCGCCATGATTGACGCCGGTGCCAACGTGATGAACTTGACCGTGCTCCGAAATGGCCAGCAGGTGTACGCCCGTGAGCAAGCTTTTGGTGGCGGTCAATTAACGCAAGATATTGCGCGTCACTACGGAATGAGTTTTGAAGATGCTGAGGCAGCTAAGAGAGCGGGAAATCTGCCAGAAGGTTACGAGGTAGAGTTGCTGAACCCGTTCATGGAGAATTTGGCGCTTGAAGTTTCACGCGCCTTGCAGTTCTTCTTCACCTCGACCCAATACAATCAGGTTGATCACATAGTCCTCGCAGGTGGCTGTGCAGTGATCCCCGGTATCGATGAGGTTGTTGCGACTCGAACACAGGTCAATACCCTGATTGCCAACCCGTTTGCCAATATGGTGCTCTCCGATCGCGTACGTGCGAAGAGCCTTTTAGCCGATGCCTCATCCCTGATGGTGGCCTGTGGCTTGGCTTTGCGGAGGTTTGATCCATCATGATTCGCATCAATCTTCTGCCGCATCGCGAAGAGGCGAAAAAAGCCCGGCGCGAACAGTTTTTTGTGTTGGTCGGTCTGGTTTCCGTTTTGGGTGCCCTGATCGTATTTGCCGGCTATACCCTGATTGGTGGTGCGATCACCAACCAGGAAGGGGCAAATGACTTTCTCAAGAAGGAAATAGCGGTTCTTGACAAGCAACTGGACCAGATCAAGCGCCTCAAGGAGCAAACGCAGGCACTCTTGTCACGTAAGCAGGTTATTGAAAACTTGCAGCGAGATCGTGGTGAGACTGTTTATTTGCTTAGCGAATTGGTCAATCAGGTTCCGGAGGGGATCTATCTCAAGACAGTGAAGCAGGATGGCCTGAAAATCAACGTTACAGGTCATGCTCAGTCCAACGCCCGTATTTCGGCGCTGATGCGTAATCTCGAAGCGTCGCCTTGGCTGGAGCAGCCACAGTTGGTCGAAAGTAAGGCGGTTGTTGTCAATGGTCGCCGGGTTTACGAGTTCGGAATGAATTTCGTCATGACCCGAGTGAAGCCGGAAGACGAGAAGGGTAAAAAATGAGCGCCAAGTCCATATCCCTGCCCCAATTCGATTTCCAGTCGATAGCTGATGATTTTCGTTTCATGAACCCGAATGACCCAGGTTCGTGGCCCTTGATTCCAAAGGCGACAGTTCTTGTCGGGTTATTTGCGGCAATTTTGTTGGCTGGATGGTGGTTCGTCTGGAACGATCAGTTGACTGAATTGGAGTCCAAAGAGCGCGAAGAGCAGACCTTGAAGCAGCAGTTTCTGGACAAGAAGCGCCAAGCGGTCAATCTGGATCTCTACATCCAGCAGCTAGCTGAAATTGACCGCTCTTTCGGTGCCTTGCTAAAACAGTTACCTGACAAGTCCGAGATCGAGGCACTTTTGATTGAAGTTAACCAGGCTGGGCTGGGGCGTGGCCTGCAGTTTGAGCTATTTAAACCAGGGCAGGAGCAGGTCAAGGATTTCTATGCGGAGTTGCCGATTACCGTAAAGATCAATGGCGGCTATCATGATTTCGGCGCATTTGCCGCCGATATTGCCAAACTTCCGCGCATTGTCACACTGAACAATATCGCAATCACTTCCGTAAAGGACGGCGGTCAACTCTCTCTTGATGCGACAACCAAGACATTCCGCTATCTTGATGACGAAGAAATCGCCAAGCAGAAAAAAGCTGAACAGCAGAAGAAGGCAGAGCAAGGAGCGAAGAAGTGAAACGGATATTGCTCATCGCCCTGTGTGGCATCCTGGGAGCATGCTCCGGGAGTGATCACGAAGATCTGAAGCAATGGATGGCCGAAAACACCAAGGACATGCGCGGGAATATCCCGAAGTTGCCTGAGGTGAAAGCTTATGAGCCCGTTCCCTACGATGTGGAGGGTACGCTTGATCCATTTAAGTCCAGCAAGATTGAGCCGGAATCAAAGTACAAACAAGTCGCTGGAAAAGGTGGCGCGTTTCAGCCTGATTTCGAAGCGCGAGAAGTACGTAACAGCCTGCTTGAAAAGTACCCCATTGAATCCTTGAAGATGATTGGCTACATGAACGTCAACAAGCGTCCAATGGCTGTGATTCAGGTGGAAGACAAGGTCAAGCAGGTCAAGGTTGGGGACTACATGGGGCTTGACTTCGGTATGGTGACGCAGATTTCCGACACGGAAGTGCAATTGCGGGAATTGATACAGGATTCTGCCGGGGATTGGACCGAGCGCAAGAGCTCGCTCTACCTGCAGAGCAAGGAGGGAAGCAAGAAATGAAATTTATTAAATATGCGATGGCTACTGCCTTGGCCTGCCTTGCTGTAATGTCTTCCGTACGTGCCGAGACATTGCCTTCGAATGCGATTGAAGCTGTCAATGTGGCGCAACAAGGAAACGAAATTGCATTGCGGATTGACTTGAAAGAGGCGCTTGCGTCCCCGCCACCGGGGTTTAGCGTTGCTAATCCGGCCAAAATAGCACTGGACTTTCAGTCCACCGCCAATGGGCTGGGTAAAAATAGCCAAGTTTTCAACCAAGGCGATCTACGTAGTATGAACGTCGTTCAAGTAGGGGACCGTACCCGTGTGGTCCTCAATCTTGTTCGGAATATGAATTACAAGACCCGCTTGGACGGGAAGGCTCTGTACGTAACGCTTTCACCCATTGAGCGCTTGGCTGAATCGTCCGCCCAGCGGACAACTCGGTTTGCTGAAGAAAGCCTGGTGGGCAGCAGGCATGCGGTTAATGACGTAGTGTTTCGCCGTGGTAAGGGGGGCGAGGGGCGTATTGTGGTCGATCTGAGTGATACAGGTACTGGCATCGACATTCGGCAGCAGGGGGCGAACTTGATCGTCGATTTCATGAAAACGACGGTGCCTGACCGTCTGCGTCGGAAGCTAGATGTTACTGATTTTGCAACGCCGGTGACCGCTGTGGAAACCAAGGCTTTCGGCGACAACGTGCGGATGATTATTACGCCAATGGGCTTGTGGGAACACAATGCCTATCAAAGTGACAATCAGTTTATCGTTGAGGTGAAGCGTGTCGTAGAGGACCCCAACAAGTTGGTTCAGGGCTCTAAGGTCGGTTATCAGGGGCCGCGAGTTAGCATTAATTACCAAAATGGTGATGTGCGCGCACTGTTGCGTCTGATGGCAGAGGAACTTGGCCTTAACGCCGTGATCAGTGAAACGGTAACGGGGACAACGACGCTGGTATTGAAGGATGTCCCGGCAGACCAAGTTATCGATATCATTTTCCAGCAAAAGGGGCTGGACATGCGAAAGAAGGGCAACATCATCATGATTGCCCCGCGTGATGAGATTGCGACTCGTGAAAAGCTTGAGTTTGAATCAAAGCAGCAAATAAGCGAGTTGGAGCCGCTGAAGCTGGAGCAGTTTCAGTTGAACTACCAGAAGGCGGCTGATGTGGCACGCTTGTTGGCTGGCTTGCCGCCCTTGGGGGCAGGTGGTGCTGCTGCTCCTGCGCCAGGGGTAAATGTTGCGGCGCAACGGATTCTGAGCAAACGTGGTAGTGCTGTTGCTGACCCGCAGTCCAATATTATTTTTATTAACGATATTCCATCAAAGCTTGAAGAAATTCGTTCATTCATTGCTGCGATTGATACGGGCGCTCGACAAGTTTTAATTGAGGCACGTGTTGTCGAGGCGCAGGATAGTTTCAATCGGGCACTGGGTGGGAAATTCGGATTGATTAATTCCAAGCCTGTCCAGATAGGCGGGTCTGGGATTTACACCGCAGGCGGTAGCATGACGCCCGCTATTACTTCAGGTACTACGTCGACTCCTGCAACTCTTATCCAGAATCCGATGGTGGGCGTTAATTTGCCTTCACCAACGACGGGGGGCTCGCTTGCGTTGTCATTATTTAATTCTGCCTTCACTCGTATTCTTAACTTGGAACTTGCAGCCCTGGAATCTGATGGCTTGGGGAAAATTGTCTCCAGTCCCCGAGTGATTACTGCCAACAACGTCAAGGCCAAAATTGAAGATGGTACAGAAATTCCCTATGTGACGACCCAGAGCAGCGGCGGTACTACCACCGCTACCGTTAGCTTCAAACCGGCAAAGCTCTCTTTGGAAGTCACTCCGCAGATTACCCCCGAGGGCACGGTACGCATGAACCTGGTGGTCAAGAAGGAAGAGGCTGACTGGACCAAGGCAGTGGTTCTTAACGGGTATGCGAATCCACCGATCAAGAGCTCTGTAGTGGAAACCAATGTTGTTGTAGAGAATGGCGGCACTGTCGTAATCGGTGGTGTCTTCATCACGGATACGCAAAACTCGGTTGAAAAAGTACCTTTGCTTGGAGATATCCCATTCTTCGGCTGGCTATTCAAATACAAGAACGATATTGGCAAGCGCCGCGAACTACTCGTATTCATTACTCCGCGAGTGATTTCAGACAAGATGCGTTTTGATTGATGTGACGTAATCGATTGATGAAGGGCCGGCGATGCCGGCCCTTTTTTTGTCTCAACTCAAGACTCAGCTAAAATCAGGACTGTGGAACATCGTCGAAACATATATCTCGTCGGATTGATGGGCGCCGGCAAAACGACAGTCGGGCGCCAGTTGGCCAGGCGGCTCTCCCGCCCTTTTTTCGATTCCGATCAAGAGATCGTTGAGCGGACGGGGGTGCCAATTCCCACTATTTTTGAAATTGAGGGCGAAGATGGGTTTCGACGCCGCGAGGCGCAGACGATCCATGACCTGACGCTTGGTGACAATATAGTCTTGGCGACAGGCGGCGGGGTGGTGATCAATCCAGAGAATCGTCACCGATTGCACGATACAGGCTGGGTTGTGTACCTTAACGTATCACCCTTGCTGCTCTATGAGCGCACGCGACATGATCGCAATCGACCGCTATTACACGTCGAGGACCCTTTGGCTAAGCTGGAGGAACTTCATTCGATCCGTGATCCCCTATATCGGGAGACTGCACATATCGTGGTCGACGGATCTCATTTAGTTGCCTCAGGCATCGTTCAGTATCTGTTGAGGGAATTCAATCGCTTATGCAAACAGTGATCCAAACGCTTGATGTTGCCTTGGATGAGCGCTCGTATCCGATTCATATCGGAATAGATGTTTTGTCCAGGCCGGAATTGATCCTGCCTCACATTGTTCAGAAAAAAGCGGTTGTGGTAACCAACACTACGGTAGCGCCGCTATATCTGGACCGTTTTCGCTCGACTCTCGAAAAAGCTGGGGTGGAGACTCTGCCAGTTGTCTTGCCGGATGGTGAACAGTACAAGACTTGGGAAACGCTTAATCTGATCTTTGATGCCTTGTTAGGCGCACGCTGTGAGCGAAAGACTACCTTGATTGCGCTCGGGGGCGGGGTTATTGGTGATATGGGTGGATTTGCTGCAGCCTGTTATCAGCGCGGCATGCCATTCATTCAAGTGCCAACCACACTTTTGTCGCAAGTCGATTCCTCGGTAGGGGGCAAAACAGCCATCAATCATCCCATGGGCAAGAATATGATTGGCGCGTTCTATCAGCCCAGGCTGGTACTCGCCGACCTTTCTACCCTGGATACCTTGCCGGACCGCGAATTGAAAGCAGGCCTCGCTGAAGTCATCAAATATGGCTTGATTCGTGATCCGGATTTCTTCGTGTGGTTGGAAGGCAACCTGGAAAAGTTGCTGCTCCGGGATAAGGCTGCCTTGGCTTATGCGGTCCATCGTTCCTGTGCCAACAAGGCTGAAGTTGTTGCTGCTGATGAGCGCGAGAGTGGTGAGCGCGCGCTGCTCAATCTGGGGCACACCTTCGGCCATGCCATTGAAACTGGGCTGGGTTATGGCGAATGGTTGCATGGTGAAGCTGTGGCAGCCGGCACGTTAATTGCTGCCGAATTGTCTTGTCGAATGGGCTGGATTGATAGCAGTGCAGTTGATCGGATAGAAAAAATCTTCGGCCGTGCTGGTTTGCCGATTAAGGGGCCGCTGCTTGGGGCGGCTCGCTATCTCGATTTGATGAGTCATGACAAGAAAGTGCAGGACGGAAAGCTGCGTTTGGTTCTCCTGCAGGAGATTGGCAAGGCGGTGCTGTCCGATGCGGCATCTACCGAACAGATTATCGGTGCCATTGAGGCAAGATGCACCCAAACAGGGAAAGCATGACTGTTTGAGTGCCGGATTGGTGCGTTGCAGCATCTTGAATTGACAGGGGTTTACCAGTATATTTGATGGTTGCCTCTAATTTTCGTACAGGCCGTAGCGTCAAATATGACGAGCGGCTTTTTTGACCATTGGCCTTTAGTCACCGGCCAAGCTATTTGAAGGAACGCGTGTGATGGAACCGGCAGTACCTGAGCGGCAGGGTTTGTACGACCCAGCCAACGAGCACGACGCTTGCGGCGTGGGCTTTGTTGCCCATTTTAAAGGCCAGAAAAGCCATAGCATCGTCGAGCAGGGTTTGTTGATCCTGAAGAATCTGGATCACCGCGGTGCCGTTGGTGCCGATCCGTTGCAGGGCGACGGCGCCGGTATCCTGATTCAGATTCCGGATCTGTTCTATCGCGAGGAAATGGCCAAGCAGGGCGTCGAACTGCCGCCGAATGGCGAGTACGGTGTCGGCATGGTTTTCCTGCCGCAGGAAGCCGCTTCGCGTCATGCTTGCGTCGAGGAGATCGAGCGTTCCGTCAAGGCAGAGGGTCAGGTTGTTCTCGGCTGGCGCGACGTGCCGGTCAATGCCGACATGCCGATGTCGCCGACCGTCAAGGCTAAGGAACCGGTGATTCGCCAGATATTTGTCGGTCGAGGTGCGGATGTCTTTGTGACCGACGCACTCGAACGCAAGCTGTACATCATCCGCCGCCGGGCTGCCAACGCCATCAAGTCGCTGAAGCTGAAGCATGGCCAGGAATTCTATGTGCCGTCTTTCTCAGCACGCACGGTCAACTACAAGGGTTTGCTGCTGGCCGATCAGGTTGGTGTTTACTACGCTGATCTGCAGGACAAGCGTACAGTGTCCGCCTTGGCACTTGTGCACCAGCGTTTCTCGACCAATACCTTCCCGACCTGGGACTTGGCTCATCCGTTCCGTTATATCGCCCACAATGGCGAAATCAATACCGTCCGCGGCAACGTCAATTGGTTCAAGGCGCGCGAACAGGCGATTTCCTCGCCGATTCTCGGTGACGATCTGAAGAAGGTCTGGCCGCTGCATTATCCCGGCCAGTCCGACTCTGCTTCTTTCGACAACGCCCTTGAACTGCTCGTCATGGGCGGTGGCTACTCGCTGGCCCAGGCCGTCATGCTGATGATCCCGGAAGCCTGGGAAAAGCACACGACCATGGACGAAAATCGTCGTGCCTTCTACGAATACCATGCTGCAATGATGGAGCCGTGGGACGGCCCCGCTGCCGTGGCCTTTACCGACGGCCGCCAGATTGGTGCCACGCTGGACCGTAATGGTCTGCGTCCGGCCCGTTATCTGGTGACTGACGATGATCTCGTTGTCATGGCCTCCGAATCCGGCGTGCTGCCGATTCCGGAAAAGAAGATCGTCAAGAAGTGGCGCCTGCAACCGGGCAAGATGTTCCTGATCGACATGGAACAAGGCCGTATCATCGACGACCAGGAGTTGAAGAACTCGCTGGCCAACGCCAAGCCTTACCGCGAGTGGATCGAAAAGATCCGTATCAAGCTCGACGAAGTGCCGGCGGCCGCCGAAAAGTGCGCCGAATCCGCGGCCTCGCTGCTCGATCGTCAGCAAGCGTTTGGCTACACCCAGGAAGACGTCAAGGTCATTCTTGAGCCGATGGTGCTGAATGGCGAAGAGGCTAGCGGCTCCATGGGCACCGATTCGTCTTTGCCCGTCCTGTCCAGCAAGAACAAGACGCTCTACGCTTATTTCAAGCAGTTGTTTGCCCAGGTGACCAATCCGCCGATCGACCCGATCCGCGAAGAACTGGTTATGTCTCTGGTCTCCTTCATCGGACCGAAGCCGAACCTGCTCAACACCAACGACATCAATCCGCCAATCCGTCTTGAAGTATCGCAACCTGTCCTGTCCTTCGCGGACATGGAAAAGCTGCGCAATATCGGCAAGTACACCTCCGACAAGTTCCGTTCCTTCGAACTGGACATCTGCTATCCGGTGGCCTGGGGTAAGGATGGCATTGAGGCCCGTCTAGCTTCGCTGGCGGCAGATGCCGAGGATGCGGTCCGTTCTGGTGCCAACATCCTGATCGTCTCCGACCGCAAGATCGATGCCGAGCATGTGGCTATCCCGGCGCTGCTGGCGACTTCAGCCATCCATCAGCACTTGGTCAAGAAGGGCTTGCGCACCAGTGCCGGTCTGGTGGTCGAGACTGGCTCGGCCCGTGAAGTACACCATTTTGCCTTGCTCGGTGGCTATGGCGCCGAGGCTGTGCACCCCTACCTCGCCCTTGAAACGATCGAAGGGCTGGCCAAGGGTGATGTCGAGAAGGCTGAGAAGTTCACCAAGAACTTCATCAAGGCCATCGGCAAGGGCTTGAACAAGGTCATGTCGAAGATGGGTATTTCGACCTACATGTCCTACACCGGTGCCCAGATTTTCGAAGCCATCGGTCTGCAAAAGACCTTTGTCGAGAAGTACTTCACCGGCACTCCGTCCAATATCGAAGGCATTGGCGTCTTCGAGGTAGCCGAAGAGTCCATCCGCTTGCACCATGAAGCATTTTCGGCTGATCCGGTGCTCGCCAACATGCTGGATGCCGGCGGTGAATACGCCTACCGCATCCGTGGCGAAGAGCATCTGTGGACGCCGGACTCCATCGCCAAATTGCAGCACTCGACCCGTTCCGGTCAGTATGAGACCTACAAGGAATACGCCAAGCTGATCAACGATCAGACCAAGCGTCATCTGACCCTGCGCGGCCTGTTCGAATTCAAGCCGCACGGCGCAGCGATTCCGCTGGAAGAAGTCGAGTCGGCCAAGGAGATCGTCAAGCGCTTCGCGACCGGCGCCATGTCGCTCGGCTCGATCTCGACCGAAGCACACACCACGCTGGCGATTGCCATGAACCGGATCGGCGGCAAGTCGAATACCGGAGAAGGTGGCGAGGATGCCAAGCGCTTCCTGCCGATCAAGGCAGGCCAGAAGCTGTCCGAAATCATTGGCACCTCGCGGATCGAGCGTGACTATGAATTCAAGGATGGCGACTCCCTGCGCTCGGCGATCAAGCAGGTTGCCTCCGGCCGCTTTGGCGTGACCACCGAGTATCTGGTCAATGCCGACCAGATCCAGATCAAGATGGCACAAGGCGCCAAGCCGGGCGAGGGTGGTCAGTTGCCGGGCCACAAGGTTTCCGAGTACATCGGCTTCCTGCGTCACTCGGTGCCGGGCGTTGGCCTGATTTCGCCGCCGCCGCACCACGACATCTACTCGATTGAGGATCTGGCGCAGCTGATTCACGATCTGAAGAACGCCAACTCGCGTGCTTCGATCTCCGTCAAGCTGGTTTCCGAAGTTGGTGTCGGTACCGTGGCGGCCGGTGTGGCCAAGGCCAAGGCTGACCACGTCGTGATCGCCGGTTTTGACGGCGGCACAGGGGCTTCGCCGCAGTCTTCGATCAAGCATGCCGGTACGCCGTGGGAGCTCGGTCTGTCCGAAACCCAGCAGACGCTGGTGCTGAACCGTCTGCGTTCGCGTATCCGTGTTCAGGTCGATGGCCAGATGAAGACCGGTCGCGACGTCGTTGTCGGTGCGCTGCTCGGTGCCGACGAATTCGGCTTCGCCACTGCACCGCTGGTCGTCGAAGGCTGCGTCATGATGCGCAAGTGCCACCTGAACACCTGCCCGGTTGGTGTTGCCACTCAGGATCCTGTCCTCCGTCAGCGCTTCTCCGGTCAGCCGGAGCATGTGGTCAACTACTTCTTCTTTGTTGCCGAGGAAGTTCGCGAAATCATGGCCCAGCTTGGCATTCGCAAGTTTGACGATCTGGTTGGCCGCGCCGACCTGCTCGACACGCGTGCCGGTATCGAACACTGGAAGGCCAAGGGTCTGGATTTCTCCAAGGTCTTCTATCAGCCGAACGTGCCGGCCGAAGTTTCGCGTCGCCATACGGAAACCCAGGATCACGGTCTGGAAAAAGCGCTCGACCACAAGTTGATCGAGCAGGCCAAGCCGGCGCTCGAAAAGGGCCAGAAGGTCCAGATCGAGACCACGATCATCAACGTCAATCGCACCTGCGGCACCATGCTGTCGGGCGAGGTTGCCCGCCGTTACGGCAATGATGGTCTGCCGGACGATACCATTCACGTCAAGCTGACCGGTACTGCCGGCCAGGCCTTCGGCGCATTCCTAGCCAAGGGTGTGACGCTGGAATTGACTGGTGAAGGCAATGACTACGTCGGCAAGGGCTTGTCCGGTGGTCGCCTGATCATCAAGCCGAGCCCGGATTTCCGCGGTGATACGCAGCAGAACATCATCTGCGGCAATACGGTCATGTACGGTGCAACCGATGGCGAGGCCTATCTGGCCGGTGTCGGTGGCGAGCGCTTCTGCGTTCGTAACTCCGGTGCAACGGCAGTCGTCGAAGGCGTCGGTGACCATGGTTGTGAATACATGACCGGCGGTACGGTTGCTGTGCTGGGTATGACCGGGCGCAACTTTGCGGCCGGTATGTCGGGCGGCATCGCTTATGTACTGGATGAGGACGGCGCTTTCAAGAGTCGTTGCAACCTGGCTCAGGTGGCACTGGAGAAGGTTCTGCCAGCCAGCCGTCAAGCTGCTGGTGAGCCGCTGCACCGTGGCATCGCCGACGAAACGCAACTCAAGGAACTGGTGACCCGTCACGCCGAATATACCGGCAGCGCAACCGCCAAGGCTATCCTGGCCAACTGGGATACCTACCGCGAGAAGTTTGTCAAAGTCTATCCACACGAGTACAAGCGCGCCCTCACCGAGATGGCTGCTGCACAGAAGGAGGCCGCATAATGGGCAAGCCGACTGGATTCATGGAGTTCGAACGCCTCGAAGAGGCCTACGAACCGGTCGAAAAGCGCCTGACGCACTACAAGGAGTTCGTCCAGACCTTGTCGGACGATGCTGCCAAGACTCAGGGCGCACGCTGCATGGATTGCGGCATCCCGTTCTGCAACAACGGTTGCCCGGTCAACAACATCATTCCGGACTGGAATGATCTGGTTTACCGCGGTAACTGGAAACAGGCGCTGGATGTGCTGCATTCGACCAACAACTTCCCGGATTTCACCGGCCGCATCTGTCCGGCGCCTTGTGAGGCTGCCTGTACGCTGGGCATCAACGCTGCGCCGGTGGGTATCAAGTCGATTGAGCATTTCATCATCGACAAGGGCTGGGAAATGGGCTGGGTCGTGCCGCAGCCGGCCGCTGTCAAGACGGGCAAGAAGGTCGCGATCGTCGGTTCGGGCCCGGCCGGCATGGCTGCTGCCCAGCAGCTGGCGCGTGTCGGTCATGACGTCACGGTGTTTGAGAAGTCCAGCCGTATTGGCGGTCTACTCGGCTTCGGCATCCCCGACTTCAAGCTGAACAAGTCGGTCATCGACCGTCGCGTCGCGCAGATGGAAGCCGAGGGCGTGGTCTTCAAGACGAAGGTTATCGTCGGTGACAAGAACATCCCGGCCGGCATCAACAACGATGCCACCGAGACGGTTTCTGCCGACCAGCTGAAGAAGGATTTCGATGCGGTGATCCTCGCCGCCGGTTCAGAAGTGCCGCGCGATCTGCCGGTACCGGGCCGCGAATTCAAGGGCGTCTACGCTGCCCTGGAATTCCTGATTCCGCAGAATAAGCAAGTCCAGCAAGGCATTGCCAACCCGATCAACGTCAAGGGCAAGCACGTCATCGTCATCGGCGGCGGCGATACCGGCTCCGACTGCGTTGGCACCAGCTACCGCCATGGCGCTGCCTCGGTGACCCAGTTCGAACTGATGCCGGCCCCGCCGGAGCAGGAAGACAAGCCGCTGGTCTGGCCGTACTGGCCGCTCAAGATGCGTACCTCGTCGTCGCACAAGGAAGGTGCTACCCAGCGTGAATTCGCGGTGGCCACCAAGTCCTTCATTGACGATGGCAACGGTAACGTCAAGTCACTGAAGGCGGTTCGTGTCGAATGGCAGGGTGGCAAGATGGTTGAAGTCGCCGGTTCGGAATTCGAACTGCCGTGCGATGCCGCTTTCCTGGCGATGGGCTTTACCAATCCGGTTGCCAGCCTGCTGGACGCTTTCGGCGTCGAGAAGGATGCGCGTCAGAACGCCAAGGCAACGACCGATGGCGAAGGCTGCTACAAGACCAACGTTGATAAGGTTTACGCCGCCGGTGACGTGCGTCGTGGCCAGTCGTTGGTGGTCTGGGCGATCCGTGAGGGTCGTCAGGCCGCTCGTGAAGCGGATGCCTTCCTGATGGGCTCGACAACGCTGCCGCGTTAAGCCGGACACAACTGTTGATAAACCCCGCCGCCTGAAAAGCCGGCGGGGTTTTGTTTTTTTGGCGTGCTTGATCAGGCGTTGATCTGGCTCAACAGGATAAGCGCGAAAGAGCGCATCCAGCCTTCGACAGCCCGCCCCAATCGTGTGAAAATGACGAACGATGACAAGGGGAAAACATGTCGGCTGAACTGCAACCTGCCTTGCAGGTGACGACTCCAAGCGGAGCACTGGATGGGCACATGCTGCTTATTCTGGCCATCATGGTCGTGGCTGGCATTCTTGGTGGGGCCGCCAATTATTTTCTGGCTGACCGGCACGGCGAACCGGCCCGCCGCGACTGGCTGAAGTATCCGGTCTTCGGTGTTGTCGCTGCCCTGACCGTGCCGCTCTTCCTGAACATGATTTCCAGCACCCTGCTTGAGGGGGCGCGGACAAAACCGATCGATTTCTACGTTTTCGCCGGCTTTTGCCTGATCTACGTGGTGGCATCCCGCCGCCTGTTCGAAAACATGGTGCAACTACTGATGGGGCAGATCGATCAGGTTCGCCGCGATGTCGGGCAGATCAAGCAGCAGCGGCGCGATGAGCCGATCATGGCAGTGCCCAGGCAGGAGGCCGAACCGGTCAAGGCGCTTGAGCCTGATCCCAAAGAGGTCCTGTCCTATAACGACGTGGAAATCCTGCGCGCCCTATCCGAAGAGAGCTTCGTTTACGGCAATCTCGCCGCCATCTGCGACAGCACCGGGCTGGCCAGGGATTTTGTCAGCCAGCGACTGACCGTCATGAAGACGCTGGGCGTCATCGAAACCCGGATCAACGACAAGAATGTTCTGCACTGGTTTGTCTCGGCCCGCGGCAAGGCGGTGCTGGGCGACATTCTCGGCGGACAAGAACAGAAGAAGATCGCATGAAATTCGCCGGCACTGGCCGGCCATTACCGAAGAAAAAAACATGAACATCGTTATTCTCGCTGCCGGTCAAGGCAAGCGCATGCATTCCAACCTCCCCAAAGTGTTGCACCCGATTGCCGGCAAGCCTCTGGCCCAGCATGTGATCGATACGGCGCGCCAGTTGTTGCCGGAAAAGCTGATCGTGGTCTATGGCCATGGTGGCGAAGTGGTCCGCTCGACGCTGGCTGCCCCGGATATTTCCTGGGCTGAGCAGGCGCAGCAACTGGGCACTGGCCATGCGGTGGCGCAGGCCTTGTCCGAACTGGGGAATGCCGCTCAGACGCTGGTGCTCTACGGCGATGTGCCGCTGACCACGGTGGCGACACTGAAGCGCTTGCTACAGGCCGGCAAGGATGCCATGTCGGTGCTCACCGTTGATCTGGCCAATCCGACCGGCTATGGCCGCATCGTGCGCGATGCGGCTGGCAGCATGGTCAGCATCGTCGAGGAAAAGGATGCGAGCGCTGAGCAAAAGGCAATCTGCGAGGTCAATACCGGCATCATGGCCGTGCCGACGGCGCGTCTGGCTGACTGGTTGGGCAAGCTGAAGAACGATAATGCCCAGGGTGAGTATTACCTGACCGATATCATCGCACTGGCCGTGGCCGAGGGCATGCCGGTGCGTACGGCGCAGCCGGAGGGCGAATGGGAAGTGCTGGGGGTCAATAGCAAGGTCCAGCTGGCCGAGCTGGAGCGTCAGCACCAGCTGAATCTGGCGGGCGAGTTGCTGGTCGCCGGCGTGCGCTTGGCCGATCCGGCCCGTATCGATATCCGCGGCCAGCTGACGCATGGTCGCGACGTGGCGATCGATGTCGGCTGTGTCTTCGAAGGCAAGGTCGAACTCGCCGATGCCGTCGAAGTTGGCCCTTACTGCGTGCTGAAGAACGTCAAGGTGGGGGCCGGCACGCGCATTGCCGCCTTCTGTCACTTCGAGGATGCGGTGATTGGTCCCGATGGCGTGCTCGGCCCTTATGCTCGCCTGCGGCCGGGGACCGAGCTCGGTCCGGAGGTGCATATCGGTAACTTTGTCGAGGTCAAGAAGAGCATCATCGGCGCCCAGTCCAAGGCCAATCATCTGGCCTACATTGGCGACGCCGAGATCGGCCAGCGCGTCAATGTTGGCGCCGGCACCATCACCTGCAACTACGATGGCGCCAACAAGTTCAAGACCATCATTGAGGACGATGTGTTCATCGGTTCCGATACCCAACTGGTCGCACCGGTTACTGTCGGTCGCGGCGCCACACTGGGCGCCGGTACCACGCTGACCAAGGATGCCCCGCCCGATGCCCTGACCGTGTCGCGCGCCAAGCAACTGACGCTGCCGGGCTGGGAACGTCCGAAGAAGGTGAAGAAATAATGGATTGGGGCTTCACTGCCTTCGTCACGGCGATTGCGCTCCTCGTTGCGGTGGGTGGCTCGCTGTTGCTGGTCGGCTATTTCGGCACCTTGCCGGCTTCGTTCAATTTCGGCTGGAAGGCTTGGTTGCCGACGCTGCTGCTGCCCGTGCTCGGCCCGGTCTGGTTTGCCTTGACGCACCGTGACGAATTTTTGCGCCCCGCCCTGCAGTTGATTTTCGGCCTGCTACTGATCGCTGCCGCAGTCGGTTTGCTCTTCGGTTTTGGTCAGCACTTCGCCAACCAGTTGGTGGCCGGCATTAAATGATTTTTCGCTAAGTTCACATAAGTTCAGGGAGAAGAAGATGTCCAAGTACAACACCGAGTCCCTTCGTTCTGTCGCACTGGTTGGTCACGGTGCCGTCGGCAAGACCAGCCTGACCGAGGCCTTGCTGTTCGCTACCGGCGTGATTCCCGCCAAGGGCAGCGTCGACAAGGGCAGCACGGTTGCCGACTTTGATGCGCAGGAAAAGGAAGCCGGCCATTCCCTGACTTCCGCCGTGGTCAATTTTGCTTATGAAGACACCCATGTTCACCTGATCGATACCCCGGGCTATCCCGATTTCTCCGGTCAGGCCATTGCCGCGCTGGCCGGCGTCGATACAGCGCTGGTCGTGATCAACGCCCAGACCGGCGTCGAGTTGATGACCGAGCGCATGATGCGCTATGCCGCCGAGCGCAAGCTGTGCCGGATGATCGTCATCAACAAGATCGATGCCGACAATCTTGATCTGCCGGGTCTGGTCGCCGACATTCGCGAGCGCTTCGGCAAGCAGTGCATGCTGCTTGATCTCCCGGCGCATGGTGCGGCCGATGTCGTCGAAGTGCTGGAACATGAAGCCGGCGATGCCGACTTTGAATCCGTCGCCGCCGCCCACCGCGCGCTGATCGACCAGATCGTTGAGGAAGATGAAGACCTCCTCGCCCAATACCTCGAAGATGGCGCCGATCCGAGCGCCGCCGCCTTGCACGCGCCGTTCGAAAAGGCGCTGCGCGAAGGTCACCTGATCCCCATTCTGTTCACCTCGGCCAAGACGGGCGCCGGTATCAAGGAACTGCTGCATGTGCTGGCCTCGCTGGCCCCGAACCCGGCCGAAGGCAACCCGCCGCCGTTCTACAAGGGCGAGCCGGGTGATGTGACCGAGCCTTTCCATGCCGAGCCGGATGCGGCGAAACACGTGCTGGCCCACGTCTTCAAGATCGTGGCCGATCCCTACATGGGCAAGATTGGCGTCTTCCGCGTGCATCAGGGGACGATGAAGAAGGACATGCAGTTGTTCGTTGGCGACAGCAAGCGTCCGTTCAAGGTGGCGCACCTGTACCAGTTGCAGGGCAAGGACAGCGTCGAGGTCGACGAGTTGCTGCCGGGCGACATCGGTGCCGTTGCCAAGGTTGATGAGGTCGATTTCGACTGCGTGCTGCACGATTCGCACGATGAGGACCATATTCATCTGGTGCCGCTTGAATTTCCGAAGCCGATGGCTGGCCTGGCGGTCGAGACCAGGAAGAAAGGCGACGAGCAGCGCCTGTTCGAAACGCTGGGCAAGCTGGCCATGGAAGATCCGACCTTCGTCGTCGAGCGTCATCCGACCAGCAACGAAACCGTGATCCGCGGTCTGGGCGAAATCCACCTGAAAGCCAAGCTGGCGCGCATGTCCGGCCAGTACAAGCTGGAAGTCGATACCAAGCCGCCGCGCATTCCCTACTGTGAAACCATTACCGGTTCGGCCGAGGCGATGTACCGCCACAAGAAGCAGTCGGGCGGCGCCGGGCAGTTTGGCGAAGTGCATCTGCGTATCGAGCCGAAAGGCCGGGGCGAGGGCTTCGAATTTGTCGATGCCGTCAAGGGCGGCGTCATTCCCGGTGTCTTCATGGCGGCGGTCGAAAAGGGCATTCGCCAGGGTCTGGAAGGCGGAGTGGTGGCCGGTTACGCCGTCGATGACCTGAAAGTGACGGTGTTCGATGGCAAGACCCACGCCGTTGATGGCAAGGAAGTCGCCTTCGTGGTGGCCGGCCGCAAGGCGGTGATCGAGGCCATTCGTTCCGCCAAGCCGATCGTGCTGGAACCCATCGTCAATATCGAAATCGTCGTCCCGGAAAACGCCATTGGCGATCTGACAGGCGACCTTTCCGGGCGGCGTGGTCATATCACCGGGACCGATGGCCGTGGCCACGGGCTGGCCGCGATCAGTGGCGAAGTGCCGTTGGCCGAACTGAACGACTACCAGTCACGCCTGAAATCGCTGACCGGCGGCCAGGGCAGCTACACCATCGAATTCGCGCGCTACGCCGCCGTGCCGCCGAACATTCAGCAGCAGTTGGCGAGCAAGTTCCAGTTGCATGACGAAGACGAGTGAGTCGGGAATTGGCCCCGGTGCCTGAGCACCGCGGGCTGGATGAAAAAAGGGCTGAGTCATCAGCCCTTTTTGCTGCCCGTTTGGCCGCGCTCTAGCCGAGTTTGTAAGCCACTTTGATGCCGTCCAGCACCCGGTCGAGCTCCTGTTCAAAGCGTTTGAGGTGTTCCGCCATGTCCGGGCTGCGGTTCTTGATGGCCTGGTCCAGCACTGCGGCCAGGGCGGCCAGTGTCGTGGCGCCGATCATGCCGCCGGTGCCTTTCAGGCTGTGGGCGCGGCGGCTGGCGACATCGATTTCCTGATTGCCGAGGGCCTCGCGAATGCGCGTCGCCTCGCCGCTAAAGCGGGCATGGAAGTCGCGCAGTATCTTTTCATACATCGAAACGCGGTTGAGCATGCGGCGTAAGCCATCGGCCACATCGATCCCGGGCAAATCCGGCATGCCGGGCGCCTCGCCGCTGGCGGTGGCCACCGGTTTTTCGGGGGCTACCTTGGCGAGCGAGTGATCCGGCTTCCAGCGCTGGATCATGGCGATCAGTTGGGCCGGTTCGATCGGCTTGGTCAGGAAATCATTCATGCCTGAGGCAATGGCGCGCTGGCGCTCATCCTCCAGCGCGTGCGCGGTCAGGGCGATGATTGGAATGCCGGGTCGAACCTGGCCGGCCCTGATCCGGCGGGTTGCTTCCATGCCGTCCATTTCGGGCATCTGGATATCCATCAGGATCAGGTCGAGTGCCTTGCCGGCGGCGGCAAGCTGCTCGATGGCAAGCTGGCCGTTGTCGGCCATGTCGACCGTGGCACCCAGCGATTCAAGCAGGTCGCGCATGATCAGCTGGTTGGTCGGGACATCCTCGGCGACCAGGATGCGCAGGCCGGCCAGCGGTGCGGCATGCGACACCGGCGCCGCCGGTTCTGGGCGAGGCGTGTGCTGCAGGTCAGCGAGCACCTCGCCGATGCGGGCGAAGGTGGCTGGCTTTTCGATGATGGCATCGAAATCCCCCAGGGCGTAGCGGTAGCGCGAGGCATGAACGTTCTCGCCGGTGACCATGACCAGTTTGGCCGGGGATTCCTTGTCGCCGCGAATGTGCTGAGCCAGTGCCAAGCCATCCATGTCCGGCATGTTCAGGTCGACCATGATGCAATCGAAACGAGGCTCGCCTGAAGCATGCATCATCGCCAGCGCAGCAGCGCCCGAGCTTGCGGTCGACACCATGCAGCCATGTTTTTTCAGCAGGCTGGCCAGTACGTTAAGAGCCAGGTCGTTGTCGTCGACGACCAGCACCCGGTAGCCGGTTTTCGGCACCGGATCGGCTAGCGTCGTGTCGACCGCCAGGCGGACATTGAACGAGAAGGTCGAGCCGATATGCGGCTGGCTGCTTACCGAGATGCTGCCGCCCATCATTTCGACCAGACGCTTGCTGATGATCAGGCCGAGTCCGGTGCCGCCGTATTTTCGCGTGACCGAACTGTCCGCCTGCGAGAACGCCCGGAACAGATTCTCCATTTGCACCTGCGACATGCCTATCCCGGTATCCTGGACACGGAATTCGAGTTCGATCTGGCCGTCGACCGGCGGCTTTGCATCGACGAAAACGGTAATCGAGCCCTCGGCAGTGAACTTGATGGCATTGCCGACCAGGTTGATCAGGATCTGTGACAGGCGAAGGGCGTCGCCGCGCAGCGCTTGCGGCGTCTCCGGGTTGACCACGTATTCGAGGACCAGCTTCTTCTCCTGGACCCGGCCGCGTACCAGGTTCGACAGGTTGTCGAGCACCTCGTCGAGCTGGAAGGGGGCGTTTTCCAGCTGCATTCCGCCGGCATCGATCTTCGAGAAATCGAGAACATCATTGACCACCGCCAGCAGCAGCTTGCCGGCCCCTTCGATGCGCCTGGCGTATTCCATCTCGCGTGGCTCAAGCTTGCTCTGCAGCAGCAGGTAGGCGAGGCCGATCACGCCGTTCAGCGGGGTCCGGATTTCGTGGCTCATGTTGGCCAGAAAATCGGAGCGGGTCTGGGCCAGCGCTTCTGCCTCCTGACGGGCTGTTTCGCGCATCCGGGCCAGTGCCCGGTCGCGTTCACTGTCGAAAGCGAGGCGGTTGCGCAGCGATTCGAGGCCCTGGATGACCTGGGCCATTTCATCGTTGCCGCGAACATCGAGCCGGGTGTCGAACTGGCCGGAGGAAATGGCGTGGAAGGTCGGCAGGACCTGGGTGTTCAAGGGCTCCAGGATCAGCTTGCGCAAGAGCAGGATGATGATGACGAAAATTGCCCCGGCCATCGCCAGGCCGCCACCGATGACCAGCCAGACGATGCGGTCGGTCAGGGCCGTAAATTCATCCACCGAGGTGCCACCGGCGATGATCCATTTGGGATTGTCCAGCGTCTCGAAAATGACCAGTTTCTTGCGGGCGGCTTTTTCCCCGGCTTCCTCGTTCTTCCAGTTGTACGTGATGGCGCCATTTTGTTGCTTGACCAGTTCGGCGACCAGATTTCGGCCGTCATCGGTCTGGAAGTTGGCCAGATTGCTGCCCTCCTTGTAAGGATGCAGGATCAGGTGGCCGTAATACTCGCCGGGGGAGGTATCGATGATGTAGTAATAACCGCTGCCCCCGACCTGCATTGAGCGCACCTGCGCCTTGAGGGTCTCGATTTGCTCGGCGACATCGATGCCGATCACGCTGGCGCCAATGACCTTGCCTTGAACATCGAAGATGGGGGAGTAGCGGGCCACGTACTGGCGGCCGAAGACGCGGACCGGGCCGACGTAGTTCTGGCCAGCCGTCAGCAACAGTGACGTTGGGTGGTCGGCGTCAAGGAAGGTGCCGATGGCGGATTTGCCGCGTTCATCGAGCGCGGTGGACAACTGCCGCTGAAATCCCCGGGGGGTGAGGATGAAGACGGTCCCGACGCCGCGCAATTCCCTGAGAAACTGGTGGATGGCATCCTTGCCGGCGGATTTGCTCTCTGGCTTGAGCATTGTCGCCAGCCTCTCGGCGGTGGCCTGTTGTTGCCCGCCAAGCGCGTCATAGACCTGTTCGGAGAGCAGTCTCGAGTATTCGACCGCTTCGATGTTGGCGCTCTCGATGCGCGATGTGACGGCTGCGCGGAGCAGACTGACCTGATGGGTCAGTTGGTTGCGGGCATTGTCATCCAGCGTCCGGGTCACGTAATTGGCCAGGAAATAGGTGCTCAGGCCGAGAACGAGGATAGCGGCGACCAGCGAAGCGAGAATCAGCTTGGTGCCGAGGGAGGCCTTGCCGAAGCGCTGGGTCAGGAAGCTCCAGGCACGGTGATGGCTGGCGCTGCCATGTTCAAAGCCCACTTCCTTCCGCGACTGATGGCGCAAGGTGGCATAGGTTTGTTCGGCATGCCGGATTTGCTCGGGCGTCGCCTTGCGGCGCATCGACATGTAGCCGGAGAGCTTGTCGCGCTCCCAGATTGGCGAGACATGCGCCTCGACCCAGTAAGCATCGCCGTTCCTGCACCGGTTCTTGATCATGCCGATCCACGGGCGCCCGGCGGTGATGTCCTGCCAGAGATCGGCAAAGACTTCCGCCGGCATGTCGGGATGGCGAACGATATTGTGCGGCTGGCCGATCAGCTCTTCTTCGGTGAAGCCACTGATTTCGATGAAATCGGCGTTGGCGTAAACGATGCGGCCTTGATTGTCCGTCCGGGAAATGATCAGTTGATCATCCCGGAGTTCGATTTCTTTGCCGCTTACCGGACCGTTGTCGCGCATTCGAAGCAACCCCCAGAAGGATAGGCAGAAGTATCTGTCGGTTGGCGTTGTCCAGCAAAGCGGGAGGTTGAAGCATGAGCCTTCCCGATTATCGTGGTCACCGTTGGTGCGATGGGCGATCCATTGCCCACTTCGCTGCTGATTCTAAACCTTGGCGAGGCAGAAATTCGAGAAGTTTTTAATAAAAACACCAAAATCGACAGGTGTTTTTGGGTGCCAGGATGTCGGCCCGGCGGTCACGGCAGGCGGCTTAAGCGCTTTCGCCGGACCAGGTAACGGTTGCCAGAAACAGGTAGCCGGCGCCATAGACCGTCTTGATGAAGGCCGGGCTGTGCGCGTCGGGTTCCAGCTTGCGGCGCAGGCGGGAGATGCGGACGTCGATGGCGCGGTCGGTCGGGGCCAGGTCGCGGGTACCCATCAGTTTTTCGCGCTGCAGAATGCGATTCGGGTGGTTGATGAAAACCTTGAGCAGTTCCGATTCGGCCGTGCTGAGCGCATGTTCCTCGCCGTCCGGGGCACTCAGGCGATTGTTGCCAAGGTTGAAGCGCCAGCCGCCGAATTCGGCAATCTGGCGGGCCGGGGTTTCGCTGCTCTCGCGCCGGCGGACGATGCTGCGGACCCGGGCGACCAGTTCACGCGGCTCGAAAGGTTTGAGCACATAGTCGTCGGCGCCCAGTTCGAGGCCCATTACCCGGTCGCTGACATGGGCGCGGCCGGTCAGGATCAGGATGCCGCACGGTGATTGGGCCTTGACCCGCTGCATGGCCTCGATGCCGTCCATGTCGGGCAGACCGAGGTCGATGATGCACAAATCCGGCGCCAGGGAACGCAAGCGACGCAGCAAGTCGCCGGCACTGCGGCACCAGACGGTACGGAAGCCGAAGTCGCCGAGCACCTGCTCGATGATTTTTGCGACATCCGGATCGTCCTCGACGATGGCGATGGTTTTGGCGGATTCGTTGTCTCTCATGGCGTTTCTCGTATTGCCCGCAGCAGGGCGCGGGCCAGGTCCTGGCGAACGAAGGGTTTGGCCAGCACCGGCAAGTCGCTGGCACCGCCGGCGTCGCCAGCATCGGTCTCATCGGTGTAACCGCTCATCAGCACGATGCGCATGTCCGGCCGGCGGCTCAAGGCAGCCTCGGCCAGTTGGCGGCCGTTGAGGCCGCCCGGCATGATGATGTCGCTGACCACGATGGCGATGTCGATGATCTGATCGATCATGTCCAGTGCCTGATGGCCGTCTTCGGCCTCGATGACCGGGTAGCCGAGGTCGATCAGCTGCTGGCGAACGACGCGGCGGACATTCGGTTCATCCTCGACGAGCAGGACCAGCTCGCCGCCATGGGGCAGGACGGCTTCGTCACTCTCGGTGTCGCTATCGGCTTCCGGCGCAGTCAGCGGCAAGACCATCAGCACGGTCGTTCCCTGGCCTGGCTGGCTTTGGATGGCAATGCCGCCGCCCGACTGCTTGGCGAAGCCGTAGGCCATGGCCAGGCCGAGTCCGCTGCCCAGGCCGAGGCGCTTGGTGGTGAAGAAGGGTTCGCAGGCGCGGGCCAGCGTGGCGGCATCCATGCCGCTGCCGTTGTCGGCGACTTCGATCAGCACGTAATGGCCGGGGGCGACGTCGAAGCTGGCGGCATCGGTCGATAGTTCGACGGCGCGGGCGGCGATATGCAAACGGCCGCCAGCCGGCATCGCATCGCGCGAATTGAGCGCGAAGTTGAGCAGGGCGCTTTCCAGCTGACCGGGATCGACCAGCACATGCACTGCCGCTCCGCCCACGTCGGTCGATACGGCAATCGATTCCGGCAGCGAGCGGCGGACCAGCTTGGCCAGGCTGCCGATCAACTGGCCAATATCGACCGCCTGCGGCTCCAGCGGTTGCTGGCGGGAGAAGGTGAGCAGCCGCTTGATCAGCTGGACGCCCCGGCGCGCCGATTGCAGCGCCGGTTCGACGAATTCGTTGACCTCGGCGTCGTCCGGCCGGTGATCCTGCAGGGCGGCCAGGTTGCCGATAATGACGGTGAGCAGGTTGTTGAAGTCGTGGGCCAGGCCGCCGGTCAGCTGGCCGATAGCCTCCATTTTCTGGGCCTGGACGAGGGCAGCCTGCATGCGCTTCTGTTCGGTGATCTCGTGCGAGAAGACGAAGAAGCCGAGGTTTTCGCCGGTGGCGCTGATTTCCGGGACCAGCGTGCTTTGCGCGTGGACGGTCTGGCCCTGGCGCTGCATCTGGTACTCGTAGGTGACCTGCTGGCCGGACAGCGCTCGGCGTACCGAATCCCTGACCTGACCGTACACCTCGGGACCGATCACATCGAGTACGGCGCGGTCGGTGACCGTGCCCTCCGGATGGCCGTACCAGTCCGAGTAGCCTTTGTTGGCGTAGCGATAGACCTCGTCCTTGTCGACGTAGCCGATCAGGATGGGGATGGTGTCGTTGATCAGGCGCAGGCGGGCTTCGCTGCGGCCCAGGGCGGCGGCGATGCGTTCGTTTTCCTCGTTGGCGAGGCGCAGGTTGGCGTTGGCGTTTTCCAGCTGGGCGGTGCGCCGGCGCACCCGCTCGTCGAGCTGGATGTTCTGGTGCTCGGTCAGATGCTCGATATAGCGCTGTTCGGTCACATCGCTGTACAGCGTGACGAAGCCCTTGTGCGGCAGCGGTTCGCCGCGCAGCAGCAGGACGCGGCCGTTGGGGCGCTGGCGTTCGGTGACGTGTGGCGAGAAATTGCGGGCGGCGGCGACACGCTGGGCGATCTGGATTTCTTTGTCGCCCGGCCCGTATTCGCCGCGCTCGGCGTTGTAGCGGATGAAGCCTTCGAAGGGCGCGCCAACATAGGCCAGCTGATCCGGGAATTCGAGCAGTTCGAGGAAGGTGCGATTCCACGCCACCAGGCCCAGTTCACCGTCGAAGACAGTGATGCCCTGATCAAGCAGATCCAGCCCGGCCTGCAACATTTCGTAGCGCTGGCTGGGTTCGGCGGGGGCGGTTTCGGGCGACATCGGGCGATTCTAGTGCAGGCGGGCGGGCGGTTTCGAGGATGTAACGATTCGTTACATTCTGCCAATAGTTGCGCAAGAGTGTTTTGCGATTCTGCTAAAAAAAGCAAAGCACGGTTACGGGCGCGCACCGCAGACGTTCGCCTGAGCCGGCAATAACTTGCCTCAACGAGAACAGCAAACTCGGCAAGCAAACGTGAGGAGATCTACCGTGGTTAACCCGTATACCGTAGGGCTGGACCGGAATCCGGCCAACTATGTCCCGCTGTCGCCGCTGACTTTCATCGAGCGGTCGGCCTTCATTTATCCAAAACGCATTTCCGTCATTCAGGGTGCTCGGCAATACACCTGGAAGGAAAGCTATGATCGCGCCCGTCAACTGGCCTCGGCGCTAAAGAATCGTGGCATCGGCAAGGGCGATACGGTGGCTGTGATGCTGCCGAATACGGCCTCGATGTTCGAATGCCATTTCGGCGTGCCGATGATCGGCGCCGTGCTCAATACGCTGAATACCCGTCTCGACGCCGAAGCCATCGCCTTCATGCTGGCCCACGGCGAAGCCAAGGTGCTGATCACCGATCCCGAGTTTTCCAAGGTCGTGAAGGCCGCGCTGGAACTGCTCGAAGGGCCGAAGCCGCTGGTCATCGACAGCCTTGATCCAGACTACACCGAGGGCGAATCGCTGGGTGAGAAGGATTACGACGCTTTCCTCAACGAAGGCGAGCCGGACTTTGCCTGGCAATTGCCGGAAGACGAGTGGGAAGCCATCGCGCTGAACTACACCTCGGGTACCACCGGCAATCCGAAGGGTGTGGTCTATCACCATCGTGGCGCCTACCTGAATTCAGCCTCCAACATCATTTCCTGGGGCATGCCGCCGCACTCGGTCTATCTGTGGACGCTGCCGATGTTCCATTGCAACGGCTGGTGCTTCCCGTGGACCCTGGCCGCCAATGCCGGAACCAGCGTTTGCCTGCGCCGTGTCGATCCGACACTGATCTTCGGTCTGATCAAGGAGCACAAGGTCAGCCACATGTGCGGCGCGCCGATTGTGTACGGCATGATGATCAACGCTCCGGAAACGCTGCGCGAAGGCATCGAGCACACCGTCAACGGCCTGATCGCCGGTGCTGCACCGCCCGCCGCCATCATCGAAGGCGCCCAGCGCATGGGTTTCAATATCACCCACGTCTACGGCCTGACCGAAACTTACGGTCCGGCCTCGGTCTGCGCCAAGCAGCCGGAATGGGATCGTCTGCCGATCGACCTGCAGGCTGCCCGCAACGGCCGCCAGGGTGTGCGCTACCACATGCAGGAAGCCATCGCCGTGCTCGACCCGGTGTCGATGGAGCCGGTGCCTTGGGACGGCGAGACGATGGGCGAAATCATGTTCCGCGGCAACCTGGTCATGAAGGGCTACCTGAAGAATCCGAAGGCGACCGAGGAATCCTTCGCCGGCGGCTGGTTCCATACCGGCGACCTGGCGGTCGTCCATAGCGATGGCTACGTCAAGATCAAGGATCGCTCCAAGGACGTGATCATTTCCGGTGGCGAGAACATTTCGTCGCTCGAAGTCGAGGACGTGCTCTACCGTCACCCGGCCGTGATCGCTGCGGCGGTCGTTGCCAAGCCCGACGAGAAGTGGGGCGAAGTGCCGGCGGCCTTCATCGAACTGAAGGTCGATGCCAAGTGCACCGAGGCGGAGATCATCGAGCACTGCCGTGCCCACCTGGCCCGCTTCAAGGTGCCCAAGCAGGTCGTCTTCGGCGAATTGCCCAAGACCTCGACCGGCAAGATCCAGAAATACGTCCTCCGTCAGCACGCCAATTCGGCGCTGGCCATCGAATAGTTATTAGTCGCTAGTTGCTGGTTGTTAGCCGTCAGTGGCTAGCGACTAGTGACTAAGGACTCACCACTAAAGGAAATCCCATGAGCACTTACATCGCCCCGATTCGCGACATGCAGTTCGTTCTGAATGAAGTCGCCGGCCTCGAAGAAATCTGCGCCCTGCCGGGCAATGAAGAATGTTCCGTCGATCTCGTCGAATCCATTCTCGACGAAGCCTCCAAATTCGCCACCGGCGTGCTTGATCCGATCAACAGCGTCGGCGACCGCACCGGTCACGTCTGCAAGGATGGCGTCGTCACCACGGCGCCGGGCTTCAAGGAAGCCTATCAACTGTTCGTTGAAACCGGCTGGAACGCCATGCCCTTTTCGCCGGAATTCGGCGGTCAGGGCCTGCCGGCGGTCGTTTCGATGGCCGTCAATGAAATGTGGAAGGGCGCCAACATGGCCTTCGGCCTGTGCCCGATGCTGACTGGTGGTGCCATCGAAGCTATCGCCCACCACGCATCCGACGAACTGAAGCAGAAGTACCTGCCGAAGATGGTCGAAGGCACCTGGACTGGCACGATGAACCTGACCGAGCCGAACGCCGGCTCCGATCTGGCCGCCATTTCCTCCAAGGCCAAGGCGGTCGGTGACGGCACCTACCTGGTCAGCGGCACCAAGATTTTCATCACCTGGGGCGAACATGACGTCGCCGAGAACATCATTCACCTCGTGCTGGCCCGCCTGCCGGATGCGCCGCCGGGACTGAAGGGCATCTCGCTGTTCCTGGTGCCGAAGTTCCTGGTTAACGACGACGGCTCGCTCGGCAAGCGCAACGACCTGATCTGCGCCTCGATCGAACACAAGCTCGGCATCCACGGCAGCCCGACGGCCGTCATGTCCTACGGCGAGAACGAGGGCGCCGTTGGCTACCTGGTCGGCGACGAGAACAAGGGCATCGGCTACATGTTCACGATGATGAACCATGCCCGCGTCAATGTCGGCCTCGAAGGCGTCGGCATTGCCGAGCGCGCCTACCAGCACGCCTTGTGGTATGCCCGTGAGCGCGTGCAGGGCAAGATCATCGGCGACAAGTCCGACGAGAAGAAGACCATCCTGCATCACCCGGATGTCCGTCGCATGCTGATGGACGTCAAGTCGCGTACCGAAGCCATGCGTACGCTGGCCTACTACGCCGCTGCCAACATCGACAAGGCGCATGCCGGCGATGCTGCCGCCCAGTCGCGTGTCGATCTGCTCACCCCGGTGGTCAAGGGCTGGAGCACCGAGCAGGGCGTCGAGCTGTCGTCGACCGCGCTGCAGGTGTTCGGTGGTGTCGGCTTCGTCGAAGAAACCGGTGCCGCGCAGTACTACCGCGATTCCCGCATCACCACCATCTACGAAGGCACAACGGCCATTCAGGCCAATGACCTGGTTGGCCGCAAGCTGGCCCGCGAAAAGGTGCCGGGCGCCGCCATGAAGGCGCTGATCGCCGAAATGACGGCAACGGCTGACGAGATCGCCGGCAATGCCCAGCTGGCCGGTATCGCCGCCAACCTGAAGACCGCCATTGCCGCGCAGCAGAAGGCAATGGACTGGATTCTCGCCAACTACGAGAGCAACCCGCAGGGCGTCCATGCCGGTTCGGTGCCTTTCCTCAAGCAGACCGGCATCGTGGTCGGTGGCTGGTTGATGGCCAAGTCGGCCGCCATTGCCGTCAAGCACATCGCCGAAGGCAGCACCGACGACTTCTACAAGGCCAAGCTGGCTACGGCAACGTATTTCGCCGCGCACCAGCTGCCGTTCGCCACCGCTTACGCCGCTGAAATGACCGGTGGCAGCGAGTCGGTGTTCGGTTTGCCTGAAAACCTGTTCTGATCATGACCATGCGCACCGATCGCGATGCGATGGAATACGATGTCGTGATCGTTGGCGGCGGCCCTTCGGGGCTGTCCGCGGCGATCCGCATCAAGCAGCTGGCCGAGCAGAACGGCAAGGAAGTGTCGGTTTGCCTGCTCGAGAAGGGCTCGGAAATCGGCGCCCATATCCTGTCCGGCGCCGTGCTCGAACCGCACGCCCTGAACGAGCTTTTCCCGGACTGGCAGGAGCGCGGTGCGCCCCTGAATACGCCGGCTGGCGAGGATCGCTTCCTGTTCCTGACCGAAGGCGGCTCGTTCAAGCTGCCGACGCCGCCGCAGATGTCCAACCACGGCAACTACATCATCAGCCTGGGCAACCTCTGCCGCTGGCTGGGTGAGCAGGCCGAGGCGCTGGGTGTCGAGATCTACCCGGGCTTCGCCGCCGCCGAGGTGCTCTATCACGAGGACGGTTCGGTCAAGGGCGTCGCTACCGGCGACCTGGGCATCGGCAAGGATGGCCAGCCGGGCCACAACTTCCAGCCGGGCATGGAGTTGCATGCCAGACAGACCATCTTCGCTGAAGGCTGTCGCGGTTCGCTGACCAAGGAATTGTTTGGCCAGTTCAACCTGCGCGACGGCATTGATCCGCAAACCTACGGCATCGGCATCAAGGAACTGTGGGAAATCGATCCGGCCAAGCACCAGCCGGGACTGATCGTGCATACCGTCGGTTGGCCGGTGGATTCGGCGACCTATGGCGGTTCCTTCCTCTATCACCTGGAAAACAATCTGGTGGCGGTGGGCTATGTCGTCGGCCTCGACTACAAGAACCCGTGGCTGTCGCCGTACGAGGAATTCCAGCGCTACAAGACGCACCCGGCCATCCGCGGCTTTTTCGAGGGCGGCCGGCGCATTTCCTACGGCGCCCGCGCGCTGTCGGAAGGCGGCTACCAGTCGGTGCCCAAGCTGAGTTTTCCGGGCGGCCTGCTGGTTGGCGATACCGCCGGCTTCCTCAACGTGCCGAAGATCAAGGGCACGCACATGGCCATGGAGTCCGGCATCGTTGCCGCCAGGGCGGTGTTCGAGCACCTGTTCAAGGACAACGCTGGGGCCGAGGTTGTCGAGTATGGCGAGCAGATCAAGAAAAGCTGGCTGTGGGCTGAGCTGTACAAAGTCCGCAACATCCGTCCGGCCTTCAAGTGGGGCTTGCTGGGTGGCCTGGCCTACGGCGCCATCGACACCTTCCTGTTCGGCGGCAAGGCGCCGTGGACCATGCGTCACCACGACGACCACAGCCAACTGGGCGACAAGAACGCCTATCCGAAAATCGATTACCCGAAGCCGGATGGCCAGATCAGCTTTGACCGCCTGTCCTCGGTTTTCCTCTCGGCGACCAACCATGAGGAAAACCAGCAGACGCACCTGCGCCTGAAGGATGAATCGGTGGCCATCTCGGTCAATTACGCCAAGTACGGCGCGCCGGAAACGCGTTACTGCCCGGCCGGCGTGTACGAAATCCTCGGCGAGGAAGAAGGCAAGCCACGGCTGCAGATCAACGGCCAGAACTGCCTGCACTGCAAGACCTGCGACATCAAGGACCCGACCCAGAACATCAACTGGACGGTGCCGGAAGGTGGCGGCGGGCCGAACTATCCAAATATGTAAGCGGACTGCCGGGCGATCTTCGCGCATGAGACGACCCGGTGGCCGATCAAAGAAACAAAGAGAACAGCAAACAGCATTGTTTCAACCATTTATGTTCCCTGGAGGGGCTATGTCACAAAACAGCATCCAGGCAAAGATTCGGAATCATCCGAAATTTGCCGAAATGGTCGGCAAGCGTACGCGCCTGGCGATCCTTCTCTCCCTTGTCGTCCTCGTGCCGTACTACACCTTCATGTTGCTCACTTCGCTGCAGCCGCAATTGTTCACGGCCAAGATCAGCGAAGGCAGCGTGATCACCATCGGCTGGCCGATTGCCGCCCTGATCGTGATCGGCGGCTGGCTGATGACCGGTGTTTATATCAGCAAGGCCAATGGCGAATTTGACGCGCTGAACGAAGAAATCCTGAAGGATGCCCGCAAATGAAGCGCTCACTTAACGCATTGATCGCCGGCAGCCTGCTGGCTATTTCCTTCGCTGTATTTGCCGGTCCGGGCGCCATTGAAGGTGTCGAGAAACAACCGGTCAATTTCAGCGCCATCGCCATGTTCATGATCTTCGTGCTGGCCACGCTCGGCATCACCAAGTGGGCAGCCGGCAAGACCAAGACGACGGCCGACTTCTACACGGCGGGCGGCGGCATCACCGGCTTCCAGAATGGTCTGGCCATTGCCGGCGACTACATGTCGGCGGCGACCCTGCTCGGCCTGACCTCGATGGTCTATTTCAAGGGCTACGACGGCTTCATCTACGCCGTGTGCTTCTTCATCGGCTGGCCGATCATCCTGTTCATGATGGCGGAACGCCTGCGCAATCTCGGCAAGTTCACCTTCGCCGACATCGCCTCCTACCGTCTTGACCAGAACCGCATCCGCACCTTTGCCGCCATCGGCTCGCTGACCGTCGTCTGCTTCTACCTGATCGTGCAGATGGTGGGTGCCGGCCAGTTGATCCAGCTGCTTTTCGGTCTGGAATACAACACGGCCGTGGCTGTCGTTGGCATCCTGATGATGGTGTACGTCACCTTCGGCGGCATGACCGCAACGACCTGGGTGCAGATCATCAAGGCCTGCCTGCTGCTTGGCGGTGGCATCACGCTGATGCTGCTGACCCTGGCGCAATTCGGCTGGTCCTTCGAAAACCTGTTCACCAAGGCCATCGAGTCGCACAAGCTGGGTGAAAAGATGATGGCGCCGGGTTCGCTGATGGCTGATCCGATCTCCGCCTTCTCGCTGTCGCTCGGCCTGCTCTTCGGTACGGCCGGCCTGCCGCACATCATGATGCGCTTCTTTACCGTGCCGAACGCCAAGGAAGCCCGCAAGTCGGTATTCTACGCGACCGGTTTCATCGGCCTGTTCTTCCTGGTGACGATGGTTCTCGGCGCTGCCGCGATCACCATCGTCGGCACCAATGGCGCCTTCTTTGAAGGTGGCCAGGTCGGCGGCAAGCTGATCGGTGGCGGCAACATGCCGGTCATGCACCTGGCCAAGGCCGTCGGTGGCGACATCTTCCTCGGCTTCCTGTCGGCCGTCGCCTTCGCCACCATCCTGGCCGTCGTGTCCGGTCTGGCCCTGGCCGGCGCCTCCGCCATCTCGCATGACCTGTACGCCCGCGTCATCAAGAAGGGCACGGCGTCGAGCCAGCAGGAAATGAAGGTGACGCGTATCGCCTCCGTTGGCCTGGGTATCACCGCCATCCTGCTCGGCATCGCCTTCAAGGATCAGAACGTGCTGTTCCTCGTCGCGCTGGCTTTCGGTGTCGCCTCGTCGGTCAACTTCCCGGTCCTTATCCTGTCGATGTACTGGAAGGGCCTGACCACCCGCGGCGCGCTGTGGGGCGGTATTGCCGGCCTGGTTTCCTCGGTCGGCCTGGTGATTCTGTCACCGACCGTCTGGGTCAAGATCCTCGGCAACAAGGCTGCCATCTTCCCGTACGACCACCCGGCCATCGTCTCGATGTCGCTCGCCTTCTTCGTCACCTGGTTGTTGTCGGTCACCGACAAGAGCCCGCGTGCCGCCATGGAGGCCGAAGCCTTCGAAGAGCAATACATCCGGGCTCAAACCGGTCTGGGCGCTTCCGGAGCGCACGACCACTAGAGGCTGAATCGACTCTGCGGGTGAGATATCGGGAGAACAGCGCCCGCCATCTCATTCTTTACAGGGGCCTTCGGGCCCCTTTTTTTGTCATGCACATGTCAAATGTAATAATTTTACAAAAATGTCTTTTAGATATTGATTTGGCGTTATGCTGACGAGTTGAGCTATGACCAAAGTAATGGTTTGCGGAGATGCAAAAAGTAAATGAGTGAGATGGGCCAAAGCCGGCTTCCCGGGCTGCTGGGAAAACTGGGAAAGATGACGTCGATTCGCGACACCGAGCTGCTCGAGCAGAGTTTGTTGCGGACGCTCGGGCCCTTGCTCGGGGTGCTCGATACCTCCTTGTACCGGACGGACGACGGTGACAGCCTGGTCCGGGTCATCAACTACCATCGTTCCAAGGTGGTGGAATCCGATGGTGTGGCGCGCATGGTCGAGCGGGTCGAGGAGGTCATGCATCTGGGCGAACTGCCGCCGGAAGTGATCGCCCTGACCGATAACGTACGGCTCCTGGCCAAACCCTGCACGCGTAAAGTCGAACATGAGCTTCTCGTCGCCTATCCCCTGATGGGCGGCAATGATGTTTGCGGCTATTTTGTCTTTCAGCGTGATCGTGAGGTCTCAGCGGTCGAAGACACGATGATTCGTGGCGTGCTGGAGGTCTTCTCGAATTACTACGCGCTGCTCGACATCAGTCAGCGCGATCGTCTGACCGGCCTGTTCAACCGCCAGGCGCTGGAAAGCAGTTTCGACCGAATCTGGCGAGCCCTTAGCCGCCCCGATTTCTTCGCCGAAAAATCGGCCGGGCGCCGACATGCCCCGTCTGACAAATACTGGCTGGCGGTCATCGACATCGATCACTTCAAGCGCATCAACGACAGTTTCGGCCACATGGTCGGCGACGAGATACTGCTGCTGGTCTCGCGCCTGATGAGCCATACCTTCCGGTCGACTGATCTGCTTTACCGCTATGGTGGCGAAGAATTTGTCGCCATTATTTCGGCCGAGAACGCGGCCATCGCCAGGAATGTTTTCGAGCGCGTCCGCCTGGCCATCGAGGCGCATGCTTTCCCGCGCATCGAACACCTGACGGTCAGCATCGGCTACAGCCAGGCCTGCCCCGATATCCTGCCCATCGAAGTGCTCAGCCGGGCCGACCGCAGTCTCTACCAGGCCAAGCAGGATGGGCGGAATCGTGTTTATGCCTATCAGGAGCTGGTCGATACAGGCGTCTTCGAGCAGCAGAGTTACGACGAAGTGGAGTTTTTCTAAAGCTGCCAAGGGCGGCAGCCTGAGCGCTGCCGCCGGGTAGGCATCATCGATTATTTATCGACGCGGTACATCTTCGCCTTGTTCATCTTCGGGCTCCACGGCAGGCCACTGTTCTGCCAGCCGTTTTGCAGACGGAAGCCGGCTTGCGGCCCTTCCTTGATAACCGACCCCTGAAAGCCATTGACGACGTAGCGGGCATTGACGAAGCCGTTGTCGCGCAGATAGTCGGCACTTGGTTCGCCCCGCTCGCTGCCGGAGCGGCACAGGGTGATGATTTCGGTTTCCGGACCCCAGCCCCGTTTGGCCAGTTCGGCTTTCACTTCGGCGACGAAATTCGGGTTGTAGTTCGGTTTGTAGTTGCCGCGCTTGTCATCCCAGACATTGCGGTCGACGATCAGGTAGGGAATGTTCACGGTCACCATGTCGGTGAAGCCGGTGAACATGATTTCGACCGGATCGCGCACGTCGATGAAGAGAACCTTCGCGTCCGGCTGCTTGACCTTGTCGTAAGCCTCCTGAGCCGAGATGGCGATGTCGACGGCACTGGCCGTTACCGCGCTGAAAGCGAGGCAGGCCGCCGCAATAAATCGTTTCATGGTGTCTCCTTTATAGTTGGTTAAAACATAAGGCTACACGAATATTATTAATCGCTACTAATGCGCTTAAGCAGTCCGCCGCCCGGCATCGGCGATTCGCTTCAGCTTGCCTTCGGTTCGGCCGCCGCCAGTTTCGGCCGTTCGAACAGCGAACTGACGGTGACGCGCCCGATGGCCGGGTTGTCCGGCACGGCGTACATCACATCGACCATCATTTCCTCGAAAATGCCGCGCAGGCTGCGGGCGCCGGCCTTGTATTCGATGGCGAGTTCGGCCATCTGGCGAAAGACATTGGGCTCCACCTGCAGTTCGACGCCATCGGCCGCCAGCATGGCCTGGAATTGCTTGTAGATGGCGTTTTTCGGCTCGGTCAGGATGCGGATCAACATGTCCTGCGACAGGTCGTGCAGGCGGGTGACGATGGGCAGGCGGCCGGCGAATTCCGGGATCAGGCCGAATTCGAGAAGGTCGGTTGGCTTGACGCGGGCGTTCAGTCGTTCGAGGATTTTCTGGTCGTCGCCTGCCGCAGTCGAGATGAAGCCGAAGGTGTGTGTGCGAGTCAGGATGTGGTCGAGCCCGACGAAAGCGCCGCCGCAGATGAACAGGATATTGGTCGTGTCGATGTGCCGCCCGTCCTTCAAACGGACCGGTGCGCCCTCCATGATCTTGAGCAGGGCGTGCTGAACGCTCTCGCCGGAAGTGGCGCGAGTTTCCCCACCCACCGCCTTGAGCTTGTCGACTTCATCGACGAAAACGATGCCGCGCTGGGCGAGCGCCAGGTCGTCATTGGCCCGGTCGAGCAGGCGGTGCAGGATCGCTTCGATCTCGTCGCCGACAAACTGCGTCTGGGCCAGCGAGGTGGCATCGGCCGTGACGAAGGGCACGTCGAGGATGCGGGCCAGCGTTTCGCAGAGCAGTGTCTTGCCGGTGCCGGTCGGGCCGATCAGCAGGATGTTGCTTTTGGTCAGTTCGACGCTGTCTTCCGCAATATTCGCCATGCGGCGAAAGTGGGCGTAAATGGCGACGGCCAGCGTCTTCTTGGCATCGTCCTGGCCGACCACGTGCTCGGAGAGACGGCGGACGATTTCGCTGGGTTTGAGCAGGGTGGGCATAGGGTCACTCCTCGGGCAGTATTTGCCGATGCTAGTCGCCCCGGGCTTTTTCGGGAAGCTCAATATTGCGGTCGGCGAATCCGGGACGCTCGCCCTGCATTTGGTTTCGGATGTTCGGGGCAGACTGCTAGACTCTGTTCAGGGAGGTGGCCGGAAACGATGGTTGTATTGCAGAACATGCCGAAAATGAGCCGGATGGTCGGCTGGATCGGCGCCATGATCATTGTCGTCATACTGGCAGCCGCCACGATTGCGGTCGTGGCGATACGCGACCAGGAAATCGAGGACTGGCGTCTGCAAATGAGCAATATGTCGCTGATCCTTGCCGAACATACGTCGCAGACCATTTTTTCCGCTTATGTCGTCCTCGATTCGGTGGCCGAGCACGTTCGCTTGGCCAAAGTGACCGATCAGGCAAGTTTCCGGGCCCGGCTGGCGACGCCCGAAATGTTCAGGATGCTGCGCGAGAAAATCCGCGGTCTGCCCCAAGTGGACGTGGCATCGATCATTGCCGCCAATGGTGACAACATCAACTTCAGCCGGGCTTATCCGATCCCGCCGATCAATCTGGCCGAACGCGACTATTTCAAGGCGCACCTCGACAAGCCCGGCCTCGGCGATTTCATCAGCCAGCCGGTGCGCAACAAGGGCAACGGCAAATGGACCTTCTACATCAGTCGCCGACTCAACGATGAGCAGGGACAGTTTCTCGGGCTCGTTCTGGTCGGCATTTCAGTCGAAGTTTTTACCAGTTTTTATGAACGGGTTGCCCGCAATCTTGGCGAGGGAGCCAGCATCAGCCTGTTCCGTGACGATCTCACGCTGCTGACGCGCTGGCCGCACAAGGATGAGGTGATCGGCACCGTCAATCGGACCGGCTCGGCCTACGATGTGATCGAGGTTCTCAAGCAGGACGAGGGGGTCGTGCTGCGCGACACGCCGCGGTTTTCCAGCGGTGAGCGGGTACTCCGGGTGGCTGCCGTCCGCAAGGTCGAGCACTATCCGCTGGTCATGGCCATTGTCGCCACCGATGATCTGTTTCTGGCCGGCTGGCGGCGATCGGCCTGGCTGATTGCCGGGGTCAGCATCGTCGGGGCGATCACGCTGCTGATCGGTCTTTTCATCCTGGTGCGCAATCTGCGCCAGCGCGAAGCCAACATGGCGGAAATGGAGAGTCTGAAGCTGGCGGCCGAGGCGGCGAATCTGGCCAAATCCAGTTTTCTTGCCACCATGAGCCATGAAATCCGTACGCCGATGAACGGCATCCTCGGCATGGCGCAGTTGCTGTTGATGCCCGAAGTTTCCGAAAGCGAGCAGCGCGAATACGCCCGGACCATTCAGAACTCCGGTCAGACACTGTTGACCCTGCTCAACGATATTCTCGATCTCTCCAAGGTCGAGGCCGGCAAGCTCGAATTGAAGCCATCGGCATTCGATCCGCGGGGAATCATCGAAGAAGTCGCCAGCTTGTTTGCCGCATCGGCCGCAGCCAAGCGGCTGAGTCTCACTACCCAGTGGCACGGCCCGGCTGGCCAGCGTTACCGGGCCGATCCGATACGCCTGCGCCAGATCCTGACCAATCTGATCAGCAACGCCATCAAGTTCACCCAGCAAGGCTCCATCCGGGTCGAAGCGCGGGAAATTGAGCGTGAAGGTGCCTGGGTACGGCTCGAACTGGCCGTCATCGACAGCGGGATGGGCATTGCCCCGGAGAAGCGGCCGCTGCTGTTCAAGCCATTTTCGCAGCTCGATAGCTCGGCAACCCGCCAATTCGGCGGGACAGGGCTCGGCTTGTCCATTGTCCGCAGCCTGGCCGAACTGATGGGGGGCGAGGCAGGCGTCGAGAGCCAGCCAGGTCAGGGGGCGCGTTTTTGGGTGCGAATCAAGGCCGAGCCTCTGCGTGACGATGAAGAAAGCCGGCGGGTTGAGCGTCCGGTTCCCGTGGCCGCCGCCCCCCTCGATTCGGCGGCGGGGCAGGTGCTGGTGGTCGAGGATAATCCGACCAATCGCAAGGTGGTCGAGGCCATGTTGCGCAAATTGAACATCCGGAGCACCAGTGTCGAAAATGGTCAGCTGGCCGTCGAGTCGATCAGGCAAGGGATGCGTCCGGATCTCGTGCTGATGGATATTCAGATGCCGGTCATGGACGGCCTCCGGGCGACGACCCTGATTCGCCAGTGGGAAGCGGAAAACGGCCAGCCCCCGCGGCCGATCATTGCCTTGACGGCAGGCGCCTTCGAGGAAGATCGCCAACAATGCCTGGCAGCCGGAATGGATGATTTCATGGCCAAGCCGCTCAATCTGAAAGACCTGGAAAGAATGCTGGGCAAATGGGGGCGCAAGGTCGTTACCAGTGAGCCGGGTGAGGCGTAGCGCCCTGCCGGCAGGGCTGTTCAAAGGTAAAATAAGCGATTAAGGATGTGATCGGCCGCAGTTATTCGGCCGCGCTTGATCCGTCTTCTGGCCCGACTTCATTTTTCTGCAGGAATTCCTTCATGCTACCGAAGCTCTCCTCCTTTCCCGGCGTCCAAGGCCCGGTCGTTATCATCGTGATGGACGGCTACGGCCTGCCCAAGACCGACGTCGGCAGCGCCATCGCTGCGGCCAGAAAGCCGACCCTCGACCGCCTGTTCGCCAATTACCCGAACATCCGCCTGCGGGCCCACGGCACCGCCGTCGGCATGCCGTCGGACGACGACATGGGCAATTCCGAAGTTGGCCACAACGCCATCGGCGCCGGGCAGGTCTATAGCCAGGGCGCCTCGCTGGTCGCCAACGCGATTGCCGATGGCACCATCTGGCGGGGCGAGGCCTGGCAGCAGATCGTCGCCGGGGCCAAGGCTGGCCGTGGCGTCGTGCATTTCATCGGCCTCTTCTCCGATGGCAATGTCCATAGCCACATCGACCACCTGAAGGCCATGGTCGTTCAGGCCAAGGCCGAAGGCATCAGGACCGTGCGCATTCACGCGCTGCTCGACGGCCGCGATGTGCCGGAAACCAGCGCGCTCGATTACGTCGTGCCTTTCGAAGCCTTCCTGAGCGAAATCAGCGGCGACGGCTTCGATGCTCGCATCGCTTCCGGCGGCGGTCGCCAGTACATCACGATGGATCGTTACGACGCCAACTGGGCGATGGTCGAAAAAGGCTGGAAAACCCATGTGCTGGGCGAAGGTCCGCAGTTCGCCAACGCCACGGCGGCAGTCAACGGTTTGCGCGAGCAGCATCCGGGGACCATCGACCAGGATCTGCCCGAGTTTGTCATCGGCGAAAACGGCAAAGCCATCGGTACCATCGAAGATGGCGATGCGGTCGTCTTCTTCAACTTCCGTGGCGACCGCGCCATAGAAATCACCCGGGCCTTCGAGGAAGCGGCGTTCGACAAGTTCGACCGCGTCCGTACGCCGAAAGTGACCTACGCCGGCATGCTGCAATACGACGGCGACCTGAAACTGCCGGCCCGCTTCCTGGTTGCCCCACCGGCGATCAAGGACACCACGGGCGAGTGGTTCGCCAAATCGGGCATTGCCCAGTTCGCCTGTTCCGAAACGCAGAAATTCGGCCACGTCACCTACTTCTGGAACGGTAACCGCTCCGGCAAGTTCGACGGCGAAACCTGGCAGGAAGTGCCGAGCGATGTCGTTCCCTTCGAGCAGCGGCCATGGATGAAGGCGGCCGAAATCGCCGATGCGATGATCGCCGCCATCCAGTCCGGCCAGTACCAGACCCTGCGCTGCAACTTCGCCAATGGCGACATGGTCGGCCATACCGGTAATTTCGAAGCGGCCCGGATCGCTGTCGAGGCGGTCGACCTGTCGCTGGCCCGCGTACTGCAAGCCATCGACGCGGCCGGCGGTGTGGCGCTGATCACCGCCGATCACGGCAATGCCGACGAAATGTTCGAACTGGACAAGAAAACCAAGCAGCCGGCCATGAACAAGGATGGTTCATTCAAGGCCAAGACGGCGCACACGCTGAACCCGGTGCCGCTGATCCTTTACGACAATGCCAGCGGTGGCAGGCTGGGCCTGAAGCAACTTGAGACGGCCGGCCTGTCCAATATCGCGGCCACGGTCGCCAACCTGCTCGGGCTCGAAAAGCATGCGGCCTGGGACGAAAGTCTGCTGGAAGTCCGCTGAGTTCCTTGGCCGGTGACAACGGACACCCTGCGCTGGCCGGGTGTTCGTTGGTCGCTGGCAGCCATCAAATGGCCGGCCATGGCGTGATCTCTCGACTAGCCTGCGTGCGGCAGAGAGCCGCCTGGTTATTTGGCGTTTCGCTCGCGAACGATCGGTGGCACGAACTTGACCGAGAACTTCCAGCCTTCGGGGCTGGCCTTGAGGAGCAGGGATTTCGAATTGGCCCCCGCTTCGAACAGCGGATCATCGCCGAGCATTTCAATGGCGCCGATGCCCTTGATGACACAGGCCCCGGGTAGCGTGACAAACGCCGATTCGGCGGCGACCAGCACGAATTGCCCTTCCTTCGATTCCGAGCAGGACAGACCCTTCGGCACGCTGGCCGGATTCTCCCGCCAGGCCTGGCGCAAGCGGTCCAGGCTTAGTCCCAGTTCGTCGGTGATCTTGACCGGCAGCGTTACTTCGCGTGATTTGGGATGACTCATTCGATGCTTCCTTGGTGGATTTTGCTCAGAGCCAGGTCAGCCAGCGGCCGACCAGCAGCATCAACACAATGGGCAGGTAGGGAAAGGCGACGGTCGGGCGGCAGGCGCTGATCGCATAGCTGGCGATCAGGCCGCTGCTGCCGGGCCGGCTGGCCGCCCAGTCGGTATGGAGTTGCATGGCGGCTGGCGGCGGCTCGGGCTGCCCGAGCAGCGATTCGACGCGCTGCAAGCGCTCGGCCAGTCTCGACTGGTAGGTCTTGAAGATGCCCTCCTGGCCCCAGCAGAGCAGCACCGTAAAGCCTATCCAGACCGGCGGTAGCCGGAGCGACAGGCCAATCAGGCAAAGCGCGAGGCAGACCAGCTTGATGCTGAGAGCGTTGCGCTCGTGCTGTTCGTGATTGTCCTGCAGGGTTCGCCATTCCTGTGCCAGTAAGGTCTTGCTGTCCATGTGCCTTGTCCTTGGTTGCTTGTGAAGCTGCGGCAGCAAGGATAGCCCTTTGAGCCCCGAATGTACGCGAAAGGTGCTGCTGTTGGCGGGTAGCGCAATGGAACGGTGACAGGAGGAGGGCAGGACGCCTCCGACTTGAAGCGAAAAGGGCCGCCCAAGATATGGCGGCCCTTTGCCCGGACGGTAATGGAATCCGGTTTCTTGCGATTACCCGCCGGCGTTGCAGGCGCGCAGTTCGGCGCGGCTCAGGCCGCTGCCGGTAAAGCATTTGTTGTAGCCGTCCTGCTCCAGCTTGTACAGCGTACGCGCCACGATGGCAGTGTCGGTAAAGTCGGAAAAGACACCGTCGATACCCAGGCGGTAGAACTGCAGGTACTCGTTAACCGGGTTGCCGGTGTAGTCGCTGGCCAGACGGCGTGGCTCGTTGCGGAAAGTCCAGGTGTGTACCTTCAGGCCGCGGGCGTGGGCGCGTTCGATCAGATCCGTCGGCTCGGCCAGGGCGCGGGCGGCTTCGCCCGGGCCGGTCGCATCGGAAACGACGGTGCTGACGATATAGCGTTTCCACGGGCCGATGCCGTGGGCGTAGCTGGCAATCTCGTCGAGGCCGGCATCGGTGGCGAACCAGCCAAAGGTACGAGCCAGCAGTTCAGGCTTGCCGGAGGCAGTCCAGTCGTACGGACGGTCGAATGGAGCGTTGTAGGCCAGGCTGCCGTCGGCGTTGACGTCGTCGGCATCGACCAGCTGAATCAGGCGGACCTTGGTCAGCTTGCTCAGGGCTTTCAGGTTGGCCTGTTCGAAGCTCTGGATGAAGACCGGGGCGTGGCGGTGGTTCCAGCCGGCGCGGGTCAGTGAGGCGAGCAGCTTGCCTTCCAGCGGCAGGCCGAGGGCCTGGTGGTAGGTCGGGTGCTTGGTTTCCGGATAGATGCCGATGGTCCGGCCGGTTTCACGCGATTTGCGCTTGGCCAGTTCGATCACTTCATCGAAGGTCGGGATCTGGAATTTACCGTCGAATTGCGTCGGCCGGTCGGCCGGGATCGGCTGCTTGGCCCGCAGGGTCTTGATTTCGGCCAACGTGAAGTCGGAGGCGAAAAAGCCGGTTTCGGCCGCCCCATCGACCAGGCGGGTACGCTTGCGGGCAGCGAATTCGGGGCGGCTGGCGACGTCGGTCGTCGCCGTGATGTTCGGTTCGTGACGGGCGATCAGGTGGCCGTCCTTGGTCGAGACGAGGTCGGGTTCGATGTAGTCGGCGCCCAGCGCGATGGCCAGGGCGTAACCTTCGAGGGTGTGGTCAGGCAGGTAGCCGGCGGTACCGCGGTGGCCGATGACCAGCGGGGCGTTTTCGCCGCGTTCGTTGTAAGCGTTCTGCCCGTCGTGGGCAACAGCCGGGGCGGTCGGGGCGAGGCCGATTGTGCCGGCGACCAGCAGGGTGGCGAGCGAAAGGGAGTGCTTGCGCATGGGGGCTCCTCAGGGGTGGGGGAGCGCCTAGGCTAGTGCGGCGATATGACTATGTAATGACATTTCGATCGGAGGCATGGGCAGGCAGGGGGCGAGGCCAGGCTTGTGAAGCGGCAAAAATGCGGGTGACTCTTCGGGTTTCTCGAAGTGTTGCTGTTGCCATGCTCGGTGGTTCGCATCGGGCGGCCTGCTTAGAATAGGCGCTTACGATTTTTCCGGTTCCCTGCCATGTTCGAATTCCTGCTCTCCCCCGAAATCTGGATCGCTTTCTTCACGTTGACCGCACTGGAACTGGTGCTCGGTATCGACAACATCATTTTCATTTCCATCCTGGTCGACAAGTTGCCCAGGGAGCAGCAGGAGCTGGCGCGGCGTATCGGCTTGTTCCTGGCGATGTTCATGCGCATCGCGCTGCTGCTGGTACTGTCGTGGATCGTCGGCCTGACCGAGCCGGTGCTGACCCTGTTCGGCTACGGCGTTTCCGGGCGCGACCTGATCCTGATTGCCGGCGGCCTGTTCCTGATCTGGAAGAGCACCGGCGAGGTGCACCAGTTGCTGGAAGGCGAGGAGGGCAGCGAGTCGGCCAAGGTGGCGTCGAGCTTTGCCGGGGTGATTGCCCAGATCATGGTCATCGACCTGGTGTTCTCGCTGGATTCGATCATCACCGCGGTCGGCATGGTCAGCCAGGTCGGCGTGATGATCGCCGCCGTGGTCGCTTCGGTCGGCCTGATGATGCTGTTTGCCCGTTCGATCGGCGAGTTCGTCTCGAATCACCCGACGATCAAGATGCTGGCGCTATCCTTCCTGGTCGTCGTCGGTGTGGTCTTGATTGCCGACGGTTTCGGTCACCACGTGCCGAAGGGGTACATCTACTTCGCCATGGCTTTCTCGGTCGGCGTCGAGATGTTGAATATCCGGATGCGCAAGAAGACCATCAAGCCGGTTGATCTGCGCGAGCCGTATGCCCGGGAGTTCGGGGCCGACTAAGGCTCAGACCGGCGACAGCACGGCCGCCACCCGGCCCGGTTCGATGCGGATCGAGCGGAGCAGCCAGCGGGCGGCCTTTTCCTGCAGCGAGCCATCTTCGCGCAGTACGTAGACCGGCTTGCTGCGGAAATAGGCGGTCATCATCTGCGTGATGGCTTGCCGCGCCATCGGCTCGGCCTCGCGCGGGATGCCGGTCGACTGCACCGAGTTGGCAACCGGGTTTTCCAGGAAAAAGGCTTTGGCGTTGTCGTCGTAGCGCAAGCCGGAAGTGGCCAGCACGTCGACCGGTACCGGCGGATTGCCGAGCAGGGAAACCCTGAGTCGGGCGGCCACCGCGGCCTTGCCTTCCGGGTCGCCGAGATGGATTCTCGGCGGCTCGATCAGGGCGACGACGATCAGGCCGTTGCCGTAGCTTTTCTGCATCGTGCCGCTCTTTTCAAGCTGCGTCTGGATGTCGGCTTCGGAAAAATAGACTTCTTTTTCCAGCAGGCCGGCGCTCCACAGCGCGTTGCTGGCAAGCAGGGCGAGCAGGCCAAGAGTGGTTTTCAGTGATCGGACGAACATGGGGTGGGCCGGGCGAGTGGACGACCCGCCCATTGTCGCCCTTATTAGGCCGAGGCCAAAGTTGGGTCTGGTGTTTCTGGCGGCAGGCAGGCCAGGGCTGCAACAAAATCGAAATTTGCCAGATGGCGAGCCAGAACCTGTGTTGCTTCGCTGCCCAGGCGCTGTTCGATTTCGGCGCGATGCGCGCTGAAGAAACTTTCGGCCCGGATATCGTCTTCGGCCGTCAGCTGTCGCAATTCAGCCAGACAGGCAGCCATTTTCGCCGCTGGAACCAGGGGGATGGCGGGACTGTTTTCCCCGCTCAGGCAGCGATCAAGCTCGCCGAGCAGGCGGTTCTGTTCGGCGGCGAGTTGGTGCAGCGGCGCATCGAGCTGGCCGGGAATGATGCCCTCCGGCTTCTTCAGCGCCTGCTCGATCGCCGCCGCGAGTTGGCCCAGTAGTGTGGCGCCGATGTTGCCGGCACTGCCTTTCAGCGCGTGGGCAGTGTTCAGGGCAATGGCCGTCTGGTCGTTGGCCAGGGCGTCGGCAATCCGGCAATGATCGGTGCGGTGCGTTTCGGCGAACAGGCGAAGAATGCGCCGGTAGGCAGGCCATTTGCCGGAGACGACATGCAGACCGGCGGCCAGATCGAGGCCGGCGATGGCGCCGATGGCGGCACGCTCTTGCTGCTCGTCGATGGCAATTTCCGGGGCGACGGCAGGGGTTTCGCCGCCTCCCGGGGTCAGGCGTATCCAGTGGAGCAGGGTTTGGTAAAGGTGTTGCGGATCGACCGGTTTGGCAATGTGGTCGTTCATGCCGGCGCCAAGGCAGACATCGCGGTCCTCGGCAAAGGCGTTGGCGGTCATGGCCAGGATGGGGACGGCAGTTCGGCCGGGCTGGCGGCGAATTTCGCGGGTTGCCGCGATGCCGTCCATGCCGGGCATCTGGACGTCCATCAGGATGGCGTCGTAATCGTTTTTGCAGGCGAGATCGACCGCCTGCTGGCCATCGCCCACGACATCCACTTGCAGGCCGACATCCTTGAGCAGTTCGATGGCGACTTCCTGGTTGATCGGGTTGTCTTCGGCGAGCAGGATGCGGCGACCGTTCAGCGGCGACAGGTCGATCGCTGAAGAATTCTCGACCGTCTGGTCGGATTTGCCGAGCATGGCGTCGATCAGGGCAGTCTGCAGCTCGCTGGGGGTGACCGGCTTGTTGATCTGGTGCACGATGCCCGACTCGCGCAGGCGTTCGAGCGGCCAGTCGCGGCCGAAGGCGGTGACCAGGATGATGCGCGGTGTCGGTGCGCCGAGCGCCATGATGCGTCGGCTGGTTTCGATGCCGTCCATGCCCGGCATGGCCCAGTCGGTCAGCACCAGATCGAACGGAGCGCCCGCTGCGCGGGCTTCTTGCACCTGATGCAGGCCGCTTTCGCCGGACGCCGCGCTGGCGATGCGGGTGGCGCTGCCATGCAGCATGTGGCTCAGGGCTTCGCGGGCGTTGGTATCGTCGTCGATGATCAGGACCTTGAGTTGTTCGGGCAAGGGCCGGCGAGTCTTGGTTGCCCCGGCCTGGGTGGCGCGGCGGAGTGGTAGTTCGACCCAGAAGGTGCTGCCTTCGCCCGGCTCGCTGCACACGCCAACCTGGCCGCCCATCAATTCGGCCAGACGCTTGTTGATGACCAGCCCGAGGCCGGTGCCGCCATATTTGCGGGTGGTCGATGAATCGGCCTGTTCGAAGGGCAGGAAGAGGCGAGCCTGCTGCTCCGGCGTCAGGCCGATCCCGGTGTCGCTCACTTCAAAACGGATACGCAGGCTGGCCGAGTCGGCGGCGATCAGCCGGGCGCTCAGGACGATGCTGCCATGCTCGGTGAATTTGATCGCGTTGCTGGCGTAATTGGCCAGGATCTGGCTCAGGCGCATGCCATCGCCGTGCACCACGGCCGGAATGTCGGGGTCGATGCGATCGACGATCTCCAGCCCCTTGTTCTCGGCCTGCAGGCCGATCAGGTTATTGAGCTGGCGGAAGATCTGCTCGAACTCGAAATCGGCGTATTCGATGTTCAGCTTGTCGGCCTCGATTTTCGAGAAGTCGAGAATGTTGTTGATGATGCCGAGCAGATGCTTCGCCGCCTGCGCGACCTTGTCCAGCTGCTTGTGCTGCTCGGGCGTGGCGTTGCGCTGGAGCAGGTGGTTGAGGCCGAGGATGGCGTTCATCGGCGTCCGTATTTCGTGGCTCATGTTGGCCAGGAAGGCGCTCTTGGCGCGGTTGGCCATTTCGGCCACGTCGCGGGCGCGGGCCAGTTCCTCGGTGCGGACAGCGACGACTTCTTCGAGGTGCTCCTTATGCTCGGCCAGCGCCTGGGCGGCTTTCTGGCGTTCCTCGATCTCGGCGCGCAACTCGCTGCTTTTGGCTTTCAGGTCTTCGCGCATGCGCTCGAAGCTGCGCACCATGTCGCCGATGACGTCGGCGCTGGCAGGGGGCAGTGCTGCCTCGAAATCGCCCTGCGCCAGGGCGCCGGCCGCTTCGCTCAGGCGGCGGGTCGGGCGGATGACGGCAAATTCGAGAATCAGCGTAATGGTCAGCGTCAGCACGGCGACGATGGCGAGCAGGGCGGCGAGCAGGGCGCGGTGATGGCTCAGGTTGTCGGCAACAAAGTCGTGCAGGTCTACATTCACCTGCAGTGTCCCGAGTTCGACGTCGAGATAGTGGATGCGCAGCTTGAAGCGCTGGAGCGGTTCCGTTTCCGGGGCGGGCATTTCCTGGCCACTGAGGGAGATCAGCGGGTACATGACTTTCCCTTGCGGGCTGGTCAGCCGTACCAGGCGCCATTCCGGGTTTTTCTTTTCCAGCGCGGCCAGGGTTTCGTAGACGCTGGCCAGTTGATCGGCCAGCAAAGGCGGGACCAGACCTTCGGCGATGCTGTCGAGATGGCGTTGAATCAGTGCGATGTGCGCGGCTTCAGTCTTCTGGATGGCGGCGGGTATCCAGATGAAGTGCAGGGCGGCAGCGATCAGGGCGCCGATCAGAAGTAGCGGGAGGAGTATTTTTTGGCGTAGCAGCATGGCGGTGTTCAGTCGACCCAGTAGGTTTCCAGGCCCCACTGGCGCATCGGCAGATAGTCCTGCATCGATGTCGGTACGGCTTTTTGTATCGGGATGCGCTGCAACAACTGCCGCCCTTCCTCGCTTTCGTTCAGGGCGAGCAGGGCATGCTGGACAGCCTGACGCACCCGTAGCGGCACGCGCGAGTGCGCGGCCACCGGATGCGACGGCATGTCGCGGGTGGTGTAGAGAACGCGCAGCATGTCCTGCACGGCCTTGTCCTGTTCCCGTAGGGTTTTCTCGACGCCACCGCCGGCCGCCAGCTGGCCAGTGGCGACCTGCAGGTAGACCGAGCTGTGCGTCTTGACGTTGACCAGCCTCGGTCTGGCCTTGAAGATCTGCGCCAGATCGGCTTGCAGCAGCAGGCTGGCGCCCAGGGCGTTGTAGGACGGGACGGCGAGTTTCTCGTCGTTCAGTTCAGCCGGTGACTTGATCGGGCTGTCCTTGCGGACTACCAGGATGCCGCGCAGCGGTGTCTGGTCGCAGGCCAGCGGCACATAGCCCTGGCGGGTGAGTTCACGCAGGATGTGATACGGGTTGCTATAGACGAAGTCGTAGCTGCCGCGCGACAGCTCACGCTCGAACTCGGAGACGCTCTGCGTCGCCACCAGATTGAGCGTGATGCCGGTGCGCCGGGAGAGTTCGTCGATAATCGGCTTCCAGGTCGCGAACAGCTTGCGCTGCTCGAACTGCGGGACAACAGCGAAGGTGTAGCTTTCCCCGGCGTGGGCAGTGAGAACGGTGAGGACGAGCAGGCCGGCCAGCCCCAGTGCGGTCAGGCACCGGGAAAGGGCAAGGCGTGCAATCGAGTAAATGTCCATCACTTTTGCCGGATATGTCGTTTCTTGATTATCCGCCCAAAAGCCTTGTCAGGTGTGGGGATTTCCGGGCGATTCGGCCGCTGTTCTATCCGCCTGCGGCCCACCGTCGCCGGTAATGGGCTGGTGCCATGCCGGTCCATTCGACGAAGGCGCGGTAAAAGGCCGAGGTGTCGGCATAGCCGAGGTCGGCAGCAACCTGGGCGATGGAGTCGCGGGTCTTGGTCAGCCGGGCCAGCGCCATGTCGCGGCGCAGGGCGTCCTTGATGCCGCGGAAGCTGGAACCTTCTTCTTCCAGGCGGCGGTGGATGGTGCGCGGCGACAGGTGCAGGCGGTCGGCGATGTCGTCGAGGCTCAGGGTGGCCGGTAGCGCGGCGCGCAGCAGGTCGCGGACGCGGATGACCATTTCCCGGTCGCGCCGGTAAAGCATGGTGATCTTGCCGGGAGCACCATTGAGGAAGGTCGTCAGCGCCGCTTCGTCGCGACGGATCGGCAGCTCGAGCAGGTTGGCATTGAAGCTGGCGACCAGCGTGCCATTGCCGCCGGGCACGGTCGGCGCGAAGCGGGAGTCTTCGGTGAAGATCAGCGCGTAGTCGGCGAAGTGGGGCGGTTTGCGGTAGGGGAAAATCACGTTGTCGAGGCCGATGCCGCGCCCGGCCAGCCAGCAAGCGAGGCCGTGCAGCAGGCGCAGCAGCCATTCGAAGGCGAAGACGCGGCCGGGGTCGTCGGTCTGCTCGGCCAGCTTGCGGGTCTCGGTGATGGCCAGTTCGGCGTGGCCGTGCGAGCGGCGGATGCTGACAGCGAGATCGGGCAGTACGACGTGCAGGAAACGGGCGGCACGGGTCAGTGCTTCGGCCAGGGTGGTGGCGCTCAGGCAGCCACGGCAGAGGAATTCGAAACTGCCAACGCGCATCGGCTGGGCGAACAGGCCGAAACCTTCGTCGTCCAGTTCGCGATTGAGACGGTTGTAGAGCGCGGCGTAGTGTTCGATCGGGATTCGTCTGGCGGTGTCTGCAATATCAATGTGAGTGGCAGCCAGCAGCGGCATCGGGTCGATCTGGCGGCGAGCCAGTCCAGCCAGCATGCCGGTAACAAAACCCATGGCAACAGTGGCTTGCGTGCGCGGCGGGGAGTCGGGATTGGTGCGATGCAGCATTCTGGCTGTTTTTTGATGGGCGACCACAACACTTTATCACCTTGGCGGAATTTGCACGATTGTCGTCAATCGCCACAATGGTGGCGGGGTTAAAGCGGCCTACCATGAACGCCTTTCCACCTTTTGATTGAGGCAGGCGTCATGACCGATCTTTCCGTTGCCAAGAAGCTTTCCCCGTACAAGCCGAAGAACAAGGTTCGTTTTGTCACTGCCGCCTCGCTGTTCGACGGCCACGATGCCTCGATCAACATCATGCGTCGCATCCTGCAATCGACCGGCTCCGAAGTGATCCACCTCGGCCACAACCGCTCGGTGCAGGAAATCGTCAATGCCGCGCTGCAGGAAGACGTGCAGGGCATCTGCATCACGTCTTACCAAGGCGGTCACGTCGAATTCTTCAAGTACATGGTCGATCTGCTGAAGGCCAACGGTGGCGAGAACATCAAGATTTTCGGTGGTGGCGGCGGCGTGATCGTGCCGTCCGAAATCAAGGAACTGCACGACTACGGCGTCACCCGCATCTACGCACCGGAAGACGGCGTCCATATGGGCCTGCAAGGCATGATCAACGAGGTCGTGCAGAATGCCGACTTCGATGTCGCCGATGAAGGCGTGCCGAGTGCCGAGCAGGCACTGGCCGGTTTGCAGGCTGGCGACAAGCGCCTGCTGGCGCGCCTCATTACGCTGCTCGAAAACGGCGAAGCGCCGGCCCTCAAGGAGCCGCTGCTCAAGGCTGCCGCCGCGCTCGAAACGCCGGTCCTTGGCATCACCGGCACCGGCGGTGCCGGCAAATCCTCGCTGACCGACGAGCTGGTTCGCCGCTTCCGCCTCGATCAGGGCGACAGCGTCAAGATTGGCCTCATTTCCATCGACCCGTCGCGCAAGCGTACCGGCGGCGCCCTGCTCGGCGACCGTATCCGGATGAACGCCATCGAGCATCCGAACATCTTCATGCGCTCGCTGGCCACCCGCGACACCGGCTCCGAAATTTCCGTTGCCTTGCCTGAGGTTATCGCCGCCTGCAAACTGGCCGGCTTCGACCTGGTGGTCGTTGAAACTTCCGGCATTGGCCAGGGCAATGCGGCCATCGTGCCTTTCGTCGATCTGTCGCTGTACGTGATGACGCCGGAGTTCGGTGCCGCTTCGCAGCTGGAAAAGATCGACATGCTCGACTTCGCCGACTTCGTGGCGATCAACAAGTTCGACCGCAAGGGTGCCGAGGATGCGCTGCGCGATGTGCGCAAGCAATACCAGCGCAACCGTGAAGCCTTTACGACGCCGACTGACGACATGCCGGTATTCGGCACGCAGGCCGCCCGCTTCAACGACGATGGCGTCACCGCCTTGTATCAGGCGCTGGTGCCGGCACTGACCGAAAAGGGTCTGAACCTGAAGCCCGGCCAGTTGCCGATTGTCACCGTCAAGCAGTCCTCGACCCAGCGCGCCATCGTGCCGGCCCAGCGCGTCCGTTACCTGGCTGAAATTGCTGACACCGTGCGCGGCTACCACGCCCATACCGAAGAGCAGGTCAAGATCGCCCGCGAACGCCAGTCGCTACGCATCGCCAAGGGCGTTTTCGCCGGTTGCGACAAGAACGTGGCCGATTTTGACGAAATGCAGGCTTTCAAGGATGCCGAGCAAGATCCGAAGGCCAAGAAGCTGCTCGACATGTGGCCGGCGACGGTCGAAGCCTATTCGGGCGACGAATACGTCGTCAAAATCCGCGACAAGGAAATCCGCACCAAGCTGGTTTCCGAATCGTTGTCCGGCACCAAGATCAAGAAGGTCATCCTGCCGAAGTTCGGCGATGACGGCGAAACGCTGCGCTTCCTGATGCGCGAGAATGTCCCCGGTTCTTTCCCCTACACCGCCGGCGTCTTCGCCTTCAAGCGCGAGGGTGAAGACCCGACCCGCATGTTCGCCGGCGAAGGCGATGCCTTCCGCACCAACCGCCGCTTCAAGCGCGTTTCCGAAGGCATGCCGGCCCATCGTTTGTCGACCGCCTTCGACTCGGTGACCCTGTACGGTTGCGACCCCGACGAGCGTCCGGACATCTACGGCAAGATCGGCAACTCCGGTGTGTCGATCGCCACGCTTGATGACTTGAAGGTTCTCTACGACGGTTTCGACCTGCTGGCCCCGACCACTTCCGTGTCGATGACCATCAACGGCCCGGCGCCGATCATCCTGGCCTGCTTCTTCAACACGGCCATCGACCAGCAGATGGCCAAGTTCGAAAAGGACAATGGCCGCCAGCCGACCGAAGACGAAGCCGAGAAGATCCGCGAATGGGTGCTCAAGTCTGTACGCGGTACCGTCCAGGCCGACATCCTGAAGGAAGACCAGGGCCAGAACACCTGTATTTTCAGCACCGAATTCGCCCTGAAGATGATGGGTGACATCCAGGAATTCTTCGTCCATAACCAGGTGCAGAACTTCTACTCGGTGTCGATCTCCGGCTATCACATCGCCGAAGCCGGCGCCAACCCGATCAGCCAGCTCGCCTTCACGCTGTCCAACGGCTTCACCTACGTGGAAAGCTATCTAGCGCGCGGCATGCACATCGACGATTTCGCGCCCAACCTGAGCTTCTTCTTCAGCAACGGCATGGACCCGGAATACTCGGTGATCGGCCGCGTTGCCCGCCGCATCTGGGCGATTGCGATGAAGAACAAGTATGGCGCCAACGAGCGCAGCCAGAAGCTGAAGTACCACATCCAGACCTCCGGCCGTTCGCTGCACGCTCAGGAAATGGACTTCAACGACATCCGCACGACGCTGCAGGCCCTGATTGCCATCTACGACAACTGCAACTCGCTGCACACCAACGCCTACGACGAAGCGATCACGACGCCGACGGAAGAGTCCGTGCGCCGCGCCATGGCTATCCAGCTGATCATCAATCGCGAATGGGGCGTCGCCAAGAACGAAAACCCGAACCAGGGCGCTTTCGTCATCGACGAACTGACCGATCTGGTCGAAGAAGCCGTGATGAAGGAATTCGAAGCCATCGCCTCGCGCGGCGGCGTGCTGGGTGCCATGGAAACCGGCTACCAGCGCGGCAAGATCCAGGAAGAGTCGATGTATTACGAGCACAAGAAGCACGACGGCTCGTACCCGATCATCGGCGTCAATACCTTCCTGAATCCGAAGGGCATGGCCCAGCAGGAAATCGAGCTGGCCCGTTCGAGCGAGGAAGAAAAGCAGTCGCAGATCAAGCGCCTGCGCGACTTCCAGGCCCGCAATGCCGACAAATCGCCGGCCATGCTGGCCAAGCTGAAACAGACGGTCATTGAAGATGGCAACGTCTTCGCCGTGCTGGTCGATGCCGTCAAGGTCTGCTCGCTCGGCCAGATCAGCAGCGCGCTGTACGAAGTCGGCGGCCAGTACCGTCGCAGCATGTAAAGGCCAATAAAAGGCGAACAGCAACCCGAACCCGATAGGGCGGAGGAGCAAAACGACGGCGAGGCCAAGTACCTCGCCGTTTTTTCGTGATCGACCTGCGGGATAACCTGAAATACGGTTTTTTGTAGCCTGCATCGGCGAATCTGCATAATAATCAGCAAATGCTAATGCATTAGGCAGCCATCGCTTATGTGCCCGCAGACAACGAATGCCGCTTCCGACTGGATCGTCGATAACACCCATTTGCTCGACTTCGTCCTGAACGAAGCGGGCGGCTTTGTTTACGCCATCGATACGACGACTTACGAAATTCTTTACGCCAATGGCAGCGTCGTTCGTACTTTCGGTGATGTGGTCGGCAATAAATGCTTTCAGGCACTGCAACGCGGCCGCGATGAAGTCTGTATCGGCTGTCCCGGCATGCCCTCACCGAACCAGCCAGAAGACGATGAGCTGGTGGAGTGGGAAAACACCAACACCATCAACCAGCGTACCTATCTGCTGAATGGCCGCCACCTTCGCTGGCCTGATGGCCGCCGGGTCCGCCTTCAGGTCGGCATCGACATCACTCGCCAGAAGGCACTCGAATCAGCAGTCGACGAAGAACGCCGCGCCTCGCTGGAAACTTTCGAGATGCTGACCAATGCAACCATCGAAGGGCTGATCATCTATGACGAAGATCGCCGTTGCGTTCGGGTCAATCAGGTTGCGCCGCAAATCCTGGGGTACAGCGCCGACGAAATGCTCGGCAAGAGCGCGTTCGATTTCATCGCTCCCCAATCGCGCGACCACGTCCACCGCGTCATCAAGAATGCCGACCAGGCCCCCTATGAAGCACAGATGCTGCGTCGGGACGGTTCCGTATTCTGGGCCATCCTGCGCGGTCGCGACCTGAGCCTGGCCGGCCGGAAAATTCGCGTTTCAGCCTTCCTGGATATTTCCGGAATCAAGGAAAAGGAAGCCGAGATCAGCCGCCTCGCCTACTACGATGCGCTGACCGGACTGCCCAACCGGCGCTATTTGAACGAACAACTTGGCCAGTCCTTGAACGCCGCCCGGCGAAGCGGGAATTTTGGCGGACTGCTATTTATCGATCTCGATCATTTCAAGACCATCAACGACACGCGTGGTCATGCCGTCGGCGACAAGGTGCTGATCGAAGCCGCGCACCGGATCAGGCAGCACACGCGCGATGCCGACTACGTCAGCCGCTTTGGCGGCGACGAATTCGTGGTCCTCCTGGAAAACCTCTCATCTGCAGAAAGCGAAGCCACGCAAAAGGCCTATCAGGCTGCACGCAACATTCTCGATGCACTGGCCGCCCCTTACCTGATAGACACCTATGACTACCGGCTCACCGGCAGCATCGGCATTGCCCTGTTCAACGGTTCGTCGGCCTCCAACGAGGATTTGTTGCGCTACGCCGATGCTGCGATGTACACAGCCAAGGATGCCGGGCGCAACAGCGTGCGCTTCTTTGACCCCGTGCTGCAACAACAGGCAGAAGCCAAGGCAGTGCTGATCAGCCGTCTGCGCCACGCCATTGAAGAAGAAAAACTTCAGCTCTACGCCCAGCCGCAAATCAGCGCCCTAGGCGGCCGGAAGGTTTACGGCGTTGAATTGCTCGCCCGCTGGCCGGACGCCGAACACGGCATGATTCCGCCCGGTATTTTCATTCCTGCCGCAGAGGAAAGTGGCCTGATCCTTCCGCTAGGGCAATGGGTGCTGCATCAGGCCGTCCGGCAGCTAAAAGCCTGGGAAAACGATCCTGATCGGAAAAACTGGCGCATTTCGATCAATGTCAGCGTCCGCCAGTTTGAAGACGGCGACTGTGTGGCACGCATCACCGAGCTGCTCGAACGCTACCGCTTCCGACCGGAACTGCTTTGTCTTGAACTCACGGAAAGCGTCCTGCTGAAACACACCAAGGAGATACTCCACAAGTTCTCGCGCTTGCGCGAACTGGGTTTCCATCTCTCGATCGACGATTTCGGCACTGGCTATTCCTCGCTCGCCTATCTGAAGCAGTTACCGATCACCGAGTTGAAAATCGATCGCTCTTTCATCCATGAAATGACGATCGACAGCAGCAATGCGATTCTGGTCCAGACCATGATCGCCATTGGCCAGCAGTTCGGTCTCGATGTTGTGGCCGAAGGGGTCGAAACCGAGGCCCAGTATGAACGCCTGCTGGCAATGGGGTGTACGCAATTCCAGGGTTACCTGTTTGGGCGCCCGATCCCGGTCGACGACTGAGGCGGCATCTGAAACGCGGCTGATCGAGATGAGGCACCTTCTCCGGCAGTAGAAAACTCCGTGCCGGTACAAATCGGCAGCATATCCGTCTCGAGTCGCTACGCTTCCCGATTACTCAAAATGGTGAAGCCTAGTCGAATGGCTAATATTCCCGGTGATGCCGAAGAGTGGGTTTTTGAGAGAGCGTTAGTTTTCTCACAAAGCTCATTCTTTTTTCATTGTTGATGCATACGATAAATGGATACGATTCGCGCTTTCGATAAATGACGAATCGGTATTTGTTGGGCATGGGCTGTCTGACAATCTGATCATCAGCCATAAAACGATTCAAGGGAGTTCCATCAGCATGTCGATGAGACCTGGCCGGCAATGGCAATGGCAAGGGAAGATTACTTGCGCCTGTCTGGTTGCTTTTGCATCCCTGCCTGGGACGCTGTGGGGACAGGTACAACGCGACGAAGGCCAGCGGCTTTTGGACGAACAGCGTGCGCGAAGCCGTGATGAAGCGCTGAGCCGTCCTCAGCCGCAGATTGCCACGCCCGAACATCCATCGGTCAGCACACAAAACCCCGCCGACGTCGTCGAAAGCGCACGCACCTTCCTGATCACCAACATTGCCCTGCTGGGTGATCAAGTTCTTAGTGCTGTCGATCGAGAACGGATTATTTTCCCTTTCATCGGTCTCGAACTCGGTTCCAAGCGCCTCGACCTGCTGCTGCGCAAATTGACCGCTGCCTACATCGATCGAGGCTACGTCACTACCCGTGCCTACCTCGGCCCGCAAAACCTCGCTACCGGCAAACTCGAAATTACCGTAGTGACCGGCACGGTCGAGCAAATTCGCCTTGACGATCATGCCGAGACCTCTGCCTGGCCGCTGGCCGCCGGTGAGCCGCTCCAATTGACCGACATCGAGCAGACCGTCGATCAAATCAACCGCCTCCGCTCGCGCCGGGCAGAAGCCTCCATCCAGCCGGGGCAAACACCGGGCGGATCAGTCGTCGTGCTCGATACCCATCCCGACAAACCCTGGCGAGTTTCTCTCGGCACGGATAACTATGGCCAAAGCGCCACAGGTGTCCAGCGGCGGCGCCTGGGCGCTGAATGGGACAATCTGTTCGGCCTGTGGGACAGCTGGGCGCTTACCGATGTCGAATCGGCCGACGCCAAGTCCCAACTTCTGGCCGTTTCCGTACCCTTTGGCTATGGCACGGCAAGCTATGCCTACGCCCATGCCGATAGTCGAGTCGAACTGCTGAGTGGCATCGTCAGCCTGACGGAAACATCCAGCCATACGCTCGGTTGGAACCACGTTGTCTCACGCAGCCAGCAATTTCGTCACGCTCTGGATCTGACGCTGGTACTGCGCGATACCCGACGCCGGATCGATGAATTCTCCCTGATGCCACAACAACAAGCGGTTTCCCGCTTCGCCGGCAACACCCTGTGGCGTGGGCAAAGAGGCGCACTCAGCGCCGAACTGGGCTACTCGCGCGGGCTCAAGGCTTTTGGTGGCGATGGCGACACACCGAACCTGCCGTCCAGCGCACCGCATTTCGAGTTTGAAAAATGGGACGCCAACGTGTCGCTGGCCTGGACACTCAATTCCGCCTTGGCCTGGCGTACCCAACTCGCCGGGCAGACCGCCCGTACCGGCCTGCCCGGGGCCGATCAGATTTACCTGGGAGGTGCCGGCTCCATTCGCGGCTTCCGGGAAGGGATTGTCGCCGGCGACCGCGGCGCACTGATGCGCAACGAACTGCAATGGACCAATGCTTTGCCGAACACGCTTTCGGCTAGTGGCTGGCGTCTCGACCCCTACGCTTTCTGGGATGCCGGTGTCGCACGCCAATTGTCGGCCACCGCCGATCAGAAACTTTCCGCGCTGGGGCTAGGTATCCGCGCTGCCTGGAAAGGTGTCAGCGCCGAGGTGATCTGGGGCGTTCCCCAGGCGGCCCCTGCAGGCATCCCGCGCACTGACTACTTCAATTTCACCATCACGCTACAACTCTGAGTCCCACATCATGCGTCGTCTACTTCTCGCTGTGCTCCTGCTGGCAACCGGATTGGCCCAGGCAGAACCACCCCTCAAGCCCTACGTGCGCGTTAATGGGGTGGCCATTTCCCAGGTTCGCTTCGACACGATGCTTCAACTTGCTTTAGCGCAAGGCGGGAAGGATTCGCCGGAATTACGTCAGCAACTGCGTGCCCAATTGATTGCCCAGGAGTTGCTTCGCCAGGAAGCAAGCAAGAAGAAACTGCAAAACGACCCAGCCGTGATCGCGGCTCGTGATGCCGCAATGAGTCGCGCCATGATCGAACGTTACGTCGCAACAACCGTCAAGCCGCAGCCGGTCGCCGAAACCGACGTTCGCGCCCGCTACGAAACGATTGTCCAAAGTCTCGGCGAGCGCGAATACAAACCCTCGGTGATTGCCGTCGCCACGGAAAGCGAAGCCCGGCAGATAGTGAAACAGGTGCAGACGGCAAAAAGCTTCGCCGAGCAGGCACGGCAACACAGCGTTCTGGCCAACGCTAAAACCGGCGGCGTCATGGATTGGGTGTCGTTCCCCTTGCCGGTGGCCGACGGAAAAACAGCCGGCCTGCCACCGACCCTGGCCCGAACGATATCTGCGCTATCCCCCGGCATGGTGACAGCCGAACCGCTTGTTATCGATGGTCGCTATTGGCTGGTCCGCCTCGACGAATCGCGGCCAACACAAGTTCCTGCTTATGCCGATGTGCAAAACACGCTGCGTCGAACGCTGGAAGCACAGGCCCTGGAAAAAGCCAGCGCCGAACTGATGCGCCAGCTATTGATGGCTGCGAAGATTGAATAGCCCGGAGCGTTTGTCAATGTCAGTCAATCCGTTCCCGGAGCAGGATTCCGCCCATACCCCGTTGCACCGCCGAATCGGTGCGGCGGTCATGGTTCTCTGGTGCCTCCTGTCACCAACCGGCCTCGTCTGGGCCGGCCCGGTTGCCGACGCAGCGGTGGCGGGACGCACCCCGACCGTGACGACGACCCCCTCCGGGCAAGCGCTGGTCAATATTGCTGCCCCGAATGCGGCCGGTATTTCCTACAACCGTTATCAGCGCTTTGACGTCGATTCAGGCGGCCTGCTGCTCAACAACAGCAAGACACCGATCAGCACCGTGGTGGGTACCCAGATTGCTGCCAACCCCAATCTCAACGGGCGTAGCGCCGCGCTGATCCTGAATGAAGTTGTGACTGCCATGCCGAGCAGTCTCAACGGGCCATTGAGCGTTCTTGGCGATACCGCCAAAGTCATCATCGCCAACCCCAACGGCATCACCTGCAACGGCTGCGCCTTCGTCAATACCAGCCACGTCACCCTGACGACCGGCACACCCAAACTGCTCGATGCTCCCAACGGCAACCTCACTGCTTTCGACACCGCCGCCGCGCTGGCCTTCGAAGTCCGGGCAGGGCGCATCGAAATTACCGGTTCGGGTCTCGCCAGCGGCCTCGACCGCCTCGACCTCATCGCCCAGACCCTCAACATTGCCGGTCCGCTCGATATCGGTACGGGCACGCTCAACCTGATCGCCGGCCGCCAAACTGTCGATCACGACACCCTGAACCGCATCGCCAATATCACCGGCAACGATCAGGCCAGCATCGGTGAAACCCTGGCCATCGACGCGAGTCTCTTGGGCGCCATGAACGCCGGCACCATTCGGCTGATTGCCACCGCCGCCGGCATGGGCGTGCGCAGCGCGGCCAACCTGGCTGCCAGCAGCGGTGACTTGAGCATCTCGGCCAACGGCGATCTGACCCTGCAACGCGCCGATGCCGCCCGTAATATCTCCATTTCCGGCAGCAGCCTGACCCATACCGGCATGCTGGCCGGCAACGACCTGACGCTATCGGTCCAGCAACTCGATAACCGCAACCAGACCCTGGCCGCTTACGGCAATGCCACCCTCACCGTACCGACCCTGGACAATCGGGGCGGCCAGATTCTCGCCGGCCGCTCACTCGATATCTCGATGCCGGGCGCCACCTTCAATCTTTCCGACGGCACCTTGATGGGCGGTACCGGTACGACCGTTCGGGCAGGCAGTCTGACCAACACCGGCAGTTTCACCCACGCCGCCGCCTTGCAATTGATGGCCGACACCACCATCGCCAACAGCGGCAGCCTGCTCGTCGGCAGCAATCTCAGCCTCAACGCCGGAACCCGCATCGACAACACCGGCACCCTCGGGGCGGTCGGCACCTTGGCTGTCACCACCGACACCCTGGTCAACACCGGTCGCCTGCAGAGCGACGGCGCCTTCAATCTCCAACTGGCCAGCCTGAGCAATGGCGTGACGGCGACCCTGGCCGGCGGCCACGGCAGCCAGTTGACGGCAACCGGCGCCCTGACCAACGACGGCACCATCGAAACGCTGGGCAATCTCTCGCTGCAAGCGACCCGTATTGCCAATAGCGGTACGCTTCTCAGCCATGGCGACCTCGCCATGACCACGAGTGATTTCACCAACAATGCCCATATCGAGGCCGAGAACGACGCACGGTTCACGCTGTCCGGCACCGCCAGCAATACTGGCGGCACCCTGCTTGCCGGCCGCGACCTGACACTCGATACCGGGGTAAGCGGTAATTTTGGTGGCACGGTTGCCGCCGGCCGCGACCTCATCCTCAGCCTGCACGACTACACCCACGGCACCAACGAAACAGTGTTCCTGGCCGGCCAGGATCTCCGACTGACCGCCAACAGCCTGAGCAATCAAGAGACCTTCGAAGCCCTGCGCGACGTCACGCTGAACGTCACCGGAACGCTGACCAATCGCGGCCTGATCCTGTCCGGCCAGGACATCGCCATCGCTGCCGGCAGTCTCACCAACGACGCCGGCACCATCGAAGCCACCCGCGACCTGAGCATCGTCGCCGGCAGCCTGACCAACGGCGGCGGGACAACCTCGACCGCGTACGTCGCCTACAGCCTGGCCGGCTACGTCGCCAACGTGCTGCAGTACATCGACAACGTCACCCTCCAACAAAAGCTCTTCAACGAAATCTCACCCGACTGGGTCGACAAGAACAGCCGGACGACGCTGATCAACCGCAGTGCGATCCATCTCGACAGTGGCACCAGCATCCAGCACATCGACCTGGTCCTCAACACCATGGGCACCCCCGGCACCCTGTCGGCCGGCCGTAACCTCGGCGCCACCGTCAGCGGTACCCTGGCCAACAACGGCAGCCTGATCACCGCCGGGCAGGACCTGAGCCTCCAGGCCAACCAATTCGACAACACCGCCGGCCTCAACCGCTACTACGGCAACATCTACGCTGGTGGTGGCTACCACTTCCTTGGCGCCTTCGGCAGCGCCAGCGCCGTCACCCAGGCTGCCGGCACGCTGAGCATCAACGCCGCAACCCAGAACAACAGCGGCACGATCCAGGGCAACAGCCTCTATCTCGGCGGCAGCGCCATCACCAACGGCCTGACCGACCCCCGCTACCAGACCCCGGCCAACACCGTCCCCAACCAGACCATCCCGCTGGCCCCCGGCCTGGCCGCTGCCGCCAACGCGGGCAACCTCCCCGGCGCCACCTGGACCCCACAAAGCGCCACCGTCTTCACCAGCACCAGCCGGCTCAACCTGATCAGCCTGCCGGCCGGCAGCCTCAACACCCTGCTCCCGGAGAACCTCCGCAACACCGGCAACCCCTTCCTGCTCGACGCCCGTCTTGAACAACAAGCGATTCGCGAAGCCGCCCTGAAAGAAACCGGGCAAACCAGCTTCCTCGGCCTGAACGACCCCGAAGGTGAACGCGCCCAGCTCTAAGCCAACGCCGCCCGCTTCGCCACTGAAAATGGCATCCATCTCGGCACCACCCTCAGCCCGGCACAGATCGCCCGGCTCGAAGCCCCCATCCTCTGGTACGAAACCCAAACCGTCACCGGACCGGACGGACAGACCGTCGAAGCCCTGGTCCCCAAAGTCTACCTGCCCGACACCGCCCGTGCCGACCTGGCCCAACTCAACGGCGGCGTAATCAAAGCCAACACCCTCACCATCGAAGCAGACTCGGTCCGCAACACCGGCTACCTCGCCGCCGACACCCTCAACCTGGACGCCGACACCCTCACCAACGAAAAGCGCAGCGCCGAGTGGGGCCACTACACCGAGACCGTCAAAGGCGGCTACCTCGAAGTCTGGGGTGACCGCGTCCAGCCCGGCGGCTTCATCAGCGCCGCCCACCTGAACCTGAACGCCAGTCGTATCGACAGCATCAGCGGCGAGTTCTACGAGAACGGCCAGGATGCGAGTCCGGGCCTCAAGGCCCTGCTCGGCGACCAATTCGTTCAAACGACGAACATTGACCACACCCAGAGTGCGATGCACGCCAAGAGCGATGGGGGGCTGTTGCAGGTGGTGATCATGGTCGTTGTCGTTGTCGTGGCGATCTATACCGGCTATGTCTCGACTGAGATGCTGGCAGCGACGGCGGCGGAGTCGGCTGGCGTGACGGCGGCACAGTTGGCGGCTTCCGGTTCCGTCTGGGCAGCCGGCGGGGCAGCCAATGCGGCGGTGAGTGCCGGCCTGGCAGGCATGGCCTCATCGGCCACCTCGCAACTACTGACCACCGGCAGCATCAACGGTGGGCAGATGTTCAAGGCCGGTGCTACGGCAGCCCTGACGGCAGGCATCCTGAGCGCTCCCATTCTGGAGGGCGGCCAAAGCATCAACCAACTGGCCGGCATCAAGGACGTCGCCGGAACGGGCGCCAAGCTGGCCAACTTCAGTCTCGATACCCTGGGCACCAACCTGAGTGGCATGGCCCTACGGGGTGTGGCCACGGCCGGGGTGAACAACGCCATCAACGGTGGCAGTTTCGGGACGGCCTTCAAGAACAGTGTCGTCTCCGACCTGGCGGCAGTTGGGGCGAATGCGGTAGGGCAGACCGACTGGGATGCAGCCAGCCGTGCGGTCGCCCATGCGGGCGTCGGCTGCGCTGCCGACGCCGGCCAGGGGAAAGATTGTGCGGCCGGGGCGATAGGCGGGGCGACGGCATCGTTGCTCAATCCGGTGGTGGACAATGCGATCGGTGGTGAGGATGGCTCAGGTTGGGGCAGCAACCTCAGCGACGCTCAAGTTCGCCAGAGTGTGACGCTGCAGGCAACGAGCATGCTGGCGTCTGGTGCTGTTGCTAGTGCGTTCAAGCGTGATGCGGTGACGGCAGCTAATGCGGCTCAGAACGAGACGCTCAATAACTATCTCAGCAACTGGCAGAAGCGCGCTCGCGATACCGAGGTTGCCAATTGCAAGGGGGGTGTGGTTTGCCAAGCCGTTGTGCGAACAAAGTGGGCGGCGACCAGTATCGGCCAGGATGGACGCTTGGTATCCGGCTTGGCACTAGGCAGCGTACTGACAGCCAAAGATTTGATTGCCGCCATTCCTGAGATACCGGGGATTGTCAGCACGATCCTTGAATCGCCCGAGGTGCTTCAGAAACTGCCGGCTGAATATTCTCAGCAGTTGCAGAATACGTATCAAAGCTACCTGACCGCACTGGAAACCGCCGGTCCAGATGGAGCGACGGCAGCCGGTGTGGAGTTCATCAACCTTCTCAATCTTGTGGCCCCCGTTGCGGCTGCCGGTGGTTTGGCTGTTTCGGCTTCGAAAGCTACTGTATCCCTACTGGAAAAATCAGCCGCCGCGCTTGGAAAGAGCGCCGTACGGGAGATTGCCGCCGTTGATGCTGGTGCTGCGGTTGGTGGGGCAAACAGCGGAGGTGAACTTTCCCTAGCTGCTATCAGGGCACGTGTTGGGGCGAATCAGGCCGAGAGTGCCGCCGCGCGGGCATCATCAAACTTTAATGCACCCAGTACGGGTTTGCCTGCTAGAGAGTGGCCATTATTTCCCGGGTCAGTCAATCAAATAGAGAATGACTTCATGTTGTTGCCGGGGGCGACTATTGATAGGTTTGGTCCACCACAGGGCACCTTCCTGTCGCCGGTTGGGACATCCTATTCAGCCAGAGCGCTGAAGCCCGGCACCATGGCTGACGACTATTACGTGTATGAGGTTCTTCGCCCGCTACCGGTCAAGGCCGGAGAAGTGAGGCCTTGGTTTAGCGAGTCTGGTGGTGGTATGCAATACCGGCTTGATGCCATCGATGGTGTTCGCAGATCACCATCTACGTTGACTACAGGTGACAATCCCTATTTAAGGGAAGTCTTCAAAGGAAAGTATGGCGCTTATGAGTGATCCGCGATTGAAAGCTTTAGCTCAAGAGTTGAAGGCATTAGGCATTCCTAACTCCTATTACTCTCTTGGTTATCCCCGTGACGAAAGGACATGCCTTGTGTTCTCCGAAGGAAAGTGGCTTGTCTATTATTCAGAGCGCGGTGATCTTGGGGACTTGCGTGAGTTTGACAGCTTCGAAGATGCCAAAGTTAATCTCATTTGTCGCCTTCAGTGACTTGTTGCAAAGGTGGGGGCCACCTCTCTCTGGCGACCATGACACCGGAGCTGGTTGGGCAAGCACTTGGCCTGCCGGCGGCACAAGCCGCAAAAATGCTACAAAACGGTGTTGACTATTTTGCGATTACGCCAAAACTCGGTGTGACGCCGACTGAATCGCCCCGGGTTTCGTAGAGGCTCCGTGATCTAAGTGCAGGCGTGTTCCCAGGCCGCCGGCACGCTGAGCATCAACGCCGCGACCCAGAACAACAGTGGCACGATCCAGGGCAACAGCCTCTATCTAGGCGGCAATGCCATCACCAACGGCCTGACCGACCCCATCCTCTGATATGAAACCCAAAACGTCCCGGACCGGACGGGAAACGGCTAGCTTCCGTGCGATGTGAGGTGGGGCGGGTGAAATTACCAGTTTGCGAAAAATGGATAGCGAGCAATGCTTGCTAAATGACATCGGGATTAATATCCTTCGTGTCCTTTTTAATCATTGAAAATCTGGATGCCGTGGCATGAAGAATCGAGTTCACCTACCTGGCAGGTTGGATAGTCGGCGCGTGTTTCTTATCGTGGCGATGGTGACTGCGGCACTGATCAACGCGGGATGCATGGCAGGTAAGTCCGGCCTGCTGAAACAGGCCGATCAGCAGGCCGAGATGGATCAGGTCAAGCGCGTCGTGCCGGACACCGTGTTTGATGAGAATTTGACCAAGCAGGCAATGGAGCGTGGCCGGTCGAGTATTCGCGGTGTGCTCTTCCATATCGACAAATATGGATCGGGGAGGCCGGTACCGGTCAAGGAGGTCGATGTCATTCTCTACCCCATGACGCCCTACATGGAGGAGGTTATCGAGCTTGAGAAGCAGGTCATGGGCAATCGTGGCAAGCAAAAGCTGGAGCTGGTGATGGATAGGCGGGCTTCCAAGTACGCCATCGTCTCCAAAACGGACCAGTATGGTCGTTTTCAGTTTTCGAATATCAAGCCCGGAAAATATTTCATGGCGAGCAACGGGTCATTCAGCAAATCCTACAATGTCAATTTGCCGGTAGGGTTTACGGCAACCGGGACCAATGGTGCTGGGCAGATGGCGGGATATACCCACTATCAGACGGAATCCCGGACCAATACCAAACCGATCTTCTATCGTGAAGCGGTGCAACTGAATGCCGATGGCCAAAATCTTGAAATTGAGGCTCGCATGAGAAATTTTTGACGCTCCCAGCCAAGCTCGGGCAGCTATCACCAAAGCATGACAAGCCCTTGTTCCCGTGAGCGGTGATAAGGATTGAAAACGGCCGGAGTTATGCCCGGTCTTTTTCATTGGAGCTTCCGTGAATGTGCCGGAGACTCCTGTGGTCATGGCATCAGAACGGCATCGCCACCTTCACGCCAATCGCATTGGTCGAGCTGTTGTTCGAGAACTGCCCGGTGTATTCCACACGTACGGTAGTGCCGCTCTTGCGCAGGATGTCGACGCCAATCGCCAGGTCGGCATAGGACTTCTCGCTCTTCGTCGTGACCGTGAAAGGCTGGACGCCGGAGGGTGCACCTTCCAGGCTGGCCGTGACGTGTCGCTCATTACTGCCGAGAAACTGGGTCATGCCGACGCGAACGAAGTGGCGGAGCAGGGTGTCTTCGCCGCCGATCCGATGCTCGCCGCCGAACTCGATGGCCGGATGCAGCGACACGAAGGTGTCGCTGGCCTTTTCGACGCGCAGGTTGGCACCGCCGGCCCCGGTTTCTTCATAGGCATCGCGTGACACGTAGGAGACGCCCAGGCCCAGCATCGGGCGGATATAGGCGTTTTCAGTGGACATGATGTCGTGGCTGATCCGGCCGTGCAGGGCGCCGGACCACAGAGTCGGCCTGGCCTGGGCATAGGTGCCCGGCGTGACAAGGTCGACCAGGCGCCGGGTGTTGTAGTGGCCATAGCCGGCACTGAAGGACAGGGACAGGCGGGTGGCGTCGTAGCGCTGCTTGAGGATCATGCCGCCTTCGAAGCGTTCGCCATTGACGTCCGAAAAGATCGAGTTGAGCGCCGATTGCTGGTAGGAGGCGCCAAAGCCGAGGTGCAGGTTTTCCCGCACCGCCTTCTGGAAGCCACCGGCCATGGTCACGACGTCCTGCCGGTAACCCGGATTCTGCTCGTTCCGTTCCTGATCTCTGATGCTGCCGCCCAAACGGACCCAGCTGCACTCGCTTTCGCGGATGAAGCGATAGTCGCCATCGCGCTGACGGCAACTGTGCATTGCATCGTTGAATTCAAGGCTGGAGGTGGTCGATGCATTGGTCAAGGTACCCAGGGCGCCCGGGCCGAGCTTTTCGTAGGCAAGGCGTAACTGCGCCTCGTCCGGCATGCCGACCAGGGCGGCAATAGTTGGTGCCAGGCTGCTTGAGCCGCCCGCTGCCAGAATCGCATTGAGGTGGGCACCAATTTGCCGGCCGTTGTTGCTCAGCGAGGCCGGTGAGAAATCCACCTGGCTGGAAACGGCCACTTCATTGTTGCTCGGATAGCTCAACGTGTAATGGACGATGGGCGAAGCTGGGGCGAGCAATGTCAGGCCGTTGGCCGTGACCCCGCCAGTGGCTGACAGGACGACGCGCTGCGAACTGCCGATCTGGGTCGAGCCGGTATCGATCGGCGTCACCCGGATGCTGCCGCCAAGCAGGGCACTGCCGCTCACATCCAGGCGGTCACTGCTTCTGCCCGCCAGGCTGAGGTCGACGTTGTAGGCGCCGCCGGCGTTCTGCTGCAGATTGCCGGTCAGCAAGGTGGTCTGTGGCACCCGCGAACCGCCGGGTGAGAGCGTACCTTCGTTGGTGAAGCTGTGCCCGGCGCCGATCATGATGTTGGCCAGGGAATTGAAGGTCGCACCGCTAAAGTTGTTGATGCTGTTGCTGCCGCCACCGAGATTGACGTTACCGCTCAGCGTGCCATGGTTATCGAGGGTTTCCGCCGCCGTACCTCCGGTCAGGGCCATGCCGCTCAGAGCGGAAAGCGATCCCTTGTTGGTGATGACATTGCTGGCGCCATTCAGGACCATGATCCCGACACCCGTTCCGCTGCCACCGGTGACCGAACCATCGTTGATATTGACGATCACATTGCCGTTGCTCGCTCCGCCCAGGCTCTGGGTAACGATACCGTGTGCGTCAGCCCCGGTGACGAGGATGTTGCCCGAACTATTGACCGTGACCAGGCCGGATGAACCGGTATAAATGCCCCCGCTGATGCCACCATTGCTTTGGGCGACGATGCCGTGCGCGGCGATGCCATAGGTGCGGATGTCGCCGGTCTGTGTGACGGTGACCTTCTCTCCAGCCCCGGTGCCGCCAACGCTGCCGGCCATGCCGATGCCGGCGCCGACGGTGCCACCCAGGCCGCCGCCACCGCCGACGCTCTGGGCAAAAATGCCCATGGCGCCGCGGCCGCGGGTGATGATGTTGCCGAAGTTTTCGACCTTCACCTCGCCACCGTTGCCGGCATTGCCGCCATCGCCGGCGAAAGCGAAGGCATTGCCGAAGTCGGTGACCCCGAGGTCGATATTGCCAGCGTAACCGCCGCCGCCGCCGATGCTCTGCGCGAAGATGGCGTGGGCGACGACGCCAGTTGTGGAGATTTCGCCCCGGGTGACGACATGTACCAGTCCGCCGTTGCCCGATGAACCACCGTCACCGCCGAAGCTGAGTTGCTTGCTGTCGGCATCTCCGATGGCGCCGATGCCCCCGATGCCGCCACCGCCACCAATGCTCTGCGCGAGGACTGCGACGGAACCCTGGCCGGTGGTGGTGATGCTGCCGGTGTGGTCGATGAAGACTTCCTTGCCGTCGCCGCTGGCGCCGCCGGCACCACCCACCGTGATGTTGAGGTCACCTTCTTCCTGGATCGGTAGCACGAAGTCGAGCAATTCGGAAACGTCTTCCGAGACGCCGAAATCCTCCCAGTCAAGTCCGTGGTAACCGCTGCCGCCCACCCCACCGCCGCCGCCGATACTCTGGGCGAAGATGCCGAACGCATCGGCGCCGCGCGTTACGATGCTGCCGGTATTAATGACCTCCACCTTTGCCCCGGCATCCTCGCCTGTGCCGGCCCGGCCGCCGACGCTCAGCGTCGCGCCGACGCTGAAGCTGGTGGGGTCGGGCACCTCGGGTACATCGGGCTGCCAGTTGGAGGGATCGATGCTCAGGATCATGGAACGTGCGTCGCCACCCGCGCCGCCGCCGCCGCCGACGCTCTGGGCGAAGATGCCGTGTGCGCCGACACCGTAGGTTTCGATTGCATTGCGATTGGTCACCGTCACATTGCCGCCGACGTTGCCGCTGGCACCCTTGCCGCCGATGGCCATGGCGAAGTCGACCTTCACTTCGACCTGGCCGCCCGCTTTGCCTCCCTGGCCTTCTGCGTCGCCGGGATCGTCCGGCAGGGAGAAGTTGGCAGTCGCGGCGACGCTGGAGCCGCCGTCACCACCACCGCCGCCGATGCTTTGCGCCAGGACGCCGTAGGCGTAGTCCTGGTGGGTCGTGATCCGGCCGTCGTTGGTGATAACAACGTCGCCGGCCTTGCCGCCCGTGCCGCCATCGCCGCCCAGCGTCAGCGCGATGTTCACGCCAACCTTCGGATAGGGCTCGGGTATCGGCACCAGGCTGCTGAAATTGGCCATCACCGCGCCGCTGGAACCGCCCGCCCCGCCGCCACCACCGATGCTTTGTGCGAAGATGCCGTAGGAGTATTCGTTCCAGGTTTCGATGCGGCCGGTGTTCACCACTGTCACGGTGTCGGCCGAATTGCCGCTACCGCCGTCGCCGCCCATGGTCAGGGCGAAGCCGCCGAAGGCGGAGACAGCGCCGGAGAATGCCATGCCGCCGGTACCACCGCCGCCACCGATACTCTGCGCCAGGATGCCGTGGCTTTGCCGGCCCCAGGTCGTAATGTCGCTGTCGACATAGGCATTGACCAGGCCACCCTTGCCGCCTGCGCCCCCGTCGCCGCCGAAGCCGAGCGATATCGACACCGGCTTCAGCAACGAGCCGGTGATGCTGGCGCCGCCGTTGCCGCCGCCGCCGCCGATGCTCTGGGCAACGATGCCGTGGGCGCGGTCGCCGTAAGTGGTGAGCGCTCCGCCCAAGGCCGAGTTCGCGCTGCCGACATTCACGGTATTGCCGTCGCTGGCGCCGCCGGCCGTGCCGCCGAAGCCGAGATCGAGACCGGTACCGCCAGCCAGGCTGGCCGAAATGCTGAAACCCCCGTTGCCGCCGCTGCCGCCGATGCTCTGGGCGAGAATGGCATGCGCGCCGGCACCATCCGTGGTGACGTTGCCTATGCTGTGGACCGTGACGACATCTGAATCATTGCCGGTGCCGCCGTCGCCACCAATCGAGATGTTGGCCGTGATGCCGCCCATCACGCTGCCGGCAATGGCGAAACCACCATCGCCGCCGCTGCCGCCGATGCTCTGGGCGACGATGCCGTGGGCGTAATCGCCGCGGGTATGGATGCTGCCGAAGAAGGGATCCGCTGCGCTGCCGACATCGACTGTCTTGCCGACGCCGCCGCCGCCGCCCTCGCCGCCGAGGCTGAGGTTCAGGCCCTTGCTGCCGCTGTAGCTGCCGGCGATGGCGAAGCCGCCGGAGCCGCCGCCGCCGCCGACGCTCTGCGCGAAGATGCCGTAGGACTGCTTGTCGTAGGTGTCGATGCTGCCGCCGCCAAAAACCTTGACCGCGCCGGCATCGCCCCCCGTCCCGGCGCTGCCGCCGATGGCGACGCTGAGACTGACGATGCTCCCTGCCGAACCGGAAATGGCGAAGCCGCCGTTGCCGCCGCCGCCGCCGATGCTTTGCGCAAAGATCGCGTGGGCGCGTTCGCCATCGGTGATGATGGTTCCGTTTGCGGTATTGGTGACGGTCACATCCGAGCCATTGCCGCCCGCGCCACCCTTGCCGCCGATCGACACTGAAGCCTCGGCGCCGACCGCGACCGCGTCGCCGCCTGCGCCGCCGCCACCTCCGACACTCTGGGCAAAGAGGGCATGCGACTCGTCGCCGCGGGTATGGATGCCACCTTCGTTGACCACCTTGACGGTGTCGGCATTGCCGCCGCCACCGCCGTCGCCGCCGATGCTGACCAGCCCGCCGGAGTGGCCGCCGTCGCCGCCGCCGCCGCCGATGCTCTGGGCGTAGATGCCATAGGACTGAAGACCGAAGGTGTCGATGCTGCCGCGATTGGTAACTTCCACCTTGCCGCCGTCGCTGGTTCCCGAACCGTTGCCGCCGATGCCGACCAGACCATTGGCACCGCCCCCGTCGCCGCCGCCACCGCCGACACTCTGGGCGTAGATGCCGTGGGCGTAGTCGCCGCGATGAGTTGTCTGCAAGCCGTCGGTGCCGGTACTGATGGCCCCTTCGTTAACCACGGTCACCATGCCGCCATTGCCGCCAGCGGCGCCGTCGCCGCCGACGCTAGCTAGCAGGCCGAAGCGGCCGCCGCCGCTGCCGCCGCCGCCACCGATGCTCTGCGCGAAAATCCCGTGGCTGTACAGGTTGTTGGTGCTGACGGTGCCGGAGGCTTCGTTCCGGACATCCACGTCGCCGCCGCTGCCGCCGCTGTTGGCATCGCCGCCGAAGGACCAGAACAGTCCCCAGCTGGTTCCGCCGGGGCCGCCGAAGCCGCCGACGCTTTGGGCGTACAGGCCGTAGGCGTACTTGCCCGAGGTTTCGATTGTGCCGCTGCTGTGCAGCGTCACCTTGTCGCCATCGCTGGCGTCACCACCACTGCCGGGCTTGCCGAACAGCCAGCCGCCGCTGCCGCCGGCACCGGCATTGCCGCCGATACTCCTGGCCCAGATGCCGTTGGCGTAGTCGCCGCCGGTCGTGACGTTCCAGCCGCCGACGACGCTGACTTCGCCACCCTTGCCGCCGAAGCCGCCGCCGCCACCCGGCATGGCACCGCTGCCGCTGCCGCCGGCGCCGCCGTTGCCACCGACGCTCAGGGCGTAGATGCCGGTCGCGTCGGCGCCGCTGGTGGTGATGTCGGCATTGCCGCTCACCGTCACGGTGCCGCCAGTGCCGCCGGTGCCGCCCTTCTGGCCATGGCGCCAGTGGCCACCATCGCCGCCGGCCCCACCCTCGCCGCCGGCGCTGATGGCGACGATGCCGCCGGAAGCATCCAGATGCGTGACGATGCTGCCGCTGGCCGCAACGCTGACCGCGCCACCGTCACTGCCCGCTCCTCCGCCGCCGGCCGAGTGACCGATGCTGCCATCGCGCCCCCGGGTGCCGGTGCCGCCCTGGCTGTAGGCGTCGATACCATAGGACCCGGTCTTTTTCGTCTCGAGCGCGCCATTGCTGGTGATAGCGATGCTGTTGCCCGCACCGCCGGCCATTGCATCGCTGAGAACGCCCGCGACATAGCGCTGCAGGTCGGGGAACAGGGTGGGCGAACTGGCCGCCGCCGGTTTGCTGCTGACGCCGAAGGTGTCGAACCAGGCTTCCCGGTTTTGCATCAGGTCGCCGTGGCTGTCTTTCTGGAAGGTGACGACCAGTTGGCCGTTATCTGCCTGCGTGTTGCCGGCCCGTGTGCCGAGAACGCTGTAGCTGACGACCGTGCTCAGAGTCTGGCCAGTGCCCAGCGCAGCCTGCGCCGCGAGTTCGGCGGCGCTGTACTGCACCGTGAAATGGCCGTCGGGATAAATGGTGAAGGTGCCGTGCTCGATCGGGTTGCCATTGCCATCACGGACGATGGTCCCGTTGGCGTCAATCAAATGGCCGCGCACCTGGATGCTGGCGCCGGTGAAACTCAGCACATCACCGGCTGTATTGCGGACGCTGGTCACGGCAAAGCTGAAGCCGGTTTCGCTGAAGCCGCGCAGTTGGCTCAGCACGCTCTCCGGATAGCCTGGGCTGGCGCTGTAGGCGCGGATCGCATGGGCATTCGCACCATCGGTGGCGATGTTGCTGTACGAGTTGATGGTGACCGTGCCGCCCGAAACGTTCGGATCGACACCGACCAGCGGAACACCGAGGAAGGTGTCCGGAGGGGCGCTCTGGCTTGGGGTTCCCAGGGTGATGCCTTCGATGCCGTAGGCCGCGTTGCCGCTTGTCTTGATCTCGACCACGGCCGAACTTTCGCCGCTGTTGATCAGGACATTGCCAATGCCGTTGCTGATCATCCGGATGCCTGGTGTGCCGCTGACCGGGGCGATGTCCTGATTGAGCTGCCGAACCTCGAGCTGGCTGGGCGGGGTCGTGATGCTGATGCCCTGGGACTGGTTGCCTTCGCAGGTCAGTGTGGCGCCGCCATCACTGGACGTGCAACTGTCGGGGGCGGCCATTGCCACGGGAACGAAGGCTGCCGAAATGGCCATGGCGAGCAAACGCCGGTTGGCGCGGGGAATGGAGCGAGCATTCATGACATCTCCCTGATCCTGCGTCGGCAGGTTTATTGGTATCTGCTATGAATATAGCCACTCGTCCTAAAAAGCCCAGGACTATTGTGTCGAGAATCCAGTATTTGCAAGGCTTTCCGTGTTATTGAAAGCTTTGCTAAATAAATGGATTTGCGCTTATTTAAATGGTTTATTTGTCGTATTTGACCGTTTTTGTTGCGTCTTTGGCGATGCCTTTATCCCTTGGGTAAATTGCCTCAGAATTGAGGCCCTGAATTCTGAAGTCCTGTTCGGAGGTGACATGAGCGCTCACAATCAGCTTGCTAAAAATCTGCTCGGTAATGGCATCACCCGCCGCCAGATGCTCTGGCTGCTCGGGGCCAGCGCCCTGTCCGGCTGTGCCAGTTCGCCGGTGGGCGGCGGTTCCATCCTGGTCGGCATGAGTGAGGACGAAGAAAAGGCGGTCGATCAGAAAGTAGCGCCGCAGCAGTTCTCGCAGGATCTGGGGGCGGTGCAGGATGGGCCGATCAACCAGTACCTGACGGAAGTCGGCCAGCGTTTGCACAGCAAGTCGCACCGGCCGCAGATGCCTTATTCGTATCGCGTGCTGAACGCCAACTACGTCAATGCCTACACCTTCCCCGGCGGGGCGATGGGCGTAACGCGCGGCATCCTGGTCGATCTCGACAACGAGGCCGAGTTGGCGGCGCTGCTCGGCCATGAGTTGGGCCACGTCAACGCCCGTCACGCCGCGCAGCGTCAGGGCACGGCGATGGTGACGCAGGTGGCGATGACCGGGGTCAATATCATCGGCGCAGTGGCCGGGGTGGGCAGCCTGACTGATCTTGGCACCCAGCTTGGCGCCAGCGTGCTGCTCGCCAGCTATTCCCGCGACAACGAGCGCGAGGCCGATTCGCTGGGCCAGGAATACATGGTTCGCGCCGGCTATCCGGCCAGCGGCATGGTCGGCCTGCAGCAATTGCTGGTTGACCAGCAGAAGGAGTCGCCGGGCATGCTGAAAACCATGTTCTCGACCCATCCGATGAGCAGCGAAAGGCGCGATACCGCGAAGCAGCTGGCCGAGAACAAGTATGCGGCAAGCAATACGCGCGATGCCGGGCGCGACCGCTTCATGGACAATACCGCTTCGCTGCGCCGCATCAAACCAACCATCGAGGCCTGCCAGAAGGGTGAAGTGGCCATGGCCGGCAAGGATTACGGCAAGGCCGAGGAGCGCTTCCGTTCCGCTTTGAAGAACACCCCGCGCGACTACGCCGCCAATGTGCTGATGGCCAAGTGCCTGTCAGCTCAGGACAAGGATGCGTCGGCCATGGAATACGCCCAGGCGGCGACCAAGATTTATCCGCAGGAAGCGCAGGCCCAGAAGATGGTCGGCATTCTGGCGCTTGGCCAGAAGGATCCAGCCAAGGCCTACGAGCATCTCGATCGCTACGATCGCCTGATGCCGGGCGATGCCGGCGTCACCTTCCTCAAGGGCGTGTCGCTGGAAGGTCTGGGGCGCAAGCAGGAGGCGGCCAACCAGTATGCGGCCTATCTGAAGCGAACCCAGAAGGGCAAGGCTGCGGAGTATTCCTACAGCCGCCTGCAGAGCTGGGGCTATGTGAAGTAACGCGGGCTGTTGCAGCCGGGGCAGGCCCGGCCCGGCCTTCAGTCGCCGAAGCTGCGCAGGCCTTCCAGATCGACGATGTGGATACCACCGTATTCGCTGCGCACCAGCCCCGCGTCTTCCAGCACCTTGAGCGCCTGATTGGCGCGCTGGCGGGAGACACCGGCCAGATAGCCGAGCTCTTCCTGGGAAATCTGCAGCAGTCGGTTGGTCCCGGGATAGAGCACCGGGTTGAACAGAGCAGCCAGACCACGGGCGATACGGGCATCGGTGTCGAGCATGCGCTCGTTCTCGATCATGCCGATGAACTGGCCCAGACGCTCGTTCAACTGGGCGATCATGTAGCGGTTGAACGGAATGCTGTGGTCGAGCAGCCAGTTGAAAGTGGCGCGGTTCATGAAGGCGACGCGGGTTTCGCGCAGCGCCATCACGTCGTAGCGGCGCGGCTCCTTCTTCATCAGTGAGCCTTCGCCGAACCAGCCGCCGACACTGATGCCGGTCAGCGACGTGGTCTTGCCGGTCGTCCAGTGGCTGGCCATCTTGCCCAGCCCATCGATGATGCCCATCCAGTAGTCGACCGGTTCGCCCTTCATGCAGATGAAGGCGCCGGGGGCGAAAGAACGCTCGATCGTGCCGGCCAGGGCGCGATCCATTTCCTCGGCCGTCAGCGACTGGCCCCAGAGGGAGGTGCGAAGCAGTTCCTCAGCGTTTTTCAATTTATTTCCTGGAATGTCTGCCGGACGACAATTATAAGCGCGGGGTGTGCATACACTGAGCCGCAACTGTGAGAGATTGTCGTGGCGTGGCGCAAGGTTTGTGTAAGCCAGCGCAGCCCACAATGAATCAAACGAACGTTAGACCGCGTGCCCAAAAACGCGGCGATGAGGAGACTAAAGAATGCCCACGCAGGCGAATTTCGCCGCGGTGGATGGTTTGCATACCTTCCCGCGGTTGCTGTTTCATCATGCTCAAACCCGACCCAATGCCCCGGCCATGCGCGAGAAGTATCTCGGCATCTGGCAAACATGGACCTGGCTGGATGTCGCCGAGCGCGTTCGTGCCCTGGCTTGTGGTCTGGCCTCGCTCGGTTTCAAGCGCGGCGACAACCTGGCCATCATTGGCGACAACCGTCCGCATCTCTACATGATGATGACCGCCGCCCAGTGTCTGGGTGGCGTGCCGGTGCCGCTCTACCAGGACGCCGTGGCCAACGAAATGCTCTTCGTGCTGCAGGATGCCGGCATCCGCTTCGTCGTCGTCGAAGACCAGGAGCAGGTCGACAAGATGCTGGAAATCCAGGATCAGGTGCCGACGCTGGAACACATCGTCTATGACGATCCGCGCGGCATGCGGCACTACACCCAGTCTTTCCTGCACGACATCCACGAACTGATGGAAATGGGCCGGATACACGACCGCAACCATACGACTTTCCTGAACGAGGAAGTCGAGCGCGGCCATTTCGATGATGTGTCGGTCATGCTCTACACCTCGGGCACCACCGGCAAGCCAAAGGGTGTCTGCCAGACGCACGCCGCCTTCATCGCCGCCGCCCAGGGCGGGGTGCAGGTCGACAAGCTCGGTGCCGATGGCGACATCCTGTCCTATCTGCCCATGGCCTGGGTCGGCGATCACCTGTTCTCCTACGCCCAGGCGCTGGTCGCCGGCTTCACGATCAACTGCCCGGAATCCGGCGAGACGGTGATGAGCGACCTGCGCGAAATCGGCCCGACCTGCTATTTCGCCCCGCCGCGCGTCTTCGAGAGCCTGCTGACCTCGGTGATGATCCGCATGGAAGACGCCGGCAAGTTCAAACAGAAAATGTTCCACCACTTCATGGCGGTGGCCAAGCGTTGCGGTTCGGACATCCTTGACGGCAAGTCAGTCGGTATTGGCGATCGGCTGCAGTACTGGCTCGGAAACCTGCTGGTCTATGGCCCGCTGCGCAACGTGCTCGGGATGAGCCGTATCCGGGTCGCCTACACGGCCGGCGCGGCGATCGGGCCGGAACTGTTCCGCTTCTATCGCTCGATGGGCATCAACCTCAAGCAGTTCTACGGCCAGACCGAAACCTGCGCCTACGTCTGCCTGCAGCCGGATGGCCAGATCAAGTTCGATTCCGTCGGCCAACCGGCGCCGGGCGTCGAGATCAAGATTGCCGACAACGGCGAAGTGCTGGTCAAAGGCCCGATGTTGTTGAAGGAGTACTACAAGCGCCCGGATGCCACGGCCGAGACGATCAATGCCGAAGGTTGGTTCATGACTGGCGACGCCGGATTCCTGGACGAAGACGGTCACCTGAAGATCATCGACCGCGCCAAGGACGTCGGCAAGCTGTCGAACGGTGCGATGTTTGCGCCGAACTACATCGAGAACAAGCTGAAATTCTTCCAGCACATCAAGGAAGTGGTCTGTTTCGGCCACGACCGCGACATGGTCTGCGCCTTCGTCAATATCGACGTCGGGGCGGTCGGCAACTGGGCCGAACGGCGCGGCATCGCCTACTCGGGCTATGCCGACCTGGCTGGCAAGCCGGAGGTGCTGGAACTGATCCGCGAGTGTGTCGAGCAGATCAACGCCGATCTGGTGCACGACAGCATGGTGGCCGATTCGCAGATTCACCGTTTCCTGGTCCTGCACAAGGAACTGGATCCCGATGACGACGAACTGACCCGGACCCGCAAGGTGCGCCGCAACTTCGTGGCCGAAAAATACAAGGTGCTGATCGATGCGCTCTACAGCGGCAAGGCGAATCAGTTCATCGAAACCGAGGTCAAGTTCGAGGATGGTCGCCGTGGCAAGGTCTCGGCCGACCTCAAGATCATCGATGCCAAGACCTTCCCGATCGTGAAAAAGGCTGCCTGAACATGAGCAAAAAAATAGGCGACGTCATTCTCGACCTGCAGAACATTTCCCTGCGCTTCGGCGGCGTCAAGGCGCTGACCGACATTTCCTTCAACGTCAGGGAGCATGAAATCCGCGCCATCATCGGCCCGAACGGGGCGGGCAAGAGCTCGATGCTCAACGTCATCAATGGCGTGTATCACCCGCAGGAGGGCAAGATCTTCTGGCACGGCAACGAGCGCAAGCGCATGGAGCCGCACATGGCGGCCCAGCAGAACATTGCCCGGACTTTCCAGAACATCGCCTTGTTCAAGGGCATGAGCGTGCTCGACAACATCATGACCGGGCGCATCACCAAGATGAAGGCCAACTTCATCGAGCATGCGCTGTGGTTCGGCCGGGCCCGCAAGGAAGAGCTGGAGCATCGCAAGAAGGTCGAGGAAGTGATCGACTTCCTCGAAATCCAGCACATCCGCAAGACGCCGGTCGGCCGCCTGCCCTACGGCCTGCAAAAGCGGGTCGAGCTCGGCCGCGCCCTGGCCGCCGAGCCGTCGATGCTGCTGCTCGACGAGCCGATGGCCGGCATGAACGTCGAGGAAAAACAGGACATGTGCCGTTTCATCCTCGACGTCAATGACCAGTTCGGCACCACCATCGTGCTCATCGAGCACGACATGGGCGTGGTGATGGACATCTCCGACCGCGTCGTCGTCCTCGATTACGGCAAGAAGATCGGCGATGGCGTCCCTGAAGAAGTTAAAAACAACGAAGACGTCATCAAGGCGTACCTCGGTGCTGGCCATTAAGGAGCGGGCGAGATGAATTTCTTTTTCGAAGTATTGATCGGCGGCCTGCTTTCCGGCGTCATGTATGCGCTGGTCGCCCTCGGTTTCGTGATGATCTACAAGGCGTCGGGCGTCTTCAACTTCGCTCAGGGTGCCATGGTCTACCTGGCTGCGCTGTCGGTGGTCGGCTGCATGGAGAAGGGCGCGCCACTCTGGCTGGCCATCATCCTTGCCTTCGCGATCATGACCGTGTTCGGCATCGCGACCGAAAAGTTCGTGCTGCGCAAGCTGGTCAACCAGCCGCCCATCGCCCTGTTCATGGCGACCATCGGCCTGGCCTTCTTCATCGAAGGTCTGGCCCCGATGATCTTTGGCAGCGAACCGCGGGCGCTCGACCTCGGCATCGTCGATGAGCCGATTCCCTGGATTCTCGACAACTGGAACATGGTGATTTCCAAGTTCGATCTGGTCGCGGCCGGGGTCGCGGCGGTGCTGGTCGCCACGTTGGCGTTGTTCTTCCAATACACCCGAGTCGGTCGCGCCCTGCGCGCCGTGGCCGATGACCATCAGGCCGCCTTGTCGATTGGCATTCCGCTGCAACATATCTGGGCCATCGTCTGGGGTGTCGCCGGTTTCGTCGCTCTGGTTGCCGGCATGATGTGGGGGGCCCGCAATGGCGTGCAGTTTGCGCTCACTTTCACTGCACTCAAGGCCCTGCCGGTGCTGATCCTCGGTGGTTTCACCTCGGTGCCGGGGGCGATCGTCGGTGGCCTGATCATCGGTGCCTCGGAAAAGCTGGCAGAAATCTACATTCCGCCGGTCATGCAGGATCTGTTCGGCGGCAACTTCGGCGGCATCGAGGGCTGGTTCCCTTATGTGCTGGCGCTGCTCTTCCTGCTCGTCCGTCCCGAAGGTCTCTTCGGCGAAAAACACATCGACCGCGTGTAGCTCGCGACTAACGACTAGCGACTAAGGACTAAAAAAACATGCTTTATCGTGAAGCCGGTCAATTCAAGACCACCTACGCCGCCGACCAGCAGGTATTCCCGATCCGTCAGGACCGGATTGGTGTCCTCGTGCTGCTCGCCGTTGCCTTCCTGGGCGTGCCGCTGCTGGCCAGCGAATACTGGTTCTCGGCCATCCTGATTCCCTTCCTGATCTTCGCGCTCGCCGCGCTGGGCCTCAACATCCTGACCGGCTACGCCGGCCAGTTGTCGCTCGGTTCAGCCGCCTTCATGGCGGTCGGGGCCTACGCGGCCTACAACTTCCAGTTGCGCATCGAAGGCATCCCGATCCTGGTGTCCTTCATCTGTGCCGGCCTTACGGCGGCCGGGGTGGGCATCCTGTTCGGCCTGCCATCGCTGCGCATCAAGGGCTTTTACCTGGCGGTGGCAACGCTGGCCGCGCAGTTCTTCATCGTCTGGTGCCTGACCAAGTTCCCCTGGCTGTCGAACAACTCGTCGTCGGGTGTGATCTCGACGCAGCAGTTGATCTTTTTTGGTCACGAACTGAAGACACCGGTCGAGAAATACCTGTTGGTGTTGGCCATCGTTGTCGTCATGGCCATGGCCGCCAAGAACATGGTGCGCTCGACTACCGGCCGGGCCTGGATGGCAGTACGTGACATGGACGTGGCAGCTTCGGTGATCGGCATCCGCCTGATGCCGACCAAGCTGCTGGCCTTCGCGATCAGCTCGTTCTACTGCGGCGTGGCCGGTGCGCTGTATGCCTTCTGCTACCTCGGCTCGGTCGAACCGGATGGCTTCTCGCTGGAAATGTCTTTCAAGATCCTGTTCATGATCATCATCGGCGGGGTCGGGTCGATCATGGGCAGCTTCCTCGGCGCTGCCTTCATCCTGCTGTTGCCGATCTTCCTGGACATCGCCCTGCCTTTCCTGGCCGGCCTGTTCGGCCTGCCGTTTGCCAGCGCCACCGTGTCGCACATCCAGATTCTGGTGTTCGGTGCGCTGATCATGTTCTTCCTGATCGTTGAGCCGCACGGGCTGGCCCGTCTGTGGCAAATCGCCAAGGAGAAGCTGCGCCTGTGGCCCTTCCCGCACTAGGAGGCGACCCCGAAATGATTCTGGTGTTGTTGTGCCGCCTCGCCGTACTAAACGTACTGTCTTCGGCGGCACGCCTAGCCAGAACCGCTTTGCTTCATTCCGGGATCACCTCCCGGTCAGTAGTTGATAACTAGAGGAGACAAACCATGATTAAAAGCTTCAAACCTGCCCTGAGCGTTGTTGCGCTTTCCCTGGCCATGCTGTCTCAAGGTGCAGCTGCCGCCGAAGAACAGTTCTTTCCGCTGATCGACTACCGTGTCGGCCCGTATGGCTCGAACGGCCAGGCTTTCTACGGCGGTTTCATCGATTACCTCAACTACGTCAATCTCAAGGAAAAGGGTGTCAATGGCGTCCAGATGACCTACGAAGAGTGCGAAACCGAATACAACAACGCCAAGGGCGTCGAATGCTACGAGCGTCTGAAGAGCAAGGCCGCCAAGTCGGCCGGGCCGCTGCACACGATGTCGACCGGTATTTCCTACGCACTGATCGACAAGTCGGCGCAGGACAAGCTGCCGCTGGCCATGATGGGCTACGGCCGCACCGACGCGGTTGACGGCTCGGTCTTCCCCTACGCTTTCCCGCTGGTCACGACCTACCAGATGCAGGCCTCGGCCATCGTCAAGTTCCTCAAGGACAAGATGGGCGGTAGCCTGGCTGGCAAGAAGATCGTTTATCTGTATCACGATTCGGCCTACGGCAAGGAAGCCATCGTTGCGTTGAATGCCGAAGCCTCGCTGAACAAGTTCGAGATGGTGCAGATTCCGGTCGCCCACCCGGGTAACGAGCAAGGCGCCCAGTGGCTGAAAATCCGCCAGGAAAAGCCCGATTTCGTCATTTTCTGGGGCTGGGGCGTCATGAACCAGACGGCACTGAAGGCCGCCCAGAAGGTTGGTTTTCCGCGTGAAAAGATGATCGGTTCGTGGTGGACCGGTTCCGAGGAAGACGTCGTGCCGGCCGGCGATGCCGCCAAGGGCTACATGGCCGCCACGTGGAACGTCGCCGGCAAGCAGGTGCCGGTCATCGCCGACATCGAGAAGGTGGTTTATGGCGCCGGCAAGGGCAACCTGCAGGACAAGGCCAAGATTGGCACCATCCTGTACAACCGTGGCGTTTCTGCCGCTGTGCTGTCGGTCGAAGCCATCCGCAAGGGTCAGGAAAAGTACGGCAAGGGCAAGGCTCTCAATGGCGAGCAAACGCGTTGGGCGCTGGAGAACCTGAACATTACCGACGCCCGCCTGAAGGCTTTGGGTGCCACCGACCTGCTACCGGAAATCAAGACTTCCTGCGACAACCACGAAGGTTCCGGCAAAGTGAAGATCCAGCAGTGGGACGGCGCCAAGTGGGTGCCGGTATCCGGCTGGATCGAGGGTAACAAGGCCTTGATCCACCCGTTGTTCCAGGCTTCTGCCAAGCAGTACGCCAAGGAAAAGGGCATCACGCCGCGCGATTGCTCCAAGGAAAAATGAGACGGCAGGAGGAGGGAGTGGGGGCATGAGCCCTCGCTCTTTCTCTCCGTCCCATGAATCGGAAACGATGATGAATACACAAACTGCTGCTGCCGTCCCCGACCACTACCTGAGCATCAACAACATCGAGGTCATCTACGACCACGTGATCCTGGTGCTCAAGGGGGTGTCGCTGAACGTGCCGAAAGGCAAGATCGTCGCCTTGCTCGGGGCCAACGGCGCCGGCAAATCGACGACCCTGAAGGCGATCTCCAACCTGCTGCACGCCGAACGCGGCGATGTGACCAAGGGGTCGGTCGAGTACAAGGGCCAGCGCATCGATCAGCTGACCCCGAACGAGCTGGTCAAGCGCGGCGTCATCCAGGTCATGGAAGGGCGGCATTGCTTCGGCCACCTGACCATCGAGGAAAACCTGCTGACCGGAGCCTATACCCGCTCGATTTCGCGCGGCGAGCTGAAGGACAGCCTGGAAAAGGTTTACCACTACTTCCCGCGCCTCAAGACGCGGCGCACCTCGCAGGCCGGCTATACCTCCGGTGGCGAGCAGCAGATGTGCGCCATCGGTCGGGCACTGATGGCCAAGCCGGAAATGATCCTGCTCGACGAGCCGTCGATGGGGCTGGCGCCGCAGATTGTCGAAGAGATTTTCGAGATCGTGAAGGATCTGAATTCGCGCGAGAACGTGAGTTTCCTGCTGGCCGAGCAGAACACCATGGTGGCGCTGCGCTATGCCGACTTCGGGTACATCCTGGAGAACGGGCGGGTGGTGATGGAGGGGGATGCGGAAGATCTGCGGACGAATGAAGACGTTAAGGAGTTTTACCTTGGTCTCAGTTCGGCCGGGCGCAAATCCTTCAAGGACGTAAAACACTACAGACGCCGCAAACGCTGGCTCTCCTAGTCGGTTGCAGTGCGCGTTCCATGGCGGCGTTGTCGGCCGGCTTGTTGGCAGGAGCCAACGGCGCCGGCCTCCGCCTTGCCCTGAAACGCTACTTTGCAACCGAGGACTATGCGCCTCGTGATCAGGAAACCAAAATCTGAAATGCCGCGGTCAACCGGAACAAACGGAGAACATTGAAATGAGCTATTACGATCCGCTCGAAACCCGCGATCCGGATGAGCGCGAGGCGGACTTGATGGATAAGCTGGCGCGTCAGGTGGCGCATGCCAAGGAAACGACGTCTTACTACTTCCAGACGCTGGCCGGGGTCAATCCGTTCGACTGTACGACGCGCGAAGCGCTGGCCAGCTTGCCGCTGACTCGCAAGCGTGACCTGATCGAATTGCAGAAAAAGCACCCGCCTTTCGGCGGCCTGAATGCCCTGGCCCGTCACAAGGCCAAGCGGGTATTCGCTTCGCCCGGCCCGATCTACGAGCTGCAGGGCATGGACATGGATCACTGGCGCATGGCGCGGGTGCTTTACGCCGCCGGCTTCCGCCATGGCGATCTGGTCCACAACTGTTTTTCCTACCATTTCACGCCGGGGGCTTTCCTGATGGAAGGCGGGGCGCGCAAGCTCGGCTGCGCCGTCTTCCCCGGCGGCGTCGGGCAAACCGAGCAGCAAGTGCAGGCCATGGTCGACCTGAAGCCGGATGGCTATGTCGGTACGCCGTCCTTTTTGCGCATCATTGTCGAGAAGGCCGAGGAGATGGGGGCCGATATTTCTTCGTTGAAGAAAGCCATGGTGTCCGGCGAGGCTCTGCCGGGCGTTACCCGCAACTGGTTGAACGAGCGCGGCATCACGGTCCGTCAGTGTTATGCGACAGCCGACATCGGTGCCATCGCTTATGAAACCGAGGCTGAGGAAGGGCTGGTCGTCGAGGAGGAATTGCTGGTCGAAATCGTCCGTCCCGGTACCGGTGACCCGGTTGAGCCGGGCGAGGTTGGCGAGGTGGTGGTGACGACGTTCAACCCGGATTACCCGCTGATCCGTTTTGCGACGGGCGACCTGTCGGCCATTCTGCCGGGCCGTGCGCCCTGCGGGCGCAGCAATATCCGGCTAATGGGCTGGCTGGGCCGGGCTGACCAGACGACCAAGATCAAGGGCATGTTCGTGCATCCCGAGCAGGTCGCCGAGATCGCCGTTCGTCATCCGGAAATTCATCGCATGCGGCTGGTCGTCGATAATCCCGGCGGCCAGGACCGGATGGTCCTGCACTGCGAGATCGAGGCGGGCAATGAGGTTCTGGACAAGGCCGTGGTCAGCAGCTTGCGCGAAGTGACCAAGCTGCGCGGCGAAGTGGCTTTTTCGGCGCCCGGGGGCTTGCCCAACGACGGGAAGGTGATCGAAGATAGCCGGGTCTATTGATCCGGAACTCTTCCATGCGAATTTTCGTACTCGTGCTGGCCTGGCTGGCGCTGTCGGCCCAGGCGGCCGAGCCTGTCCTCCGCCCTTCGGCGCGCTTGCTGTTCAAGCAACCGGAGATGCTGAAGGCCGGGCAATGCGTGCGTTATGAAGAGGGCGGGGCCGGCTGGATCGCCACCGATCCGGTTTTCTACCTGAAAGGCGAAGTGGTTGCGGCGGAGGTTCGGTCGCGTCATCTGGCTAAATGCCCGCTGGTGCCGGGCAAGAACATCGAGCAATACAGCCGCGATGAATTCAATCGGCACGCTAATGCCTACCCCTGCGTAGCGCAGGATGTCGCCGAGCGTGACGAGCAGATCGGTGTCGTTCGCGTCCGGGTCAGCGATTGGGAAACGCCGCATGGCAAGAGGGCGGAAAACGCCGGGCGGCTGTATCGCGGCATGTTCATCGACCGGAAGCTGGAAAAAGACATGGAGATCGAACTGGAGGCTGACCTGCTCGGCGTCTGCGAGCAGTGAGCCAGTTCGCCCCAGCGCTTAGCGTTTCTCGCTGATCACGCCATTGGTCGCCAACCGTTCGACTTCGGTGGCGGACAGTCCCAACGAAGACAGAATCTCGCGGCTATGTTCGCCCAATAGCGGCGGCGCGGCCTGAATCGCGCCCGGGGTGCGCGACAGGCGCGGCGCGGGGGCCGGTTGCCTGACCCCCGCCACCTCGACAAAGGCCTGCCGGGCCAGATTGTGCGGGTGCGCCGGGGCTTCCTTCATGCTCAACACCGGCCACACGCAATCGTCCGTGTCATCGAACAGCGCTTCCCAGTGGCTGCGGGTTTCCTGCTTGAAAATTTCGACCAGCCGCTGCTGCATAGCCGGCCAGCGTGTCGTGTCGTATTGCTGGCCGGTGAAGTCGGGGTCGCTGCCCAGCCCCAGGCGCTCGACAAAGGTCGCATAAAACTGCGGTTCGAGCGGACAAACGCTGATCCACAGGCCATCGGCACATTGATAGACGTCGTAGAAGGGTGCGCTCGAATCGATGGCGCAGTGGCCTTCCCATTCGCCCAGCGCGTCGAGGTTGAACAGGCCATGGGCGAGCACGGCAGCACCTTCGCACATCGCCGCATCGATGACCTGGCCTTGGCCGCTGCTCTTGGCTTCGAGCAGCGCACAGGCGATGCCCCAGGCGAGCATCAGGCCGCCACCACCCATGTCGCCGACCAGCGTAGGCGGCGCCCACGGCGCACCGCCATGGCGGCGGCCGGTATCGAGCACGCCGGCAATCGCGGCGTAATTGGCATCGTGGCCGGCCCGTGGGGCGAGCGGGCCAGTTTGACCCCAGCCGGTCATGCGGCCATAGATCAGGCGCGGATTGAGTCCGAGGCAAACCTCCGGGCCATAGCCGAGGCGCTCCATGACGCCGGGGCGAAAGCCTTCGATCAACACATCGGCTTCGGCAATCAGCTTGAAAACCAGGTCTTTTGCCTCCGGGTTTTTCAGGTCAATACACAGCGATTTCTTGCCGCGATTGGCCACTGCCTTGCGCCCGCCACCAAACAGCTGCGAGGCAAAGGTGCCGCCGGCCCGTTCGAGCAAGGTGACCTCGGCCCCCATGTCGGCGAGCAACATGCCGCAGAAGGGGCCGGGACCGATGCCAGCGAATTCGACGACCTTGATACCGGCCAATGGGCCGCCATTTTTTGTTAGGGGAGGTGTTTGCATGAGTTATCCGGGGAGAAGGTTTGTCGGGGGCGTCGTGCCCCTATTATCAAGCCTCCGGCGCTGCCGCGAAAAGCCCTGAACGGCTGCTGTCGGGCGTGACGGTGGGCGGCTGATCGGGCACACTTGATGAATTGAAGGAGTAGCCAGGCCATTCGGGCAAAGGCTCAGAGATCATGAATAAAAATATCGACGAACTGCTGGCAAGAATTCGCACGCTGCAGGATGAGCTGGAAGAGGAATACTGCCGGACGCGTGACGAGTGGGCGCAGAAAAAACAGGAATTGGCCGATGAGTTTCTGCGCCAGCAACGCCGTTACAAAACCGGCCTGTTCCGCTTCCTGCTGCGCACCCGCTTCCTGGTGGCCTTGACGGCGCCGGTCATCTATCTCGGCTGGATTCCTTTCCTGCTGATGGACCTGTTTGTCAGCATTTATCAGGCGATCTGCTTTCCAATCTACCGGATTCCCAAGGTACGGCGTGCTGATTATCTGGTCTTTGATCGCCAGGATCTGCCTTATCTGAACATCATCGAGAAATTCAACTGCTTCTATTGCTCATACGGCAATGGCGTGGCGGCCTATACGCGGGAAGTTGCGGCGCGTACCGAGCAGTACTGGTGCCCGATCAAGCACGCCCGGCGCGTCAGGGCGGCGCATGAGCGCTACCCGAATTTCTTCGATTATGGCGATGCCGAGGCATTCCAGCAGGGCTTGAACCGGCTGCGCAAACAATACGAGGATGACCGGAAATAGCGAGGCGCCGGCGCTTTTCAGGGTTCGCTGAGCTTGATTTCAAACTCGAACGCGTAGTCGCCATCCTGTTGCCAGGACTGACCAAAGCTGATCCGGCCCTGGCCGCTCAGGGTGACCATTTCTTTTCTGACCAGGACCTCCGGCGTCTCGTTGACGGTGATGTAGCTGCCGTTCGTGCTCAGATCAACCAGCACGTAGTTGCCTTGGCGATAAATGATCCGGCAGTGCTGGCGTGAGGCTTTCGGACAATTGATCACGATGTCGCTGCTTGGGTCGCGGCCGATGGTGATCATTGAATGGCTGGTCTCGAAGCAGAGGACCTCTGTGCCATGGCGGAGGATGATTGCGCCATGCGCTGCCTCGGCAAGCGTGACGAGCCCGGGCTGGTTTTTGTCTTTCGGCGCCGGCGTGCGCAACATGGGAACCGCGTTCCAGTCGATGGCGTAAGCCGCTATCCCGGAGCCTTCATTGGCGACCGGAACCGTCGTCTCGCGCAAGGTGGCAGGTAGTGCTTCTGCGACACTTTCCGAGATCACGATGCTGGCTTCACCGAGCAGGGAGGATAGTTTGACCGCCGTTGCCTCGGCCGGGTCAAACGGCGTTGTGGTAATCCGCCCGGTGGTTGCCGGGTGAATGCCTATCGTCAGTGCAATCTGGGTATCGGCAATTTGCGGGATTACCGCGCAGCGGCGCTGCATTTCGCAAGCCCCCAGCAAGGCAGCCTCGGCCGTTTTGAAAGAGGCCAGCAGGCTTTGCGGCATCTGCTTGATCAGTGCGCCACCATGGGCAGCAAGAACCCGCTCCAGGCGTTTCAGGCGGCGGCGAAAAAGTTTGCCGAGCAGCGCTCCATCGAGTGCCGGGGTGTGTCCGGATGTTTCGTGTACGGCACCATGCACCAGATAAGCCTCGCCAGGAGCCTGACTGGCGGAGTTTTTCGGTTTGCCGCGTTGAATCGTCGGATTTTGCATTGCTTTCTGTTTGGCCTGAATTCAGGCCGGCGGAGGCTGCCAATGCTCAGGCACGTTGAAGGTTGGGTGGTGCCCAGGTTCGTACGCATCCGGACGGTTGCCGGTTGACAAGGGCATAGAAATCTTAGCACTACGCCCCCTTGTATTTGCAAAATTTTGTAGTTTTGTTGAAAAAAGAGATGGCCAGGATTTTTGAGCCTGCCTGCCGGGTTTCGGCTGAGCGTAGTGCTAGCCTTTTCGTCCGAACAGACCGCGCACGGCCTCCTGGAGGTCAGCCGGCAGGACAACGAGCTTGGCGTTGTCTTTTTCGCCCATGCGTTCCAGTGCCGCGATGTATTTTTCGCCGAGCATGTAGGACATCGGGCCGGTCTGGTCGCCGATCGCGGCCGTGATGCGCCGGATCGCCTCGGCCGAAGCTTCGGCCAGCATGACCTGGGCGTTGGCGTCGCGCTTGGCTGACTCAAGACGGGCTTCGGCTTCGAGAATGGCCGACTGCTTGGCGCCTTCCGAGCGGGTGACGACGGCCTTGCGCTCACGCTCGGCCGCCGCCTGCATTTCCATGGCTTTCTGCATCGATTGCGAAGGCTTGATGTCCTGGATCTCCACCGACTTGACGGTCAGACCCCAATCGACCGCCTCGTCGGCAATGCTTTCGCGCAGCCGTGCCTTGATCTTGTCGCGTGAAGAGAGCGCCTCATCGAGTTCCATTTCGCCGACGATGGAGCGCAGCGTGGTCATGATCAGGTTGCGAATGGCTTCGGAAAAATCGGTCACGCCATAGACCGCCTTGACCGGATCGGTGACCTTGATGAAGGCGATGGCGTTGGTCAGGATCACGGCATTGTCGCGGGTGATGACCTCCTGCTCCTGAACATCAAGGATGATGTCCTTGGTCACCAGCTGGTAAGACACCTTGTCGAGGTAGGGAATGACGATATTGAGGCCCGGTTTCAGCGTGCCGTGATATTTGCCGAGGCGTTCGACGATCCATTCCTCGCCCTGCGGCACGATGCGCACGCCCTTGGCGATGGTGACGACGACAAAGACCAGAATGGCCAGCGTGACGACAAATCCTGCGTTCATGTCCATTTTTTGACCTTTCTAAGCCTTGCTCACTTTGACAAAACTACCCTCGACGGCAGTGACCTTGACTCGCTCACCGGCGGCGATTGCCGCATCCGACAGGCAAACCCATTCCTCGGAGCCGAGGATCGGCCGCTGAAAACGGACCTTGCCGCGCTCGAACGGGGCAACGGCGCTGACCAGCAGGCCGATCTCGCCGATGGCCTCGCCATCGGCCGTACCCGAGCGGGTCTTGACGAAGCTTTGTTTGAAGACGCGGAACCACAGCACGACCATGGCCAGCGAAGCGATGGTCCAGGTTGCCAGCTGGGCCGTCAGCGAGAGGTCGAAGGCCAGGGCGAGAAGCCCGACGAGCAGGGCACCCAGGCCAAACCAGACAATGAAGAACGAGGGGATGATCAGTTCGGCGAGAACCAGCACGATGCCGCCAACAACCCAGTGCCACCATTCAGGATGCATGTTTTTCTCCTTGTTCCGGCGAGTATTTAGGGTTTGCCGGACAGGGTCAAGGCGGATTTCAGTTTTGGCCCTTTTTCCCGGTTGACCGTGGAGCTGGCCAAACAACGAAGTTTGTCACTCCCGCGCAAGCGGGAGTCCAGGTTACGAACTAGATTCCCGCTTGCGCGGGAATGACTGGTAGTTCGCACAATCGCTTGCCGGTTTAATAGAATGCGCCGATGAATACCGCCCTGCTGCTTCTCCCCGATTTCTCATTGATCCTGCTCGGTGCCGCTATTCGCCGCTGGATGCATCTGGGCGACCATTTCTGGAACGGGGTCGAGAAGCTGGTCTATTTCATCCTGTTTCCGGCCCTGCTGATCAACGCCATCATCAAGACCCGGCTCGATCTGGGCGCCGCCTTGCCGCTACTGGCCACGGCCTTGGCGGCGATGGCCGGCGGCATGTTGCTCGGTATCGTGCCCAAGCTGTTCAGCCGGCTGCCGGCGCTGACCTATGCCTCGATGTTCCAGTGCGCCTACCGTTTCAACTCCTACATTGCACTGGCCGTCGCCGGCATGCTGTTCGGCTCGCCGGGCATAGCGACCATGGGCTTGATCGTCGGCGCTGCCGTCCCGTTCGCCAATCTGGTCTCGGTGTGGATGCTGGCCCGCCATGGCGACGCCGGCCTGTGGCGCGAGGTGGCACGTAATCCGTTGATCTGGGGGACGGCCACCGGCTTCCTGCTCAACCTGGCCGGCTTCGTGCCGCCGGCGCCGGTGCAGGCCTTTCTCGGCCGGCTGGCCGATGCATCGATTGCCCTCGGGCTGATCACTGTCGGCGCGGCCTTGCGGCTGGAGAGCACCCCGGGCGTACGTGGCTTTTCGTTGTGGCTGGTCGCGGTGAAATTGCTGGCGCTACCGCTGGTGGCGCTTGGTGTGGGCAGTCTGCTTGGTCTGTCGGGACTCAACTATCAGGTAGTGGTGCTGTTCGCCGCGCTGCCGACCGCGTCGTCGGCCTATATTCTGGCCATGCGCATGGGCGGCGACGGGCGCAGTGTGGCCTGGCTGATTTCGGCAACGACGCTGGGGTCAATGCTCACGCTGCCGCTCTGGGCAGCGTGGCTAGCCAGACTCTGATTACTTCTTGGCGGCGGGCCGTTTGGCCTTCGGCTTGGCAGCCTCTTCGGCGGCAGCGCTGGCTGCGGCCTCGGCAGCGGCTTCGGCCGATTGCTGCATCTGATCGCGCATCTGCTGCATCATTTGCCAAGGCCACATGGCCGCTTCGGAAAAGGCATTGGCCTGCGGCTCGGCCGGTGCTGCTTCGGCGGCTTCCGGCGACATTGCCTTGACGCTGTCCTTGGCCATCTGGCCCATGGCTTGCACCGCACCGACCGTGGAGCGCTGCATTTCCAGGCCCTGGATGGTCATCTGCAGCATCGACAGGTTCATGCGCAGCCAGCCTTCAACCGCCTTCATGTCCTTGATGCGCTTGTCGAGTTCGTCGAGATCGAAAGTCGGCGCCACCATGCCGGGGAGCGAGAAACCCATGTTGCCCCACATGTTGCGCATGAAATTGAGCGGGTCGTGTACCTGTTCTTCGGCCATGTTCTTCTCCTCCGGTTGGATAGCACCATCTTAAACCACTTCGTAATGCAAAATGATAAATTAGCGGCCTGTTGACTAAGGGGACGGTATGTTGAAGCTTTTGGTGGTTGAAGATCATGCGCTGGTTCGCGAAGGTCTGGTTCGCCTGCTTGGGCAGATCGAACCGGGCGCCCAGGTCCAGGAGAGTGCGGATTTCGAATCGGCGCTGACCCGGCTCGACGATGAAGGCGAGTTCGATCTGGTCCTGCTCGATCTGGCGCTGCCGGGCATCGACGGCTTTGCCGGTCTCGATATCCTGCGCCGCCGCTACCCGGCCATGCCGGTTGCTGTCGTGTCGGCCTTCGACGATACGCCGACCATTACGCGCGTGCTGAATCTCGGGGCTTCCGGATTCATTCCCAAGGCGTTTTCCGGCGAGGCATTGCTGTCGGCCGTCCGCGAAATACTGGCCGGCAACATCTTCCGGCCGAATGGCCAGTCTGCCGCACGACTTGATGATGCGACACCGGTGCCGCCGCCGACCAAGGGGGGGGTGCGTCCCGATGAAATCGGCCTGACCGACCGTCAGGGCCAGGTCCTTGCCTTGATGGTGCGTGGCCTGTCGAACCGGGACATCGCCGATCAACTGGGCCTGTCAGAAGGCACGGTCAAGATTCACGCAACGGCGGTATTCAAGGCGCTGGGGGTCAGTAGCCGGACGCAGGCCCTGGTGGCCGTGGCCCGTTACGGCGTCGATTTCGAAAGCGTTTTCTGAAGCTGGTTCAATAGCGCCCGCAGCTTGGCCGGGCGCACCGGCACGGGGAGGGCGTGGGCACCAGCCGGCAGGCTCCGGGCCGGATCCTGGACCAGGACAACCAGGGGCGTGCCGGTCGCCAGTTCGGCACTGACGGCAGCAGCGAGTTCGGCGTCGGCGATCAGTACCGCATCTTCAGGCCGGCGCTTGGTGCTCTTGCCATCATCAGCACTGACGGCATAGTCCCAGCGTTCCATCAACTCGATGCAGGCCTGCATTTCTTCCGAGTTGCCGATGCAATGGACCTTGCCGGTGGGTGACGCGATTGTGCCGGCCGCCGGTGTGGCGATCTCCGGATGGCTGCGTGCCACGTCGAGCGAGAATTTCGTGCCTTCGCCCTGGCGCGAACGAAGCGTCACTTCGATGCCCAGCGCTTTGGCCAGTCGATCGACGATGGACAGGCCCAGGCCCAGCCCCTTGTTCTGTTCCCGGGCGACATTCCCGACCTGATAGAACTCGGCAAAAATGGCGGCCTGGTGTTCGGCCGCGATACCGATGCCGTTATCCCTCACTTCGATGCTTACCCGGTTGCCGCGACTGCGGGCGGCAACCAGCACGCAGCCGCCGGGCTGGGTGTAGCGCAAGGCGTTGGAGACCAGATTGGCGATCATGCGCTCCAGCATGATCGGATCGGATTCAACCCATAGCCGGCTCGGCCGGAAGCGCAGGGTGATGTTGCGGTCGGTTGCAGCGCGCCGGAAGGAGTTGGCCAGTCGTTCGAAAATTGGCTGCACCGGGGCCGGGCGGCTATCGGGCTTGATTCCGGCGACGTCGAGCCGGGAGATGTCGAGCAGCGAATCGAGCAGTTCGCCCAGAATGGTGGTCGAGGCGGCGATCTGCTCGGCCAGCCTCGGCAGCTCTTTGGCCGTCCCGCTGCGGAGTTGTCGCTGGAGGTCGGTAGCGAACAGCGACAGGGCGTGCAGCGGTTGGCGCAAGTCGTGACTGGCTGCCGCAAGAAAGCGGCTCTTCGCGGTGTTGGCGCGTTCGGCCGCATTCTTTTGGCCGGCCAGTTCCTGCGTCGCCTCGCGGACACGCTCTTCGAGAAGGTCGTGGCTGCCGGCCAGTTCATCGGTCATCGCCGCCATGTCGCGAACCTGTCGGCGCACCAGCAGGGCGGTAACGAGCAGGACGATGCTGACCAGCAGGGCCAGCGTACCCAGTTCGAACAAGCGGCTGTACCAGGCGGACAGCACGGTCTTTTCTGGAATCGCGCTGAGAATGCGCAGATCAGCGAAGCCGGGGACCGGCGACAGGGAGACCAGATAGCCGTTGCCGCTGGTCAGGCCAGCTTCCGGGATAACGCCTCGCAATTGACCGCTGTAGAGCACGGTTGCAGCCTGGGCGCCGAGAATCGGCGATTGCCGGCTCAGGTCGGTCGGGCGACAGGAAGCGATCACTTCGCCTTTGCGGTTGATGAGGACGGTTTCGAAATCGTCGGACAGGCGGTTCGACCAGCAGAAGTCCTGCAGATAGGCCGGCTCCATGGCGGCGAAGGCAGCACCGGCAAATTGGCCGTTATCGCCGGTCAGGCGACGGGCGATGGCATAGGTGTAACGACCGCTGTTGCGCCCGATGTAGGGGCCGAAGGTCGCGGCTTCGTCCCCTTCCTCAAGCACCTTGAAATAGGGGCGGTCCTTGACGTTGATGTGCGGCGCGGGAAAGAAGGTCGAAATGAAACGCTGGTTGCCGTAGCGGTCAAAAATGATCAGATCGCGCAGTTGTGGCATGGCTCGCGAATGGCGCTGGGCGATGTACTCCCACCCCTTGCTGGGATCCCAGTTCTCCCAGTCGCGGCGACTGTGCGAGAGATCGGTCGCTGTTTCGCGCAGCAGCACGTCGACGGCTTCAAAGGTTCGCGCCGTGTGTTCTGCCATCATCATGCCGAAGTGCTGGAGCCGACGTTCGCCGGCTTCGAGGTCGCGGTGGCGGGCGAGCAGAAGGTCAGCCAGAAAGACGAGCAGCACCACCAGCGTGCCGGCCAGGGCAACGCTCAGGGCAAGGGTTTCAGGCTTTCTTCTGGTCGGCATCCCGGTTTACAGCGTGTAGCAATAGAGCGGACGAGGCGGCGTGCAGTCGACCTCGATCACCCGGTCAGGTGTTATGCCGGGTACCGGAAAGCTGTTGGTAATAAACAGGCTGCCCGGCTGCATTTCAGCCTTCACTTTTTCCCACAGGCGGGCCATCGGGGCTGGTGACAGGAAGGCATAGACCACGTCGTAGTCCCCGAGCCTGGCCATCCACAGATCATCCCAGCGCCAGCGGATGTTGGGTCGGCCCAGGCTGAAGAAGCGGCCGACCAGCCAGGTCAGCGGGGCGTTTTCATAGCCGGTGAAATGGCTGTCGGGCAGTGCATCGGCCAGCGGCACCGTGGTGCTGCCGAGGCCGGCGCCGAGGTCGAGAAAACGGGTCGGGCCGCGTGCGGCCAGCAGTTCGGCCAAGGCGGCCACGGTTTCCTTGTTGGAGAGGTAGAGCGGTACCTGGCCGGACAGGGCGCCCCGGAAAACGAGCAGCAGCAGGATGGCGGCGAGCAGGAACCAGCCGGGGTCGATCGCCAGCGTGTGGGTGAACCAGACCAGCGGCATGAAGCCGGCGTGAATCACCCGCCACCACCATGGCTGGCGTGACAGGGTGGCGAGAACAAGGGCGACACCGCCGATGGCCAGGCTGGTTTGTAGCCAGGGCATGGCCTCGGCGTTCAGGCCGTAATAAGGCCAGGCCAGCGAGAGAACAAGGAAAGCCGCCGCCCCTTGCAGGGCGAACTGGCGTAGCGGGGGTGAAATCATCCCCGGATTTTATGCCATCAAGGCCTTTCGCGCCCTTTCTCTCGCTTGGCTGGCGAGGTTTGCCGCCTTGGCGCGGACCGGGCCGAAACCACGAACCTCGGCCGGCCAGGCAGCCAGTACCAAGGCATCGTCCAGGCGGGCGTGGTTTGCGCCGATCAGGTCGAGATCGCTTTCGTAGTTGGCCAGCAGGCTGCGGTCTGCAATTTTTTCGTGGCCAAAACGGAAAGGATCGAGCCAACTGCCGCGCAGCCTTCTTGCCTGGGCCAGAAGGCCGAGTACCGGCATCAGCCAAGGGCCGAAGCGGATTTTCTTCGGCCGGCCATCACTGCCGGGTTTGGAGAAAAGGGGCGGCGCGAGATGGAAGGACAACTGGAAGTCGCCATCGAAAGTGTCGGCCAACCGTTGCCGGAAGTCGCTAGCGGCATACAGCCGGGCGACCTCGTACTCGTCCTTGGGGGCGAGCAGACGGGCGTACTGGGTGGCGACCGTGCGCGTCAAAGCCTCGTCGCCAAGGGCGCGGATGCTGGCCAGCCGGTCGGTGTAGCGCTGGGCCAGCGCGGCGTTCTGATAGGCGGTGAGGTGGGCGATGCGGCTGGCAATCAGTTCATCCAATGTTTGCTCGACAAAGGGCTGGCCGCCGAGCGGGCCGGCGATTCGGGCGACTTTTTCCGGGTTGACCGCGACCCGCCGGCCCCACTGGAAGGCCTCGCGGTTGGCGGCAACCGCCGCACCATTGAGTTCTATGGCGCGGTCGAGCGAATCCGCGGAAACCGGCACCAAGCCTTTTTGCCAGGCGACGCCAAGCAGCAGCATGTTGGCGTAGAGGGCGTCGCCCATCAGCCGGGTGGCAAGGTGCTGGGCGTCGATGAAATCGACGGCGGCGCTGCCCAGCGTCTCGGTCAGGCTCTTTTGCAGGCCGGCGAGCGGGAAATGCCAGTCGCGGTTACGGGTGAAGTCGGCGGTTGGCGTGTCGGTGCAGCTGACGACAGCCCGCGTGCGGCCTTCAAGCATTTTCGACAAGGCTTCGCTGCCGGCGCTGACGACCAGGTCGCCGCCGAGAACGGCATGCGCTTCGCCGGTGGCGATGCGCGCGGCGTGGATGTCTTCCGGGCGGTTAGCGATGCGCAGGTGGGAAAAGACGGCACCGTACTTCTGCGCCAGTCCGGTCATGTCGAGGGTGGAAATGCCCTTGCCGTCGAGGTGGGCGGCCATGCCGACCAGGGCACCGAGAGTGATGACGCCCATGCCACCGACGCCGGTGATCAGCAGGTTGTAGGGCTGGGCCGTGGAAGGCAGAACGGGGGCCGGCAAAAGCGGCCAGTCTTCGGCATCCACCGAATCTGGCTGGGCGGCCTTGCCTTTTTTCGGCTTGCCGCCTTCGACGGTCACGAAGCTGGGGCAGAAGCCTTTCAGGCAGGAGAAATCCTGATTGCACGACGATTGGTCGATCTGCCGCTTGGTGCCGAAGGCCGTTTCGACCGGCACGACCGAGAGGCAGTTGGATTGCACCGAGCAGTCGCCGCAGCCTTCGCAGACGGCTTCGTTGATGAAGACGCGCTGGCTGATGGCCGGCATCTTGCCGCGCTTGCGCCGGCGGCGGGCTTCGGTGGCACAGACCTGGTCGTAGATCAGGATCGAGACGCCGGGATATTCGCGCAGTTCGCGCTGCACGGCATCGAGATCGTCGCGGTGGCGGACCGGCACATTCGGGGCGAGGTCGATGATCTCGGCGTACTTCTCCGGATTGGCGGCGACGATGACCATCTTTTCGATGCCCTCGGCCTCCAGCTGGCGGGTGATGCGGGCGACGCTGAGGATGCCGTCGACCGGCTGGCCGCCGGTCATCGCCACGGCATCGTTGTAGAGAATCTTGTAGGTGATCGGCACCTTGGCGGCGATGGATTGCCGGATGGCGAGCAGGCCGGAGTGGAAATAAGTGCCGTCGCCGAGGTTGGCGAAGATGTGTTTTTCAGCAGTGAAAGGTGCCTGGCCGACCCAGGGCACGCCTTCGCCGCCCATGTGGGTGAAGGTCGAGGTGCTGCGGTCCATCCACGTCACCATGTAGTGGCAGCCGATGCCGGCGACGGCGCGCGAGCCGTCCGGCACCTTGGTCGAGCTGTTGTGCGGGCAGCCGGAGCAGAAATGCGGCTTGCGCTCGGCCAGCACGATGGGCGTCTGGGCGGCTTTCTGCTTGTCGGCGATGACTTTCAGGCGCGCCGCAATGGTTGGCGAGGTGAAGAAGCGGCCGATGCGTTCGGCAATGACGCGGGCGATGGTCGCCACCGGCAGCTCGCCGGCCGCCGGCAATAGCCAGTTGCCTTCCGACCACTCACCGATTTCGTCGAATTTGCCGATGACGCGGGGGCGGACGTCATCACGCCAGTTGTAGAGCTCTTCCTTGAGCTGGTATTCGAGCAGCTGGCGTTTTTCCTCGACAACGAGGATTTCTTCCAGTCCTTCGGCGAACTGCCGAACGCCTTCCGGCTCCAGCGGCCAGACCATGCCGACCTTGTACAACCGGATGCCGATTTCGGCGGCCAGTTGGTCATCAATGCCCAGCTCATCGAGCGCCTGCCGGACGTCGAGGTAGCTCTTGCCGGCAGTCAGGATGCCGAGCTTGGGGGTTGGCGAATCGATGATCAGCTTGTTCAGCCCGTTGGCGCGGCAATAGGCCAGCGCGGCGTAGAGCTTGTGGTTGAGCAGGCGGGCTTCCTGGACCAGCGGCGGGTCGGGCCAGCGGATATTCAGGCCGTCCGGCGGTAATTTGAAATCTGGCGGAATAATCGGATTGACCACAGCCGGGTCGATATTGACCGAGGCCGAGGTTTCCACCGTGTCGGCCAGTGCCTTGAAAGCGACCCAGCAGCCGGAATAGCGGCTCATCGCCCAGCCGTGCAGGCCGAAATCGAGGTATTCCTGTACGTTGGCCGGATAGAGCACCGGCATCATCAGCGCCTTGAACACATGCTCGGTCTGGTGGGGCAGGGTCGAGGACTTGGCGGCGTGGTCGTCGCCGGCGATGACCAGCACGCCACCGAATTTGGCCGAGCCGGCGGCATTGGCGTGGCGGAAGACATCGCCACAGCGGTCCACGCCCGGCCCCTTGCCGTACCACAGGCCAAACACGCCATCGTATTGGGCGCCGGGAAAGAGATTGACCTGCTGGCTGCCCCAAACGGCCGTGGCGGCCATGTCTTCATTGATGCCCGGCTGGAAGGTGATGTGGTGTTCAGCCAAGTGCTGCTTGGCTTTCCACAGGCCGAGGTCGAGGTTGCCGAGCGGGCTGCCGCGGTAGCCGGAGATGAAACCGGCGGTGTTCAGCCCGGCCGCCAGATCGCGTTCGCGTTGCAACATGGGTAGCCGGATCAGGGCTTGGGTGCCGGTCAGGAAGACGCGGCCGGAAGTACGGGTGTATTTGTCGTCCAGCGTGGCGGCAAGGCCGGCTGGCAAATCGGGTTTGCCCATTTTTGTCTCCATTGTTTCGGCTTTGTGGGCCGAGTGGTGTATCGCCCTGCCGTCGGGGGTGGTGACGGGAGGGCGTTGGAGGTTTGAGTATTGGGGGAGGGGATGGTTCTGGGGAATGGGGGTTTTCCCCTGTTCGGGGAGCTGGCTTTTCGGTTCCTGAATCGCTGTTTTCCGCCTTGAGGGCGGGCGTACTTTCTTTTGCTTCGCCAAAAGAAAGTAGCCAAAGAAAAGGCGACCCCTAGGGCGGTGCCGGCTGCGCCGGTTCCCTGTGCTACTCGAAACGCCGGGCGGCTGGCTAAACTCGCCTGCGGCTCAGACAACGCCAGCCGAAATCCCCCGGCGCTTCTGCGTTGCTCGGCACCTTCCAAGGGGCCCGGTGAGGCATCCACGTTGAAACAGTGGATTTTCTATTTTTGCTTTTTTCCGGTTGACCGTGAAAGTCAAAAATTAGGCTGATGGTTGCTCGTGTGACGGTTTTTTGGCCCCTTGGGCGGCGCTGAGCAACGCAGGTGGGCCGGGGGATTTCGGCTTGCCTTGTTTGAGCCGCAGGCGAGTTCTGGCAAGCCGCCCGGCCTGCCGAGTAGCGGAAGGAACCGGGCCTGCCCGGCGCCAACCTTGGGGTCGCCTTTTCTTTGGCTACTTTCTTTTGGCGAAGCAAAAGAAAGTACGCCCGCCCTCAAGGCGGAAAGCAGCGGTTAAAGCAACGCAATAACCGCCCAGTAGGCCCCAAGCCAACCACAAACCTCAGGGCAACACCTTCCCCGGATTCAACAAATTCCGTGGATCAAGCGCAGCCTTCAAGGCCCGCATCACGTCGACCGCGACCTCCCCATGCTCGGCAACGAGATATTTCTTCTTCCCCAGCCCAATCCCGTGCTCACCCGTACAGGTGCCTTCCATCGCAATGGCCCGTTCGACGACGCGGCGGCTGATCCAGGCGGCTTCTTCCATTTCCTTGGCGTTGTCGGTATCGACCAGCACGACGAGGTGGAAATTGCCGTCGCCGACATGCCCGAACAGGGCAATCGGGATGCTGACCTGCGCGATGTCCTCGTAGGTCGCGGCGACGCATTCGGCCAAGCGCGAGATCGGCACGCAGACATCAGTCGGGAAGCAGCGGCAGCCGGGTTTCAGTTGCAGGCAGGCGAAGTAGGCGTCGTGGCGGGCCTGCCACAGACGGCTGCGGTCTTCCGGCCGGGCGGCCCATTCGAAATTGGTGCCGCCCAGATCATCGGCGATGGCCTGCACGGTTTCGGCCTGTTCGGTGGCCGAGGCAGGGCTGCCGTGGAACTCGAAGAACAGGGTCGGCGCTTCGGCCAGCGTGGTCTTGCTGAACAGGTTGATGGCCTTCAGCGACAGGGCGTCGAGCAGTTCGATGCGGGCGACCGGTACGCCGAGCTGGATGGTCTGGATCACTGTCTGCACCGCGGCCTCAATGCTCGGGAAGGTGCACACCGCGGCCGAAATGGCTTCGGGGATCGGATAGAGCTTGACGGTCAGCTCGGTCATGATGCCCAGCGTGCCTTCGGAGCCGAGCAGCAGGCGGGTCAGGTCGTAGCCGGCCGATGACTTGCGGGCGCGGCCGCCGGTTTTCATTACGCGGCCATCGGCCAGTACCGTGGTGGTGGCCAGCACGTTGTCGCGCATCGTGCCGTAACGAACGGCATTGGTGCCGGAAGCCCGGGTGGCTGCCATGCCGCCCAGCGTGGCGTCGGCGCCCGGGTCGATCGGGAAGAACAGGCCGGTACCCTTCAGTGCATCGTTCAGTTGCTTGCGGGTGACGCCGGCCTGTACCGTGGCATCGCCGTCCTCGGCGTGGATGGCGATCACCTGGTTCATGCCGGACAGGTCGAGCGAAATGCCGCCGTTGGTTGCCAGCACATGGCCTTCGACCGAACTGCCGACACCGTAGGGGATGACCGGCACGCCATGTTCGGCACAGAGGCGGACGACTTGCGCGACTTCTTCGGTGCTTTCGGCCTGCACGACGCCGTCGGGTAGCTCAGGCGCATGGACCGATTCGTCGCGGCCATGCTGCAGGCGGGTCGATTCGCCTTGCGAAAAACGTTGCTGGAATTGTTGCTGGAGGGCTTGCTGCAGTGCTGCGGGGAGGGCTTTTCTGGTCACGGGAGGAATCGGGTAGCTTGGTCGAGATCCGTGTGAGTATGCCCTTCATAAAGCGCCGTGACGAATTTTCGCCAGACCAGATCCGGTTCCCCGATACGGAAACCACAGTAGTGATGGTCGTCGACATCGGTTTCCTGAACTGCCTGCACCGTCAGGCGGGAAACCTCGTTGAGGCCGAGCTGGACGGTGGCATTGAGCCAGACTTCGGCTGGAATCTGCTGGGCAACACGCGCCCGGAAGCCGTAGCGCGAAACTTCATTGACCTCGACCGAAATGGGCTGGTCGATGAAGGCTGTCGAATTGGCCAGTTTGGCCGGGCACTTGACCGAGAAGCGGCGGTGCTGGCGAATCTGCTGTACCGCCCCTTCGCCTTTGTCCGGAAGGGGGGGCAGTATCTTGCGATATTCCGGCAGATCATAGATCAAATGCAGCAAAGCCTTCTTGCGGTCGCTCAGTTCGGCAAAGACAGAGGTTTTCTGGTTGAAGAAGTAGTCGATCAGTTCGGGCGTCAGCACCGGGTCGTTGGTTGTGAAGAAGCGGCGGTGCGGAATCTGGATGTTGGCCAGCTTGGTTTCGATAAAGTAGTGGTAAAGATTGCGGTTCGGCGCCTTGCCGGCGTAGGCCTTGCGCAGGATTTCCGGGGCGAACTTGAGATCCAGTGCGGCGCCGACGGCCGGGGCGCCATTGACGAAGTCGTAGTTCTCGACGACGTTGGCGGTCAGCCGCTTGAAGAAGAGCAGTGACTCGTACATCTCGATGTGGCGCGGATTGACGGCGATGACCAGATGACGGGTGTCGAAGAAGGTCGTGCAGTACTCATACATGAACTTCATCAACGGGAAGAGGATGGTCCCGCCGGTCCGCCGGAAGCGCGGGTGCACAGCAAGGGCCGACACTTCAGCAATCTGGCCTTCCTTCTCGCGAACGCCGGTCAGGTCGAAAATACGCTGCAGCGGGAAACCGATGGCGCTTTCGCGGATCAGCGACAAGGTGCCGACCACCTGATCGTCGTACTTGGCACACAGCGTCGTCGTTGTCGGCAGCGCATGATAGATGGTGACGCGCATACCGGAAGGGTCGGGGGTCATGAAACCACTGCTGACATAAGCGTCATGCAGCAGCTTGAAGCAGGCCTCCAGTTCTTCCTTGCTTTCGGCAATCTTCAGAACCAGGCGCTTGTTGGGGTCCGGGTTGCAGTCCACGAGCGAGCGATAGACGTCATGGCGTCTTTTTTGCGGCAGCATCGAGAACAGCTTGCGAGCCGTCTGGTTAACCAGGAACCGTAACTTGGCAATGACCGGCATCAAGGCGACCTATCGAAAATGACTACGAATTCATCATAGCACCTTATTATTGACATGTATTCGGCGCCTCCGGACAATCAGCGGAGGCCTTTTGCCCCCAGAGATCAGGAGAAATATCGATGCACGCGAAGCTTTCCGTAGTTGCCCTCTCCGTAGCTGCCGCCTTTGCCCTGTCCGCCTGCGGCCAGAAGGAAGAGCCGAAGGCTGCTGCCCCAGCCGCGCCGGTCGGCAAGCCTGAAGTCGTTGTCAAGCTCGGCCATGTGGCGCCGATGACCGGCCCGCAGGCCCACCTCGGCAAAGACAACGAAAACGGCGCCGTGCTGGCCATCGAGGAGCTCAATGCCAAGGGAATGGAAATTGGCGGTGCCAAGGTCAAGTTCCAGCTCTTGGCCGAAGACGATGCGGCTGACCCGAAGCAGGGTGCCATCGTTGCCCAGAAGCTGGTTGATGCCAAGGTCAATGGCGTGATCGGCCACCTGAATTCCGGCACTACCATCCCGGCATCCAAGCTGTATTCCGACGCCGGCATCCCGCAGATTTCCGGTTCGGCGACCAATCCGAAATACACGCAACAGGGCTTCGCGACCGCCTTCCGCGTCATGGCCAACGATGTTCAGCAGGGCAGGGCGCTGGGCGAATTTGCCGCCAAGCAGGGCGTCAAGACGGTGGCCGTCGTTGACGACCGCACCGCCTATGGCCAGGGCTTGGCCGACGAATTCAAGAAGGCGGCTGAAGCCTCTGGCCTGAAGGTCGTGGCGACCGAATACACCAATGACAAGGCCACCGATTTCAAGGCCATCCTGACCAAGATCAAGTCGACCAAGGCCGAACTGGTCTTCTACGGCGGCATGGATGCTCAGGGCGGCCCGATGGCCAAGCAGATGAAGGAACTGGGCATCAAGGCCCGTTTCCTCGGGGGCGACGGCGTCTGTACGCCGGAGTTCATGAAGCTGGGTGGCGAAGCCACGGAAGGTAATTTCTGTTCGCTGCCGGGCCAGCCGCTGGAAAAACTGGCCAAGGGGCCGGAATTCCGCGACAAGTTCACCAAGAAATTCAATGCCGACATCCAACTCTACGCACCGTATGTTTACGATGCCGTGATGGTCATGGCCGATTCGATGAAGCGGGCCGATTCCGTCGAGCCCGTCAAGTATCTGCCGGCCGTAGGTCAGACCAAGTATGACGGTGTGACGGCCCTGATCGAATTCGATCCGCAGGGCGACCTGAAGGGTGGCGCGATCTCCATTTATCAGTACAAGGGCGGCAAGCTCGAGTATGTCGAAACGCTGGGCGGTAGTGCGGTCGAGTCGGCGAAGTCCGAGGTCAAGGAAGCCGTGGCCGAAGTGAAGGAAGCCGCCAAAGCGGTGGCTGGCGCGGCAACCGCGGTCGGTAAGGAAGCGGTCGGCGAGGCCAAGGAAGCGGCCAAGGCGGCAGCCGAAGCTGGCAAGGATGTCGTCAAGGCCGGTGCCGAAGCGGTCAAGAACGCCGCTGACGCGACCAAGGCCGCTGTCGAGAAGAAGTGATTCAGTAATCTACTGAACAGAAACGGCACCGCAAGGTGCCGTTTCCTTATGTCGCCAAAGAAAAAGACTAAATGGATATTTTCCTCCAGCAGATCATCAACGGCCTTGTCCAGGGCAGCATCTATGCACTGGTCGCCCTGGGTTACACGATGGTTTACGGCATCATGGGCCTGATCAATTTTGCGCATGGCGAAGTCGTGATGATCGGCACGCTGGTCACCATCACGGTGGCCGGTTCGCTGATCAAGGCCGGCATGCCGGTGGCGCTGGCCGGGTTGGCCGGGGTCAGTGTCTCGGTGCTGGTTTGCATGGCGCTGGGCTGGGGGCTGGAGCGTATCGCCTATCGGCCGCTGCGCAACGCGCCGCGACTGACGCCGCTGATTACGGCCATCGGCATGTCCATTGTGCTGCAGAATCTGGCGATGATGATCTGGGGGCGGAACTACCTGACCTTCCCGTCGCTGTTGCCGAAGGTCAATTTCGAGTTGGCGGGCGCCCACTTCACAGCGATCCAGATCATCATCGTGGCGGCCTCGGCCATCACCATGGGCGGTTTGCTGTTGCTGGTCTATCGCACCAAGCTGGGCATGGCGATGCGCGCGACAGCCCAGAATCCGGCAGTGGCCAGCCTGATGGGCGTCAATATCAACCGCGTCATCGCGGCCGCCTTCGTCATCGGTTCGGCGCTCGGGGCGGTGGCCGGCATCATGGTCGGCACCTATTACGAAATCGCCCATTACCAGATGGGCTTCATGCTCGGCCTGAAAGCCTTTACCGCGGCCGTGCTCGGCGGCATCGGCAATCTCGCCGGCGCCATGCTCGGCGGCATCCTGCTCGGCATCATCGAGGCCTTGGGGGCCGGCTATATCGGCGATCTGACCGGCGGCTTTCTCGGCAGCCACTACCAGGATATCTTCGCCTTCGTCGTGCTGATCGTCGTCCTGATGTTCAAGCCCTCCGGCTTGTTCGGCGAGAAGACGGGGGACCGGGCATGAACAAGTGGCTCAATCCCCGTTCCGGCCTGGGCATCGTGCTGATTGCTGCTGCCCTGATCGGCCTGCCTTTCGTTGCCGCCATGGGCGGGCAGGCCTGGGTACGCATTCTCGACTTTGCGATCCTTTATGTCTTTCTGGCTCTGGGCCTGAACATCGTCGTCGGCTTCGCCGGTCTGCTCGACCTCGGTTACATCGCCTTCTATGCGGTCGGCGCCTACACCTGGGCCTTGCTGGCCAGCCCGCACTTCGGGCTGCATCTGCCGATCTGGGCGATTCTGCCGATTGGCGCCGCGCTGGCCTGCCTGGCCGGCGTCGTCCTTGGTTCGCCGACCCTCAAGTTGCGCGGCGACTATCTGGCCATCGTGACGCTGGGGTTCGGTGAAATCGTCCGGATTTTCATGAACAACCTGAACGCGCCAATCAACATCACCAACGGGCCACAGGGCATCACGCTGATTGACCCGGTGGCCTTCGGCGGCTTCAAGTTTTCCGGTAACAGCCAAGTGTTCGGCCTGACGCTGAGCGGGCCGATGAAGTATTACTACCTGCTCGTCGCCTTGGCCATTCTGGTCATCATCATCAACCTGCGCCTGCAGCATTCGCGCATCGGTCGCGCCTGGCAGGCGATTCGTGAGGATGAGATCGCTGCCAAGGCAGTCGGCATCAATACCCGCAACATCAAGCTCCTGGCTTTTGCCATGGGGGCCAGTTTCGGCGGCGTGGCTGGCGGCATCTTCGCGGCCATGCAGGGCTTCGTCTCGCCGGAGAGTTTCTCGCTGATCGAGTCGATCATGATCTTGGCCATGGTCGTTCTCGGCGGCATGGGGCATATTCCCGGCGTCATCCTCGGTGCCGTGCTGCTCTCCATCCTGCCCGAAGCCTTGCGCTACGGCGTCGGGCCGGCGCAGATGGCTCTCTTCGGCAAGATGGTGGTCGATCCCGAGAGTCTGCGCATGCTGGTCTTCGGGTTGGCGCTGGTGCTTGTGATGCGCTTCAAGCCGGCCGGCCTGTGGCCGTCGCCGGAACGCAAGCGCGAACTGGCGGAGGCGAAGCAATGACCGCGGCCCTGCTCGAAGCGAAAGGCGTCGCCAAGCACTTCGGCGGCGTCAAGGCGCTGCGCGATGTCTCGCTGAGCATTCGCCGTGGTGAAATCTACGGTCTGATCGGCCCCAACGGCGCCGGCAAGACGACTTTCTTCAATTGCATGACCGGGCTTTACGTCCCGGATGGCGGCGGCTTCGTTTTCGACGGCGCGCCGCTGATCGCCGATGCGCCGCATCAGGCGGCCGAGCGCGGCATCGCTCGTACCTTCCAGAACATCCGGCTGTTCGGCAACATGACGGCGCTGGAGAACGTCATGGTCGGCCGCCATGTGCGGACCCGGGCCGGCGTGCTCGGGGCCATGCTCCAGAACGCAGCGACCAAGGCCGAGGAAGCGGCGATCCGCCAACGGGCCAGCGACCTGCTGCATTACGTGCGGATCGAGGAGCGGGCCGATGATCTGGCCAAGAACCTGTCCTACGGCGATCAGCGCCGGCTGGAAATTGCCCGCGCCCTGGCTACCGAACCCAAGCTGCTCTGCCTTGATGAGCCGGCCGCCGGCATGAATGCGACGGAAACGGCCGAACTGCGCGAGCTGATCGAAGGCATTCGGCGCGATGGCACGACCATCCTGCTGATCGAACACGATGTCAAACTGGTCATGGGCCTGTGCGACCGCGTTGCCGTGCTCGATTACGGCGCGCTGGTCATCGAGGATGTGCCTGCCGTGGTACAGAAAGATCAACGCGTCATTGAGGCTTATCTAGGTGCTTGAAGTAACCGGACTCCACGTCGCCTATGGCGGCATCCAGGCGGTGCGCAGCATCACCTTCCACGTCAATGCAGGCGAAACGGTCGCCCTGATCGGTGCCAACGGCGCCGGCAAGACCAGCACACTGAAAGCCATCTCGCGGGTACTCGATGCGGTCGGGGGCGATGTGCACTTCTGTGGCGAAGAAATTACCCGCCTGGCGCCGCACGACATCATTCGCAAAGGTATCGCGCTGGTGCCGGAAGGGCGTGGCATCTTCCCGCGCCTAACGGTGCTGGAAAACCTGCACATGGGGGCCTATGTGCGTGACTCTTCAGGCGACCTCGAAAAAGACCTGCAAATGGTCTTTGGCTATTTTCCCCGCCTGAAGGAACGCGAAAGCCAGCTCGGCGGCACCTTGTCTGGTGGCGAACAGCAAATGCTGGCCATCGGCCGCGCCCTGATGAGCCGTCCGAAAATGCTGCTGCTCGACGAACCCTCGATGGGTCTGGCGCCTATCATGGTCCAGAAAATTTTCGAAGTCGTCCGCGCCGTGGCAGCCAATGGCATGACCATCCTGCTGATCGAGCAGAACGCCCGGCTGGCCTTGCAATGCAGCCAGCGTGGCTATGTCATGGAAAGCGGCGAAATCACGCTGAATGGCGAATCGGCGATGTTGCTGGATGACCCGAAAGTGCGCGCCGCCTACCTTGGCGAGTGAGTTTTAGCCGAGGCCAGGCCTTCCTCGTCACGGCAGGCAAGCCTATGGGATAATCGACATCCTTTCGCAAGACACGTCGCAGGCATGGCCAAAGATTCACCGATTCAGTTCAAGGGCACCACGCTCAAGATCATCCAGACGCAACTCCGCACCACCGACCACGCCGCGCTGCATCAAGCCCTCACCGAATTGACCGGCAATAGTCCGGATTTTTTCGAGAACGAACTGGCTGTGCTCGATTTCAGTCAGGCTCAGGCCTTGCCGGCATCCGCTGATTGGGCCGGAATCGTCGATTTGTTGCGTCACTCCGGCCTGCAAGCCGTGGCCACCTGCGGTTTGCCTGATGACTTGGCAACCTCGGCTGCAGCGGCTGGTCTGCCGGTCGTCGGTGTCGACGCGCTTGGCCGCCAGCGTGCCAAAGTCGAAGCAGCGCCCAAGGCGCCGCCGGTCGTCGCTCCTGAGCCGCCCGCGCTGCCGGTGATTGCAGCTGAACCTGAAGCGGCGCCGCGCACCATCATTCTCGACAAGCCGCTGCGCTCCGGCCAGCGCTTCTACGCCAAGGGCTGCGACCTGATCGTCACGGCCATGGTCAGCGCCGGCGCCGAAGTCATTGCCGACGGCAACATCCATGTCTATGCCCCGCTGCGCGGCCGCGCGCTGGCCGGTGCCAGCGGCGACAAGGCGGCGCGTATTTTCACCACCAGCCTGGAGGCCGAACTGCTCTCCATCGCCGGTCTGTACCGTACTTTCGAAGCCGGCGTGCCGGCCGACCTGCTGCGCCAGCCGGCCACCGTCAGCCTGATCGACGATGGCCTGAGCATTGTGCCGCTGGCGCTACGCTAGAACCCCATTCCTATAACCTCCCAACGAGAAATCCCCATGACCAGAATCGTCGTCGTAACTTCCGGCAAAGGCGGGGTCGGCAAGACCACCACCAGCGCCAGCTTCTCCACCGGCCTCGCCATGCGCGGCTTCAAGACGGCCGTCATCGACTTCGACGTCGGCCTGCGCAACCTCGACCTGATCATGGGCTGCGAACGCCGCGTCGTTTACGACCTGATCAACGTCATCAACGGCGAAGCGACGCTGACCCAGGCGCTGATCAAGGACAAGCACACCGACAACCTCTACGTGTTGCCCGCCTCGCAGACGCGCGACAAGGATGCGCTGTCCGAAGAGGGCGTCGAGAAGGTGATCAAGGAACTGGAACACCAGGGCTTCGACTACATCGTCTGCGACTCGCCAGCCGGCATCGAATCCGGCGCCGTGATGGCGCTGACCTTCGCCGACGAAGCGCTCGTCGTGACCAATCCGGAAGTTTCCTCGGTGCGCGACTCCGACCGCATCCTCGGCATCCTGCAGGCCAAGTCGCGCCGCGCCATCGAAGGCCGCGAGCCGGTCAAGGAACACCTGCTGATCACCCGCTACAACCCGACCCGCGTCGAGGCCGGCGAAATGCTGTCGTACAAGGACATCCAGGAAATCCTGCGGGTGCCCATCATCGGCGTCATTCCAGAATCCGAAGAAGTGCTGCAGGCCTCCAACCAGGGGGCACCGGTCATCCACCAGAAGGCGACCGATGCGGCCGAGGCCTACCACGACGTGATCGGCCGTTTCCTTGGCGAAGACAAGCCGCTGCGCTTCGTCGATTACGTCAAGCCGGGCCTGCTGAAGCGCCTGTTCGGAGGCAAGTGAGATGTCCTGGCTCCAGAAACTGTTCGGCAACCAGCCGAAAACCGCCCAGATGGCCAAGGAGCGCCTGCAGCTCATCATCGCCCACGAACGCGATGGCGGCGGCAGCAGCGCCAACTTCCTGCCCGACCTGCAGCGCGAACTGATCGCAGTGATCTCCAAGTACGTCAAGGTGAACCCGGACGACATCCGCGTTTCGCTGGAGAAACAGGATCGCTACGAGGTGCTCGAAGTCAATATCGTGCTGCCCGAAAAAGGCTGAAGCGCGCCGGAAAAAGCTCAGCAACAGGATTTCGGCGTTTGCTCGCTTGACGTTCGTTTGCTGAGATTTATCAAACGTTTTGCCATGCCGGCAGGTCACAATGCCGGCATTGTCTTTTCTGGATTCCGTCACCATGAACTTTCGTCACTCCTGCGCTGCGCTGGTCGCCATGCTGTTGGCTGCTGCGCTCCATGCCGAAGAAGCCAAGCCCGTCGATACCACGCCCAAAATGGCCTATGGCCTGATGCTGCAACAGGGTGACAAGCTGATTTTCTCGCCTTGCCGCGACCGCAGCTATGCCTACGTCGAGGATGTTTCGGCCGATGGCAGTGTGGTCAAACTGCTCAACAGCCTTGGGCTGAATACCGGCAAGCGCCTCTATGTCGAGCTGCTCGGCGTGCTCGAAGGTGCCCAGTTGAGAGCTTCTGCGGTCAATATGGCGCGCGTCGAAGGGCGTTGCCAGATGCCGGGCGGCAAGGAAGAATCATGGCGGGCAGCCGGCAACGATCCGGCCTGGGCGCTGGTTGCCGGTGGCGAACATGTCCAGTTGCAACGCTACGGCAAGCCTGAGGTTGCGTTGCCCTATACGGCATTCCGCAGCGAGGGCAATGTGGCCCGCTACGACGGGGCCAAGGACAACAACAAGCTGTCCGTCCGTTTCGAAAAGACGATTTGTCGTGATACCGCCGCGAACGGCGTTTTCGCCTGGACGGCCACGCTGGACCTCAATGGAGAGGTGCTCAAGGGCTGCGCCTGGGCCCGCTAATACACTGTGCCATGGCGCCAGCCAGGTCTGGCTGGCGCTAGTGACAATCAGTTTGTCGAAAAGGTGAAGGCGTCGGCGAAGAACTCTTCTTCCGGCAGGCCCTGTGCCATGAAATCGCGCTTGGCGGCCTCGATCATCACCGGTGCGCCGCAGGCATAGACCTGATAAGCGGACAGGTCGGCAAAGTCCGCCAGCACGGCTTGATGCACGAAACCAGTGCGGCCGGCCCATTCATCGCTGGTGGCCGGTTCGGATAGCACCGGCACGTACTTGATATTGTCGTGTTCCGCCGCCCATTGCTCCGGCGGGGCGTTCTGGTACAGGTCGACGCGCGCCTTGGCGCCCCAGTAGATGAACATCGGGCGCTCGCATTTTTCCGCAATGGCGTGTTCAACGATGGCCTTGATTGGTGCGAAACCGGTGCCGCCGGCGAGCAGGATCATCGGCTTCTTCGAGTCTTCACGCAGGTAGAAGGTGCCGTGCGGGCCGTTGAAGCGCAGGATGTCGCGGACCTTCGTGGTCGAGAACACCTGATCGGTAAACAGGCCGCCCGGGACATGACGGATATGCAATTGCAGCAGTGCGTCGTCGTGCGGGGCATTGGCCAGCGAGTAGCTGCGCTTCTTGCCGTCCTTGAGCAGGATGTCGATGTACTGGCCGGCCCAGAATTGCAGGCGTTCGCTGGCCGGCAGGCGCAGGTGCAGTTCGATCACGTCGGGGGCCAGCTTTTCCAGCTTTTCGATGCGCGAGGGCAGGGTCTTGACCGGGATGTCACCAGCCGAGCTGACCTGCTTGCACTCGATGACCAGGTCGGATTGGGCCTTGGCGCAGCAATAGAGGGTTTGGCCGGCGGTTTTTTCGTCATCCTTCAGCGCGTGGGCCTGTGCCTTGCCATGATCGACGTGGCCGCTGAGCACCTTGCCCTTGCAGGCACCACAAGCGCCATCCTTGCAGCCGTAGGGCAAGGTCAGGCCCTGGCGCAGCGCGGCATCGAGCAGGGTTTCGTCGGCCTCGGCAGAAAATTGCTTGCCGCTCGGCTGGACAGTGACTTGGTAGCTCATCGGTTCCCCTTACTGGTCGGCTACAATGCAGCCGTGCAAAAAATACTGATTGTTGGCAGCGGGGACGTCGCCCGCCGCATCCTTTCCCGTCTTGCCCGCCGCGCTCGCGTCTATGCACTGCTGCGCGACGTGACGCGAGCCGCCGAGTGGCGCATGGCTGGTGCGATGCCAGTATTGGCCGACCTCGACGACCGTGGCAGTCTGCAGCGCATCGCCAGCCTGGCCGACGTTGTCCTGCATCTGGCGCCACCGCCCGGCGAAGGCCGTCGCGACACGCGTACCCGCAACCTGCTGGCCGCGTTGGGCAAGGCCAAAAGTCTACCACGGCAAGTGATTTACGTAAGCACGACAGGGGTTTACGGCGACTGTGCCGGTGCGCAGATCGATGAAACGCGCCACCTGAATCCGGAAAGCGCCCGGGCGGGGCGGCGGGTCGATGCCGAGTGCTGCTTGCGTAGCTGGGGGGCGAAAAATGGAGTGCCAATCTCCATCCTGCGCGCGCCGGGTATCTATGCTGCCGACCGACTGCCGATCGAGCGCCTGAGCAAGGGCATGCCGGCGCTGTGCGAAGCAGATGATCCCTATACAAATCACATTCACGCCGACGATCTGGCGGCGGCTTGTGTCGCTGCGCTGCGCAACGGTGGCGCCAACCGCGTCTACAATGTCGTCGATGATTCCGATCTGAAAATGGCCGGGTATTTCGATCGTGTCGCCGATGCTTTTGCGCTGCCGCGCCCGCCGCGTATCTCGCGGCAGGAGGCGGAAAAGACGCTGTCGCCGGTACAGATGTCCTTCATGCGCGAATCGCGGCGCATCGGCAATCGGCGCCTGAAAAAAGAATTAAAACTACGCTTCGCGTACCCGACGGTCGATGTCGGGATAGCTGAAGCGCTTGCTAGGAGAAACGCATGCTCGTCGTAAAGACATTGCATATCTGGATGGTTATTTCGTGGTTCGCCGGCCTGTTCTACCTGCCGCGCATTTTCGTCAATCTGGCCATGGTGCCGGCCGACAGTCACGCCGAACGCGACCGCCTGCTGCTGATGGCCGGCAAGCTGTACAAGTTCATGACGCCGCTTGGCGTGCTGGCCATCGTCCTCGGCTTCTGGCTGTGGTTCGGCTACGGTTTTTCCGGCGGCTGGCTGCATGCCAAGACCACGCTGGTGGCCGTGCTGGCTGGCTATCACTGGCATTGCGGCCGGGTACTCAAACAATTCCAGTCAGGTGGCAATGCCAAGTCGCATATCTGGTTCCGTTTCTATAATGAGCTGCCGGTCATCATCCTGCTGGTCGTCCTTTTCCTCGTCGTCCTGAAGCCTTTCTGACATGAACAAATATTTCGCAATTTGCCCGCGCGGGCTGGAAGAACTGCTGGTCGAGGAGCTGCGGGCGGTTGGTGGCGAAGAACTGCGGGTCACCCATGGCGGCGTCTTCTTCTCCGGTGACTGGTCGGTCTGCTACCGCGCCAACCTGGAGTCCCGACTAGCCACGCGCATCCTGTGGCACATCGTCAAGGGGCCGTATGCCAAGGAAGAGGACATCTACCGCCTGGCTGTCCGCCAGTTGTGGCCAAACCATTTCTCGGTCAGCCGCACCATGCGGGTGGTGACAACGGCGATCAAGTGCCCGCTGAAATCGCTCGATTTCGTCACCCTGCGTGTCAAGGATGCGATCTGCGACCGCTTCCGCGAGGACCTCGGCGAGCGCCCGAACATCGAGACGCGCCACCCGGATGTCAGCGTCCACGTTTTCCTCAGCGAAAACGAATGCACCCTGTATCTCGATACCTCTGGTCAACCGTTGTGGCAGCGCGGTTTCCGCAAGGCCAGCGTCGATGCGCCGCTGAAGGAAAACCTGGCGGCCGGTATCCTTAAAATGACCGGCTGGCAGCCCGGCACACCGCTGATCGATCCGATGTGCGGCAGCGGCACCTTCCTGCTCGAAGCGGTGCAGATGGCGCTTGACCGGGCGCCGGGGCTGGATCGCGGCTTTTCCTTCGAATTGCTGAAGAGCTTCGAGGCGATGAACTGGGCGAACATTCGGGCCGCTGCCGAAGCGCGCGTCAAACCGGTCGAGCCGATGGATATTCGCGGTTACGACAACGACGACAAGGCCGTGCGCGCCTCCCGGCGCAATCTGCAGGAAGCCGGCTTTGGTGCAGCGGTCATGGTCGATAACGGTGATGTTCTGGAAACGCAGCCGCTGACCGACCATGGCATTCTGGTGACCAACCCGCCCTACGGCGAACGCATCGGTGAGCAGGACGAGCTGGCGGCCCTTTATCCGCAACTCGGTACGGCGCTGAAGCGTCACTGGGCGGGCTGGAACTGTTTCTTCTTTACCGCCGACATGCGCTTGCCCAAGCTGGTCGGCCTGCGGCCCAGTCGCAAGACCCCGCTGTTCAACGGTCCGCTGGAGTGCCGGTTGTTCGAAATCCGTATGGTCGCAGGCAGTAATCGCAAGGCGTAATTGCTGCGATGCAATAAGCATGGCGTTTTGATCTTGGTCATCCTATTGGTCTGACCGCCATGCGAGCATTAACGTTTCGTAATTAATAATTTCAGGAGATAGCGCATGTCCGTCCAGGCCCTCTACCAACAAAAACGCATGTCTGCCGCCGATGCCATTCGTGTCGTCAAGAATGGCGATACCATTGTCGTTCCGACCGCCGTCGGCGAGCCGCCCAGCCTGCTGACGGCCTTGTCCGAAGCGCGGCGCGATTTTCGCGATGTGCAGGTATGCCAAATCCTGGCCGTGCGCAAATACGGCTATCTGGACCCGGAAACTGTTGAAAATGTCCGCCACACCGCCTACTTCTATAGCGGTGCCACCCGTGCGGGCGGCAAGGATGGCTGGGTCGATTTCATTCCGGCCTATTTCTCCGAAATGCCCCAGCTGATCAATCGCGGCCAGATGCCGGCCGACGTCGTGTTCAGCATGGCCTCGCCGATGGACGAGCACGGCTTCTTCTCATTGGCGCTGGCGGCTGACTACACAATGGCGGCCATCGACCGGGCGCGCGTCGTTGTCCTGGAAGTTAACCCGAACGTTCCATTCGCCAACGGCGATTGCCACATCCATATCTCTCAGGTGGCTGCGCTGTGCGAGAGTGACGAGCCTATCCTTGAAGTCGGTCTGCCGAAGATCGGGCCGGTACAGGAAGCGATTGGCAAGTACGTGGCCGACATGATTCCGGACGGTGCCACGCTGCAGATCGGTTACGGCGGCATTCCCGATGCCGTGGTCATGCAACTGACCGACAAGCACGACCTCGGTATTCACACCGAAATGGTCGGCGACGGCATCATGAGTCTGGTCGAAGCCGGTGTGGTGACCAATCGCAAGAAGAACTACCACCACGGCAAGATGCTGGCGACCTTCGCGCTCGGCTCGAAGAAGCTCTACCAGTTCATGCACCGCAACCCGGCGCTCGAAATGCACCCGGTCGATTTCACCAACGATCCGTATCTGGCCGGCCAGAACGACAACCTGCACGCGATCAACGCGACGATGCAGATCGACTTCCTCGGCCAGTGCGGCTCGGAAAGCCTCGGCTCGATTCCTTATTCCGGCACCGGCGGCCAGTCCGACTTCGTGCGTGCCGCCAACCGCTCGAATGGCGGCAAGGCTTTCATCGTCCTGCCGTCAACCGCCAAGGACGACACCATCTCGCGCATCGTGCCGACTCTGTCGGCCGGTACCCACGTGTCGACCAGCAAGAACGACATCAATTACGTGGTGACCGAGTTCGGCGTCGCACAACTGCGCGGCAAAACGGCCAAACAGCGGACCGAAGCGCTGATCGGCATCGCCCATCCGAATTTCCGCGGCGAACTGCGCGAGGCAGCGAAGAAGCTCAAGCTACTGTAAGGAGTCATCATGTTGGAAAAGCGGTTCTCGGATCAGGAGCTTCAGCAGATCGTCGATGAGGCAACCTTTTACATGTGTGCCTGCCCGGCTCAGGTGGTTGTCCAGATTCGAGGGCTGCGCGAACTGTTCCAATATCAGCTCAGTTGTGAAGTCGATCCAGGCAACGATCCGGCGGTTCATCAGGCTATTGCCGAAGTGACCACCGGGGCGCACGCCATGATGGAGGATTGTCTGGACCGGATTCTGACGATGGAAGGCTGGGATCGGACAACGCTGAAAATGCCCGAAGGCTTGCGTCGAAAGATGGCAGAGACTATCGAGCGAAATGTTTGAAGCGCCTGGCCGAGGATTCGGTCGGCGCTTACAAACTGTAGCAATTTTGTTCTCCCGGATTAGCCGATAATTCGCTATCTTGTAAGTGAGCTGTTGGCTAATCGAGTGCTGCCATGAATTTCCGAAAACTTCTTGTCGTATTGCTGGCCTTGGTCATGGCTGGCCTTGGTTCCAGCGCTTGGGCGCATGGCGGACGAGTGCGCCTGGGGGTCTATGTTGGTGGCCCGGTCTGGGGGCCGGTGTGGTACCCGCCCCCTTACTATTACCCCCCGCAGGTCATCGTGGTGCCGCCACCAGCGCCGCCGCCGGTGTACATTGAACAGGCCCAGCCGGAACCGCAGTCAGCGCAGCAGTATTGGTATTACTGTGCAAGGGCCAAGGGTTACTACCCCTACGTCAAGGAATGCCCAGAGGGCTGGCAGAAGGTATTGCCGCAACCAGAGAGGTGATGATGTCCAACCGTAAATTCATGCCGCGTTTGACCCTGCTGGGTGCAGCGCTATTGCTCGGTGCCTGTACCGTCATGCCAACCGGACCGAGCGTCATGGTCTTGCCGGGAACCGGGCAAACCTTCGAGCGTTTCCGGGCTGACGATATGGATTGTCGCCAGTTCGCCCAGTATCAAGTGGGTGGCAAGACCGCTGGTGACGCCGCCAAGGAATCCGCGGTAACCAGTGCCGCAGTCGGTACGGCGGTTGGCGCTCTGGCCGGTGCGGCCATTGGCGGTAATAGCAAAGGTGCCGCCATTGGTGCAGGTGCTGGCCTGCTGATGGGCAGCGCGTCGGGAACCGATGCTTCGCGGGCGTCAACGGTCGGCACCCAGCGCCAGTACGACAATGCCTACATCCAGTGCATGTACAGCAAGGGCCACCGCGTTCCGGTACCGGCCAACATGAGCTATTCGGCTCCCGTTCGGTCGCAGGCCCAACCCCAGGATGCCAACATTCCGCCGCCACCGCCGGGGTCGCCGCCGCCACCGCCAGCCAATGTCCGATAAGGTCGGCTAATGAAAAAAGGGCAGCACCTTTCGGTGCTGCCCTTTGCTTTTGTGGCCTGTGCAGTGTCAGGCGACGCCGGCGCTGTGGGCCTGCTGATCGGCCCAGTAGCTGGAGCGCACCATCGGAGCGCAGGCGGCACCGGAGAAGCCCATCTTCTTGGCTTCTTCTTCAAACATCTTGAAGGTGTCGGGATGGACGTAGCGGCTGACCGGCAGGTGATGGCCTGAAGGCGCCAGGTATTGGCCAATGGTCAGCATTTCGACATCGTTGGCCCGCAGGTCGCGCATGACTTCGAGGATTTCCTCGTCCGTTTCGCCGAGGCCGACCATCAGGCCGGATTTGGTCTTGACGTTCGGGTAGCGTGCCTTGAACTGCTTCATCAGGGCCAGCGAATGGGCGTAGTCGGCGCCGGGGCGGGCCTGCTTGTACAGGCGGGGCACCGTTTCCATGTTGTGGTTCAGCACGTCGGGCAGGCTTTGGCCGAGGATGTCGATGGCGATGTCCATGCGGCCGCGGAAATCGGGGACCAGGGTTTCGATGGTGGTTTTCGGCGAGGCTTCGCGCACGGCACGGACGACATCGACGAAGTGCTGGGCGCCGCCGTCGCGCAGGTCGTCGCGGTCGACGCTGGTGATTACGACGTACTGGAGCTTCAGCGAGGAAACCGAATCGGCCAGCTCGGCTGGCTCGTTCGGGTTGGGCGGCAGCGGCTGGCCGTGGCCAACGTCGCAGAACGGGCAGCGGCGGGTGCAGATGTCGCCCAGGATCATAAAGGTCGCCGTACCGCGGCCGAAGCATTCGCCAATGTTCGGGCAGGCGGCTTCCTCACAGACGGTGTGCAGCTTTTTCTCGCGCAGCATGGTCTTGATTTCGCCGAAGCGCCCGGCGCTGTTGCCGGCCTTGACGCGTATCCACTCCGGTTTGCGCAGCGGGGTGTCGACCGGCACGATCTTGATGGGAATGCGCGCGGTTTTGAGTTCGCCTTTTTGTTTGACGCCTTTTTCAGCCATGTTGTTTGTCCAGTTGCTGTAGCAAGTGCTGCGAGAGTTGCTCGCCGGCCTCGTGAGCGGTGAGCGGAATATTGAAGTCTTTGGTCTGCACGACTTTCAGGCCAGCATAGCCGCAGGGATTGATCGCCGCAAAGGGGGAAAGATCCATATCGACATTGAGCGAGACGCCGTGGTAGCTGCAACCATTGCGGATGCGCAGTCCGAGGGCCGCGATCTTGGCCTCGCCGACGTAGACGCCGGGAGCGCCGTCACGGCGCTCGGCAGTCAGGCAGTATTCGGCCAACAGGTCGATCACCGCCTGTTCGATGGCGGTGACCAGCTCACGGACCTTGATCTTCAGGCGCGACAGGTCGAGCAGCAGGTAGATCACGACCTGACCGGGGCCGTGGTAGGTGACCTGGCCGCCACGGTCGATCTTGACCAGTGGAATGCCGACGTCACGCAGGATGTGTTCCGGCTTGCCGGCCTGGCCGAGGGTGTAGACCGGCGGGTGCTCGACGATCCAGATTTCGTCCGGGGTTTCGGCCGTGCGGCTGGCCGTGAAATCCTGCATGGCCTGGAAGGTGGGTTGGTAATCGACCCGGCCCAGGCGTTTGACGACAGGATTCACAGCGCTGCCTCGGGACCCTCGGCGCGTGGTTTAAGATCAGTTTGTCGGCAGCAGGTGCCGTTCGGCTTGCTCGCATCCCCGCCAAGCGGGACCCCTGCTCGGTACCTCACAGCACCACCTTGATCATCGGATGACCACTGAGGTCGGTGTACAGCGCATCGAGTTGCGGCTTGGAGCGGGCGATCACGGTGCAGGTCAGGCTCAGGTAGTTGCCGCCCGAACTGGCGCGCATTTCCATCGTGGCACCATCGAAATCCGGGGCGTGCACGGTGACGATGTCGAGGACGACCTGAGCCAGGCTGTCGTCAGCCTTGCCCATGATCTTGAGCGGGAATTCGCAGGGGAATTCGAGGAGGGTGTCCTTGTACGAAGCCATTTCAGCCTTTGCGCATTACGGTGTTCTTGAAGTCCTGGTACCACTGCCAGATCTGTCCTGCCAGCGGGCCGGGTTTTCCGGTGCCGACCGGTTCGCCATCGAGCATCGTGATCGCCAGGATTTCCTTGGTCGACGAGGTCATCCAGACCTCGTCGGCGCTGCGAAGTTCAGTTTCAGTGATTTCGCGGATAACCAAAGGCTGCCGGTGGGTCGCAGCCAATTCGAGGATCACGTCGTAGGTAATGCCCGGCAGCATCAGGTGCGTCTTGGGCGGGGCGAGCAGCACGCCGTCCTTGACGATGAAAATGTTGGAGGCAGCGCCTTCCTTCATCAAACCGTCGCGAATCAGCAGCGCCTCGGCGCAGCCCTGTTCGACGGCCTGCTGGCGGGCCAGCACGTTGGCGAGCAGCGAGATGACCTTGAGGTCGCAGCGCGACCAGCGCAGGTCGGGCACGGTGATCGCGGCGACGCCCTTGGCGCGGACCTCGGCGGGCGTGGTGATCAGCGGCGAGGCGAAGGCAAAGGCGGTCGATGGTACCGAGGCCGGCGGGAAGGCGTGGTCGCGCTTGTCGTCGGCTCCACGGGTGACTTGCAGGTAGATCGACTGGTCGTCCCAGGGGGCGGCTTCGATCAGCTTGGCAATGACCTCTTTCCAGCCGTCGGCCGTCAGCGGGTTGGCCAGCTTGATGCCGTCCAGCGTTGCTTGCAGGCGCTTGACGTGTTCGTCGATGCGGAAAGCCCGGCGGGAATAGACCGGGATCACTTCATAGACGCCGTCGCCGTAGAGAAACCCCCGATCGAGCGGCGAGATGCCTGCTTCCGCCAGCGGCAGGAAACGGCCATTCAGATAGACGGGGTCGGCGACGTAGGGCGTCATGGGTTTAGTTGAACCAGAGTCGGATGGTGTCGATGAGTCGAATGAAGATATTGCCGAGTTCGACTTTTTCAAGGGCAACGACCGGATATTCGCTGTACGGCTTGCCATCGATGCTGACCTTCAGCATGCCGATTTTCTGGCCGGCTTCGATCGGGGCGATCAGACGCGGCTCGGCGACAAAATCGCTCTTGACCTTGTCGGCATAGCCTTTTGGCACCGCAATGCCCAGATCGCTGGTGACGCCGGCCTTGACCTCGCTCTGGGCACCCTTCCAGACGCGCAGCGTGGCGATGGCCTGATCCTTGGCCTGCAGCGTAACGGCGTCGTAGGAGATGTAACCCCAGTTGAGCAGCTTCTGCGATTCGGCAGCGCGGGCGCTGTCCGAGACCGTGCCGAGCACCACCGACAGCAGGCGCCGCTTGTCGCGTAAGGCCGAGGAAATCAGGCAGTAGCCGGCGGCTTCAGTGTGGCCGGTCTTGACGCCATCGACCGTCGGGTCGATGAAGAGCAGGCGGTTGCGGTTTGGCTGGGTGATGTTGTTGTAGCGGAATTCCTTCATCGAGTAGTACTTCTTGTAATCCTCGGGGAAGTCGCGGATCAGGGCCGAGGCGAGCAGGGAGAGGTCGCGGGCCGTGGTGTAGTGCTGCGGATCGGGCAGGCCGGTCGAGTTCATGAAATGACTATTCGTCATGCCCAGGCGCTGGGCTTCACGGTTCATCATCTGGGCAAAATTTTCTTCGCTGCCGGCAATGCCTTCGGCCAGCGTGACGCAGGCGTCGTTGCCGGACTGGACGATCATGCCCTTGATCAGGTCTTCCACCGGCACTTGCGTATCGACCCGGATGAACATCTTGGAACCACCGGTGCGCCAGGCTTTTTCGGAAACCGGCAGCGGCTGGCTCAGACCGATGGTCTTCTGGCGGATGGCCGAGAAGGTCAGGTAGGCCGTCATCAGCTTGGTCAGCGAGGCCGGTTCGAGGCGCTCATCGGACTTTTCAGCGGTCAGAACCTGGTTCGAACCAACTTCCAGCAGCAGCCAGGATTTTGCCGCCAAGGCCGGCGGGACGGGCAGTTGCTGGGCCAGTGCCTGGCCGGCGGTGACGATACAAAGGAGAGCGAAAGCGGTCTTGCGGAACAGCGACATGGATTTTTAACTTTGTTTTATGTTGGGGGCCAGCATTATAACCTTGGCTCCCCGCCGGCCTGCGGTGCTGCGGCGCAGAGTGCCTCGACCGCCGGGTGGCGGATGCGCCGTTCGCTGGAGATTGCATAGATCTGTTCGCTGACGCCGGCCATGGCGCCCAGTGGTTGGGCTTCGAGTTGCGAGGCAATCTGTTCGGCCAGCCCGAGCGGGGCCGGGAAAATGCCCAGGCCACCACGGCCGAAGGTGTTGAGCAGGGCACTGTCTTCAAATTCGCCGACAATTTTCGGGCGAATATTGGTGTGCTCCAGCCAGCGATCGATCCGGCCGCGCAGGGCGTTGTGGCGGGTCGGTAGCAACATCGGTGCGCCGTCGAGGCTATTCGGGAAATCCGCTTGGTAGCGCTCGACCAAGGCCGGGGTGGCGAACAGTCCGGTAGCGAATTCGCCCAGCCGGGTGCTGAATACCTTCAGGTTGCCACCAACGGGGGCGGCGCGATCGGTCAGCACGACATCGAGGCGGTGCAAGGCAAGCTCGGCCAACAGCGTTTCAAATTCGCCTTCGTCGCAAATCAAGCGGACATCGGCCGGCATGGCAGTCACCGTCGACAGCAGTCGGTAGGCCAGCAGTTTGGGGATGCCATCGGAAATACCGGCGCGCAAGCGAAGTGTAGACTCGCTGTCGCTGTGTTCTATCGCATCGACCATGGCGTCGCCGAGCTGGAAGATCTGGTCCGCGTAACCGAGTGCGACGCGGCCGGCCTCACTCAATACCAGACCGCGTCCCTGGCTGTTGAACAGGGCCTTGCCCAGATGTCGTTCGAGCAGGGAAAGCTGGCCGCTAATCGTCTGAACGGCAACATCAAGCCGCTCGGCAGCCCGGGTGATGCTGCCTTCCTGGGCGACAACCCAGAAGTAGTGGAGGTGCTTGTAATTGAGCGGAGTCATAAGTTCCTCAGGAAAAATCGAAGGGATGGTCAATTTTGCTCCTGTTTTTTAATTTTGTGCAACGCAATACCATCACGCCGTTTCTCTTTGAGGAGTTCGACATGAAACGCATCTTCCTTTTTCTCGCGACCAACCTGGCGGTCATGCTGGTTCTCAGCGTGGCGACCAGCCTGCTTGGCGTTAACAAGTTCCTGACGGCCAACGGCCTGAATGTTGGAATGTTGTTTGTCTTTGCCGCGGTGATCGGTTTCGGTGGCGCTTTCATTTCGCTGCTGATGTCGAAGACCATGGCCAAGTGGAGCACTGGCGCCCGGGTTATCGAATCGCCGAGTTCATCGACCGAAATGTGGCTGGTCGATACCGTGGCCAAGCTGGCCAAGCGCGCCAACCTGCCGATGCCGGAAGTGGCGATCTACGATGGCGAGCCGAATGCCTTCGCGACCGGGGCGACCAAGAACAAGTCGCTGGTTGCGGTCTCGACCGGCCTGCTGCAGAGCATGACTCGCGACGAAGCCGAAGCGGTGTTGGCCCATGAAGTAGCGCACATTGCCAACGGGGACATGGTGACGCTGACGCTGATCCAGGGCGTAGTGAACACCTTCGTCGTCTTCCTGTCGCGCATCGTCGGCTACGTGGTCGATGGCTTCCTGCGCCGTGGCGACAGCGAAAACAGCGGTCCGGGCATCGGCTACATGGTGACCAGCATGATCTGCGAAGTCGTCTTTGGCTTGCTGGCCAGCATCGTTGTGGCCTGGTTCTCGCGTCAGCGCGAATTCCGTGCCGATGCCGGGGCGGCTGGCCTGATGGGTTCGCCGGTGCCGATGCAGAACGCGCTGCGCCGTCTCGGCAACCTGCACACCGAGCCCTTGCCGCAAAACATGGCGGCGTCGGGCATTGCCGGTGGCAAAGGCGGCTTCATGGCGCTGTTTTCCACCCATCCGCCGCTTGAAGAACGGATTGCCGCATTGGGAGGCCGTTGATCGCAGCCATTCGTGGCATGCGGTTTGCTAATTGAAAATCTATGATGCAACGCACAAACCTGTTGATTCTCCTGTTGGGCATGAGCGCGACGCTGGCCGTCGCGCAGCCCGAATACGATCTGCCCAAGCTTGAGGCGCTGGCCATGGAGTCCAGTCGTTCCGTGCTGGCAGCACGTGAGCAGATCACGGCTGCTCGCTATGCCGTTGAAAGTGCGGGCGCCTTTCCCAACCCGGAGCTTGAATACCTGGGCGGAAGCGTGCGCGCTCGCGGCGTCGGCGGCAATGTCGGTGATGCGCGCAGCGTCGCGCTGACTCAGCCGCTCGACATGCCGTGGCGCCGTTCAGCCAGGATTGGTGCGGCCGAGGCCGGTCTGGTGGCGACGAGCGCCGCAGTGCGCGCTTTCGAGGCTGACTCGCTGGCCCGTCTTCGCCTGCGTTATTTTGAAGTGCTGCGCCGCGATGCCGAGTTGAAGAATGCCCGTGAAGACATGGCCTTGATGGAGAGTGTGCGCTCACGTATTGCCCTGCGGGTCGAAACCGGTGAAGCGCCGCGTTTCGAGTTGATCAAGGCCGACGCTGAAGCCCTTAACGCTCAGAAGAGCGCTCAGGCGGCCGGGTTCCGGGTTGAACAGGCGCGTTCGTTGCTGCGCCAGGCTGTTGGGGGCGCCCTGCCGACTGAATTCGGTTTGCTCGGGCGTCTGCGTGACGTGCCGGATATGCCGCCACTGGATGGGCTACGCCAGCAACTGGCTGAAACAAGCCCGGATTTGACTCGGCTACGCGCCGAAATGGTGCGCGCACAGCACCAGCTTGATCTCGAAAAACGCCAGCGCTGGCCGAGTGTCGCCTTGAAAGCCAGCATGGATGAGGAGCCGGAAACCCGGGCTTCGAAATTCGGCGTGGTTGTCTCCATCCCCTTGTGGGACCGGCGGAGCGGACCGGTTGGTGAGGCCGGGGCTCAATTGTCACGGGCCCGTCACGAACTTGCAGCGCAGGAGTTCTCGCTGGCTCAGCAACTGGATGTGGCTGTCCAGCAATATGAAATCGCCCAGTCGCAGGTGACGGCACTGGAGGGCGGCATCGTCAGGCAGGCCCAGGCGGCGCTGAAGGTGTCCGAGGCGGCCTATCGCTTTGGTGAACGCGGGTTTCTCGAAGTGCTCGATGCGCAACGGGTTTTCCGGGCGGCTCGCGCCGAACTGATTGCTGCGCGTTACGAACTGGCGGCGGCATGGGTGGAAATTGAAAGATTACGGGCGATTCCCGGAGAAACAAGAAAATGAAAACAGCGCTGATTTTGGCCTTGAGTGCGGCTCTTTTGCTTGGCTGCAACAAAGAGAACAACCAGACCGCCGCCCGGCAGGCGCAGGACCCGACCATCGTCCAGCCCTCGCCGGAATTGCTGGCCCAACTCAAGCTGGCCGATCTCGAAACGAGGGCAGTGGCTGAAACCCTGCGCGTGGCGGGGCGGATAGATTTCGACGAGCAGCGTCTGGCGCGTATCGGCGCCACGGTGACCGGTCGCGTCACGGATATTGATGCACTGCTTGGACAAAGCGTCAAAAAAGGGGAGGTTCTGGCCCGCCTGAACAGTAGTGAGCTGTCCAGCCAGCAACTGGCCTATCTGAAGGCTCGTGCCCAACTGGAGTTGAATCGCCGTAATGCCGAGCGCGCCAAAGCCCTGTTTGACGCCGACGTTATCGGTGTTGCCGAGTTGCAGCGCCGGGAAAGCGAGTTCCAGATTTCCGTGGCCGAAACCCGTGCTGCCTCCGACCAGCTTCAGTTGCTCGGCGTCAGCCGGGCGGCCATTGATCGTCTTGGCAAACAGGGGGCGGTGGATTCCGTGACCCCGGTGACGGCGACGATGAGTGGCGTGGTGGTCGAGCGCAAACTGGCCCAAGGGCAAGTGGTGCAGCCGGCTGACGCGCTGTTCGTGGTCGCGGACCTGTCGCGTCTGTGGGCCGAGGCTCAGGTGCCGGAGCAACAAGTCAATCTGGTCAAGACCGGGCAGTCGGTCAGCATCGAAGTTCCGGCGCTGGGCAATGAGAAGCTGGTTGGCAAACTGATTTTCGTCGGCCAGACCATCGACCCGGAGACGCGCACGGTCCTGGTGCGTACGGAACTCGATAATCGTGACGGGCGCCTCAAGCCCGCCATGCTGGCCTCCATGCTGATCGAGGCCAAGCCGGTGGATCGCCTTGTTGTGCCGGCCAGCGCGGTGGTGCGCGAAAGTGATGAAGACCACGTTTTCGTCGCCGAGGGCGACGGCGCTTTCCGCTTGCTCAAGGTCAAGCTTGGGCCGGAGCAGGGCGGTGTGCGGGTGCTGCTGTCCGGGCTCAAGGGGGGAGAGCGGCTGGTGGTCGACGGCGCTTTTCACCTGAATAACGAGCGCAATCGCAAGGAAATGGAGGGATCGTGATCGAGTCTCTCGTTCGTGGTGCGCTCAAGCAGCGCCTGGTTGTCGCGGTCATTGCGACCGTTCTCTTTTTCTTCGGGCTGGATGCGGCGCGCAAACTGTCGGTCGATGCCTTCCCGGACGTGACCAATGTCCAGGTCCAGATTGCCACCGAGGCTACTGGCCGTTCGCCGGAAGAGGTCGAGCGATTTGCCACCGTGCCCCTTGAAGTGGCGATGACCGGCCTGCCCGGGCTGGAAGAGATGCGCTCGCTGAACAAGCCGGGCCTGTCGCTGATCACGCTGGTTTTCAACGACAAGACCAATGTCTATTTTGCCCGCCAACTGGTCATGGAGCGCCTGCTCGAAGTCGGTTCGCGGCTGCCGGTGGGTATTACGCCGGTGCTCGGGCCGGTGTCGACCGGTCTCGGCGAGGTTTATCAATACACCCTGGAACGGCCGGATGATGGTGACCGGACGCTGAGCGTCGAAGAGTTGATGAAGCGCCGGATCGCCCAGGACTGGGTGGTACGCCCCTTGCTGCGCTCGATTCCGGGCGTTGCCGAAATCAATTCGCAGGGCGGCTACGCCAAGCAGTACCAGGTGCTGGTCAATCCCGACAAGCTGCGCCATTTCGGGCTGAGTGTGGCCGATGTCTATCAGGCGGTTGGCCGCAACAACGCCAATGCCGGCGGCGGCATCCTGCCGCAATACGCCGAGCAGTATCTGATTCGTGGCGTTGGCCTGGTGCGCGATCTGGATGACCTGCGCGCCATCGTGCTCAAGGAAAAGGACGGCGTGCCGGTCTACGTGCGCGATGTCGCCGACGTGCAGATCGGCTACGACGTTCGCCAGGGGGCCGTGATCAAGAATGGTACGACCGAGGCGGTCGGCGGCGTGGTCATGATGATCGCCGGCGGCAACGCCAAGGAAGTGGTCGGCCGGGTCAAGGCCCGGGTCGAGGAGATCAATCGCAAGGGTATGTTGCCGGATGGCCTGAAGATCGCACCGTATTACGACCGTTCGGAACTGGTCGATGCGGCCTTGTGGACGGTGACCAAGGTGCTGCTTGAAGGCGTCGCGCTGGTCGTCGTCGTGCTTTTCCTGTTCCTCGGTGACGTCCGCTCATCGCTGATCGTCGTTGGCACGCTGGTGCTGACGCCGCTACTGACTTTCATGGCGATGAACAAGCTGGGCATTTCGGCCAACCTGATGTCGCTGGGTGGCCTGGCTATCGCCATCGGCCTGATGGTCGACGGTTCGGTGGTGGTTGTCGAAAACGCCTACCTGCAACTCGGCCGCCATGCCAAGAGTGGTGAGAGCCAGTTACGGGTGATCCTGCGCGCTGTCGTCGAGGTGGCGACGCCGGTTATCTTTGGCGTTGGTATCATTATTCTGGTATTCCTGCCGCTGATGACCTTGCAGGGCATGGAAGGCAAGATGTTCGCGCCGCTGGCCTACACCATCGCCATCGCACTGGCCATTTCGCTGATTCTGTCGATGACGCTGACGCCGGTGATGTCGACCTACCTGCTCAAGCCGCCGGCCCACGATGGCGATCACGATACCAAGCTGATCGCCGCCATGAAGCAGCGTTACCTCAAGATGCTGCACTGGGCGCTGGGCAACGAGCGCAAGACGGTGGTTCTGGCCGTTGGTGCCTTCATCCTGACCATCGGTACCCTGCCTTTCCTCGGTACCGCCTTCATTCCGGAAATGAAGGAAGGCTCGGTCGTGCCCGGCATCAACCGGGTACCCAACATCTCGCTCGACGAGTCGATCAAGATGGAAATGGAGGCCATGCGCCTGGTCATGCAGGTGCCGGGCGTCAAGTCGGCGGTGTCCGGCGTGGGTCGCGGCGAATCGCCGGCCGACCCGCAGGGACCGAATGAATCGACGCCGATCGTCAGCCTGAAACCGCGCAGCGAGTGGCCATCCGGCTGGACGCAGGAGGATATTCAGGACGCCATGCGTGAAAAGCTGAAGGTGCTGCCGGGCGTCCAGATCGTCATGGCGCAGCCGATTTCCGACCGGGTCGACGAAATGGTCACCGGTGTGCGCTCCGACATTGCCGTCAAGGTTTTTGGCGACGATCTCGATCAGTTGAAGAAGATTGCCGGCCAGATCGGCAAGGTTGCCCAGTCTCTGCAAGGTGCGCAGGATTTGCGCATCGAGCGGATCAGCGGCCAGCAGTATTTGTCGATTGAAGTCGATCGCCAGGCTATTGCCCGCCTCGGCGTCAACGTTGCCGATGTCAATGATCTGCTGGAAACGGCGGTTGGCGGCAAGGTGGCGACCGAGATTTTCGAGGGCGAACGCCGTTTCCCGGGCGTCGTCCGTCTGCCCGAGCGTTTCCGCAATAACGTCGAGGCGATTTCAAACATCCTGATTACTTCACCGAATGGTGCTCGGGCCCGTCTGGCCGATGTGGCAAAAATCAGCGTCATGGACGGCCCTGCGCAGATTTCGCGCGAACTGGGCAAGCGACGCATCGTGGTCGGCGTCAATGTCAAAGACCGCGACCTGGGTAGTTTCGTCGCCGAGTTGCAGCAGAAGGTAGACGGCCAGATCAAGTTGCCGGACGGCTATTACCTGGAATGGGGCGGTCAGTTCCAGAACATGGAGCGAGCACTGGGTCACCTGAAGATCATCATCCCGATCACCATCGCGGCGATTTTCTTCCTGCTCTTCCTGCTCTTCAATTCGCTGCGTTTCGCCACGCTGATCATCACCGTGCTGCCCTTCGCTTCCATCGGCGGCATCATCGGCCTGTTCGTCAGCGGCGAATACCTGTCGGTGCCTGCCTCGGTGGGTTTCATCGCGCTGTGGGGCATTGCGGTGCTCAACGGCGTCGTGCTGGTTTCCTACATTCGCGGTTTGCGCGATCAGGGACGCAGCGTGCGCGATGCGGTGGTCGAAGGCGCCACGCTGCGTTTCCGGCCGGTGATGATGACCGCAACCGTCGCCATGCTCGGTCTGATTCCCTTCCTGTTCTCGAGCGGGCCGGGTTCCGAGGTGCAGCGGCCTCTGGCCATCGTGGTCATCGGTGGCTTGATTACCTGCACCCTGCTGACGCTGCTGGTTTTGCCGACGATTTACCGCTGGTTTGACGAAGATGAGGTTGAAGCATGAAAGAAATCAAGGCAGTCATTCGCCCCAATAAACTGGCAATGTTGCGCGATGCGCTGGTCGCGTTGCCTGGCTTTCCCGGCATGACGGTGGCCAAGGTCGAGGGGTGCAGCGCCCCATCGCGCCACGTGCCGGCGCGGACCAAAATCAAGGATGAATTGACCGATTACACGTCCAAGGTGCGCGTCGAAATCGTCGCCCCTGACGATGTCGCCGAGGCCATTTTTCAGCGGATTACCGAAGTGGCGCAGACGGGGCATTACGGTGATGGACTGGTCTGGATCACCGATGTCGAAAAGGTTGCGTTCATTTTCAAGACGACCCCCGGGCCGGAGTAATGCAAAGAGTGATCTATTACTTTAGTCAGATGTGGAGGATTTCACGGTAAGGTTTGGCCGATTTTCCTAGAATTCGACTTGTTGAAATGCCCTGAAGGGTAGAGGTCGTTCGGAATCACATGGAAAATCTGCTTAACCCCGGGGCTGGCGCCACCCTGATGTCGCCGGTCGAGTTACAGGAAGGTATCGCCAGCCTGTCGCGCGGGGTCTATTTCAAGGAAGCTTCCCTGGACATGATGCTCAGCATCCTGACCGAATCGGCTGCCCAGATGTCGGGCGTCGAGCGTGTCAGCATCTGGGCCTTGACTGACGATCATCACGAACTCAGTTGCCTCGATCTTTACGAACGGGCCTCCGGGCAGCACAGCAAAGGGGCGAGTGTCGATGCCGGGCGCTACCCCGCCTATTTTCGCGCCCTGCAGGCCGGTTCGGCGATTGCTGCCGACGATGCCTATCTGCACCCGCTGACGGCCGAGTTTGCCACCGACTATTTACCCCGTCACAAGGTCACGGCGATCCTTGATACGCCAATTTACATTCGCGGCGAACTGCAGGGTGTGCTTTGCCTGGAGCAAGTCACCTCTCGGCAGCCCTGGACCTCCGCGCATCAGCTTTTTGCTCAGGCAGTCGCCAATCTCGTCACCCTGGCCTTGGTCGAATACGAGGCGGAAGAGGGCCGACAAGCGGCCAAGGTTGCCAGCGAGCGCCTGCGGGCTGTTTTCGATGCATCAAGGGATGCGCTTTTCCTGGCGGATGGCGATAGTGGCGAGATTCTTGATGTCAATCGTCAGGCCGAAGCCCTGGTGGGGCGGGCGCGCCATGAATTGCTGGGTCGCCACCAAGGGAGCGTGCACCCGGCCGAACTCCAGAAAGCCATGCTCGGAGAGTTTCGCCAGATGCTCGATGGCCGTCAGCCCTGGGCTTTGGCCAGTGAGGTTCAGCGCAGTGACGGGCATAAGGTGCCGGTCGAGATTACGGCCGAGGTCGCCGATCTGAGCGATGGTCGGCGGCTCGCCCTGAGTATTTTCCGGCCAATTTAGGCCGCCGCTACGGCATCGATTGCCGTGGACAGTGTGTGCAGAAGCGCCTCGATTTCTTCCCGGCAGGCTGGTGTATCCAGTTCGGCCGCATTCCGGCCGATGTGCTCAGCCAGTTGCCGGGCCAGATGCATGATGCCCCAGAGTTCCAGCTGTTCAGCCTGCTGTGCCAGTTTCATGGCCTCGGTTGTCAGCCCATAGGCGTCTGGCGGCAGGGCGGCCAGCGCATCGTGCATCAACTCGATCTGTTCGCGTGCCTCGCCGACAAATAGCCGATCAAGGACGGCTGAGCGCTCGGCGTTGTCGGGTGCCGAGGCCGTTGATTCGAGGCGCATCGAGAAATGCTGGGCGCGCTCGCCAAAGGCATCGTGTTCCAGACCGTCCGGTTCGCTCAGGCATTCGATGGTGCCAGTGATGGCCGCGATCAAGCGCGGCGACGGACTCGCGTTTTCCAGGCGGTCAGCCGCACTGGCCAAGGCTTCCCCCAGTCGCAGGCAATCGCTGTCGGCGGTTTCAATGGCGATGGCGTAGAGATTGAAGATGGCTGGCCTGATGTCCTCCTCGCCCATGCCGTGACGATCTGACCACGCGGTCGCCAGGCGCTTGCCGGCGGCGACCCAGAGCTCGTTGAGCTTGGCGTCGAAGCGCAACTGGCGGGGCTTGCTGACCCAGGGCAGGATGGCGGCCGCCGCTGCCAGCGTTGGAGCGAGCGCCGCCCGGGTTTCCTCGAGATCTTCCTCGGGGATGTCCGTCATGCCAATGTTTATTGAGCGGCCAGCTTGGCGAAGGCCGAAACAACTTCCGGCGGAGCCTGAACCAGTTCGATCAGCACGCCTTCGCCGCCGATCGGGAATTCCTCATTGCCCTTCGGATGCAGGAAGGTGATGTCGAAACCGGCGGCGCCCTTGCGAATGCCGCCCGGGGCAAAACGCACGCCATTGGCCGACAGCCATTCGACAGCCTTCGGCAGGTCGTCGATCCACAGGCCGACGTGATTGAGCGGCGTCGTGTGCACGGCCGGCTTCTTTTCCGGGTCGAGCGGCTGCATCAGGTCGACCTCGACCTTGAACGGGCCAGTGCCCATGGCGCAGATGTCCTCATCGACGTTCTCGCGCTCGGAAACGAAGGTGCTGGTGATTTCCAGGCCGAATTTCTCGACCCACAAGGTGCGAAGTTTTTCCTTGGAAGGACCACCGATGGCAATTTGCTGGATGCCGAGAACCTTGAACGGACGTGTCATGACTGGATTCCTGTAAGGGGTTGAAGAACGTAATCCATAATTATAGAGACTTCTTCCGGTAGGCAAATACCACCATTGCCACCCCGGTCAGGATCATCGGCAAGGACAGCCACTGTCCCATGCTGATCGTGTAGGACTGCCCGAAAATGCCGTGATCCGGCTCACGGAAAAACTCGGTAATAAACCGGAAGGCGCCGTAACCGATCAGGAAAACCCCCGAGGCGGCAGCGCGGGGGCGCGGCTTGGCAGTGAACAGCCAAAGGATGATGAACAGCGACAAGCCTTCCAGTCCGACGTGATAAAGCTGGGAGGGGTGACGTGGCGCCATGTCACCGGACTGCGGGAAGATCATCGCCCACGGCAGGCTGGCGTCGGCAACCCGGCCCCACAGTTCGCCGTTGATGAAATTCCCCACTCGCCCGGCCGCCAGACCAAGCGGAACCAGCGGCGCAATGAAATCCATCACATCGAACCAGTTCAAGCCATGTTTTCGGGTCCACAGGCCGATGGCCAGCAGTACGCCAATGAAGCCGCCATGAAAACTCATGCCGCCTTTCCAGACGGCAAATATCTCCAGGGGGTTGGCCAAAAAATACGCCGGTTCGTAGAACAGAACCTGCCCAAGTCGCCCGCCAATAATCACGCCGAGCATGCCGTAGAACAGCAGATCATCGAGTTGTTCGGCGGTCAGGAAGCCGGGGCAGCTTTTGATCCGGTAGCGGCCGAGCAAAATAAACTGAACGAAGGCGACGAGATACATCAAACCGTACCAGCGCACCGAGAGCGGGCCGAGCGAAAAGGCGACGGGATCGAACTGCGGGTGAAGAAGCATTGAAGGTTCAGAGTGGGCTAGAATTAGCCGATTATAGTTCGCGCGCCATGACAAGACATCGGCGCCAGATTCAGACGGAGAGAGAGTCATGCCGCAATACCGTTCCCGCACCTCCACCCACGGCCGCAACATGGCCGGTGCCCGCTCCCTGTGGCGCGCTACCGGCATGAAGGATGGCGATTTCGGCAAGCCGATCATCGCCGTGGTCAACAGCTTCACCCAGTTCGTCCCGGGCCACGTACACCTCAAGGACATGGGCCAGCTGGTGGCGCGCGAGATCGAAGCGGCCGGTGGCGTCGCCAAGGAATTCAACACCATCGCCATCGACGACGGCATCGCCATGGGCCATAGCGGCATGCTCTATTCGCTGCCCAGCCGCGACCTGATCGCCGACTCGGTCGAATACATGGTCAACGCCCACTGCGCCGACGCCATGGTCTGCATCTCCAACTGCGACAAGATCACCCCGGGCATGCTGATGGCCGCCATGCGCCTCAACATCCCGGTGATTTTTGTTTCTGGCGGCCCGATGGAAGCCGGCAAGGTCAAGATTCAGGGCAACGTCGTACACCTCGACCTCGTCGATGCCATGGTCAAGGCCGCCGACCACTCGGTTTCCCAGTCCGATCTCGACGAAATCGAGCGTTCCGCCTGTCCGACCTGTGGTTCCTGCTCCGGCATGTTCACCGCTAACTCGATGAACTGCCTGACCGAAGCCTTCGGCCTCAGTCTGCCCGGTAACGGCACTGTTGTCGCGACGCACGCCGACCGCAAGCAACTCTTCCTGCGTGCCGGCCGCCAGATCGTCGAACTGTGCAAGCGCTACTACGAGCAGGACGACGCTTCCGTGCTGCCGCGTTCGATCGCCACCAAGGCTGCCTTTGAAAACGCCATGACCCTCGACGTCGCCATGGGCGGCTCGACCAACACCGTGCTGCACATCCTGGCCACGGCGCAGGAAGCGGGCGTTGATTTCACGATGGCCGACATCGACCGCATTTCCCGTTCGGTGCCCTGCCTGTGCAAGGTGGCGCCGATGACCGACAAGTACCACATCGAAGACGTCCATCGGGCCGGCGGCATCATGGGCATCCTGGGTGAACTCGACCGGGCCGGGCTGATCAACCGTGACGTACCGAACGTCTATGCAAAAAACCTCGGCGAAGCGATCGATCGCTGGGATGTCGTCCGCGAACACGACGTCAAGGTGCATCAATTCTTCAAGGCAGCGCCCGGTGGCGTGCCGACCCAGGTCGCCTTCTCGCAGGATCGTCGCTTCAACGAACTGGATCTCGATCGTACCCACGGCTGTATCCGCAACAAGGCCAATGCCTATTCGCAAGAAGGTGGTCTGGCGGTGCTCTACGGCAACATCGCGCTGGATGGCTGTATCGTCAAGACCGCCGGCGTCGACGAGTCGATCTGGAAATTCACCGGCAAGGCCCGCGTTTTCGAAAGCCAGGATGCGGCGGTCGAAGCCATTCTGGGCGAAAAAATCGTCGCCGGCGACGTCGTTGTCATTCGCTACGAAGGCCCGAAGGGCGGCCCGGGCATGCAGGAAATGCTCTATCCGACCTCCTATCTGAAGTCGATGGGCCTCGGCAAGGAGTGTGCGCTGCTCACCGATGGCCGCTTCTCCGGCGGCACCTCCGGCCTGTCAATTGGCCATGCCTCGCCCGAAGCGGCAGATGGCGGCGCCATCGGTCTGGTCGAGGAGGGCGACACCATCGAAATCGATATTCCGGCTCGGCGTATCCAGTTGGCGGTTAGCGATGATGTCCTGGCCAAGCGCCGTGCTGCGATGGATGCCAAGGGCGATGCTGCCTGGCATCCGGCGAATCGCGAACGGGTCGTTTCGGCTGCCTTGCAAGCCTATGCCTTGATGGCCACCTCGGCCGACAAGGGCGCAGTGCGCGACGTCAAGCAGATCCAGCGCCGCAAGTGACACTGACTGTCTGGCTCGGGTTCCTGGCGGCATCGATCCTGATCGCCGTCACCCCCGGGCCGGGTGCGGTGATCAGCATGAGCACCGGCATGCGGCACGGCTATTGGGCGGCATTGACGGCGATTCTGGGGCTTCAGGCGGCGATTCTGATGCATCTGCTGGTCGTCGCACTGGGCCTTGGTGCCTTGCTGGCCGCCTCGGAAACGGCTTTTTTGGTGGTCAAGTTTCTTGGCGCGGCCTATCTGGTCTGGCTGGGCATCCAGAAATGGCGGGCGCCGGTTATTCCAGTCGACGCCAATGCGCCAGCGGTCCGGCGCCGAGGCTTGTTCCTGCAGGGAGTGCTGGTCAACCTGACCAATCCCAAGGCAATCATTTTCATCGCGGCGCTGGTCCCGCAGTTCGTCAACCCGACGTTGCCACAGCTTCCGCAGTACCTGCTGATTGCCCTAACCCTCTGTCTGACTGATCTCACGGTGATGTCCGGTTATGCGCTGGCGGCATCCCGCCTGGGCAGTTGGTTGCATGATCCGCTAGCCATTCGCTTGCAAAATCGTGCATTCGGAGGCCTCTTCGTCTCGGCCGGGGCGCTGCTGGCGATTTCATCGAGACCTTCATAAGCATTTGCTGTCAACTGAGCTGCCATTTTGTGCGTTAATAGCATGCGGATGCGAAAGACCAGGCTCACCGTTCTCCTTGTTTGCAAGGGACAGAAAAGGGTTTTATCATCCTCAGTTGAATTACCTTCCAACCCGAAGAACGGAGCAAGAGAATGAAAGCTGTTTATGTTGCCATGATGGCTGCTGGTGTTGTGATGGCTGGTCAAGTCCAGGCTGACGAAGCCCTGGCCAAGGCCAAGAACTGCATGTCCTGCCACGCCGTGGACAAGAAGCTGGTTGGCCCGGCCTACAAGGAAGTTGCCGCCAAGTACAAGGGCGACGCCAAGGCACCGGCCATGCTGGCAGCCAAGGTCAAGGCCGGCGGCAAGGGCGCCTGGGGTCAGATTCCGATGCCCCCCAACAACGTCACCGAAGACGAAGCCAAGAAGCTGGTTGCCTGGGTTCTCGCCCAGAAGTAATTCAAGCCTCGAAAGCGCAAAAGCCGGCTCTATGCCGGCTTTTCTGTTTTTAGGTGTTGACAGGTGTATGTCTCGTCCGGATAATCTCGGGTTCTTCCGGAGGGGTACCCAAGCGGTCAACGGGAACAGACTGTAAATCTGTCGGCTCTGCCTTCGAAGGTTCGAATCCTTCCCCCTCCACCAGATTAAATGCTGTAGCAGCCTGTGATGCGGGCGTAATAAGCGGGTGTAGCTCAATGGTAGAGCTGAAGCCTTCCAAGCTTAAGACGAGGGTTCGATTCCCTTCACCCGCTCCAAGATGCAGTACGGCTGGAGTTTTAAGGTAGGCCCATGTGGCTCAGTGGTAGAGCACTCCCTTGGTAAGGGAGAGGTCGGCAGTTCGATCCTGCCCATGGGCACCACCGATTAGCTTGGATTCTGGATTTTTTACTTTATTTGATTATTGAGGAACTGGAATGGCTAAGGAAAAATTCGCGCGTACGAAGCCGCACGTAAACGTTGGCACGATTGGTCACGTTGACCACGGCAAGACCACGCTGACGGCTGCGATCACCACGGTGTTGTCCGCCAAGTT
>JAYREA010000002.1:0-321988 GCA_041909135.1 Azonexus sp. | reverse complement strand
CCCTGCTTCATCGCCATGATGGCGCCTCGTTCTTCAGCGCCCAGATGGTTGTAGGTAGTCGTCATTGCTCTGTGCTCTCGGTAATCAAGGAGTGTTGCACTTCACTCTTGAGACCGCCCTGGCATACTTTTCGAGCGATCGATGATTCCCTGGTCGGTGAGTTGCAGCGCCATCACGATCTCCGATAGGCGCGCACCGCCTCGTAAAGATTGGCCATCACCGGCAGGCTTAGATCAGCGGCGCGAAATATCCGTTGCAGCCGGGCTTCTGCTTGCGCCCACGCATCGGCGCGCTCATCGTCGCTGCGGGGATCATCTTCCCGCACGCAGACAAACTCGGCGTGCCGGACTTTCATTTGCTGGAGATTCGTTTCCGTCAGCAGATGCCCTTCCGGCAGACTGAAACTGATGACCCCCTTCTCAGTGAGGATCAGCGGGGCGCCGAGGACCATGCCCTCGGTCACATCCGGTAACGGCAAATAGCGCAGGTGGTAGTTCATGGCGAATCAACTCCCTTGGTCATATTGCAATATTAACCAAATACCTGCGAACTAAACTACATATATATCAAATTCATCAAACTTCTTTGGGCTCTGATTTGGCCATGGCAGCCAGTCGCGCCTGACGCGCCGCCCTGAGCTCCGGTGTTTCCAGGCTGATGCGGCCGAGGGCGCCGGAGCGGTAGTCGAGAATCAGGATGGCAGCGGCTCTTTCCATATCGATTTCGCCGCCCCGCCCCTTGATCACGCAGCCACGCTTTTTGCCGATGGCTTCGATGACACCGACGGCATCCATGCCTTCCGTGGCAAAGCCATAGCGAGCCTTAAGTAGCGCCGGATAAGTTTCGAGCAGGAATTCAGCCAGCCAGGTGCCGACTTCCTCATCAATGTAGGCATTGACGCCGACAGCGTGGCTGGCGGCGAGCATCAGGCCGTCGATGGGGTGGTCGATCTTCGGCCAGAGCATGCCCGGGGTGTCGTAGAGAGTCAGGCGGTTGCTGATGTCGATGCGCTGCTGGCTCTTGGTGACGGCCGGCTGATCGCCGACGGCGGCGACTTTTTTCTTGACCAGCGCGTTCATCAGCGTCGATTTGCCGACGTTGGGGATGCCCATGATCATCAGGCGCAGCGGCTTGACGGCGTCGTTGCGGTGCGGCGCCAGCTTCTGGGCCAGACCGGGGATGCGCGCCACGTCACTGGCTTTCTTGCAGGAAATGGCGACGGCCTTGACGTTCGGCTGGGCGTCAAAAAAAGCCAGCCATGCCTTCGTTGCTTCGGGGTCGGCCAGATCGGCCTTGTTGAGCAGCTTGAGACACGGGCGCTGACGGAAGACGCGCAGCTCGTGGATCATCGGATTGCTGCTCGCCTGCGGCAGGCGGGCGTCGAGCACTTCGACGACGACGTCGGCCACGGCCAGCGTTTCGCCGGCCTTCTTGCGGGCCTGGGTCATGTGCCCCGGGAACCATTGGATGGACATTTTTTATCTTTCTATTTTCAACCGCCGGTCACCGGCGGGAAGAAGGCGATCTCATCGCCGTCCTTTATTGTGGCATCGAGTTTGGCCATGTCCTGATTGACGGCGCAGCGCAGGTTTTTGGCGGTGGCCAGCTTGTCGCGCCCCTGCTCGACCAGCCAGTCACGCAAGCCGCCGACGGTGGCGACGCCGGCCGGCAACTCGATGGTTTCACCGGGCAGGCCGAGGGACTCCTTGAGGCCGGCGAAGTAGAGAACTTTGACGCTCACGACAGCAGCTCCGCGAAGGATACAAAACGCACTGTGTCGCCGACGGCGATGGTGTTGCCCGGCGGGTTGAGGACCAGCCCGTCGCTCCAGCACAGCGAGGTGACGACGGCCGAGCCCTGATTCTTGTAAAGCTCGACGGCGCCATCGTCGTTGAGCCAGCCGCGCAGGAATTCGAGGCGGGCACCATCGGCCCTGCCCCAGACCGAGGCGGATGGCAGATTCAGGACGCGCGGCGAAACGCTGGCCGCTCCCTGCAAACGCAGGATGAACGGGCGAACCATGGTCAGGAAGGTGACGAAGGCGGCAACCGGATTGCCCGGCAGGCCGAGGAACCAGGCCTTGCCATCAGCTTTGCGGATCTCGCCGAAGGCCAGCGGCTTGCCGGGCTTGATGGCGATCTTCCACATATTCAGGCTGCCTTCGGCTTCGACGGCCGGCTTGACGTGATCTTCCTCGCCGACCGAAACGCCGCCGCTGGTGATAACCAAATCGTTGTCGGCAGCGGCGCGGCGCAGGGCATCGCGCGTTGCTTCGAGCGTATCGGCGACGGCGCCGAGGTCACGGACTTCGCAGCCCATGCCTTCGAGCAGCGCGCGCAGCGCGTAGCGGTTGGAGTTATAGATGGCGCCCGGCGGCAGCGGCTCGCCCGGCTGGACGAGTTCGTCACCAGTGAAGAAGACGCCGACGCGGACGCGGCGGTAGACCGGCAGTTCGGGCAGACCGGCCGAGGCGGCCAGGGCGATTTCCTGCGGGCGCAGCTTGACGCCGGCTTTGAGGATTTCGGCACCGACCGAGATGTCTTCGCCAGCCCGGCGGATGTTCTCGCCATCGCGCGGGACGTGATTGATGACGACACCATTTTCACCGTGCTCGCAGCGCTCCTGCATGATCACGGCGTCGGCGCCGGCCGGAACCGGGGCGCCGGTGAAGATGCGGGCGGCGGTGCCCGGTTGCAGCGTGGTGCCGACCGTGCCGGCCGGAATGCGCTGGCTGACCGGCAAGTAGACGCCGGCGGCGGTGATGTCGGCGACACGCACGGCGTAACCGTCCATCGCCGAGTTGTCGAGCGGCGGCACGGCAACGGTGGATTGCTGGGAAACGGCGAGAATGCGGCCGGCGGCGGCGGTAATCGGCAGCGAGCGGATTTCCTCGACCGGCTGGGCGGCGGCCAGCAGCTTTTCCAGGGCTTGTTCAAAACTCAGCATGGGCGGGCCTGCAAATTAAGGTGGTTCATGACGAAATCGGCCATCGCGGCGTAATCGTTGAGCGGCAGCGTCGGCAGGCCGGTTTCGATGGCGGCGTCGGTGGCCACGGCGACGATGTCGGTGCGCTCGGGGAAGAGTGGCGGCTTGCCGTTTTCAGGGCGGTAGACTTCAAGCTTGGGCACCGGTTCCTGCTTGAAGCCTTCGATCAGCACGAGGTCACAGGGCGAGAGGTGGCCGATCAGTTCATCGAGCGTTGGCTCCACCTCGTCGCGCCGCTCGTGCATCAACGCCCAGCGGTCGCCGCAGGAGAGCAGCACCTCGGTGGCACCGGCTTCGCGGTGACGGTAGGAGTCCTTGCCCGGGCGGTCGATGTCGAAACCGTGGTGGGCGTGCTTGATCACCGACACCTTGAGGCCACGCGCCGTGAGCTGGGGGATGAGCTTTTCCAGCAAGGTCGTCTTGCCGGAGCCGGAATAACCGGCGATACCGAAAACTTTCATGGGCGGATTTTACTCGCTCAGGCAATAAACACCGGGGCAAAACCGCCGCCCGGCGTCCGGAAATTGGTGGTTTGGCCCTGGTACAGGCGGGCGGCGACGAGCTGGATGCGGCCGGCGTAGACGTAGCAGCGGATGTCGGCTTTCATGGTTGTTTCGACACCGTCGACCGACACGATATGCTCGGACGGCGGCGCGATTTCCTGAGCGATGTAGCCGCCGTGCAGGATTTCTTCGAAGACGCGCTTGGTCAGCTTGTCACCACGATAGGCGGCGCGGCTGCCGAAGCCGGCCGGCGGTTTGAAGAACCAGCGCTTGCGCTCGGCCCAGAATTGCTCGGCCTGCTCTGGCGTGACCATCACGGTTTTGGGGATACCGGCGAGCAGGGTCTGGCGAGTGGATTCGTCGACGCACAGCGCCTGCAGCGCAGTGTCGTCAGAGAGCTGCATGAGGTTGCGCTTGTCGGCGTACAGGGCATGGGCACGCGGATGTGGGGTCAGCACAACGCCACCTGATTCGAAAACTGAGCGAATTTCCCGGTTAACCGTGGCATCGAGGGCAAAGTCGGTCAGGCGGTTGTAGATCAGGTCGACGGACTGGCCGGCATGCAAAAGTTGCTGGCCGTCGCTTTCGAATTCGCTGGGGTCGGCGACCACGGCTGCGATGCCGTGCTGCTCGAACAATTCCTTGAATAGCGCGAACTCGGGGGCGAGAAACTGTTCGGCCGGGTTTTCGTCGACGATGGCGATGCGGCGCAGCGGTGCATCGCCGCGTTCCAGACGCCATTCCTCGCGGAACATGGCGACGTATTCGTCACGAATCCGCGCAGCCTCTTCCACCTTGCCGTGAGAGGCCAGCAGGTAGGCGTTGAGCAGGCCGCCGCCGGCGTTGGTGTTGATCTCGATGAGCTTGGGGCCGGTTTCGGTCAGGTGAAAGTCGTAGCCCATGAAAACGCCGCGCGACTTGACCGGCAGGCGGGCGATTTCCGGCGCCTGGGCCAGCGCGTGGGCCTGATAGGCCGGCATGGCGATGACCGATTCGATGGCCGTGATGATGTCGGCCATGGCCTGCATCGGCCCGGCGGCGATGGTGATGTCGGCGCTGGAGAAGAATTGCGGCTGCTGGGCGCGCATTTGCTCGAAGATGGTTTTCATCCGCTTTACCGGTTGGCGAAGAAATCGAAGACGACCTGCAATTCGCGGGTCCGCTTCATGGGTGGCAGACTTTGCCAGACGCGGCGGCCGTAGGGCTTTGATATGAGTCGTGGATCGCACATCATCAGCACGCCCTTGTCGTTCTCGTCGCGGATCAACCGGCCGGCGCCCTGCTTGACGTTGATGACGGCACGCGGCAGCTGGTATTCCATGAAGGCGTTGCGGCCTTCCTTTTTCATCTGCTCGATACGCGCCGAGAGCACCGGATCATCGGGCGGCGCGAAGGGTATCTTGTCGATAACGACCAGCGACAGCGCTTCGCCGCGCACATCGACGCCTTCCCAGAAGCTCTGGCTGCCAACCAGGATGGAATTGCCGTGGTGGCGGAAGCGTTGCAGCAGGTCGTTCTTGCTGCCCTCGCCCTGGACCAGCAAGGGCATGTCGATGCCTTCGTCTTCCAGCTTGGCCTTGAGCAGTTCGTGCGTGCGGCGCATGGCGCGCAGGCTGGTGCACAGGAAGAAAGCTCCGCCGTTGGCCGCCTTGACGGCCGGCCAGGCAGCGTCGACGACGGCGTCGGTGTAGTTCCACGCATTCGGGTCGGGCATACCGAGCGGCGCGTAGAGGATGGCCTGCTTGTCGTAGTCGAAGGGGCTGTGCCAGCAGGCGGAATCCGGCTCACCGAGGCCGAGTTCGGCGCAGTAGTGGTGGAACTTGCCCTGCACCGCCAAAGTGGCTGACGTAAAAATCCAGGCCCGCGGATGGCCGCCCATCTGTTTGCGGAAGATTTCGGCGACGTTGAGCGGCGTTGCGTTGAGCTGCAGCGAATGCGTGAAGGCTTCGGCCCAGCGGACGTAACCGGGCGTCGGGTTCTGCCACTGGCCAAGCTGCTGGACGAGTTCGGTGGCGCGCTGCCAGCACTTTTCCAGACCCTCGGCGCGCTCGGCCTGGGTTTCGAGCTGGGCGGCGAAGGCGGCTACTTCGGTTTCCAGTGCCTTCAGCGAACTATCAAAATCAGGCTTTTCTTCCAGTTGACCGTAGGAGAAGCGGCCGCTGTCGACGCCAACGGCCAAGCGCAGATCCTTGGCGGCCTTTTCGACCTTCTTGCTGGTTTCCGGCAGCGCCAGGCAATCGCGGGCGTTGGTCAGTGCTTCGGCGCGGACGTCGCGGGCCAGATCGAGCACCTGTGCCGTCGAAATGCTGTCGCCGAAGAACAGGGTCGCGACTTCCGGCAACTGGTGCGCTTCGTCGAAGATGACCGTGTTGCAGGCCGGGAGCAGTTCGGCCATGCCTTCGTCGCGGAGCATGACGTCGGCGAAGAACAGGTGGTGATTGACGACGACCAGATCGGCCGCCATCGCCTCGCGCCGGGCGAGCATGACGAAACATTCCTTGTAGTCCGGGCATTCCTGGCCGAGGCAGTTGTCGCGCGTCGAGGTGGCGTGGCCCCACACCGGCGAATTCTCGGACACCTCGATACACTCGGCCTTATCGCCGCTCTGCGTGGTTTTGGAGAAGACCGAGATGCGGCGGGCGTCGGCGGCATCCTCACGGGTCAGGAAGCGACCGTCGATAATGGCGTGTTGCAGGTGGTAGGGGCAGACGTAGTTGGCCCGGCCCTTGAGCAGCGCGATCTTGACCGGCGCCTTCAGGGCATCGCGGACCATCGGCAGGTCCTTGTTGAACAACTGATCCTGCAGCGTCTTGGTCCCGGTCGAAACAATGACCTTGCCGCCTGACTGCAGGGCCGGCACGAGGTAGGCGAAGGTCTTGCCCGTGCCGGTACCGGCCTCGGCGATGAAGACGGCCTGGGTGTGAATGGCCGCAGCGATGCGTTCGGCCATTTCAAGCTGCTGGTCGCGGATGCGATAGCCGCTGATGGCCCGGGCCAGGGGGCCGTCGGGAGAGAATATTTCCGGGAGGGAGGACAAGGAGGAAGGCCTTAAAAATCAGGGCCGAATTTTATCAGATGCCGATGCAAGCCCCTGTCTTCCCACGTGGCAAAACCAGGAGTCAGCCGACACTAAGCGCATGCCGCAACGCCTAATGTTGCTTTTTGGGCAATCCGGATTCTATTTTGTTGCTGCGCAGCATTATTGCCATTGACAATAATTCGCTTGTGCTAAATTGAACTCATAACAAGAAGTGGTGGAGATGAGCAACATGTGGATAGTCGGCATGTCGCATCGGGCTTCCGCCGCGGTCGCGTCATTTCGGCTTCCGGCATCCGCCTTCGCCACATGAAGGTTATTGCAAGGGAAAACAGCCATGAGCAGCCTGATCAAAACCAATGCCAGCGGCGAACTGGGCCTCCACGCTCGGCCCCATCCCCAGACGCATGACACAGCACAAGCCAAACCACGCAAAAGCCGCTGGCCAGCCCGTCTGGATGTGCTGCAAAGCGCTACCGGCTTCATCCTCGCTGTCTTCCTGATGGCGCACATGTTCTTCGTGTCCACCATTCTGATCAGCCAGCAGGCTTTTTACACCGTAGCCCGTTTTTTCGAAGGGGCTTACTTCTTCGCCAGGCCCTACCCGGCGCTTGTCTCTTGTGTGGTTGCTGTTGTTATTGCCCTCTTTATTGGCCACGCCGGGCTGGCGATGCGCAAACTCCCGGCCGGGTTTCGCCAGTTCAATGCCTTCCGCCGGCACAAAAACCGGTTTCAACACGGCGATACCTCGCTATGGTGGATACAGGCATGGACCGGGTTTGCGCTGTTCTTCATGGCCACCATCCACCTTTACGACATGCTGACCCAACCGGCGCTGATCGGCCCCTTTGAATCGGCCGACCGGGTGTGGACCGGTAATATGTGGCCGCTCTATCTCACGCTATTGTTCGCCGTCGAACTGCACGGTGGCATCGGGCTGTATCGGCTGGCGATCAAGTGGGGCTGGCTGGAAGGCCGCAATCCGCAGCAAAGCCGGCGTCGCCTGGCTATCGTTCGCCATTCAATCAGCGCCTTTTTCATCACCCTCGGCCTGGTCACGCTGCTGGCCTACATCGACCTCGGCCGGGCCCATGCCGACCATGCCGGAGAGCGCTACATCCCGCCCCAGAGCATTTCCTCCGTGGACAGGCACTGACATGGAAACCATTCATACCGACGTGCTCGTCATCGGCGGCGGACTGGCCGGGCTACGCGCCGCACTCGCCGCCCGCAAGCGCGGCAATGCGGTACTCATCCTCAGCCTGGTGCCGCCCAAGCGTTCGCACTCGGCTGCGGCCCAGGGCGGCATGCAGGCCAGTCTGGGCAATACAGCCAAGGGCGCCGGCGACAACGAGGATGTGCATTTCGAAGACACCGTCCGTGGCAGCGACTGGGGCAACGATCAGGATGTCGCCCGCATGTTCGTCCATACCGCCCCCAAGGCCGTGCGCGAACTGGCTGGCTGGGGCGTGCCATGGAATCGTGTTCAGGCCGGCGACCGCGAGGCGATCATCGACAACCAGCGGGTCACGCTGAACGAGCCGGAAGAGGCTCATGGCCTGATCACCGCCCGCGATTTCGGTGGCACCAAGAAGTGGCGCACTTGCTATGTTTCCGACGGCACCGGCCATGCCATGCTCTACGCCGTCAGCGACCAGACCATTGCCGAAGGCATTCCGGTCCATGAGCGTATGGAAGCCGTATCGCTGATCCATGACGGCCTGCGCTGCTATGGCGCCATCGTCCGCAACCTGATCGACGGCAAGCTGCTGGCCTACGTTGCCCGCGCCACCTGCATCGCCACCGGCGGTTTCGGCCGCATCTACCAGTCGACAACCAATGCCGTGATCAACGAAGGCATCGGTGCCGCCATAGCGCTGGAAACCGGTGTCGTACCACTCGGCAATATGGAAGCAGTGCAGTTTCATCCGACGGCCATCTTCCCGGCCGGCATCCTGGTTACCGAAGGCTGCCGCGGCGATGGCGGTCTGCTGCGCGATGTCGACGGCCACCGCTTCATGCCCGACTACGAGCCGGAAAAGAAGGAACTGGCCTCGCGCGACGTCGTTTCACGGCGGATGGAAGCGCACATTCGGTCCGGCAAGGGGGCAAAGAACCGCTTCGGCGAACACCTGTGGCTGGACATCACCCAGCTCGGCGCACAGCACATCGACCGCAAGCTGCGCGAAGTGAAGGAAATCTGCCACTACTTTCTCGGCATCGACCCGACCAAACAGTGGATTCCCGTCCGCCCGGCCCAGCACTACTCGATGGGCGGCATCCGGACCAATGCGCACGGCGCCGCCTATGGCCTGAGCGGGCTTTTTGCCTGCGGCGAGGCAGCCTGCTGGGATCTGCACGGCTTCAACCGGCTGGGCGGCAACTCGGTGGCCGAAACCGTGGTTTCAGGAATGATCGTCGGCGAGGCAATTGCCGACTTCTGCACCTCATCCGCCGGTGACATGTCCCTTTCGACGGCCCTGTTGCGCGAATGCGCCGACAAGGTACGGGCCGAATTCTCGGCCATCACCGACAACCACGGCCCGGAAAACCCGGCCGCCCTGCTTAGTGCCATGCAGGCGATCATGACCGACAAGGTCGGCATCGTTCGTCATGGCGACCAACTGGCCGAAGCGGTCAAGGAACTCACCGAACTCGCAGCGCGCAGCCGGCAGGTTGGCCTGCGCACTCACCGGCCCGGCGCCAACCCGGAACTGACGCTGGCCTGGCGTCTGCAGAAGATGCTCAAGCTGGCCATCTGTGTGGCCCACGGGGCGCGCCAGCGCACTGAAAGCCGCGGCGCCCACTTCCGTGAAGACTACCCGCAGCGTAACGATGCCGAATGGCTGAAACGCACGCTGGCCTACTGGAGCGATCCCAAGCAGGTCGTTCCCTCGCTACACTACGAAGCGCTCGATGTCCGCCGCATGGAACTGCCACCCGGCTGGCGCGGTTACGGCGCCCGCGATGCCATCGAACATCCGGAAACAGCCCGTCGCATGGACCAGATCGAGACGATCAAGGCCCAGTTGGCCACTGCCGACCGCCATACCTTGCAGCACGCCCTGATGCCCTTCCGCCACCAGCTCCCCGCCCACCTGCGCGGCGACAACGCCCGCCTGGGAGAACCCGCATGATCAGCCTGCTCCGCCGCCGGAAGGCAGATGGCAAGCCACGCCGCCTGACCCTCGAAATCCTCCGCCACAACCCGGTCGATCCGGCCAGCGTGCCGCACCTGCAAGCCTATGAAATCGAGGAAGCCGAGGGCATGACGCTGTTCATCGCGCTCAACGAAATCCGCGCCTTGCAGGACCCGTCGCTGATGTTCGACTTCGTTTGCCGGGCCGGTATCTGCGGCAGTTGCGCCATGCTGGTCAACGGCCGCCCCGGCCTGGCCTGCCGGACCTTGACCCGCGATCTCGGCGACCGCATCACGCTGGCCCCGCTGCCCGTCTTCGAGCTGATCGGCGACCTCTCGGTCAATACCGGCAAGTGGATGCGTGGCACCAGCGAACGTCTGCAAACCTGGATCCACAACAACACACCAGCGGACCTCGACGCCCTAGAAATACGGATGGAGCCCGTCACCGCCGAAGCCATCTACGAGCTCGACCGCTGCATCGAATGCGGCTGCTGCATTGCCGGCTGCGGCACGGTGCAGATGCGCGAAAATTTTGTCGGTGCCGTCGGTCTCAACAAGATTGCCCGCTTCCGGCTCGATCCGCGCGATACGCGCAGCGACGAGGATTTCTACGAACTGATCGGCGACGACGATGGCGTCTTCGGCTGCATGTCGCTGGTCGGCTGCCACGACGTCTGCCCCAAACAGTTGCCGCTGCAAACGCAGATCGCTTTCTTGCGGCGAAAGATGGCGGTCGAAGGGATGCGTTGAACGAAAACTGTAGCTGCTGCCATTACCTGCGACCAGGTCTCAGATTGCATTGAACCTTAAGGCCACTCCGAACTCCGTCGAGACAGGAGCAGCAGCACCGAAGAAAGGCTAGAATGCCGCCCCTGCGGTTGTGAATACCGCAATTCGTTTGCCCAAACGCAATAAATAAAATCGGGAGCCAAGGCTCCCGATTGATTGTCGCCCAGAGCAGAAGATCAGCTACGACGGCGACGCATCATGCTCAAGCCAGCCAAACCAATACCTAACAGCGCCAGCGAACCGGGTTCGGGAACATTGTTATCCGGCAACACAGGGTCACGCGCCCAAAACACCAGGTTAGATATATTTTTATTGTCTATATCTTTCGTGCTCCAACTACCGCTAAAGGAATAAGCCGTCGTGTAATCAAACGTACCAGCCGGCAGCTTCTGTCCCAAAATACTGAAGTCGAAGTCATACACTGCAAAATAATCAGCTGCTTTCATAACGAAGGCGAGATGGTCAAAGGCATTGGGGCCAAGAATGTCCTGGACTGCCGGGATGATGGAGGGGTCCAACTCCAGCTTCCAGGTTCCCGACGAAGTACCCATGCCATCTACGGTGATTTTAAGATAGTCAACCAGTTTCAACGTACCAAATGTGCCATAGGCATCTCCGTTTTTACCGAGATATATCCAGCCCGGATCATCGGCTACGCCGTCACCGTCCATATCCACTAAGGCACTAGTAGTCGTCAAGGGGGAATATGCGCTGTTGAAATGAACCTGACTGTCGCTTTGAACACCTGGCAGATAATAGGGGTCGAAGTAAGTGTTCTGGCCGACTGACCCACCGTTAAGTACACCGGTATTGGACCCCGGGGTATAAATCACGCCAAGATTCTCGCTCCCACTCGGCTCGGAAACAACATTATTCCCGTCTGTGACCCCGTAGCAACTTGTGGCTTGAACAGGGGAGTATCCCGATAAAAGATTGGTGCCAGCACCACCAGTAACCCACATCTTCTCCAAAGTGACGGTATTCTCAAACGTGCACGGGGCTGGCGAAAATGGGGCAGCAAATGCGCTACCCGTCATCAAGAGTGATGCTGAGGCCAGGGTTAAGGCTGACAAGGTTTGGTTAACATTCATGATTTTCTCCAAAAACACCAAATCAAATTGGTCTGACACTCATTCAGCAAATTTCACGCCACAAAATAAAATCACAACCATGTCTTTGTTTTTTATACAAATTTAGTCAACCATGCACAGACATTGGCTCATAGTGTAAGAAAAGCCGACACAAGGCAGATAAGGAGAGGCACCTTCAGCATGAATGCCAAAAACAAGGCAATACCTGGCGTTTCAAGTAAATTCAGCAACGTCAACAATGGTTAAGACCATCGGAACGGCGCGAAGCCAGAAGAAAAATTCGATACATCAAATATTTCAATTTCATAAATAATGCAAATTGAATTTTTTGCAATAAAGGCAAGTTGGACTCGCTGCATCCAAGCCATTATTTAACTGGCCAACAAAGACTACACGCTATGCCCGCTTCGCCAATCGGCGCACCGTCGCCGACATGGCCATACTCCCCTGGCTGGCAAAGGCCTCTAGATTGGTTTCGATGTCGTCCGGGCTGTACAGGTAATTCACCATCAATCCGAATGACTGCCGAAACCCCTTGGCCGAACTATCACCAAGGTAATTGATACGCTCGACCCGGGCGCCGTTGCCAAGATGGAAGCGCGACACGGGGTCGAACGGTGCTCCGGTCTCTCCGCCGCCCTGCTTGGCGCTGGCCAGGTAACGGGCGCCGAGGCGGCTCAGCGGATCGCGCAGGGTGCGTGCCAATTTCTTGTCGGCAGCCCAGGTACCGGTCGAAAGCTCTTCCAGCGACAACTCAATGCCTGCCTCCGCCAAAACCTGCGGGTTCTTGCGCAACCAGGCGGCCATCGCCGGCATTGGCGACAGCGTGGCGAAATTGGCCAGTTTCGGAAAGTCGCGCTTCAGGTCGTCGATCACGCGCTTGAGCAGGAAATTGCCGAAGGACACACCGCGCAGACCCACCTGCGTGTTCGATATCGAATAGAAGATCGCCGTATCGGCCTTGCGGTTATCGAAGACCGGCGCATGCTCGTCAAGCAGTGCCTGGACGTTGTCGGCCAGATGGTCGGTCAGCGCCACCTCGACAAAGATCAGCGGCTCGGCCGGCATGCGCGGGTGGAAGAAGGCGTAAAGGCGGCGATCGGAATCGAGGCGATTCTTCAGGTCGGTCCATGAACGGATTTCGTGTACCGCCTCGTACTCGATCAACTTCTCCAGCAAGGCAGCCGGCGAGTTCCAGGTGATGCGCTGCAACTCGAGGAAACCGACGTCGAACCAGGCGCTCAGGCGTGACTCTAGTTCGCGGTCAAGCACCGCCAACTCACGGTCATCCTCAAGATAGCGCAATAGGTCGGCGCGCAGATCGACGAGAAATTTCACGCCCTGCGGGATGGCGTTGAATTGTGTCAGGATGCGGATGCGCGAAGAGCGCATGGCGACACGCATGGCCGCTTCTGCCTTCCACTGGTCAGGCGTGCCAACCGCCTTCTGGTAAGCCGCATGCGCAGTTGCAACCTTGGACGGATCTGGCCCGAACTCCAGCGCGATCAGTTTGAGGAAACGATGCCGTCCCTCGTCGTTGAGGCCGAGATAAGTCTCGGCCAGCCGTGCCGCCCGAGCGCGAGCTGAAACCTCGCCGCCCTGCCCTTCGGCGCACTCGCGCAACTGGGCGCGTAGCTGCTCGACTCCTCGTGCAGTCAAACCGACCCGCTCCGATCCGGTGCCGATCATCGAGCGCAATTTATTGACCAAGCCTTTCGCAACCATCGCTCACCTCCTGAAGCTATTGTGCCCCAAGGAAGCACCGATCGTTTCGCCAGACAAGCACAAATCTCAGTCGAAAACCTTCTGCCCCAGCCTTATCCATCCTTGGGTAAAAATCCCCGGGGGCTCGAAGCCGATCAAAACTTCGTCGCCCAGACTGCCTTGATGATCGTATGCTCCGGCGTGCCCTGAAAGCCACGACCAAGGCCGAGATGTACCGAACCAAACGACGTTTCGGTTTCAGCCACGAGGTACAGCGTGCGATCGCCGCGCCCCGGGTTCAGTTCGTTGACCTTACCCCAGTCTGTATATAGCTCGGCGCCCCAGGCAAAGCGCTTGCCGAGCTTGTGCAGCGCTTTCCAATCAACATTGAAATCCGCCACATGACTGGCATCGCTACGCCCGAAACCCCAGATCAGATGGGGATTGCCGGTCAGGCGAAAGTGTTCGGTATCAAAACCGACAATGCCGCGAAACTCGATGCTGCGCGGATCGGCAACATAGCGTTTGGCATTGATGTCGTATTCCGCGTTGAAGCCCCAGAACAGTCCATTTTCAGCATGCTGGACATGCTTGATACGGAACATCACCGCCGATGCGCCCCAGTCGCCGCGATGGGAGGTCTCGCTATCGACGCCGGCCCGCATGAATGGCAGATGCACCCCGACTTCCCAGCCCGGTGCAATGCCGGTGGCAAATTCGGCCATCAGAGAAGTCAGCCGGTGCGTCGGCCAGGTGCCATCGTCCCGGACCTTGTCACCCCTTGGCGTGTAGTTGGTATGCAAAGTCGCAGCCATTTCGCCGCGCCCGGAAAGATCGCCCTCATGCACCATGATTTCCGGATCGGCATGGCACAGCGAGACGGCGCCAAACACCGCCGTCGCGAACCATAGTTTCCGCCCCACCCTCATCCTGACCTCGTTCATGCAAATAGTTGTTGGTTTCGTTTTAGGCAAAATCGCATTGCTGATGGGAAAACTCAACCCGGAAAATCAGAAAAACCCAATTTTCTGGCGGCAGCGTGCCAGCGCATTTCACCGCTGACAAACCAGTAGTCACCGAGGGTATCCAGCGGTCCGGCCACTTCGGAGGGGTTGTAACTCATCAGACTGACGCGCTCAATCCGGCACGACAGTGCCGCCTCCGCCTGAAAGCTGGCCAAGCGCCGTTGAATGCCATCCACCGGCCATGCCTCTGCATAGAGACCAACCGTCACATGTGGCACATAGTTTCCGAATAATCGATGGCCGCCCTCCACGGCGAGACATGTCCGCAACGCTGCGAGATGCCCTCCAGGGTCGCCGACTTTCAGGAAAGGCGCCGAAGAGAAACTGGACAAGCCACCCAGTTCAATCTCGAAGACCAACAAACCGGCCTGGCGCAGTGCAGCGAATTGCTTCTGCAAAAACTCGGTGCCAAATTCATCGGCGTGCTGCGGCGGATCGGCGGGAAAGCCGCATAGATCGAGCGTGATATGTGATTGGCGGCGATAGTCGTCGAGCAATAGCCCCGACAAATGTAGCGCTGCCTCGCCAACCCGTTCGCGGACCGCCGGAATATCGACATCCAGCGCCCAGAAAACAAAGGGCGACCGCCCGAGGTGCCATTCCGGAAAATCGCGGCGCACGTTGCGCAGTGTGTGCGAGCCCTCGATCAGGCAGGCCCCTTCATCTGCAAAACCTTCCGCCATCATCGCTTTCGCCGATTAAAGGCTGAATTATCTGGAAAATCTGCTCAGACAGCACGCTTAAGTTGGTAGCGAAGAAAGCCGCTTCTCCGGCTTTCTTCGCTGATGGCTGACGTTGGCAGGCACCGGCGAATGATCTCAGCCGTTACTACGACGACGGCTCCTGGCCAGGCTCATCAAACCCAATGCCATCAAAGCCAGTGCAGACGGCTCCGGAACGGCATGCGCATCGATGACCGAAAGCATTTCGTTGGCCAGCAATGCGTGCATCTGCGTATTCGGATGAATACCGTCCCAATAGAAATACTTGCCGGGATCCGTGCATGCCGCATTGCCGAGACAGCTGTCCTCGACGTCATTCAGGCCGTAAGTGGTCGGATTATTGAGCACCTGGCCGCTAAAACCGAAAACATTCACGGTCAGCAGGTCAATGGAAAACAGTGACTCCATCTGGACAATCAGCGCAGCCAACCCGGTGTTGTAAGCCTGCGTACGAGCTGCCATCACGGCGGCATCGAGCGACGCGTTGTTGTTTGGTGTACGCCCCAGATCGGGTGAATTCGGGATGAGGATATTGGTGGCGCCCTGCTTGATCAGCGCACCGATAATCAGTCCCATATTGGCCAGCGAGTCAGCCAGGTTAACGCTCGCATCATTGATGTCATTCCCGCCGCCATAAACGACGAACAAGGCATTTGGATCGGCAACCGCATGACTCATGGCGTACATGCCGTACTGCGCGAGCAGCCCCGGTGGCGACATGCCCGTATCAATCTTGGCACCACCAAATGCATAGTTATTGCCTCCTGTCAGTGCGGCTGCGTTGCTCACCCCAAGAGTAGCTGCGAGGTAGTCCGTGTAATTTCCGCCATTGGTGAAGCGGCCATCGACATAGCCAAGCGCTGCAGGCGGTTGTACGCCGCCGGTTGCCACGAAGACATTACCCACGTCCGACAGGCTGTCGCCGAAAACATACATGTCGTTAATCGAATAACCGGTAGCGGTTCGATAAATGCTCGCATTCGCCGGTGCAGCAATCGCCATGACCAGCGAGGTAGCAACTGCCATGGCTGCGAGACGACCGAATCGGTGCTTCATAGATAACTCCCAGATGATTGCATCAGAGGCACGCGATCCTGAGCGGCGCCTCAATTGTTAAAACCATCCATTTTAAACCCGCCTACTCGTATTGCATATTCATATTGCAAGCACCAGACGCCTCGCAAACGCCCGACCAAAGCCCTATTTACCCATTTACAAGCCATAAGAAACGACTCATTGCCGATACGCCCGAGAAATCGACCACCAATAAAACACGAAGCAAGACAAAATAATTCAATTGGCATCTATCTTGCGTGAGACCAAGCACACCATGACCACCCGGCCATGGTGATTGATCAATAAAGGACTTACATTGAAAAAAATCATCACCCTCAGCCTGATCGCCGCCGCTACCGGCTTTAGCAACCTTGCCGTCAGCGCTGCCGAATTTGGCAGTGCAGCTGAAGCTAGGGCCATGCTCGAAAAAACCATTTCTGCCGTCAAAGCCGACAAGGCGGCAGCGCTGACCCAAATCGCCAAGGGTGAAAATGGTTTCCGGGATCGCGACCTGTACCCGTTCTGTGGCGGCCCGGACGGCAATTTCACTGCTCACCCGACGCTGATCGGGAAAAGCATGAAAGGGCTTGTGAACGCATCCGGCGAGCCGATTGGCACCAAGCTCTACGAAGCCGCAAAGGACGGCGCCATCGCCGAGGTTTCCTACCAATGGCCACGCCCGGGCGCCACCGAGCCGGCCCAAAAGATCAGTTACGTCACCAGGATTGGCGACCAGATCTGTGCCGTCGGTTACTATAAATAACCCTTGATTTTCGTTCCATCGCCCTCCTGCACAGAGGGAATAAATGAATCAAACGATGGAAATACAGTGGCTCGCTTCATTTTTGGCGAGCCATTGTCGTTTTTTGACAACGTCATTTAATGAAAATCAAAGCGAGGCAGCCAGGCACGATGGCTTCGGCTGTCTTGAAATGGCGACATCAAGTCGTCATGCACATAAAAAAGGCCGGGTTTCCCCGGCCTTCCTCGTGCTTTCCAGTTGCTTCAGGAACAATCAGGCTTTCTTGTGCGTCGCCAGGCGGGTCCAGGTATCGACCACCGTATCCGGGTTCAGCGAGATGCTGTTGATACCCTGATCCATCAGCCATTCGGCCAAATCCGGGTGATCGGACGGGCCCTGGCCGCAGATACCGATGTACTTGCCGGCCTTGTTGGCGGCAGAGATGGCCATGGCCAACAGCATCTTGACGGCCGGATCGCGTTCGTCGAACAGGTTGGCGACCAGACCGGAGTCACGGTCCAGGCCCAGGGTCAGCTGGGTCAGGTCGTTGGAGCCGATCGAGAAGCCGTCGAAGACCTTCAGGAAATCATCGGCCAGCAACGCGTTGGACGGGATTTCGCACATCATGATCAGCTTCAGTTCGTTCTCGCCCTGCTTCAGACCATGTTCGGCCAGCAGATCGACGACAGCCTGGCCTTCGCCGACGGTACGGACGAACGGCACCATCAGTTGCACGTTGGTCAGGCCCATTTCTTCACGGACGCGCTTCATGGCGCGGCATTCCATTTCGAAGCAATCGCGGAAGGACTGGGCGACGTAACGCGAAGCACCACGGAAGCCGAGCATCGGGTTTTCTTCTTCCGGCTCGTACAGTTCGCCGCCGAGCAGCTTGCGGTACTCGTTCGACTTGAAGTCGGACAGGCGGACGATGACCGGATTCGGCCAGAAGGCAGCAGCAATGGTCGAAACACCTTCAACCAGCTTCTCGACGAAGAAATCCTTCGGCGAGGCATAGCCACGGGCGCGACGCTTGATTTCCTCGCGCTTCGAGGCCGGCAGGCGCTCGACGTCGAGGATGGCTTTCGGGTGGATGCCGATGACGTTGTTGATGATGAACTCGACGCGGGCCAGACCGACGCCGGCGTTCGGCAGCTGGGCGAATTCGAAGGCCAGTTCCGGGTTGCCGACGTTCATCATGACCTTGACCGGGACGTCCGGCATGGCCGAGATGTCGCGGGTGGTCACTTCGTAGTCGAGGCTGCCGCGATAGACGTGGCCGGTATCGCCTTCGGTGCAGCTAACCGTCACGATGTCGCCTTCGGTCAGGGTTTCGGTCGCGTCACCGCAACCGACGATGGCCGGGATGCCCAGTTCGCGGGCGATGATCGCGGCGTGGCAGGTACGGCCGCCACGGTTGGTGACGATGGCCGAAGCACGCTTCATCACCGGTTCCCAGTTCGGGTCGGTCATGTCGGCGACCAGCACGTCACCCGGCTTGACCTGATCCATCTCGCGCGGATCCTTGACGATGCGCACCGGGCCGACACCGATCTTCTGGCCGATGGCGCGGCCGGAAGCGAGCACCTTGGAGAAGGACTTCAGCTTGAACTTTTCCTGCTTGCCGGCGGCGGCTTGCGACTGCACGGTTTCCGGACGGGCCTGCAGGATATACAGCTTGCCGTCGACACCGTCCTTGCCCCACTCGATGTCCATCGGACGACCGTAGTGCTTTTCGATGATCATCGCGTAACGAGCCAGTTCCATGACTTCTTCATCGTTGATCGAGAACTCGTGACGCTGGGCTTCCGGCACATCTTCGGTGATCGTGGACTTGCCGGCGACCTTTTCGGCAGCAAAGGTCATCTTGATCATCTTGGAGCCGAGGTTGCGACGCACGACGGCCTTCTTGCCGGCAGCCAGCATCGGCTTGTGCACGTAGAACTCGTCCGGATTGACGGCGCCCTGGACGACCGTTTCACCCAGGCCATAGCTGGAAGTAACGAAGACGGCATCGCGGAAACCGGATTCGGTATCGAGCGTGAACATCACGCCGGCCGAGCCCTTATCGGAGCGCACCATGCGCTGGATACCGGCGGACAGGGCGACGTCGGCGTGCAGGAAGCCCTTGTGGACACGGTAGGAAATGGCACGGTCGTTATACAGGGAAGCGAAGACTTCCTTGATCGCGTGCATGATGTTTTCCAGGCCAACGATATTCAGGAAAGTTTCCTGCTGACCGGCGAAGGAAGCGTCCGGCAGGTCTTCGGCGGTGGCGGAGGAACGCACGGCGAAGGACATGTCGGCGGTGGAATCGGCCACCAGACGCTGATACTGCTCGGTGATGGCGATGGTCAGGTCCATCGGGAACGGCGTGTCGAGCACCCACTGGCGGATCTCGGCACCGGTCTTGACCAAGGCATTGACGTCTTCGACATCCAGCGCATCGAGGGCGGCGTTGATCTTGGCATCGAGGCCGGACTGGGCCAGGAAGACGCGGTAGGCGTGCGCCGTGGTGGCGAAGCCGCCCGGGACGCGAACGCCGGTGTCGGCCAGCTGGGAGATCATTTCACCAAGCGATGAATTCTTGCCGCCGACTTGCTCGACGTCGTTCATGCGCAGTTTTTCAAAGGGGATTACCAAGGCTTCCATTGCTGTGTCCTTTCGGGGTCGAATTTGAAAATTAAAATCAGGAAATTGAGAAATCGGTATTCAGGCGACGCTCGGCGGTTTCGCGGCGAGCGACGGATCGCAAGGTCTGGGCCAGCGTTTCGCGCACAAAGTCGATGTGCGTTTCGGCGGCGGAACGTGCCGCCTGTGGCTTGCGCTCACGCACTGCAGAATGAATGGCCGCGTGCTGGCTCATCAACAGACGGCTGGCCGCCGGCACCATCTTCAATTCGCCGAGGTTGAGGCGAATATTGTCGTGCATCAGACGCAGCAGCGCGGCCGACAGGTGGCCGAGCAAGACATTATGCGAGGCATCGCCAACTGCCTGATGGAAAGCAATGTCGGCATCGGAGCGCCTGGCGGTATCGTCGCTTTCAAAAGAAGCCTGCAGTGCCAGGAACGATTGATCGAGGCGCTGCAAGTCGGCATCGGTGGCGCGCTCGGCAGCCCATTCGGCGGCCTGGCCTTCAAGCATGCGGCGGAATTCGAGCATGTCTTCGCGCAGATTGGGGTAGCTGCCCATCATCTCCTGCCAGGGGTCGAAGAAAGTCGACTCCAGCGCATCGGTGACATAAGTACCGCCGCCCTGGCGGCTGGTGACCATGCCTTTTGAGGCCAGCTTCTGGATCGCCTCGCGCAGACTCGGGCGAGAAACGCCCAACTCGATCGCCAACTCGCGCTCGGGCGGCAGGCGATCGCCAGACTTCAGCGAGCCTTCAAGGATACGCCGCTCCAGTGTCGAAGCGACAGCATCCGAAATACGCGGCACCTGCACCTTGTTTAGCATTGGTAAGACCACATTGATTGGTAAGACCAACACATTCTATCGAGCGATTCAGCAAAGCGCAAGCATAGGACTTTCCCTTAGATAATTGACTAAGTCACGGTATTCACGTAAATTTTCACCTGAACGGATATTGGTCTTACCATTTTACCGTTAAATAATTTACACCGGAGACGAGATGACCCAAGCGCAAACCCCGCCGCCCCGCCCCGGCGACGTTTATTTTTTCGCCACCTGCGTGGTAGACCAATTCTTTCCCGGTGCCGGCATGGACGCGATTACCTTGCTTGAACGAGAAGGCATCCGCGTGCACTTTCCGGAAGAACAGACCTGCTGCGGTCAGCCGGCCTACACCAGCGGCTTTCCCGACGAAGCACGCAAGGTCGCGGCGCACCAATTGACACTATTCCCAAATGACTGGCCGGTCGTTGTGCCTTCCGGCTCCTGTGCCGGCATGATGAAGCACCACTACCCCACCCTGTTCGCCGCCGACCCAACCCGCAAGGCGCAGGCCGAAGTCTTGTCGGCACGCGTTTACGAATTCACCGACTTCCTAGTCAATGTGCTCGGCTGGCAACCGGAAGACAAAGGCAGCGACTGTACGGTCGTGCTGCACACCTCCTGCTCGGCCCGCCGTGAAATGGGCGTCCATCTGACCGGGCGCAAGCTGCTCGGTGACCTGAAAGGCGTCAAGGTGGCACAGCAGGACCATGAATCGGAATGCTGCGGTTTTGGCGGCACCTTCTCGGTCAAGCAGCCCGAGATTTCCGGCGCAATGGTCGAGGACAAGGTCAAGGCGCTCAAGGCCACTGGCGCCGAGCGCGTCGTCAGCGCCGATTGCGGCTGCCTGATGAACATCCTCGGTCACGCCGCCTGGAAAGATCAACAGGCCGGCCTCTCAAAACCCAGCTTGCCGGGCGAACACATCGCCAGCTTCCTGCTGCGTCGTACCGGAGGTGCCAAATGAGCGCCCGTGATCGAATTCTCGCCAAGCTGAACGCCGCCCCGGTGCTACCAAAAGCGGCGCCAGATATCGCTGCCTGGTACGCCGCGCATCGCAGTACCGAAAGCACCGCCGAAAAAGCCACCCGCTTCCGCAACTGCATCGAGTTCGCGCACGCCGAGGTCTATGCCGTCTCCCGCGCCAGCTGGTTGCAAAAATTGTGGGAAGTGCTGTCGGCCAAACAGGTCGGCAAACTGCTCGTAGCGCCCGATACGGCCCACGGTGCGCGGGCCATCGCCGAATTGCCACCCGGCGAAATCGAGTGCAAAGGCTACGGCCACCGGATCGAGGACTGGAAAGAAGAGATGTTCCACGACATCCCGGCCAGCCTGACCGTCGCCCGCAGCGCCATTGCCGAAACCGGCACGCTGGTGCTGTGGCCCGATGCCCACGAGCCGCGCCTGATGTCGCTGGTGCCACCGCTGCATGTTGTGCTGCTCGATGCGTCGACCATCCACAACACCTTTTACGAGGCGATGACGGCCGAAGGATGGGCCGATGGCCTGCCGACCAACGCCCTGCTCATTTCCGGCCCGTCGAAGACCGCCGATATCCAGGTGACGCTGGCCTATGGAGCGCACGGCCCGAAAGAACTGGTCGTCCTGCTGATCGGAGACGAAGCATGAACGAACATGCAATGAACTTCATGCCCTCCGAGGGCTTCCGCGCCCGCGCCAAGGACGTCGTCGAAAATCCCTTCCTGCGCCAGAGTTTCCGTGGTGCCATGGACTTCCTGATCAACAAGCGGATCACCCAGTTCCCCGATGCTGAAGAGCTGGAAACCCTGCGCACGCTGGGCGAGCAGATTCGCCAGTACAACCTCGGCAAGCTGCCGACCCTGTTGGTGCAGCTGGAAGAAAACCTGACCCGCAACGGCGTCAAGGTGCATTGGGCCGAAACACCGGATGAAGCCAACGCCATCATCCTCGGCATCTGCCAGGCGCATTCGGCCAGGCTGATGGTCAAGGGCAAGTCGATGGTCAGCGAGGAAATCGAGCTGAACCACGCCTGTGCAGCAGTCGGCATTGAGGCCATGGAGTCGGACATGGGCGAATACATCGTCCAGTTGGCCGGCGAAAAGCCGTCGCACATCATCATGCCGGCCATTCACAAGACCAAGGAAGAGATTGCCCGCCTGTTCCAGGAAAAAGTCCCGGGCGTCGATTACACCGACAATGTCGATGAACTGATCCAGATCGGTCGCAAGGTGCTGCGCGAGAAATTCCTCGTCGCCGACATCGGCCTGTCCGGCGTCAATTTCGCCGTCGCCGAAACCGGCACCTTGTGCCTGGTCGAAAACGAAGGCAATGGCCGCCTGAGCACCACCGCGCCACCGGTGCATATCGCCATCACCGGCATCGAAAAGATCGTCGAAAAGCTCGACCACGTGCCGCCGCTGCTCTCCCTGCTGACCCGCTCGGCCACCGGCCAGAATATCTCGACCTACTTCAACATGATCTCCGGGCCGCGCAAGGCTGACGAGAAGGACGGGCCGACCGAAGTGCACCTGGTGTTGCTCGACAACGGCCGTACGCAAGCCTACGCCGACGAACAGTTGCGCAAGACGCTGCAATGCATTCGCTGCGGGGCGTGCATGAACCACTGCCCGGTTTATACGCGGATTGGCGGGCATGCCTACGGGACGACCTATCCGGGGCCGATCGGCAAGATCATTTCGCCGCATATGCTCGGACTGGAGGCGACGGCCACGATGGCGACGGCCTCGTCCTTGTGCGGGGCTTGCGGCGAAGTTTGCCCGGTGAAGATTCCGATTCCGGATTTGTTGATGCGCTTGCGGGAAGAGTCGTTTACGGCGCCGCATGCGAATCCGGCGATGCGTGGGCAGGGGGCGGGGTATAGCTGGTTGATGACTTCGGTTTGGAAGGCATGGGCTTCGGTGTATCGGTCGCCTTCTTTGTACGGTGTCGCGACCTGGCTGGGGAGTCGGTTTTCTTGGCTGATGCCTTCGAAGCAAGGGGCCTGGACGAGCGTTCGGGTGGCGTTGAAGCCGGCGCCTAAGCGGTTGCGGGATATGCTTCGGGAACGCGGGTAATGGGCTTACCTGGTTCCACGCTCGGGGTTCCGCCTTGCGGGCGGGCGTACTTTTTCTTGCTTCGCCAAGAAAAAGTAGCCAAAAAGAAGGCGACCCCAAGGTCGGCGCCGGGCGTCGCCCGGTCCCTTGCGCTACTCGGCAGGCCGGGCGGCTGGCTAAACTCGCCTTCGGCTCAGACAACGCCAGCCGACAGCCCCCGGCCTACCTGCGTTGCTCAGCGCCTTCCAAGGGGACCCGAAGAACGTCCCCGTTCAACCATCGCACCCAAAAATACCGGTTTTCACGCTCCACCCAAGAAACCCCCAAAAAATGAAATCCACAGGTTCAGCATGGACGCCTCACCGGGCCCCCTTGAGAGGTGCCGAGCAACGCAGGGGCTGGCGGATAGAGGGCGAGGACTGTTTGAGGGCGAAGCCCGAGTTCCGCAGCCCCCGCCAGCACCGAGTAGCACAGGGAACCGGCGCAGCCGGCACCGACCCAGGGTCGCCTTCTTTTTGCTTACTTTTTCTTGGCGAAGCAAGAAAAAGCAAGACGCCCCGTAAGGGCGGAACCCTGCGCCAATTCAGCTGCACGCAATAAAAAACCAAGAGACAAAAAACATGAGCGAACTCATCCAGCACCTAAGCCAGCACCTGCCCCCCAACCAGATCATCGTCGATGACCTGCGCCGCCTGGCCTATGGCACCGACGCCAGCTTCTACCGGCTGGTCCCACAAGTCATCGCCGTCATCGAAAACGAGCGCGAAGCCCAGTCGGTCCTACAAACGGCCAGGCAAAACAACATCCCGGTCACCTTCCGTGCCGCTGGCACCAGCCTTTCCGGCCAGGCCATCACCAACGGCATCCTGGCGCTGATCGGCGAAGGCTTCGCCACCTACGAACTGAACGCCGATGCCAGCAAGGTCAAGGTTGGCCCCGGCATCATCGGTGGCGAGGTGAATCGCCGTCTCGCCCCGCACGGCAAGAAAATCGGCCCCGATCCCGCCTCGATCGGCGCCGCCAAGATCGGTGGCATTGCCGCCAACAACGCCTCCGGCATGTGCTGCGGCACGGCTCAGAACAGCTATCGGACGCTGGCCGGCCTGCGCGTCATGCTGGCAGACGGTTCGCTGCTCGACACCGAAGACCCGCTCAGCGTCGATGCCTTCACCAAGAGCCACGCCGTGATGCTTGGCGAACTGGAACGCCTGGGCAGCGACACCCGCGCCAACGCCACGCTGGCCGAACGCATCCGCCACAAGTTCAAGATCAAGAACACGACTGGCTACAGCCTGAACGCACTGGTCGATTACGAGCACCCGATCGACATCCTGAGCCACCTGATGATCGGCTCGGAAGGCACGCTCGGCTTCATTTCGCGCATCACTTACAACACCGTCGTCGAAGACCCGTTCAAGGCGTCGGCGCTGGTTTTCTTCCCGGACATCCGCACCGCCTGCGAGGCGGTCATCCGCCTCAAGCCGCAACCGGTTTCCGCGGTCGAACTGCTCGACCGCCCGGCCCTGCATTCGGTCGAAAACAAGCCCGGCCTGCCAGCCATCATGCGTGAATTGGGCGAGGAAGCCGCCGCGCTGCTGATCGAGGTGCGTGCCGCCACGGCTGAAGGCATCCAGGAAAAAATCGGCGCCGTTCATGCCGCCATGGCCGGCGTCGCCACCGTCGAGCCAATGCAGTTCTCGACCGATCCGGCGACCTGCGAGATGTACTGGAAAGTCCGCAAGGGCACCTTTCCCTCGGTCGGCGCCATGCGCCGCACCGGCACCACCGTGCTGATCGAGGACGTTGCCTTCCCGGTCGCCTCGCTGGCCGGTGCCACCCTCGACCTGCAGGCCATCCTGCGCCACCACGGCTACCACGAGGCGATCATTTTCGGCCATGCGTTGGAAGGCAACCTGCACTTCGTCTTCACGCAGGATTTCGGCGACCAGGCCGAAGTCGACCGCTATGCCCGTCTGATGGACGACGTTTGCGACCTCGTCGTCAAGAAATACGACGGCTCACTGAAGGCCGAGCACGGCACCGGCCGCAACATGGCGCCCTTCGTCGAAATGGAATGGGGCAAGGACGCCACCGAGCTGATGCGCAAGATCAAGCGCCTGTTCGACCCGGAAAACCTGCTCAACCCCGGCGTCATCCTCAACGACAACCCGCAGGCCCACCTCGAAAACCTGAAACCGATGCCGGCCGCCGAGGACATCGTCGACCGCTGCATCGAATGTGGCTTCTGCGAACCGCTGTGCCCGTCGCACCGACTGACCCTCAGCCCGCGCCAGCGCATCGTCAGCGTTCGCGAGCTGGCGCGCCGCGCCGCTGCCGGCCAGCCGGCCGGGCCGATTGGCGAAGATTACGCCTACATGGGCCTCGACACCTGCGCCGGCTGCGGCCTGTGCTCGACGGCCTGCCCGGTCGGAATCGATACCGGCGACCTGACCCGCCGCCTGCGTGGCCGCCAGATCGGCAACACCGCTCGCGCCGTCAATGCCTGGACCGGTGAAAATTTCGGCACCCTGGCCAATGCCTCGCGCCTTGGCCTGAAAGTCGGCCACGCCGTTTCCGGCGTCCTCGGCGACAACTTCCTCGGCCGCATTTCCGGCGGCGCCTGGAAGAAAAATATGCCGCACGCCGGCAAGGCCCCCGTAGCACGAACCACAAAGGGCGACCCGGTGGTCTATTTCCCGACCTGCGGCGGTCGCATCTTTGGCCCATCGAAATCAGGCGATCAGCAACTTGGCGACGTGATCATCGAACTGCTCACCCGCGCCGGCTACGCGCCCATCCTGCCAGAAGGCTTCGACCAGCTGTGCTGCGGCCAGATGCTGGCCAGCAAGGGCATGGCCGAAGAAGCCGAAGGCATGTCCAAGACGCTGGAAGCGGCGCTGATGAAGGCTTCAGAAAACGGGAAATACCCGGTGATCATGGACGCCAGCACCTGCTCGGCCCGCATGCAGCAACACCTCGCCGGCAAGCTGAAACTCTACGATTTCCACGAGTTTGCCCACGATGCCCTGCTGCCGCGCCTGATGATCACCCAACAGGCCGAGCCGGTTGCCCTGCACATCAACTGCAGCGTCCGCAAAAACGGTGCCGATGCCAAGCTGCGCGCCCTGCTCAAGGCATGCGCCGAAAACGTCATCGAACCGGCCGGCGTCACCTGTTGCGGCTTTGCCGGCGACCGCGGCTTTGTCGTACCGGAATTGAACCAGCACGCCCTGCGCCACATCCACAAAGATCTGCCAGCGGGCTGCGCCTGCGGCGTATCGACCAACCGCACCTGCGAAATCGGCCTGACCGCCGAAACCGGCATCAACTACCAATCCATCGCCTATCTGCTCGAAAAATGCAGTCGGCCACAGCAGACGTGTTGAGGATTTCCCTAACAGCGCAAACGAAAACGAATTGTTAAGTTACGTCCCATTCGACAAATTCTAGGAGAACACCATGTACAAAAAGATTCTGGTCGCCATCGATGACAGCGCCACCTCCCGCAGCGCGCTGGCAGAAGCGCTGCATATCGCCAAATGCAGCAATGCCAAGCTCTACATCACCCACGTTGCCGACGAAACCATGCTGAACATCCACGGCCACGCCTTGTCCAGTGTCATCAATCTTGAAGGCGCCGTGGCCAGCATTACCCTGGCCGGCCAAAAGCTGCTCGATAACGCCATGCAGCAGGCAACGGGCATCGATGCCGAACCGCTGATGCTGGAAGCGCTCAATCGCCGCATTTCGGAAACCATTTCGGAGAAGGCCAAGGAACTGGGCGTAGACCTGATCATCATCGGCCGTCATGGCCAGCGCGGTCTGGCAACGCTCCTTCTTGGCTCAGTCGCCGAACAGCTGGCTAAAATTGCCGATGCCTCGGTGTTGCTGGTCCGCAAGCACTAAAGCCGTACGCCACACCTCCCGCCACGGCGGGAGCACCCTGTTGCAACAGTTATCTGATCCCCGCCTGACCGGGGATCATTCATGATGGAAACACCAATGTCTGAACGCGCGCTCGATAGCAACAAGGACGAACCTCTCCGCAACGACATCCGCCTGCTCGGCCGTATCCTCGGCGATACCGTGCGCGAACAGGAGGGCGAGTCGGTTTTCGACATTGTCGAGCGCGTCCGCCAGACTGCTGTCCGCTTTGCCCGTGATGGCGACCCGGCCGCCCGCGACGAACTTGCTACCCTGCTCGATCCGCTGCCGGGCGACACGACGCAAGCTGTCGTCCGCGCCTTCAGCTACTTCCTGCAACTGGCCAACATTGCCGAGGATGAACACCACATCCGCCGCCGTCGCGCCCACGACCTGGCCGGTTCACCGCCGCGCGAAGGCAGTCTGATTTTTGCCCTGGATTCCCTGTCATCCGCCGCCGTCTCGCCGGAAGCTATCGCCGATTTCTTCGCTCATGCCGTCGTCGCCCCGGTGCTCACCGCCCACCCGACCGAAGTCCAGCGCCAGAGCCTGATCCGCAACCACCGTGACCTGGCCCGCCTGCTCGATCAACGCGAACGCCTGCAGATGACGCCGGAAGAAGAAGCCGAGAACGATCTCGGCATTGCCAATTCCATCCTCACCCTGTGGCAGTCGCGCATGCTGCGCCCGGTGCGCCTCAAGGTGCTCGACGAGGTCAAGAACGGCATCACCTATTTCAAGGAAACCTTCTTCACCGAGCTGCCGCGCCTCTACATCCAGGCCACGCAGCAACTGCAGAAGCGCTACCCCGATACGCATTGGGCCCTGCCCCCCTTCTTCCGGGTCGGCAGCTGGATCGGTGGCGACCGCGACGGCAACCCCTTCGTCACGGCCGACATCCTGCGTGAAGCCCTGCGCCTGCAATCGGCCGCCACGCTGAACCATTACCTCGAGGAAATCCACGAACTGGGCGGCGAACTGCCGCTTTCCGACCTGCTGGTCAAAGTCACACCGGAACTGCTGGCCCTGGCCGAGCATTCCACCGACCACTCGCCACAACGTTCCGACGAACCCTATCGCCGCGCTCTGTCCGGCATCTACGCCCGCCTCGCGGCAACGGCCCGCGCCCTCGACCAGTTCGAGCCGGTCCGCCACGAAATTGGCTGCGCCGCCCCGTACGAAACGCCGGATGCCCTGCGCGCCGACCTCAAGGTACTGAACAACTCGCTCAAGCTCAACGGCAGCGCCAGGCTGGCCGGCGGCCGCCTGCGTCGCCTGCTGCGCGGAGTCCAGGTCTTCGGCTTCCATCTCGCGCCAATCGACCTCCGGCAGAACTCCGAAGTGCATGCCCGCAGCGTCGCCGAACTGCTGGCCGGCGCCGGCCGTTGCCCTGATTACGAAGCACTGCCCGAAGCCGAGCGTATCAAGTTGCTGGTCGAAGAAATCAGCACACCGCGTCCGCTCTACTCCCCCTACCTGAACTATTCGGAAGAAACGCAGGGCGAACTGGCCATCTTCTTCGCGGCCCGCGAACTGCGCCAGAAATACGGCGCCGCCGCGCTGCCCAACTGCATCATCTCAAAGACTGACGGCGTTTCCGACCTCCTCGAACTTGCTCTGCTGCTCAAGGAGTCCGGCCTGCTCCTGCCCGGCGCCAAGCCGCAACTGAACGTCAACATCATCCCGCTGTTCGAAACCATCGAAGACTTGCAGAAGAGCGCCGCCACCATGGCGGGTGTCTTCGCCATTCCGGCCTACCGCGAACTGATCGCCGGCCGCGGCGACGAACACGAAGTCATGCTCGGCTACTCCGACAGCAACAAGGATGGCGGTTTCCTGACCTCGGGCTGGGAGCTCTACAAGGCCGAGATCGAACTGGCCCGTGTCTTCGGCCAGCACGGCGTCCGCCTGCGCCTGTTCCACGGACGTGGCGGCTCGGTGGGTCGCGGTGGCGGCCCGACCTATCACGCCATCCTCGCCCAGCCGGCCGGCGCTGTGGCCGGCCAGATCCGCCTAACCGAACAGGGCGAAGTCATCTCGACCAAGTACGGCAACGCCGATACCGGCCGCCGCAACCTCGAAGTGCTGCTCGCTGCAACGCTGGAAGCCAGCCTGACCGACCACGAGAACCGTGTCGAACCAGCCGAGCAGTTCCATGCCGTGATGGACGAGCTTTCCGCCCGCGCTTTCAATGCCTACCGTGGCCTGGTCTATGAAACCCCGGGTTTCACCACCTATTTCCGCCAGTCGACAGTCGTTTCCGAAATCGCCTCGCTGAACATCGGCAGCCGCCCCGCGTCGCGCAAGGCTTCCGAGCGCATCGAAGACCTGCGGGCCATTCCCTGGGTTTTCAGCTGGGCACAATGTCGCCTGATGCTACCCGGCTGGTACGGTTTCGGTGCTGCGGTAGACGGTTATCTGGTGGCCAATCCCGACGGTCTGGCCACGCTGCGTCGCATGGTCCACGCCTGGCCCTTCTTCAAGAGCCTGCTTTCCAACATGGACATGGTGCTGGCCAAGACCGATCTCGCCATCGCCTCACGCTACGCCGAACTGGTTGCCGACGCCGAACTGCGCGAGCACATTTTCAGCCGCATCAAGGCCGAATGGGCGCTGACCCGCCAGCATCTGCTGGCCATTCTGGAACAGGACGAATTCCTCGCCGACAACCCGATGCTCGCCCGCTCGCTGCAACTGCGCTCACCCTATATGGACCCGCTGAACCACCTGCAAGTCGAGCTGCTCAAGCGCCACCGGGCCGGCGACACCGACGAGCGTCTGGCCCGCGGCATTCACCTGACCATCAACGGCATCGCCTCCGGATTGCGTAACAGCGGGTAAAATTACCGGATGCCTACCACTATCAAACGCACCGTTTTTTTCGTGTCCGACGGCACCGGCCTGACCGTCGAAGCCCTCGGCCACAGCCTGATGACCCAGTTCGAGGACATCGAGTTCAAGCAGATCCGCATCCCCTTCCTCGACAACATCGAGAAAGCCCAGGAGGCGGTTGCCCGCATCAACGCCCAGGGCGAGTCCGACGGCATGCGCCCCATCGTCTTCACGACGCTGATCGATCCGGGTTTGGCGAGTATCGTCCATCAGGCCGACGCCTTCTGCCTGTCGTATTTCAATACCTTCCTGGCCCCACTCGAAGCCGAGCTCGGCATCAAGTCGAATCACACGGTCGGTCGCTCCCATGGCTCAGCTGATAGTTCAGATTACAAAAATCGCATCGAGGCGATCAACTACACGCTGGCCCACGATGACGGCATCACCGACCGCGATCTCGCCGAGGCCGACGTGATCCTGGTCGCCGTCTCGCGCTGCGGCAAGACGCCAACCTCGCTCTATCTGGCCATGCAATTCGGCCTCAAGGCAGCCAACTTCCCGCTGATTCCGGAAGATTTCGACCGCGGCCGCCTGCCCGGCACCCTGGAAAAACATCGCTCCAAGCTGTTCGGCCTGACCATCCAGCCCGAGCGCCTGCATCAGATTCGCGAAGAACGCCGCGCCGCCAGCAATTACGCCTCGCTGGCCAACTGCCGTTTCGAGATTGCCGAAGCTGAAAAGATGATGCGCCGCGAAGGCATCCGCTGGCTGGATTCATCGACCAAGTCGATCGAGGAAATCTCGACGACGATCCTGCAGGAACTGAAGCTGCGTTGATCGGGGGTCTTGGGGGTCATTCCCGCGCCCCGCAGGAAGTACCCTTGGGGTGCGCAAGCGGGAATCCAGGATAGCCTTCAGCACCGCCAACATTGAGCGGCGAACTTGGGCTTACAACCCCCCTTACCCCAGCTTTCGGCGCAACGCCTCGAACAGGCAAACCGCCGCCGCCGCCCCGACATTCAGGGATTCGACCGCGCCAGGCATGGGGATCTTGATCCTCAGCTTGGTCGCTTCGATCAATTCGCGGCGTACTCCCAGCCCCTCGGCGCCAAACACCCAGGCCAGCGGCCCATTCCAACGCGCCTCGTAAAGCGAGATCGCACCATCCAGGCAGGTGACAGCCGTCGTTCCCCGATAGTCCGCCATGAAGGCCACCAGATCAGCTTCTTCATGGATGGCGAGAACAAAATGCGCGCCTTGCCCGGCCCGCAAGACCTTGGGTGACCACGCCGAGGCACATCCCGGCGCCAGCAAGACCTGTTTGACACCCGACGCTGCCGCCGTCCGCAATAAGGTGCCGACATTGCCGGGATCCTGTACGCCATCGAGCAAAACAGCATCTTTTCCCAGATCGACTGCGGTAGTCCGCTGCGGCATGGGTGCCACGGCCAGCAGGCCGCTTGGCGTATCGACCAGGCCCAGGTCGCGCATGAGCGCATCGGCCAGCGCAACCGCCTCGCGGCCTTCGAGATAAGTCGCGATCTCACCGCCGGCCAGCGCCGACTCGGCGACGATCAAGGTATCCAGCGGCCCGAAGGTCTTTTCGTAGGCTTCGACCAGATGCACGCCATCGAGCAAGGTCTGCCCGGTTTTCCGGCGCTCGCGTCCCGATTCGGCCAGTCGTTTGAGCTGCTTGAAAAACGCGTTGTCGCGCGACTGGATCAGCTTCATAGCAGCGACAACTGTCTGGCCACCGGCCCAAAACTCCGCCGATGCACCGGTGACGCACCATGCGCCTCCAGCGCCGCGAAATGCGCCGCCGTCGGATAGCCCATGTGACGGTCAAAACCGTATTGCGGATACTGCGCATGCAAGACCAGCATGCCGGCATCACGCACCGTCTTGGCGAGGATTGATGCCGCAGCAATCGAGGCGATCTTGCCATCCCCCTTGACCACGGCTTCGCAAGGAATATCGAGCCTTGGGCAGCGATTGCCGTCGACCAAAGCGCTTTCTGCCCTTACCTGCAAGGCAGCCACAGCGCGCTGCATGGCCAGCATCGTCGCCTGCAGAATATTTAGGCGATCGATTTCCTCGACTGTCGCCTCAGCCACCGCCCAGGCCAACGCTCGTTCCCGGATGATTTCGGCCAGCGCATCGCGCTTCTTCTCGCTCAGTTTCTTGGAGTCGTTCAGCCCGGCAATCGGGCGTTCCGGATCGAGAATGACCGCCGCCGCGACAACCGGGCCGGCCAGCGGACCGCGCCCGGCCTCGTCAATGCCGCAAACGAGGCCGACCGGGACAATCAGTTCAGGCATTCAATGACCGCACGAGCGGCCTTTTCGGCCGTGTTCTGGCGCAATTGCAGATGGATGTCGGTAAACGCCTCTTCAACCGCTTCGGCGTTCTCCTTGTCTTCGTACAGCTTCACCAAGGCCTCGGCCAGGTTCTCAGGTGTCGCTTCATCCTGCAGGATTTCCGGCACGACAAAGCGCCCAGCCAGCACATTGGGCAAGCCCACGTACGGCAGGTAAGCCATCCGCTTCATCAGCCAGTAGGAGAACTTGGCAATCTTGTAGGTGATCACCATCGGCCGCTTGATCAGCGCTGCCTCCAGCGTCGCCGTGCCACTCGCCACCAGCGAAACATCAGCCGCACCAAGCGCATCCTGAGCATGGCCGAACAGCAGGCGGAAGGGCACATCGCCGGCCTGCCGGTTATAGATGGCCAGCTCGAACTGCAGGCGTGTTTCACGCGTGGCCAAGGGCACCACAAACATGGCGTTGGGCAAATGCCGCTCACGAATGATCTTGGCCGTTTCGACAAAGGTCTCGGCCATCATGGCCAGTTCGCCCTGCCGACTGCCCGGCAGCATGGCAAAGATCGGGTAATCGCGCGGCAGGGAAAGCTTTTCCCGAACCGCCTGCTTGCTGGTCTGCAAGGGAATGATGTCGGCCAGCGGATGCCCGACGTAGGTTACCTGGATGCGCTCTTTTTCATAGAGCGCCGGCTCCATCGGAAAGAGGGCCAGAACACGATTAACCGCCCGGGCAATTTTCTTGATCCGACCACCGCGCCAGGCCCAGATCGAGGGGCTGACGTAATGGATCGTCCGCACCCCAGCCGACTTGAGATCAGTTTCCAGCCCCAGGTTGAAATCAGGAGCGTCGACACCAATGAAAATATCCGGCTTCAGATCGAGCAGCCGTTTCTTCAACTGGCGACGAATACCGGCAATTTCGCGGTAATGCTTCAGCGCATCCCAATAGCCCATGACCGACAGCTTTTCCATCGGCCACCAGCTATCAAAACCCTGCGCCTGCATCTTGGGTCCGCCGATACCGTAAAAAACGGCATCCGGCAGGTGCGTCTTCAGTGCAGCGATCAGGTGGCTGGCCAGGAGATCCCCGGAGGCCTCCCCTGCCACCATGGCAATCCGTACAGCGTTGCCCATGTCAGCGAATGATGCCGCGCTTGGAGACCTCAAGGAAATCGACAAGGCGCTGGATGTCCGGCTGGGTCTTGGCTTCTTCAGCCAACTTGGTCTTGGCTTCTTCAAGCAGCAGGCCGGACTTGTACAGCGTGCGATAGGCGCGCTTCAGGGCGGTGATCGCATCGGCGGTAAAGCCACGGCGCTTCAGACCTTCGACATTGATGCCGTATGGCGTCGCCGTATTGCCGGCCGCCATCAGATACGGCGGCACGTCCTGCAGGATCACCGTGCTGACGGCCGTCATCACATGCGCGCCAATGCGGCAGAACTGATGCACCCCGGTAAAACCGCCGAGAATCGCCCAGTCATCGACAATCACATGCCCGGCCAACTGGGTATTGTTGGCAAACGTCGTCTTGTTGCCGACTTGGCAATCGTGGGCAATATGGACGTAGGCCATGATCCAGTTGTCGTCGCCAACCCGGGTTACACCGACATCCTGGACAGTACCCAGGTTGAAGGTACAGAACTCGCGAATCGTGTTGCGGTCGCCAATCTCGAGACGGGTCGGCTCACCAGCGTACTTCTTGTCCTGCGGCACTTCGCCGAGGGAGCAAAACTGGAAAATCCGGTTGTCGCGACCGATCTTCGTATATCCCTTGATGACTGTGTGCGGCCCGATCTGGGTGTTGTCACCAATCTCGACGTTGGCACCGATGATGGCGTAGGGGCCGATCTCTACATTGGCACCAATCCTGGCACCCGGATCGACAATAGCGGTCGAGTGAATCATTTTAGAGATCCCGTTTGGCACACATCAACTTGGCCGAGGCAGCCAGCTGCCCATCGACACGCGCTTCGGCCTTGTACTTCCAGACCCCGCGCATTTGACGCTCGATTTCAACATGCAGATGCAGTTGGTCGCCTGGCATCACCGGCTTCTTGAAACGTGCTTCATCGATACCGGCGAAGTAGAACACCGTATCCGGCGACGGTTTTTCATCCATCGACTTGAAAGAAAGAATGCCGGCCGCCTGGGCCAGCGCTTCCATGATCAATACGCCCGGCATCACCGGATGATGCGGAAAATGACCAACAAAGAACGGCTCGTTGATCGTCACGTTCTTGTAGGCATGAATGGACTTGCCCGGCTCGATTTCGAGCACACGGTCAACCAGTAAGAAGGGATAGCGATGCGGAAGATGCTCAAGAATCTCGATAATATCCATTTAATCAGCCCTCTATATCATTTTCTTTAAGTTTTTTCTCAAGCTCTGAAACCCGCTCCGCCAACTTCGAAAGCCGACGAATATGCGACGCGTTACGCAACCATTCTTCATGGGTATCGAGCGGAAATACGCTGGTATAGACACCGGGATTCAGAATGCTCTTCATGACTGTCGTGCCACCGGAGATTGTTGTTCCCGCAGCAATGTTCAAGTGCCCGGAAATCATGCCGGCACCACCGACAATACAGTGTTCGCCAAAAACGGTGCTCCCTGCAATACCTGTGCAACCAGCCAGTACGGTATTGGCGCCTATCCGGCAGTTGTGGGCGACATGCACCTGATTATCCAGTTTGCAGCCATCGCCAATCACGGTGTCCTCGAGCGCACCACGATCAATCGCCGTATTGGCGCCGATTTCCACATCATCGCCGATCACGACCTTCCCAATCTGGGGAATTTTTATCCAGGACTGACCTTCCGGCGCAAATCCGAAGCCATCTGAACCAATAACAGCCCCCGAATGAACGATGCATCGGTGCCCAATACTGCATCCATAATATACCGTCACATTGGCATGAAGCAGCGCATCGGCGCCAATACTGACGCCATCGCCAATCACACAACCGGCATTGATCACGACGTTTTCGCCCAAAGTCACATCTTTACCGATGCAAACATTCGGGCCAATTACAACGCTGTCCGGCACAGGCGAATCGACCACCGCGCTGGCGTGAACACCGCTGAGTCCGCTCTGATAAGGATTCAGTAGCGTCGCAACCCGGGCATAGTATGCGTAGGGATTGCCGGTAACGATACGCGGGCCGGAAAACTCACTGGCCACATCCGGGCGCAGAATAACCGCCGAAGCCTTGCAGGTGCTCAATTGGCTTCTGAATTTCGGGTTCGCCAGGAAGGTAATCTCCCCCTCCCCGGCCGAAGCGACCGGAGCAACCCTTGAAACCTGTGTTTGCGAATCTCCAAGCACATCGCCGCCCAATTGGGCGGCGATGTCAGCAAGCGTCAGCACAACCTTGCCTGGCGAAGCCATTATTTGGCTTCCGACAGCGCCTTGATCACACGGTCAGTCACATCCAGACGTGGGCTAACCCAAACCACATCCTGCAATATCAAATCGAACTTTTCGGCCTCGGCAATCTGCTTGATCGCCTTGTTGGCCTTCTCGATCACCGCAGCATTTTCCTCGTTCTGGCGAAGGTTCAAATCTTCACGGAACTCACGCTGACGGCGCTGAAATTCACGTGAAAGCTCGCCAAACTCTTTTTCCTTGGTCCGACGTTCACTTTCGGCCATGGTCACCGAATTCTTTTCCAGATTTTCCTGCAAGCCCTGCAACTGCTTGGCCATACGCTGGAGATCCTGATCGCGCTTGGCAAACTCGCCTTCGAGCTTCTTGGCAGCTTTCTGAGCAGCCGGCGCATCACGGAAAATACGCTGCGTATTCACATAGCCAACCTTCAATTCGGCGGCATAGGCGCCGGTCACGAACAGGGCAGACATCAATGATGCGAGAACAACGGTTTTGACTTTCAACTTGACACTCCTGAATTAAAACGTGGTGCCCAACTGGAACTGGAATACTTCAGACTTATCGCCTTCTTTTTTGTTCAAAGGCCGACCGAAACTGAATTTTAGCGGCCCGATCGGTGAAATCCAGGCAGCCGAAAGACCCGATGAATAGCGTAAATCAGCCACATCCAGTTTTTCGTCACTACCAAAGACCTGCCCCGCATCAAAGAACAACCCCATGCGGAAGGACTTATCCATTCCCGGCAGACTCCACAACAACTCGGCATTACCAATCACGCGGCGATTGCCACCCAAACGATATTGCGTAGTCGTCGAAGGATCCGTATAGATTGGGCCCAGCGAAGATGCCTTGTAACCGCGAACAGAGGTTACACCACCTGCATAGTAATTCTTGAAGAACGGAAGCCCGGACGCACCATATCCGTTCGCCATCCCGTATTCACCGTTCAGCATCAAGGTGAATTTCGAGTTTAGCGGCACAAAGTGCTGAAGCTGATAGCTAGCCCGATAATAGGTCAAATCACCGCCGGGCAGGGCCACTTCAAGAGAGGCTCTCTGGAACGTACCCTTGGTCGGGAAGAAATAGCTGTCCTTGCCATCACTGGCCCAACTCAGGGTCAGCGGAACCGAAATATTGGTATCGCCAAAGCGAGTTACAAAATCCTTGTAGTACTGCGGCGTCTGCTCGTAGGTCTTGATACTGGTTGAATCGAGACCCAAGCCTAGACCGATGGATTCTTTTTCCCCAATCGGGAAACCAAAGCGGATGCCACCACCGGTCGATGATGAAGAGTAATAAGCAAGCGTCGTGGACGTCGTATTGACGGTCCGATGATAGACGTCAAAGCCCTGACTCACCCCATCCTGCGTGAAGTAAGGGTTGGTATATGAGAATACGTAGGTTCTGTAGGTCTTGGCCGAATTAACCTGGATGGCGACATTGTTGCCACTACCCATGAAGTTGTTCTGGGCGATGGAGCCAGACAGGATCACCTTGTCGGTGCTGGAGGTACCCACGCCAAGCATCAGGTTGCCGGTCGGCTTTTCAGTCACATTGACGTTGACATCCAATTGATCGGATGTGCCGGTGACAGCGGGAGTTTCAACCGCAACTTCCGAGAAGAAGCCCAGCTTATCAACCCTTTGCTTGGATGCAGTCACCTTGTCGGCGTCGTACCAACCGCCTTCCATCTGACGCATTTCGCGACGAACTACCTCATCCCGCGTTTTGGTATTACCCGTGATATTCAGGCGGCGAACATAAACCCGCTTGCCTGGATCGACAAAGATAGTGAAAGCAACATGATGCTTTTCCTTGTCGATTTCCGGTGCGGCGTTGACGTTGGCAAAGGCATAGCCTTCCTTGCCGAGGCGATCACTGATTGCCTTGGTCGTTGCATTCAGCTTGTCCCGCGAAAACACGTCGCCCGGCTTGATCGTGACGAGTTTTTTCAACTCATCTTCGGCAATCGAAAAATCACCAGCCATCTTGACCGAGGAAACCTGGTAGCGATCCCCTTCATTGATATTGGCGGTGATGTAGACATCCTGCTTATCCGGAGAAATGGAAACCTGCGTCGATTCGACCGCAAACTCCAGATAACCCTGGTTCATGTAGAACGACTTCAGTTTCTCGAGATCGGCCGACAGCTTTTGCCGGGAATACTGATCGTTCTTTGTGTACCAGGTGATCAAGCCCGGTGTCGTCAATTCGAACTGGCTGAGCAATTCCTTCTCACGGAAAGCCTTGGCACCGACAATATTGATCTGCTTGATCTTGGCAGCAGAGCCCTCTTCAATATTGAAGTTAACGCCAACACGATTACGCTCAAGCGGCGTGACTGTCGTGGTGATATTGGCCGCGTACTTGCCGCGCGTCAGATACTGGCGCTTGAGTTCCTGTTCGGCCTTTTCCAGCAGTGCACGATCGAAAATGCGCCCTTCGGCAATGCCGGTTTCCTTGAGCGCCTTGACAATGACATCCTTGTCGAATTCCTTGAGGCCGACAAAATTGATTGTCGCGACCGCTGGGCGCTCCTGAACCACGACGACCATCACATCCTTTTCGACCTCAATCCGGACGTCCTTGAAGAATCCGGTCGCAAAAAGCGCCTTGATCGATTGTGCAGCTTTCTCGTCGTTCAAGGTCTCACCGACCTTGACGGGTAAATAGCCGAAAACCGTACCTGCCTCGGTACGCTGAATGCCCTCGACCCGAATGTCCTTGACCGCAAAAGGCTCGAATGCCAAGGCAGGCGTGGCAAACATGCCGGCAATCAGAATGGACAACAGGGATTTTTTCATCGTTCAGCCGTTAAACAGGCGGGTCAGGTCATTAAAAAAGGCGAAAGCCATCAAGGAAAAGAGGATGGACATACCAATCTGCTGCCCAATCTCCATGGCGCGCTCCGAGAGCGGCCTGCGCCTGACGACTTCAATCATATGATACAACAAATGCCCACCGTCCAGCACCGGGATGGGCAGCAGATTCAGGACGCCAAGACTGATGCTGACCAGCGCCATGAACTTGAGGTAGTAATCCAGCCCGAGCCGCGCTGACTGACCGGCATAGTCGGCAATCGTTACCGGCCCCGAGAGATTTTTCCACGAAACTTCACCGGTGAGCATCTTGCCCATCATAACCAGGCTAAACACGGATTTATCCCAGGTTTCGACCAAGGCCCTGCGGCCAGCCTCAAAAAAACCGTAACTAACAAAGGATCGCACCTCACGCCTGGAGTCTGGATTTTCGGCGACAGCCACCCCGATTTTCCCGACGCTACGCCCCCGTTCGGAAGCGGCCTCTGGAATCACATCTACCGATAGATTGCCCCCAGTACGTTCAAGCTCAAGCCTGAGCGAGCGCCCGGCAGAGTCCCGTACCTTCCCAACAAATTCCATCCACTGCGCAACCGGCTGACCGTCAATGCTTAGCACCCGGTCTCCCGACTGCAAACCCGCCTTGGCACCCGGACCACCAACCACAACCTTGCCGATCACCGGCGGCATATCTGGGCGATAAAACCGAATACCCAGCCTTTCCAGCGCATCACCTTCCCAACCCTGCTCCCCGGCCGCCGCAAGAAAGAGGCGATGTGAACTGATTTCACTCCGATCGTTGATCACCTCAAGTTCGACACTCTCCCGATCAACGGCTTTCTGTAACAATGCCCAGCGCAAGTCGTTCCAGGTTGCGACCGGCTCCCCGTCAACATGACGAACCTGCTCACCGTTCTTGATAGCGGCCATCGCTGCCGGCGATCCATCCGGTGGCGTCCCGAGTACCGGCAACAACTCTTCGCTGCCATGCATGAAGATCGCCCAATACAGAAGAATCGCCAGGGCAAAATTGGCCAAGGGTCCCGCCGCAACGATAATGCTGCGCTTCCCTACTCCCTGCCGATTGAAAGCGCGATGCGCCTCACAGGCTGGCACGCCCCCCTCGCGTTCATCAAGCATCTTGACGTAGCCGCCCAGCGGAAAAACGCTCAATGCCCACTCGGTGCGATCATTACCGAGTTCTTTTTTCCACAGGATGCGACCAAAGCCAACGGAAAAACGCAAGACTTTGACTCCGCACCAGCGTGCCGCCAGATAGTGGCCCAGCTCATGGACGACGATCAGGACGCCGAGGACTACCGCAAAAGCGGCGAGATAAAACGGCAGGTCGTTCACGCGAAACGCTGTTCCCGGATCAATTGGCTGGCCAGATGGCGAGCTTCGGCATCGGCCGCCAAGACATCGGTCAGACTCCCCTCGGGACCGGCTGGCATTGCCTGCAACACAGCCTCATTGAGTTGGGCGATCCCAAGGAACGGCAGGTGGCCGTCAAGGAAGGCAGCTACTGCAACTTCATTGGCAGCGTTGAGAATGGCCGGCGCCGTACCGCCTTCGTGTAGAACATCATAAGCCAGTTGCAGGCAACGAAAACGCTCGAAATCCGGCGCAGAGAAATCAAGGCGGGCAATCTTGAATAGATCGAGCGGCTCAACCCCCGCGGCAATCCGCTCTGGCCAAGCCATCGCGTAGGCAATCGGCGTGCGCATATCGGGATTACCCAACTGGGCCAGCACCGAACCATCCGCATACTGAACCGCTGAATGGATGACGCTCTGCGGATGCACAACAACCTGGATCATTTCCGGCGGCGCAGCGAAAAGCCAGTGCGCCTCAATGACCTCCAGCCCCTTGTTCATCATCGTTGCCGAATCGACCGAAATCTTGCGCCCCATGACCCAGTTTGGATGGGCGCAGGCCTGTTCTGGGGTGACATTGGCCAGATCGGCCAGCGGCGAATTACGGAAAGGGCCGCCTGAGGCTGTCAGCAATATCTTTTGCACGCCGCAGGATTCAAGCCCGCGTGAAAAATCGACTGGCAACGACTGGAAAATGGCGTTGTGTTCACTGTCGACCGGCAGCAAAGTCGCGCCATGTTCACGCACCGCATGCATGAACAGTTCGCCAGCCATGACCAGGACTTCCTTGTTGGCCAGCATAACCTTCTTGCCAGCCCGCGCTGCAGCCAGCGTCGGTTCGAGACCGGCTGCACCGACGATGGCCGCCATCACCGCATCGACCTCGGGCAATGACGACAATTCAATCAGCGCCTCGACACCATGCCGGACCTCGGTATCCAGCCCGACAGAACGACAGCGCTCAGCGAGCTTTTCTGCCAGCGGTGCATCGCGCAACACGGCAAAAAGCGGACGGAATTCAACACACTGCTCGAATAGCTTATCGACCTGAGAGTGCGCACAAAGCGCAAAAGCGCGATAGCGATCCGGATGACGGCGAATCACATCCAACGTGCTGACACCGATCGAGCCGGTAGCCCCCAGGACAGTGATGTTTTGCAACTTCGAACTCACCGATAAGCCAGCAGTAGCCAGACCAGCGCCACCACCGGCAAGGTCGAGGTCAGGCTGTCGATACGATCAAGCACACCGCCATGACCTGGCAGGACATTGCTGCTGTCCTTGATTCCCGCCTTGCGTTTGAGCAAGGACTCATAAAGATCGCCGATGATGCTGATGGCGGTCACGCCGACCAAGGCGGCAATCCACAGCGCCCAAGGCATCAAGTCCAGCCCGAACATCAGGCGAACAACCACGCCATAAATAACTACGCCGACACAGGCTCCAATCGCGCCTTCCCGGGTCTTGCCGGGGCTGATCGAAGGAGCCAACTTGTGCTTGCCGAACGCCTTGCCGGAGAAATAAGCGGCAATATCGGCCATCCAGACTACGGCGAAAATACCAAGCAAGGCGCCAGCACCGAGACCGCGCAACTGCACCATCGCCAGCCAGGTTGGCAACAACACAACAGCACCGACCATAACGCCGCCAAGCCCCCGAAGCGACCACTTGTTCTTCAGCCAGAATGGCATCACCAGACACCAGAAGACTGCCGAAACGCCATAGGCAAGAAATGCCCACGGGTTGGCTGGGGCAAAAGCCTCACCAGCGCCAATCGTATTCGGGGCGACAACTGACAGGAGTCCGCAGAGCACCACCGTCGACACGCCAAGGGCAATTCGGCCAGTCGATTTCCAGCCCAGCAAGGCGCCCCATTCCCATGCAGCAACCCCGATGAAACCAGCAACCAGCAAAGCCCAGGTTGCCTGCGACGAATAGAACAGGCTGGGTAACAGCAAGGCCATCAGAACGAGCGCTGTGATGACGCGCGTTTTAAGCATTGTTTTTCTCCACCAATTGCTCGCTGGTTCGGCCGAAACGACGCTCGCGCTGCTGGAATGAGGCAATCGCCTTGTCAAACTCAGCGGTATCGAAATCAGGCCACAGGGTCGGCGTGAAAAAGAGCTCGGTATAGGCCAACTGCCAAAGGAGGAAATTGCTGATTCGCTCTTCGCCACCAGTACGTATGAACAAATCGGGCTCAGGCGCGAAGCTCATCGACAAATGCGGTTCGAGATCAGACTCCTGCCAGCCTTCACGCTTTTCCGGCTGGGCGGCAAGCATGCGATTGGTCGCCTGCATGATGTCCCAGCGCCCACCGTAGTTGGCAGCGATGGTCAGATCGAGACGGGTATTGCCAGCTGTCTTGGCTTCAGCCAGCCGAATCAGTTCCTGCAAACGCGGTTCGAAGCGACCAAGATCACCAATGACACGCAGGCGAACACCGTTACGGTCGAGCTTCTCGACTTCCTGCTCAAGCGCCTTGACGAAGAGCTGCATCAGCAACGTAACCTCTTCCTGAGGCCGCCGCCAATTTTCGGAAGAAAAGGCAAAAAGAGTCAGATACTGGACGCCACGCTCAAGGCACGCACGAACCATCTCACGGACCAGTTCTACCCCTTTGACATGCCCTGCCACACGCGGCAAAAACCGTTTTTTCGCCCAGCGTCCGTTGCCATCCATGATGACTGCGACGTGCTTGGGCACCGCCGCCGCTTCCGGAACCTGCCGGGTCGAACTTGAAAAGAAGGCCATGTAGCCGGTAATCCTGGCGGAACCGGCTTAAACCTGCATCAGCTCGGCCTCTTTCGTGGCGAGCATCTTGTCGACTTCGACAATGTAACGATCGGTCAGTTTCTGGACGTCGTCCTGAGCCTTGCGCTCGTCGTCTTCCGGGATTTCGCCCTTCTTCAGCGCATCCTTCAGATGGGTAATGGCATCGCGACGCAGATTGCGGATGGCCACCTTGACGCCCTCGCCTTCGGTCTTGACGATCTTGATCATTTCCTTGCGGCGTTCTTCGGTCAGCGCCGGCATCGGCACACGAATCAGGTCGCCCTGCGAAGCCGGGTTCAGGCCGAGATCACAGTCACGAATTGCCTTCTCGACTTTTTGCAGCATGCCCTTTTCCCAAGGCTGGACACCGATGGTACGGGCATCGACCAAGGTCACATTGGCCACCTGATTCACCGGGACCATGGAGCCGTAGTAATCAACCTGAACGTGATCCAGCAAGCCGGTATGGGCGCGGCCGGTACGAACCTTCTGGAGATCGAGCCTCAGCGCCTCCAGCGATTTTTGCATCTTGCCTTCGGCAGTTTTCTTGAGTTCAGGAATCATTTCTTGTTCTCTTTCAGCAATAGACCAGCGTACCTTCATCTTCACCGCAGACCACGCGCTTCAGCGCACCGGCCTTGAAGATGGAAAACACATTGATCGGCAATTTCTGGTCGCGGCACAGCGCGAAAGCGGTCGCATCCATGACCGCCAGACTCTTGGAGATCGCTTCGTTGAAGCTGATCTTGTCGTAACGCGTTGCCAAAGGATCCTTCTTGGGATCGGCCGAATAAATACCGTCGACCTTGGTCGCCTTTAGTACGATTTCCGCACCGATTTCCGAACCGCGCAAAGCTGCAGCAGTATCGGTGGTGAAGAAGGGATTTCCAGTGCCAGCACCGAAGATGACGATCTTGCCCTCTTCGAGATAGCGGATGGCTTTGCCGCGAATATACGGCTCAACAACCTGCTCGATATTCAGCGCCGACTGCACGCGAGCGTTCAGGCCACTCTGGCGGAAGGCATCGGACAGTGCCATGGCGTTCATCACCGTGGCCAGCATGCCCATGTAATCCGCAGTAGCCCTATCCATCCCGGTGGCCGTACCGGCCATGCCACGGAAGATATTGCCACCGCCGATCACGACGCCGATCTCCACCCCCATATCGGCGACCGCCTTGATCTCTCCGCAAATGCCCGCAATGGTCTGCGGGTTGATGCCGTAGGCGTCGCTACCCATCAGGGCCTCGCCAGAGAGTTTCAGGAGGATTCGCTTGTATTTTGGAGTAGACATCGGCGTTCCTTTCAATTACTTCTTGGCAGCAGCAGCGGCAGCCTGGGCAGCCACTTCGGCAGCGAAGTCATCAACCTTCTTCTCGATGCCTTCGCCAACCATGTACAGCGTGAAGCCGGCAACGGAAGCGCCCTTTTCCTTCAGCAACTGTTCAATGGTTTGCTTGCCATCAGCAGCCTTGACGAAGACCTGACCGAGCAGGGTCACGTCCTTCAGGTACTTCTGGACGGTACCTTCGGCGATCTTTTCCAGCATCGCTTCCGGCTTGCCGGCTTCGCGGGCCTTTTCGATGGCGACACGACGCTCGGTTTCCAGCAATTCAGCCGGCACACCGGTGGAGTCCAGCGACTTCGGCTTGGAAGCTGCGATGTGCATCGCCAGATCCTTGCCCAGTTGCTCATCACCGCCAACCAGATCGACCACGACACCAACCTTGGCGCCGCCGTGGATGTAGGAAACCAGCTTGCCCTTGGCTTCGAAACGAACGAAGCGACGGATGGTCATGTTTTCGCCAATCTTGCCGACCAGCGCAGAACGGGTCGATTCGACCGTGCCTTCACCCATCGGCAGGGCCGACAGCGCAGCCACGTCGGCCGGATTCTGGTTAGCAACCAGTGCGGCGCAGCCGTTGGACAAGGCAATGAATTCGTCATTTTTGGCAACGAAGTCGGTTTCGCTATTCACTTCAATGATTGAGCCAAGCTTGCCATCAGCGGAAATGCTGACTGCCACGATACCTTCGGCTGCGATACGGACAGCGGCCTTGGAGGCCTTGTTGCCCAGCTTGACGCGAAGGATTTCTTCGGCCTTGGCCATGTCGCCATCGGCTTCGGTCAGGGCCTTCTTGCATTCCATCATGGGTGCGTCGGTCTTGCCGCGCAGTTCTGCCACCATGCCTGCGGTAATTGCCGCCATATTTCTTTCTCCTGAGCTTTTAAAACAGGCGGAGCTTAGCGCTCCGCCGTTACAACTTTACTGTGCAGCTTCCTGAACTTCGACGAATTCGTCGTCGCCGCCGGCAGCGACGATATCCTGGATCACCTGGCTACGGCCTTCGAGGATGGCATCAGCGACACCACGGGCGTAGAGCTGGATGGCACGGGAGGAGTCGTCGTTACCCGGAATGACGTAAGCAACGCCTTCCGGAGAGTGATTGGTATCGACCACGCCGATGACCGGGATGCCAAGCTTTTCGGCTTCGGTGATGGCAATCTTGTGGTAGCCGACGTCGATGACGAAGATGGCATCCGGCAAGCCGCCCATATCCTTGATGCCGCCGATGGACTTCTGCAGCTTTTCCAGTTCGCGACGGAAGGTCAGCGCTTCCTTCTTCGGCATCTTTTCCAGTTCGCCGGCTTCAACGGCAACTTCCATGTCCTTCAGACGCTTGATCGAGGTCTTGACGGTCTTGAAGTTGGTCAGCATGCCACCCAGCCAACGCTGGTCGACAAACGGAGCACCGGCGCGCAGCGCTTCTTCACCGATGATTTCGCGAGCCTGACGCTTGGTACCGACAAACAGGATGGTGCCGCGGCTGGAAGCCAGCTTCTTCACGAAAGCCATGGCTTCGTTGTACTTGGCCAGGGTCTTTTCGAGGTTGACGATGTGAATCTTGTTGCGGGCGCCGAAGATGTACGGGGCCATCTTGGGGGACCAGAAACGGGTCTGGTGACCGAAGTGGACACCAGCCTCCAGCATTTCGCGCATGGTAACGGACATAGCAATATTCCTATTAAGGGTTGAACCTCCACCCGCCGGAAACGCCCGTCATTATTGAGTTTTGACGGACACCCTTAATCGGCGGATGTGTGGATTTTGGTTACCTGCACCACGCAGGCAACCGTTCTTTTCAGCCAAGATGGCCGAGAAAAACCCGATGATTATAGCAGCAGACGAGGCAACTAAAAAGCCCAAATGGCGTCTCAGTAGCCGTTCTGCTTCAAAGCCAGCAGTTGCAGCATCCGTTCAAGGTAAGGCTGCCAGTCGGGCATCTGCAAACCAAAATCACTTTCGAGTCGACCGCAGTCGAGCCGCGAGTTGGCCGGACGCCGAGCCGGCGTCGGATATTCGGCGGTGGATATCGCCTGTATCGCCTCAGGTTTCAGGCACAGATCAAAACCAGGAGCCCGCCCAGCCAACCCGACGATTGTCCGGGCAAACTCGCACCAACTGACTGGCCGGGCGGCTGCCAAGTGATACAAGCGGTTTTCGCCCCGTTCAAGCAGTTTTCCCTGGCGCAGCATGGCCAGCACAACACCGGTAACCGTAGCAATCAGGGCCGCCGGAGTCGGCGAACCGATCTGGTCGGCAACGACATTCAGATTTTCCTTCTCTCGCGCCAGTCGCAGGATGGTCTTGACGAAGTTGTTACCCCGCGCCCCGAATACCCAGCTGGTTCGAAAGATCAGCGACTTGCCGCCGACGGCGCGAATCGCCTCCTCGCCTGCCAGTTTGGTTCGACCATAGACGCTTTGTGGCGCGGTCGCATCCGTTTCCAGATAGGCTGAAGCCTTGGCGCCGTCGTAGACGTAGTCCGTCGAATAATGCACCAGCAAGGCATCGAGCAACGCAGCCTCCTCGGCCAGAACACCCGGAGCTTCGGCATTGATGCGCTGCGCCAACTCCACTTCGGACTCGGCCTTGTCGACGGCCGTGTAGGCGGTAGCATTGACAATGACGGAGGGGCGAATTTCTTGCACCACGGAACGAATTTGCGCCGGATCAGCCAAATCGCACTGGGCCCGACCACAAGCCACGACCTCGCCATGTGGGGCCAGGGAGCGCTGCAACTGCCAGCCAACCTGACCATCCTTACCGAGCAGAAGAATTTTCATCGCCACACCAATATGTTGAAAACCCGCGCAGTATGCCATTTCCGACGGCACCTGCTTTGCGAAACAAGCCCCATCATTTATCCTTCACCGTCCCTAACGCACCCTAGAAAAGCCATGAGCATCACCATCAAGACCCCGGAAGAAATCGAAAAAATGCGAGTTGCCGGGCGTCTGGCCGGAGAGGTTCTCGATTACATCGAACCCTTCGTCAAACCCGGCGTCACCACCGACGAACTGGACAAGCTCTGCCACGACCTGATGGTTAATGTGCAGGGTTGCATCCCAGCCCCGCTCAACTACGCACCGTCCGGCTACGACCCCTACCCGAAATCGATATGCACTTCGGTCAACCAGCAGGTCTGCCACGGCGTACCGGGTGAGCGCGTGCTGAAGAACGGCGACATCATCAATCTCGACATCACAACCATCAAGGATGAGTATCACGGAGATACCAGCCGGATGTTTATCGTCGGCGAAGGTTCGATCCAGGCCAAGCGTCTGTGCGAAATCACCTTCGACTGCATGTGGCTGGGCATCTCGGTCGTCAAGCCAGGCGCCTTTCTCGGCGACATTGGTGCCGTCATTCAGAAATACGCCGAAAAGAGCGGCTTCTCGGTCGTCCGCGAGTTCTGCGGCCACGGCATCGGCAAGAAATTCCACGAAGATCCGCAGGTGCTGCATTACGGCAAGCCGGGCACCGGCCCGAAACTGGAGCCGGGGATGATTTTCACCATCGAACCGATGATCAACGCCGGCAAGGCAGCGATCCGCGAAATGGCCGATGGCTGGACCATCGTGACCAAGGACCGCAGCCTGTCCGCGCAATGGGAACACACAGTTTTGGTAACCGATACTGGCTACGAAGTACTGACCCTCTCGGCCGGATGCCGCCCCAAGCCTGAGTGGATCGGCTGATGACCTGCGATGTCGCCGCCCTGCGGGCCGAAGTCAAGGCCAATCAAAACCAGCTGCGGCTGAATTACGAACAAAGCAATGATGCCCCTGCCCTGCTCAGGGATCGTTGCCAGCAAGTCGACACGGTGCTTGAAAAACTCTGGCAGTCACTGGACTTCCCGGCCTCGCTGGCTTTCGCAGCGGTTGGCGGCTATGGCCGCGGCGAACTGTACCCGGCCTCCGACATCGACCTGCTGATTTTGTTACCCCAGGAAGCCAGCCCGGCGCTGCAGAAAAAACTAGAAATGCTGGTTGGCCACTTCTGGGACATCGGACTGGAAATCGGCCACAGTGTGCGCACCGTTCAGGAATGCCTGAATGAAGCAGCCAACGACATCACCGTCCAGACCGCGCTGCTCGAAGCACGCCTGTTAACCGGCAATGCCAAACTGTTTGCCACCTTCCAGAAACGACTGCGCGGCAATCTCGACCCACTTCATTTCTACGAAGCCAAGCGACTGGAGCAACAGGAACGTTACCTGCGCTTCAATGAAACGCCTTACAGCCTGGAGCCGAACTGCAAGGAATCACCGGGCGGCTTGCGCGACATTCAGACTATTTTCTGGATTGCCAAGGCGGCCGGCTACGGGGCGACCTGGGCAGAACTGCAACAAAACGGGATCATCACCCCGGAAGAAATGATACGCGCCGAGGGTTGCGAGAAATATCTCAGCCACCTGCGCATCCGTCTTCATTTCATGCTGGGGCGGCGCGAAGATCGCCTGCTTTTTGATTACCAGGGCAACCTGGCCACCCACTACGGCTTCGTATCAAACGAAGCCAAGCGGGCCTCGGAACAATTGATGCAGGTCTATTACCGGAATGCCAAGACGGTAACCGTGCTCAATACCATCCTGCTGCAAAACATGGGCGCCGCCCTTACTCCGGAAAGTGAGCAAACCCCGCAGCAGCTTGACGAAAATTTCCAGATGGTAGGCAACCTGCTCGACATCCGCGACGAAAACCTGTTCGAACAGCAACCGACGGCCATCCTGGACAGTTTCCTGGTCATGCAGGAAAGCCATGAACTGTTCGGCATGACCGCCCGCACCTTACGCGCCCTGTGGCGCGCCCGGGAGAAGATCACTCCGGAATTCCGTGCCGACCCGGAAAATCGCGCTGCCTTCATGAAGCTGCTGCAAGGCGAGCGCGGTGTCGTCCATGAGTTCCGGCGCATGAATCAACTCGACATCCTCGGCACCTATCTGCCGAATTTCGGGCGTATTGTCGGCCAGATGCAGCACGACCTGTTCCATGTGTACACCGTCGACCAGCACATCCTGCAGGTGATGCGTAACATCCGCCGCTTCACGATGAGCGAGTTCGCTCACGAATATCCGCTGTGTTCGCGCATCATCAGCGAACTGGATCGCCCCTGGCTGCTCTACGTCGCCGCCCTCTTTCACGACATCGCCAAGGGGCGCGGCGGCGATCACTCCGAACTCGGTACGGTCGACACCCGCGAATTCTGCCTTGATCACGGTTTGAACGAAGAGGACACCGAACTCGTCGTCTGGCTGGTCAAGAATCATCTGGTCATGTCGCAGGTTGCACAGAAGGAAGACCTCAGCGACCCCGACGTCATCGCCCGCTTTATCCGGCTGGTCGGCGACACCCGTCACTTGCAGGCGCTCTACCTGTTGACCCATGCCGATATTCGCGGCACCAGCCCAAAGGTCTGGAACCACTGGAAAGGCAAGCTACTGGCCGACCTTTACTATCAGGCAAGCCACCACATCAATCAGGGTGAAGCACCGGCAGCCCATGGCGTCATTGCCGAACGCCAAGCTGAAGCCATGCGCCTGCTGCGTTTCTTCGCGCTCTCGGCAACAGTGCATGAGCGTCTGTGGAAACAGCTCGATACGGTTTATTTCCTGCGTCACTCCGCCGAAGAAATCGCCTGGCACACGCGCTCTTTGCACTATCGAATTTACAACAATCAGCCGGTGGTCCGGGCCCGCCCGTATCAGGAAGGCGAGGGTCTGCAGATCATGGTTTACACCCAGGACCAGCCCGATCTTTTCGCCCGCATCGTCGGCTTCTTCGCCCGCGCCGGCTACAGCATCGTTGACGCCAAGATTCACACCACGGCCCATGGCTACGCGCTGGACAGCTTCGTCGTGCTGGATGTCGAAGACCGCGACAACGATCGCGAAATGGTTGCCTATATCGAGCATGAACTGGAGCAGCGCCTGTTGCATCAGATGCCGCCGGATGTGCCGTCTGCCGGCAGGCTCTCGCGACAGGTCAAGCACTTCCCGATCAAGCCGGAAGTCAGCATCCGTGGCGACGAAAAGGGTACGCACTTCATCCTGTCGCTGGTCGCCGCTGACCGCCCGGGTCTGCTCTACACGGTGGCCAACACGCTCACCGAGCATGGCGCCTATCTGCATACGGCCAAGATCACCACGCTCGGCGAACGGGCGGAAGACGTCTTCCTGATCAGCGGCGGTGACTTGCGGGATACCCACAACCGCATCCGTCTGGAAACCGAATTGATGGAGCGGCTGAAGGTTTAAGGGATTTCACGGGCGCCGAGGCAGCGGTGCCCGGTGAAACCAGGCCGGTCACCAGTTTGTCACGCATTTCATGCAGCATGCGTGGATATCCACTCCCGCAACCGCCATGCTCCTGCGCTCCCCCACTGGCACCGCATACCTGCCCGACGGGGGCGTCGACCAGCCGGAATCCCGCCAGCCACGCCCGGCCGCCGGCTCGCTGATTCTTTTTCTGGCAGTTTTCGCACTGTTGCAGTGGGGATGGCATTCGGCCCGCGGCACCTGGGTCGAGCGCCTGGTCATTGATCAGGCCACTGTCGTTCCGGCCGCCATGCTGGTCCGCACATTCACTCCGAAAATTGCCGCCCGGGCGAACGGATCGAGCATCAAGGCACCGGGTGGCGGCCTCAACATCCTCAACGGCTGCGAAGGCACCGAAGTGATGTTTCTGCTGATTGCCGCCTTCGTCGCCACCCGCATGCCCTGGCGCAGCGGGTTGCTGGCACTCGGTGCAGGCCTCGGCTGGGTCTTTCTGCTCAATCAGGCCCGTATCCTGACGCTCTTTTACACCTTCCGCGCTGACCGCAGCTGGTTCGACATCCTGCACACAGCCGTCCTGCCTGCCCTGCTTGTGGCGCTGACTGCCGGCTATTTCTATGCCATCCTCCACGCCCTCCGCCGCCGAGTGGCCTGAACCTGCCGCCGCCATTGGCGGGCTGCTCGCCGGCTTTGCCCTGTCGATCGCCCTGGCCGCGCTTGGCGGGCGGCATCTGGTCGAATTCCTGCTACCGCTGGTCCAAACACTGATCGTCTGGCTTGACGAGCGTTTTGCCATACTTTTCCTCGGTATCGACCATACGACTCAGGACACAGTGATCCGCCTGAAGGTCAATCTGCTTCGCATGGTGGTCATCGGCACGCAGGTGCTCCAACCGCACCCCAAGGGCTGGCTGGAAGTCACCACAACGGTGGGCGCCATGCTCCAACCCTTGAGCATCGGCCTTGGCCTGGCCCTCGCCTGGCCGGCGCGAATCAGCCGACGACTCGGACGCGCTGCCCTGGCCAGTGCCGGCGGCCTGCTCTTCACGCTGATCGACATCCCGCTCACCCTGCATGCCTACGTCTGGGACATGTTTCTCGCCGCCTACGATCCCGAGCATTTCTCGCCGTTGATGGCCGTACACCGCTTCCTCCACGGCGGCGGCCGACTGGGTATCGGCGTCGCACTCGGCACCATGGCGATACTGGTGCTCAGTCAGGACCGACAGGCATCTCTGGACACTGAAGCCAAGCCCGCTTAGCGCCGGCTCGTAACGACGCCGCGCCACAGCGCGACCGCCATCAACAGCAGGCTCCAGGCGGGCAAAGGAACATCGCCATCGTCACTGCTTGGTGCCGCGACGATGACCGCCGAACCGCTAGCGCTGTCGTTGCTCGCCACCAGATCGCCCCAAGCCCCATCGACGCTGGCCGACAGCGTCAGATTTCCGGACGCCGCCGCCAGCACAACCACCTGCCGGGTCAGAGATTGAGCCACAGCCATGTTGCCAAGTTCGCAGGCCACTGCGCCAATTGCCACCGTGCAACCGCTGCTGGCCGAACGAATCGTCACGTTGGCCGGTAGCACGATGTTGAGCAGCACCGATTCCGCCAGGTAAGGGCCGTTATTGGTGACCGTCGCCATGTAGGTAACATCGCTCCCCGCCTCCGCCGGATCGGGTGTTGCCACCAAAGTGACGGCCAAGTCTGCAACCGGCTCGAGCAGACTCCAGTTCAGCGAGACGGCGCCGGTAGCCCCGGCATTACCGGCGACAGCCAGGAAATAGGTGGTCCCCGCCACAGCACGAAAGCTGATGTTGCTGCTCGTCAACGAGCTTGATTCGTTGTTGTTGGCCGCGACAGACGCCAGCGCATCAACCGTACTGCCGGTGTAAGCGGCCAGCACCGTGTCGAATCCGCTGCCGCTGGTAGTGAATGTCGCATCCCCACCGGCCGGCGCTGTCCACTTCCACCATACAGAGCGATTGGGGGAGGCGCCGGCATGTGCCGGTTCGCCGCTTTCGGCGGTCGACAACACTGAACTGCCAAGAATGGAGCCGCTGCGACCAGTGATCACGGTCGCCGAGGAGAAGGCATCGTTAGCCGGAAGTTGCAATGCTGCGGCCAGATTGATCCGAGGAAAGCTCAGGCCATTCCGGCCATCGGTGACCGCAACGCCGAAACTGCTCAGACGAGTCAAAGAGACCTCGGCGCTCTCGGTCGGGCGTGCCCCGCGCAGAACCGCATAGGCCCCGGCGGCATGCGGTGCGGCAAAGGAGGTGCCGCCGCCCGAAGAGCCGATGACGGAGATCAGCGCCCCTGGCGCCAGTAGCCCGAGCTGGCTGGAACTATTGGAAAAACAGGCAACCCGGTCGGCTGCCGTCGTGCTGTCGGTACAGGATGTCCAGGTCAGGCCGCCAACATTGGCATCGTAAACCGCCCCCACCGCAACCGCCCCCGTTGTACAAGCCGGCATCGAAATTCCATCGGTGTACCCATCGTTGCCACTGGCGACAAAACTGACGATACCCGCCGTGCGCGCCGCCTGGATTGCCACCCGAAACGGATTTCCGGCATCGCACGCACTGGTGAACTTGGTCGTGCCACCCAGGCTCATGTTGATCGTGGTGATGTTGTGGGTAACGCGATTGGCAATCACCCAGTTGATGGCTTCGACGACATCGACACTCGAAGCACTGCCGCCCTCAAAAACGTCCAGCGCAATGATCTTGGCCGCCGGCGCCGTTGACGAAGCGATGCCGGCCACCATCGAACCATGCCCATTGTCATCCCGCCCTCCGTCATCCGTCGCGGTATCCAGGGCGACTACCACCTTGCAGCCGGCGGGAACACCTGGCGCCGTACAACTGCCGAAGAGAGCGTTGGTGTAATCGACGCCGGTATCGAGCACCGCGATGGCTGTGCCGCTCCCCTGCTGCGCGACAGCACTGGCCGTCGGTTGGCCAATCAGCGGCAGGCTCTGGCTCAGGATGGGATAGATCGGAATGTCTTCAAAAATCTCGAGTACTTCGCTGCGGGCTGCCAGACGCTCGAGAGCCGCGACATCGCGCACGCGCACCGCCAGCATCGGCAGTTGATCGTAGGTTTTAAGCCGTTCGAGGTCCTTGCCGACGACGGCAGTCAGCATCTGCTCCTTGATCGCGCGGCGTAGCGCCGGTCGGGTGATCGCCGCCCTGCGTCCGGTTTCCGGCAACAGCGCGACATCCTCGGCAAGGTGAATCAGCAGATTGATCGTTTCGCCTCGCTCGACCTGGATGCGAGCCTTGGGCGGGATGCGCCCATCGGCGGTTTCGGCCTGCACCTGGCCAGCCACGAGCAGGGCCAGGGCCAGGAATGCGCGGCAATGAATTCGCCGAATGGTGGCAAAACAGGCGGATCTGGCGAGTACCGGAAGCATGCACCGGGCACCGACCAGGATTTCCGTTACCGCCGCCAGTTGGCCGGAAGGCCAGCCCTCGCAGGATGTTCGATCAGTCATTGCGCCGGCCATCCGGAGGTTGTCAGAACCTCCAGATTAGCCAGGGCGCATTACGTCATCGTGTCTGCACAACGAGCAACGGACTAGACCGAAATCCCCAGCGGCAGGCAATTGTCCGGGCTGCCAACCAGTTTCTCGACGACGGACTTGACGCGCCCCATCGCCTCCTGCAGCACATGCTCCAGGCTTTCGAAATGGATGCCATTGACGCTGCTGCCGCGGCCGGCCGCATGATTGGCCACGACATTGATCGCCGCATAGGGCAAGCCCAGTTCGCGGGCCAGGATGGCCTCGGGCATGCCGGTCATGCCGACCACATCCGCCCCATCGCGCTCCAGCCGGTTGATCTCGGCCGCCGTTTCGAGGCGCGGGCCTTGCGTTGCGGCATAAACCGCATCGACCTTGATATCGATGCTCAACTGTTGGCCGGCACCGAGAATGCGGCGGCGCAATTCGGCGTCGTAAGGCTCGGTGAAATCGACATGGGTGACCGGCGTGCCAACACCGTCGAAGAAGGTCGATTTACGCCCCCAGGTGTAGTCGATGATCTGGTCCGGTAAAACGATGTCGCCCGGCTGCAGGTCGGCGCGGATACTGCCCACCGAGGCCACCGAGATGACGCCGCTGACTTTGTGGTGATGCAGCGCCCACATGTTTGCCCGGTAATTGACCATGTGCGGCGGAATGGTGTGGCCATAGCCATGACGCGGCAGGAAGACCGCCGGCTGGCCACAGATCTGTCCGAAAACCAGGGCGCCCGATGCTTCGCCGTATGGGGTGCGCACCACTTCGCGGTGCGACACGTCGAGGTTGGACAGGGTGGTCAGGCCACTGCCGCCAATGATTGCCAACATGTTATTTCTTCCTTTCAGCCAGCAGAGAAGCCAGCGTCGCCACCGCGCCTTTGAGCGACGGGTGCGTTTTCATCATTCTGGCCATATCGGCCGCATTTTCTTCGAGTTTGCGATATAGCGCATTGCGCCGCTCGCCGGCCAAGGGCAGATCGGCAAGGGTCTTGCCATTGTGGTAGCCGACCAGCGTATCCCGGCCAATATCCTTGGCCTGCCAGGGAATGACAGTGCGATCAACGAAATGCAGAAACTGCACGGTCGGCAAGCTGGCGGCCAGTTCGGCCACGACACGGTGAACCTTTTCGCGATAGGCGATGACCGCCTTGCCGGCATCGCTTGGCGTCGCACCGGTGACTTCCGCCGGGGCGCCCATCAGCCAGCAGACGACCGTGTCCGGCGCAAAAGCCTCGATCGCGGCTCGCTGCTCGTCGGTCAGGTTGGAAATATCGGCCAGCAACAGGGTGACATCATTGCCCGCGACACGCGGCCGGGTCGCTTCCAGACACTCAGCCAGCGAGTCGATGGAGAGCACCGCCAGGCCACGGCTGGCCAGGGCTTGCGTCGCAAAGCCCACGCCGCAGCCGATTTCCAGCACCCGTTTGCCGGGGACCAGCGACGCCATCCACTCATAGTCGCCACGCCGGACATAGGCCAGCCCTTCGGCTTCCCAGTATCCGATGAATTCGGCGACGGTCGCACCGCTCATGCATCATCCTTCATGGCATAAATGGCTGGCAGATTGCGCCAGACGCCGCCGGCATCCATGCCGAAGCCGAAAACGAAGCGGTCGGGCACGGTCAAGCCGACGAAATCAGCGGCAATCGGTTTTTCCTTGCCGTTCAGCTTGTCGGCGAACACCGCCGTCAATACCTCTTCGGCGCCCATCCGGCGCAGGCTTTCCTTGACCGCGGCCAGCGTGACGCCCTCATCAAGAATGTCGTCCACAACCAGCACCGAGCGCCCCTTGACCGAGGTCCACGGTGCCGAGCGCCAGGAAATCTTGCCGCCCTGCGTTTCCGGTCCGTAGCGAGTGGCGTGCAGGTAATCGAAGTCGAGCGGAAAATCGAGCTGGGTCAGCAATTGACCGCAGAAGACGACACCGCCAGTCATCACGCACAGTACCAGCGGATACTTGTCGGCCAGCCGCTGGCGAATGGCGGCAGCCACATCGGCCACCGCAACTTGCACGGTCGCTTCATCGTGAATCAGTTCGGCATTGGCCAGCATGGCCTGGGCTTTTTTGAAGTCCATTCAGCCTCCCAAAGATTTCAGGTAGGCATCGAAGGCCGGCCCGACTTCCGGGTGGCGCTGGCCGAAGACCACCGTCGCCTGCAGGTAGCCCAGCTTGGAGCCGCAGTCGTAACGCGTGCCGTCATAGCGATAGGCCAGCACCTGCTCTTCGCTGAGCAGTGAGGCAATACCGTCGGTCAGCTGGATTTCACCGCCGGCACCCGGCTTGACGTTTTCGAGATGATGGAAGATGCGTGGGGTCAGGATATAGCGACCAACCACAGCCAGCGTCGACGGCGCGTCCTCGGGCTTCGGCTTCTCGACGATGGCGTTGATCTGCTCAACCCGGTCGGCCACGGCACGGGCATCGACGATGCCGTAGCTGCGCGTATCGGCACGTGGCACGTCCTGCACGCCAAGCACCGAGCAGCGGTAGTAGTCGTAGGTGTCGGTCATCTGCTTCATGACGGCTGGCTTGCCGTCGAGCAGGTCGTCGGCCAGGATCACGGCAAAAGGCTCGTCGCCGATCACCGGCTTGGCACAGAGCACCGCGTGACCAAGGCCCAGTGCTTCGGCCTGGCGGATATAGATGCAGTTGATGTTCTTCGGAATCATGTTGCGGACAAAATCGAGCAACTCGTCCTTGCCACGCGCCTGCAATTCGCTTTCCAGCTCATAAGCCTTGTCGAAATGATCCTCGATAGAGCGTTTGGAACGGCCGGTGACGAAAACCATGTCGGTAATGCCGGCAGCAACTGCTTCCTCAACGGCGAACTGAATCAGGGGCTTGTCGACGATGGGCAGCATCTCCTTGGGGCTGGCCTTGGTGGCGGGCAGGAAACGTGTGCCCATGCCGGCCACCGGAAACACGGCTTTGCGAACCTTCTTCATTATTCGACTCCCTTTTCGAGCAATTTCATCAATTCTGCCTCATCGATCACCGACACACCCAGCTCCAGCGCTTTTTCCAGCTTGGAACCGGCTTCTTCGCCGGCGACCACGTAATCTGTTTTCTTCGATACCGAGCCAGCCACCTTGCCGCCGGCCGCCTCAATCATTGCCTTGGCTTCGTCACGTTTCAGCGTCGGTAGCGTGCCGGTCAGCACCAGCGTCTTGCCGGCAAAAGGCTTTGGCCCCGAGTCTGCCGGTTCGCCCTCTGTCCATTGAAGGCCAGCCGTCAGCAAGCGCGCAATGATTTCACGGTTATGTGACTCGTTGAAGAAAGCAACAATGCTGGCAGCAACGACTGGGCCGACATCCGGCACCTGTTGCAGCACGGCCACATCGGCCTCCATCAAACCATCGAGATTGCCGAAATGACGGGCCAGGTCACGTGCCGTCGCTTCGCCGACATTGCGGATGCCAAGCCCGAAGATGAAGCGGGCCAGCGTTGTTTGCCGACTTTTATCGATTGCGGCCAGCAGATTCTGCGCCGACTTCTCGCCCATGCGCTCCAGTCCGGCCAGCGTTTCGAGCGTCAGTCCGTAGAGATCGGCTGGCGAATGGACCAGCCCGGCATCAACCAGTTGATCAACCAGCTTGTCACCCAGCCCTTCGATATCCATCGCTCGGCGTGCCGCAAAATGCCAGAGCGCCTGCTTGCGCTGGGCCGGGCAATAGAGGCCCCCAGTACAACGGGCGATCGCCTCGTCTTCGCCTCTGGCCACGGCTGAACCACATTCGGGGCAGGTTTTGGGCAGTTCGAAAGGAGGATGCAGCGGCTCACCGCCGAACAAATCGCGTGTCGGGCGCTTCTCCGGAACGATGGCAACCACCTCAGGAATTACATCACCGGCCCGACGAACGATCACCGTGTCACCGACCCGGACATCCTTGCGCCTCACTTCATCCTCGTTGTGCAACGTTGCATTGGTCACCGTCACGCCACCGACGAAGACCGGCTTCAGGCGGGCGACCGGCGTTATCGCCCCGGTGCGGCCAACCTGAACATCGATGCCGAGCACTTCAGTCAGTGCTTCTTCAGCCGGAAATTTATGGGCGATGGCGAAACGCGGGGCGCGCGAGACGAAGCCCAGCTGCGCCTGCCAGTCGAGGCGATTGACCTTGTAGACCACGCCGTCGATGTCATAGGGCAGGCTAGGACGCTTTTCGCCAATCTCGGCAAAATAACTCAGCAGGCCGCGCGAACCTTGCACGACGCGGCGCTCTTCGGCAACCGGAAAGCCCCACCCAGAGAGCTTCTCCATCAACTCGCCATGCGTCTTGACGGCCAGTCCATCGGCACCGACCCCGACGCCATAGGCGAAAAAGGAGAGCGGCCGCCCGGCGGTAATTTTTGAATCGAGCTGGCGCAGGCTGCCGGCCGCCGCATTGCGCGGATTGGCAAATTCCTTGTCGCCACGCTCCCGCTGGCGGGCATTCAGTTCGGCGAAATCTGCCTTGAACATCAGTACTTCGCCACGCACCTCGATCAGCGCCGGCCAGCCCTCGCCCTGCAAGCGGAGCGGAATGCAGCGCAGAGTCCGCAGGTTGGGCGTCACCTCTTCACCGCTCACCCCGTCACCACGCGTCGCGCCGCAGGTGAAAACACCCTGTTCATAGGTCAGGCTGATCGCCAGGCCGTCGAATTTCGGCTCAACCGCGTAGTCGATCGCGGCGATCGTCTCCAGGCCGTCACGCACTCGCTTGTCGAAGGCCTCGACCTCCTCCGGTGCAAAGGCGTTGTTCAGCGACAGCATCGGCACGCCGTGCTGGCGCGGCGGAAACTCCTTGAGCGGCGCCGCACCGACCCGCTGGGTCGGCGAATCGGCCGTCAACAGCTCGGGATATTCAGCCTCCAGCCCCTGCAACTCGCGGAACAGCTTGTCGTACTCGGCATCCGGAATGGTCGGCGCATCAAGGACGTAATAGGCGTGGTTATGACGCTCCAGCTCGGCGCGCAACCAGGCGGCGCGCTCAACCGCCACTGCCGGTGCTGCCATCAGGAGAACAGCCGCAGCGCCTGGGGCGAACCGGCGGGCAGGCCGAAACTGGCCATGGTTGCTTGCGGCTTGCCGATGAATTCGCGACGAATATGGTCGAGCTGCGATTCGCTCAAAGGCTGGCGGTTGTCATCAACCAGCGCGCCCTGCAGCGTATCGGCAAAGCGTTTGGCGATCTCGCTCATCTGCATGAAGACGCGCTCGCCGTGATCGACCCGCGGCACATCAAGCAGGAAGGTCAATCCGTGTGTCGTCACCGTCCGCAGGGCATCGGCCGAGAACGGCGTGCTTTCGTAGTTCTGCAGACTGAACTGGGCCCGGCCGTTGTCGTCGTAGCGGGTAAACAGGCCATCGATACCGAGCGCCATGCCGGCGGCTTCAGCCAGGGCGCGTATCTTGGTACCGGAAAACGCGCCGGCCCGACTGACCAGATTCAGGCCGATTTCCAGATCAACTGCAGCACAGAAACGGTCGATTTCCGCAGCCTGATCGAGGACGCGAGACGACGGCATGTCGGCCACTGCCATCAGTTCGTCAGCCAGTGCCTGCATGGCATTGGTGAAAATGGTGACATCGCCTTCGGAGACCGGCCCCAGACGATTGACCAGCTGCAGGCCAATGCGTAATCGGCGCAGGTTCAGGTCGCAATCCGGCGCCAGGCGCTGCCATTCGCGGGTCCGCTCGTTGAAGCCGACCCAGTGCACCGGCTTGTTCAGGCGATGCAACACGGAACGCTGTGAATGCAGTATCTGGATGGCCGATACCGGCTCGACCAGTTCCATGGCGACGATGAACTCCAGCCGCGGATCAAGCAGTTCCGCCGGCACTTCGCCAGCCACCACCTCTGGCATTTCTTCGGCGTGAGCCTGGGCAATCGGGGCTGACTCGACAGGCTGCGGCTCGACGGGAGGAAGTGGCGTGTCGACAAAGCTCGACATTTCCGGCATTTCAACATCCGCGCTGGCCGGCTGCATGTCATCCGAGGGCATGGTCGGATGCAGATCGACGAATACGGGTTCAACGCGCTCCTCAACCGACGGTGCGGCCTCGATACGAATTTCCGGTTCGCTACGTTCATCAACAGGGGTCTGCGGAGCCGCTTTCGGCCCATCACCCAGCAACACGTCCTCGTGATGCGGCTTCATGACCGCCTCGGCCAACTTGCGCTGCCGGAATTCCTGCCATTTGTTGTAGCCAAATACGCCGACCACTGCCGTCGCGCCCAGGCCAATCAATCCCATCTGGAGTTCGGTCATCTCAATCTCTTCCCGGGAGCGCCTTAGGCAGCATCCCTCATCTTCAAGGCTTCTTGGATATCCACTTCGACCACGCGCGAAACACCGGATTCCTGCATGGTGACGCCGACCAGCTGCTCGGCCATTTCCATCGCGATTTTATTATGGGAAATGAACAGGAACTGCGTTGCACCTGACATTTTCTTGACCATGGCGCAGAAACGTTCGGTATTGCTGTCGTCAAGCGGCGCATCGACCTCGTCAAGCAGGCAGAACGGCGCCGGATTGAGCTGGAACATCGAGAAGACCAGCGCAATTGCCGTCAGCGCCTTTTCGCCGCCGGACAGCAAATGAATGGTCGAATTTTTCTTGCCCGGCGGCTGGGCGATGACTTGGACGCCGGCATCGAGGATTTCGTCGCCAGTCATCACCAGCTCGGCCCGCCCCCCCCCGAACAGTTCGGGGAAAAGCTGCCCAAAATAGCCATTGACCGTGTCGAAGGTGCTCTGCAGCAGGTCGCGCGTTTCGCGGTCGATGCGGCGGATGGCGTTTTCCAGGGTCTCCATCGCTTCATTCAGGTCGGCCGCCTGCATGTCGAGGTAGCCCTTGCGCTCGGTCGCTGTTTCCAGTTCCTGCAGGGCCGCCATGTTGACCGCGCCAAGCTCGGCGATGGCATTGGTCAGCCGGGTGATTTCACCTTGCAGGCTGGCCGGGCGGGTCGCACTTGCCCCAGCTCCAAGCTCGATTTGCAGCGCCACTTCATCGGCCCCGGCTTCGAGCAGTTGCTGGGCAAATTGCTCGGTATTGAGCGCCGCCGCCTGCTCCTTCAGCTTCAGGTCGCCAATGCGCACGCGCAGCGGCTCCAGGCCCTGTTCAATGCGCAGGCGCTGTTCCTCGAAACCGCGCAGCGCGTTGGTCGCCGCTTCCAGCGCATCGCGCTTTTCGGCCAGCACCTTCTCGGCCGCCTGACGTGCCTCGAGCGCAATCTGCAAGGCACCTTCCATGACATCCGGTGGCGCCGCCTCGACTTGCTCGGCGCATTTCGCCCGGTCTTTCTCGATACGGTTCAGTTCGCGCTGCGCCGTCGCCTGCTGGGCAAAAACATCCTGCAGCTTGCCGTCGCTTTCGCGCAGCGAGAATTGTGCCTCACGCAAGGCCCGGTCGAGGTCGGCATTGCGCTCGCGCTCGGCGCGCACGGCGCGTTCACATTCGTCGAGCCGCGTTTGGGCGCCATGGACCAGCACGCGAATGCGGCTCAAACCGTCACGGATTTCCTCGATGCGTTCGTCGGCCGACATTTCCCGTTCGCGCTCGCCCTCTTCTTCCTCGGCCAGTTCGGCCAACTGCTCGGCGATGCGCTCTTTCTGTTCCTTGTAGCGTTCGATGGCCTGCGTCAGCTTGAGCACTTCCATCTGCACCGCATGCACGCGCTGCTGGCGATCGGCCACGTACTGCCGAATCTCGCCCATTTCTTCTTGCTTGTCTTCGAGCTGTTCGTCGAGCACCGCCTGTTGCTCGCGCAGGCTCTCGGCCCGCTCCTCGGCCACGGCAATGCCTTCCGCCAGGGTCTCGATCTCGCGCTGACGCTCTAACAGGCCATGCTCGCCCTGATCCGGCGCAAAGAAGGTGACGCTGTTGCGGGTCAGCAGATCGCCGCCACGGGTCACGAGCAGGCCGCCATCCGGCAATTTGGTGCGCAGCACCAAGGCATCCGCCAACGTTTCCGCGATCCTCACATTGCCGAGCCAGTCCGCCAATACGGCACCAATTGCCGGATCGTCGCTGCGCACGCGCCCAGCCAACGAGCTTTGGCCAACATCCACAACCGCTGAACCGGGATTACCGGCCAGCACCACCGATAGCCGCGCCTCCGGCCTATCGTGCAGCCATTCATCAAGCTTGGCCGGGTTGTCACAGGCGATGGCGCTGAGTCGTTCGCGCAGTACCGCCTCGACCGCCTCTTCCCAGCCGGCCTCGACATGAATCTTCTGCCACAGTGGCGGTGCATCTGCCAGATTATGACGACGCAACCATTCGGGCAGTTTGCCGGTCTGCTGCGTGCGGGCCTGCATCTGCTCCAGCGCGGCGCGGCGAGCCTGACCAGCAGCCAGTTCGCGCTCAAGGCGCTGCAACTCGGCCTGTGCCTCGCGGCGGCGGGACTCCAGTTGCGGCAACTCCTGCTGCAGCTGTTGCAAATGATCCTGATCGCCGGCCAACTCCTCGCGCAAAAGGGCGAGCTCCTCTTCCTTCTCGGCCAGACTCAGTTCGTCCGGCGCTTCGCCGAAGGTTTCCTCGCGCAGTCGTTCACGGCGCTGAGTGATCGCCTGCAGGGCGCGCTGGGCATGCGACTTGTTGGTCAGCTCGACTTCCAGCTTCTGTTCGCTGTTGGTTGTTCGCACCCGCATGCGTTGCAGCTCTTCCTGCGCCTGGGCATGGTCTGCCTCGACCTGCGGCGCAATATTCATCTGCTGATGCAGGCGCTCCTCGGCCTCTTCAACACGCAGCCTGGTGATTTCCTGGGTTTCTTCCCATTTCAGACGATCTTCCGCCAGCCTCTCGGCCGTTTGGCTCCAATGCCTAAGTTCGTCTTCGAGTTGCGTCAGGCGAGCCTCAAGCTGGCTGCGCGATTCGCGGCGATGGCGGATTTCGGCTTCCAGGCGCGCCACTTCGGCATTGGCCGTGTACATCTCGCTCTGCGCGTTATGCAGGGCATCGCCGGCCGCGAAATGAGCTTCGCGGGTTTCCTCGGCACGCGCCTCGGTTTCACGCAGCGCGGCGCTTTGTGCTTCGAGTTCGGTGACGGCACGCTCGACTTCCAGCGACAGCCGCTGCCGCTCGGCCTCAGCCTCACGTTTCTTCAACAACCACAACACCTGTTGGCGCTGGACCAGTTGTTCGTTCAGCCCCTGATAGCGGCGCGCCACTTCAGCCTGGGCTTCAAGGCGCTCCATCTGGTTGCCGAGTTCGAGGCGAATGTCCTCGACGCGCAGCAGGTTCTCACGCGTGTCTTCGAGCCGGCCGTTGGTTTCCTTGCGCCGCTCTTTATAGCGGGTGACGCCGGCCGCTTCCTCCAGAAACACCCGCAGATCGTCCGGCCGCGCCTCGATGATGCGCGAGATCATCCCCTGGCCGATGATGGCGTAGGCACGTGGCCCAAGGCCGGTGCCGAGGAAGAGATCGGTGATGTCCTTGCGGCGGACCTTCAGATTGTTGATGAAATAGTCCGACTGCCCCTGCCGCGTCAGCGTCCGCTTGACCGACAGCTCGGTGTATTGCGACCACTGGCCGAGCGCCCGACCGAGAAGATTCTCGAAAATCAACTCAACTGAAGCGCGCGATACCGGCTTGCGGTTCGACGAGCCGTTGAAGATGACGTCCATCATCGACTCACCGCGCAGCTCCGAGGCTTTCGACTCGCCCAGCACCCAGCGCACGGCATCCATGATGTTGGATTTGCCGCAGCCGTTGGGGCCGACGACGCCGACCAACTGGCCGGGAACGGCGACAGCAGTCGGATCGACGAAGGACTTGAAGCCAGAGAGTTTGAGCTTGGTAAGACGCATGCCTGATTGCGGCGGGACAAATGACCCCGCCATGATGGGGGCCGTATAATAGCATCGACGTATTTGATCGACTTCGCAGCACCGAAGAGGGATCGCCCAGATGAACCCGGATGACCAGTTTCTCGCCCGTGCCATCGAACTGGCCCGGCTCGGCAGCGCAAGCGGCGAAGGCGGCCCGTTTGGCGCCGTGATTGTTCGCGATGGCCGGATCATCGCCGAAGGCTGGAACCGCGTTGTTGCCAGCCACGACCCGACAGCCCATGCCGAAATCGGCGCCATCCGCACCGCCTGTGCCGGGCTTGACCACTTTCACCTGCACGGCTGCACCCTCTACGCCTCGAGCGAACCCTGCCCGATGTGCCTGTCGGCCGCCTACTGGGCGCGTATCGAACGCATCGTCTTCGCCAACAGCCGGGCCGAAGCAGCGGCCATCGGCTTTTGCGACGACGAGCTGTATAGCGAACTGAACCGCCACTTTTCGGCGCGCAGCATTGTCATGGAGCATCACCCCATGGCCGGCGCCCTGGAACCGCTGGAACGCTGGGCGGCCAATCCCGGTCGAATCCCCTACTGACCAAACGGTAGACGCCATGGACCCAGGCCTCATCCCCCAGCGCGCCGAAACTCTGCAGGTGCTCCGCCTGATGGGCCCCTTCGAGCCCATCCTGATGCTGAGCGGCGACGACGAAGGTTACGGCTCGCGCTGGACCATCGCCGGCCAGCAGGTACAACCGGCCATCGCCCGCTACCTGATGGAATCGGGCTTTATTGCCGAGGTCGGCAAGACTGAATTCGGTGCCCGAAAACTGGCACTGACCGAAACGGGAAACGACTTCCGGGAAAGAGGCCTGAACTGGTGGGGCGAACTGAGTTTCCTGCAGAAACTGAAAGTCACATTATTCGGCTAAGGCGATCGAAAAAGGCTGGACGCTCCGGCTACGGCGCCCTCTCGACCGGGCGCCGCGCAACAAACTCAACCGGCGTGTGAGCAGTATGGCCACCACTGCTTTCCAGCCCGAAATGCCATTCGCCCTGCTTGAAAACACCCCGATAGCGATGCGTCACCTCACGGCTTGCGCCCTCCCCCAAGACCTCCTGGCTATGGGTGATGAAACTCACCTGCCCGCCTTCCTGCCGCCCCTGCTCGACCATTCGCGCCAGGCCCAGATAACTGGCCGTACCGTGAACTTCGCCGTTGGCCCAACGGAGCTCGAAACGCTCCGCATGTTCAGCCCCCCAATCGTATTTCACCTGGGCCACCCAGCGTCCGGACAGATTTTGAGCCAACTCGACGCTTTCGCGGCCAGCCACGTCAGTTGATCGTTCCGGCCAGTCGATTTTCAAGCCGATGGCCAGCAGCACGACCAAAGCCAGGCCAGCCAATCGCCACGGCATGGGAAAACGTCGCCGGACAGGGAAGAAGGACTTGATCAGCTCGACCAGACGCGCCACATCCGAACCCCACGCCGTGTCCGACAACACAAAGGACTGGCGCCGAGCCAGCGCTCCTATCGCTGGCGGCAGATCCTTTTCGGCAGGCATCGAAGCCCCGTCAACCAGCACCGGCAGCACCACCTTGCCCGACGCCAGCCCGGCCTCAATCTCCCGCCGCACGAAATCATCCGGTTCATCCAGCCGGCGAACGCCGTTCCGGCTCACCGTCAGCCATGCCGGGCCGATCATGACCAGCATCACATCGACAGATTTCAGCTGCTGTTCAATGGTCAGGACAAAATCCTGACCAGGATGAATATCCTCGATATCGCGAAATACGTTGTCGGCACCAAACACCGAGGCCAGCGCATCGGCCAGCCGCCCGGCGAACCCTGCCAGGTCGTCGCGACGATAACTGATGAATATTCCAGACATTGGGCAGCCCTCCATGAAGGGACAACATTCCGCTAAAAGTGTCTCGACGGCTCCAGCAAATTGAGCCGATATGCCTCAGTTTCTTTGACCTGAACCGACCCGGTCAACCTGGAAAACCAGCCGATTTCCAGCACTATCTTCGCCACTCCCCTTGAATGAACGGCAGGTAATCGCCGTCCACTGTACCGGCACCTCCCGGCCATCATTGCAACGAACAATGCCTTTTCCGCTCTCACCCTCGCAACTGCCGGGCACCGGCGAACGCTCCGGCGGCAATAGTTGCCCATCGCACTGCAGGCGACCATCGCGGTCGGCCAGGATGAAACGGCCGCCACCGCTCGCATTGCCAGGAAAGCCCTTGCCCCGCATCTCGCCCGACACATCGCTCAGGCTGCCGCGCGCCTGATAACCAATGGCACAGGCCGCGAGCAGCGAGGTCGCAAACATCAAGGAGGGAATTGCATGTTTGTTCACGAGGCAGCGAAACAGTTTTCAGGGATAATCGACTTTTTACACCCATTTGACCTCCGACGTGAATCCGCACCTCGCCCAACTCCAGCCCTACCCCTTCGAAAAGCTGCGCGCCCTGTTCGCTGGCGTCACGCCGAACCCGCAATATAAAGAGATCAAGCTCTCCATCGGCGAGCCACAGCATCCAACGCCAGCCTTCATCATGGACGCGCTGACCAACGGCCTGAAGGGCCTGGCCAATTACCCGACCACTCAGGGTATGCCGATGCTGCGCCAAGCCATCGCCGCGTGGTGCGACCGCCGCTATGGCATTTTCCTGAATCCGGAAACCGAGATCCTGCCGGTCAATGGCTCGCGCGAAGCGCTGTTTTCCTTTGCCCAAACCGTCATTGACCCGAGCTGTGGCCATGTTCCGCTGATTGTCAGCCCGAATCCTTTCTACCAGATCTACGAAGGCGCCGCCTACCTGTCCGGGGCCGAACCGCGCTTCCTGAACAACCTGCCGGACAACGATTTCGCCTTCGACTATGCCAGCCTGAGCGAAGAAGAATGGGCCCGCGTCCAGCTGTTCTACGTCTGCTCACCGGGCAACCCGACCGGCAAGGTGCTGTCGCTCGACGACTGGAAAACACTGTTCGCGCTGTCCGACAAATACGGCTTCATCATCGCCTCCGACGAGTGCTACTCGGAAATCTACTTCGACGAAGCCAACCCACCGATTGGTGGTCTGCAGGCGGCCAAGTTGCTTGGCCGGTCGAACGAACGCCTGGTCATGTTCTCCAGCCTGTCCAAGCGATCCAACGTGCCGGGCATGCGCTCCGGTTTCGTTGCCGGTGACGAAAAGATCCTGAAGAAATTCCTGCTCTACCGCACCTACCACGGCTGCGCCATGGCGCCTCCGGTGCAGACCGCCTCCATCGCAGCGTGGAACGATGAAGCCCACGTGCTCGACAACCGCAACCAGTACCGCGAGAAGTTCGCCGCCTGCACACCGCTGATCGCCGAAGTGCTCGGCACCGGCATGCCGGATGCCAGTTTCTACCTGTGGGCCAGGACGCCCATCGCCGATACCGACTTCGCCCGCGGCCTGCTCGAACACTATAATGTCGTGGTCCTGCCCGGCAGCTTCCTGGCGCGCGAAGTTCGCGGCGTCAATCCGGGGGCCAATTTCATTCGTATCGCGCTGGTCGCCTCACTCGACGAGTGTCTGGATGCGACCCAGCGCATTCGCCAATTCGCACAACAACTGTAAACAGAGAGAACATCCATGAGCCATCCCCTGCAAGCCATCATCGAAGAACTCTGGGAACGCCGCACCGAGCTGTCCCCGCAATCCCCGGTTGATACCGTCGCCGCCATCAACCAGGTCGTTGGCATGCTCGACGCCGGTACCCTGCGCGTCGCCGAAAAGATCAACGGTGACTGGGTTACCCATCAGTGGATCAAGAAGGCCGTGCTGCTGTCCTTCCGTGTGCGCGACAACCGCGTCCAGGAAAGCGGCGACGTTCGCTTCTACGACAAGGTCGACACCAAGTTTGAAGGCTGGACCGAAGCGCAGTTCCGTGAAGGCGGCTTCCGCGTCGTGCCGGGCACCATCGTCCGCAAGGGTTCCTACGTCGCCAAGAACGCCGTGCTGATGCCGTCCTTCGTCAACATCGGCGCCTACGTCGATGAAGCCACCATGGTCGACACCTGGGTCACCGTCGGTTCCTGCGCCCAGATCGGCAAGAACGTGCATCTCTCCGGCGGCGTCGGCATTGGTGGCGTGCTTGAGCCGCTGCAGGCCAACCCTACCATCATCGAAGACAACTGCTTCATCGGCGCCCGTTCGGAAGTCGTCGAAGGCGTCATCATCGGCGAAAACTCCGTGCTGTCCATGGGCGTCTATATCGGTCAGAGCACGCCGATTTACGATCGCGAAACCGGCGAAGTGACCTACGGCCGTGTGCCGCCGGGCTCGGTCGTGATCAGCGGCACCTTGCCGAAGGCCAATGGCGCTTACAGTCTGTATGCGGCTATCATCGTCAAGAAGGTCGACGCGCAAACCCGCTCGAAGACCAGCATCAACGAGTTGCTGCGCCCGTAAGTCAAACTACCCCACGAAGGTCTTGTCATGATTCTCGACAAACTGTTCCAGCTGATGGCCGAAAAGCAGGCCTCGGATATCTTCATTTCCGCAGGCGCGCCGATCCACATCAAGATTCAGGGCAACACGATCCCGGTCAACCAGCAAGTCATGCTGCCGGACATGATCGAGAAAATTGCCTACGAGCTGATGTCGCCGGATCAGATCAAGGCCTTCGAGGCTACGATGGAGATGAACCTCTCCTTCGGCGTGCCGAATGTCGGCAACTTCCGCGTCAATATCTTCCGCCAGCGCGGCTCGACCAGCATCGTGATCCGTTTCATCCTGGGCAACATTCCTGCCATGGGCGATCTCGGTCTGCCGACCATCCTCGGCGAACTGATCATGGAAAAGCGCGGCCTGATCCTGATCGTCGGCGCTACGGGTTCCGGCAAGTCGACGACCATCGCGTCGATGCTTGACCATCGCAACGCCAACCGCTCGGGCCACATCCTGACCGTTGAAGACCCGATCGAATTCCTGTTCAAGCACAAGAAATCCATCGTCAACCAGCGCGAAATCGGCATGGATACGATGGATTGGCAGAATGCGCTGAAAAACGCCATGCGTCAGGCCCCGGACTGCATCCTGATCGGCGAAATCCGCGACAAGGAAACCATGCAGGCCGCCATCGCCTACGCCCAGACCGGCCACCTCTGCCTGGCCACGCTGCACGCCAACAACAGCTACCACGCGCTGAACCGCATCATCAGTTTCTTCCCGCTGGAAAACCGCCCTGCCCTTTTCCTTGATCTGTCGGTCGCCCTGCGCGCCATCGTCTCGCAGCGCCTGGTCAAGAAACCGGATGGCAAGCGCATCCCGACCAGCGAAATCATGCTCAACACCCGCCACATCAGCGAACTGATCGAGCGCGGTGAAGTGCAAGGCATCAAGGACGCCATGGAACAAACGCTGGCCCCGGGATCGCAGACCTTCGAGCAGGATCTGTTCAACCTGTACAGCAGTGGCACGATCACCATCGACGAAGCGCTGGCCAATGCCGATTCGCCGACCAACCTGTCGTGGCTGATCAACAATTCCGAATTCGGCAGCACCAATGGCAAGGACGACAAGAAGACCGATGTCGCGCTCGAATTCGACAGCACCAGCGATGGCGGCACTTCCTTCAAGGAATTCACGCTCAGCCTGGCTGACCACGACGAAGAAGCGCATTGATGTCGGATACCACCCTTGAACTGGCGAAAAAAATCATCGCCTGTCCTTCCGTCACGCCTGAAGACGCAGGCTGCATGGACATTCTGGTCGAACGACTGAAACCGCTCGGCTTCAGCATCGAATTCATCAACCGCAATGGCGTGACCAACCTGTGGGCGCGTCGTGGCACGAGCGCACCACTATTTGTTTTTGCCGGGCATACCGACGTCGTGCCGACCGGCCCGCTCGACAAATGGACAACGCCACCGTTCGCCCCGGAAATCCGCGACGGCATGCTCTACGGGCGTGGTACGGCAGACATGAAGTCGTCCGTCGCCGCCTCGGTCACCGCCGTTGAAGCCTTTATTGCGGCCAACCCGAACCACCCTGGCTCGCTGGCCTTCCTGCTCACCTCCGATGAGGAAGGCGATGCCACCGACGGCACCGTGATCGTTATCGAAGCCTTGAAGGCGCGTGGCGAAACGCTGGATTTCTGCATCATCGGCGAACCGACCTCGGTCGATACGCTGGGCGACATGATCAAGAACGGTCGCCGCGGCTCGCTGTCCGGCGTGCTGACGGTCAAGGGCATCCAGTGCCACATCGCCTATCCGGAAAAGGGCCGCAATCCGATCCACGAAGCGGCCCCGGCGCTGGCCGAACTGGCCGCTACTGAATGGGACCAGGGCAACGAGTATTACCAGCCGACCACCTGGCAGATTTCCAATATCCACGGCGGCACGGGCGCCACCAACGTCGTACCGGGTAGCGTCGAGGTCAAGTTCAATTTCCGTTTTTCAACGGCCAGCACGCCGGAAGGCCTGCAACAACGCCTGTGCGCCATCCTGGAAAAGCACAAGCTCGATTTCGAGATCAAATGGACGCTCGGCGCCCGCCCCTTCCTGACCGGCCGTGGCCCGCTGGCCGATGCAGCCACGACGGCAATCCGCGACATCTGCGGCATCGAAACCGAACTCTCCACCACCGGCGGCACCTCCGACGGCCGTTTCATTGCCGAAATCTGCCGGCAGATGCTGGAAATCGGCCCGGTCAATGCAACCAGCCACAAGATCGACGAATGCATTGCCATCGACGCCCTGCCGAAACTGTCCGCCATCTATCGCCGTATCCTTGAACAATTGATGACCGCATGAGTGACCTTTCCGCCAAAAACGAACTGATCACCGTTCGCGACTATCTCCGTTACGCCGTCAGCCGCTTCAATGCTGCCCAGCTTTTCTTCGGCCATGGCAGCGACAATGCCTGGGATGAAGCGGTGTACCTGACCCTGCACACCCTGCACCTGCCGCTCGACCGGCTGGAACCCTTCCTTGATGCCCGCCTCTTGCCCCACGAGCGCGAGGTGCTACTCGACATCTACCGTCGCCGCTGTGAAGAACGCCTGCCCGCCGCCTACCTGACCAACGAAGCCTGGCTCGGCGAACATCGTTTCTACGTCGACGACCGCGTCATCGTGCCGCGCTCCTTCATTGCCGAATTGCTCGATGACCAATTGGCACCGTGGATCGATGACCCGTGGGCCGTCGAATCAGCCCTCGACCTTTGTACCGGCTCCGGTTGCCTGGCCATCCTGACCGCCCTCGCCTTCCCGAATGCCGAAGTGGCGGCGGTCGACCTGTCCGAGCACGCCATTGCCGTTGCCGAGCGCAACGTGGCCGATTACGGCCTCTATGACCGCATCGAACTGATCCAGTCCGACGCCTTCAAGAATCTCGACGGGCGCAAGTTCGACCTGATTGTTTCCAATCCACCCTACGTCAATGCCGAATCCGTCGCCGCACTGCCGCCGGAATACCTGCACGAACCGGAACTGGCGCTTGGCTCCGGCGAAGATGGGCTGGACTTCACGCGCATCATCCTGCGCGAAGCGAAGAAGCATCTGACCGAGAATGGCATCCTGATCGTCGAGATCGGTCACAACCGCGAGGCGCTTGAAGCCGCCTACCCGAAACTGCCTTTCACCTGGCTGGACACCGCGGCTGGCGACGAATACGTCTTCCTGCTGCACGCCGCCGACTTGCCGGGCTAAGTTGGCCGCTTGACCAAGCTTTTCGAATTACCCAGCCCGTTCGAAGTCGAAACGGGCACCGTGCTGATGCTGGAGCCTGCCTGGGCAACGGCCGGCGAACTGCGCGCCCAGTTGCTCGACGAAAGCTATCCCAAGCCTTTCGTCATCGACGACGGCAAGTCACGCTACCTCTACTTCAACGTCCGCCTGATGCAGAGCGAGATGTCGCTCAAGGCGCCGCACGATCTGGCCATCCGCTACACGCAGAAAATGATGGCTTTTCTACTCTTCCAGCCCCGGCCGAAACGCATCGTGCTGATTGGCCTAGGCGGCGGCTCGCTGATCAAGTTCTGCCACCGCCGCATGCCCGGCACGCAGCTGACCGCCATCGAACTCGACCCCAACGTGATCGCCTTCCGCGATGCCTTCATGGTGCCGCCAGACGACGAACGCTTGCAGATTATCGAAGCCGATGGCGCGGAGTATCTGGAAAACACCGAAAAAGGCATCGACGCCCTGCTCGTCGATGCCTTTGACAAGACTGGTTTTGCGCCCAGCCTGGCCAATCGCGAATTTTTCGACAACGCTTACGCCAAGCTATCCGGCAATGGCGTTCTGGTCATCAATCTGGCGGGCGAAAAGGAAAGCTATGCCGGCCTGATCGGCGAAGCCATGCATGTCTTTGACGATCAGGTCATCGTCATTTCAGTACCTGACGACGGCAACCACGTTCTCTACGCCTTCAAGGAACGCTATTTCGAGCCGCGCTGGCGCTGGTTGCACAATTACGCCAAGGAACTGCGCGCCAAGTTCGGCCTCGACTTCCCGGCCTTCGTGCAAAAGATGGAACGTTCGACCAAGCTCGGCCTCGCCCGCCGCGAAGCCATCCGCCGGCGCTAAAGGCTACTTCGTCGCTTCCTCGGCCTGCGCCGCGCGCTGGGCGACCTGCTGATTGGCGGCATCCAGGTCGCGCTGAACCCGCTCCATGGTGGCGCGCCCCTGCTCGATTTCCTGTTTTTTCATGGCCGCAGCCGTTGCCGCCGTACCGGCCGTCTCGACACCGCAAGCCGCCAGTCCGAGCGAGCACATCAGGATCAAGGCAATTCTCATCAGCAATCCCCTCTCATCGTAATTCGGCCAGAATTGCCGTCAGCAAGTTCCAGCATTTCTCCACCGAAGCCACTTCGACCCGCTCACCTGGGGCATGCGCCCCGCGAATTGTCGGGCCAAAGGAAACAATATCCATCTTCGGATATTTGTCGCCAATAATGCCGCACTCCAGACCGGCATGGATGACCTGCACCTTCGAGTCCGCGCCAAAATCCCGCCGATAGACCGACTGACACGACTTGAGTAGCGGCGAATCCGGATTCGGGGCCCAGCCCGGATAAAAACCTTCCTTTTCCACCTTGCTGTCGCTCAACGCCCACAGGCTGACGATTTCATCAGCCAAGGCCATGCTGCCGCTACCGAGCAACGAACGCACCATGAAGTTGCACGATCCACCATTCGGGTGCAATTCGAGCATGCCCAGATTATTGGAAGTTTCGACCACGCCCGGCACCTGCCGGCTCATCCGGCGTACGCCATGCGGCGCAGCATGCAGCGACGCCAGCCAGATTCGCTGCTCAGCCGATGACATCACCGCCGTCGCGTCACAGGCCGAAACGCTCAGCACCAAACCTTCATCGACGCCGCGCAGTTCTCCCTGCAGACAGCCTTGTGCGGCGAATACCGCCGCGGCGAGGCGATCCGTCATACCCACGGGCAGCAAAATCACGGCCGACGCCTCACGTGGCAAGGCGTTCCGGGCGGTCCCACCGGAAAGTTCAGCCAGGCGCAACGGAAATTGTGCCTCCAGTTCTCGCAGGACGCGAACCAGCAGCTTGATCGCATTACCCCGCTCTTCGTGGATATTCACGCCGGAATGCCCACCCCGCAAACCAGCCAGTTCGATCCGCCAAGCCTGGTGTCCCGCCGGAACGGTCTCGGCAGCACCACTACGTTCGACATTCACGTCCAGGCCGCCAGCGCAGCCCAGATAAAACTCGCCCCAGTCTTCGGTATCCAGATTCAGCATCAACTGGCCTTGCAACACACCGGGCGCCAGACCACGCGCACCGCCCATGCCGGCCTCTTCATCGACCGTCAGCAGGGCTTCGATGGGTCCATGCTGAAGCGAATCATCCTCCATAACGGCAAGAATCAAGGCCACGCCGATGCCGTTATCAGCCCCCAGGGTGGTTTTCTCGGCCACCAGCCAACCATCACGCAAGACGGGAATGATCGCATCGCGAGAAAAATCGTGGCCGCTATCGGCATTCTTCTGGCAAACCATATCGAGGTGGGCCTGCAACACCACGCCAGGATACCGCTCGCGCCCGAGGCTGGCCGGCTTGCGGATGATCAGGTTGCCCGCTGCATCAGTCTCGGCCGCGAGACCTCGGGCAATCGCCCATTGCCGCAACGAATCGCGCAGCACGGCTTCCTGCTTGGAGGCCCGCGGTACCGTGCACAGGGTAGAGAAATGCGCCCAGACAGTAGCTGGTTGCAGGCCGGAAAACACAGCGTTGGTCATGTGTCGCCAACGCCGAGGCATACGGCTTTGCATTTATAAAAACGGATTAAATATGTCATAAAAAATTCATAAACCGTTTATACAGTTTATTGAAATAAAGTGTTAGCCTGCTTGAATACCCCTTAAAAAAAAAGGACTATTCGATGCCTCAAAATTTCTTACTTATTGCCATAGGGGGAATTTTAGCGGCAAGTTGGTTCATAGCACCTCACTTACTTGCCAGTCGAAAAAATGTGGCGTCTAACAGTGCTGTCATTACGCTCTATGTGCTTGTATGCGGGATTTTTCTGCTTTTTTCAGGTGCGAAATCTGCATTTGTCGTCGTTGAACTAGGCGTGCTCTTCACGGCACTTGGGAAGCTTTTTGCGCTTAATCTGGCCATGGTTCACACCTCCAGGCACCCAAAGCACCAGCGCTGTTACTGATAGCCACCTTAAGTTTTGATCCAGTGCTACCCACAGTAGGGTCGTACTCAAGCAAAACCGTGCTTGAACCCTTTTAGCCGTTGAATGGGTGGAAGGCCTAATGGCTCCCCACACAAATCGAGCTAGGTGTTGCTTAGCAGATATTTTTGATCAACTACTATCTCCTGCCATCAAAAAACAACAGGGCCTAAACCCTGCCAGTCGCCTACTGACGATTTGCGAAGAGCACATCGCTCTTCGCAACATTAAATCGGGACATATACGCGTATTGAGAGCCACAAATCCCGTCTTGTGATGTTCTCAGGACGCGCTTGTAGCCCGTATTGCAATGCTCTTGGATTTCACCTCCCGCCGTCTTTGAAGAACGGCCGGCACCAAGCCCTGATGATTTTTCGCAATTTGTACTTAAGCAAAGCCACTTCATCAACGACAAGGCGATGTTCACTAAGCCTTACTTTTGCGCTGGAAGAACTCAAGTCTGATGCGCATGATTGATCGTGCAACTGGTTTAACAAATACTTAATGAACTTGGAATAAGCTGAATTCATTCGTGCATTAACCGGCTGTCAGGTGGCCAAGCAGCGCTGGCATGGGGTCTTCGCGGTTTCCCCACCGCCTCGGAAGGATGTGCAACTTTCCGTGACTTGCCGAGATATGCCGTGTGAACTGGTCACTGTTGACCGCCAATGCCTGACCCGTTGCTTTTGCAAGATCGAATCATGACCGCCATTGCTTCAAGCACCAACCCTCCAACACTGGCCGCAGCGACGCCGCCCCATCTGGGAAGCACGTCCCGCTTCGGCCGTGCCGCCAGTCTGCACATCGGGCGAGACAATCTGATCAACGTCATCGAGGTGATTCTCGACCCCTTGGTGCTGACCCTATCCGTCTGGATGATTGGTTTCATCGAGGAAGGCGAGCTGACCCTTCCCTACCTCATCCTTTCGCTGATGGCCTTTTCGCTGACCTTTCCGGCCCGGCCTCGGCTTGAGGAATCATTCGCCCGCAGCGTGCTGAGCACCATCTCGAACTGGCTGTTCCTGGCCGCGCTGATCGTCTTTTTCGGCTACGCCACCAAGGGCTTGAGCCTGTACCCGCCACGAGCGATCGTCACCTGGCTGTGGGCGGCGCCGCTCAGCCTGATCGTCGCCAACGCCCTGTTCCGCCTGTCCGCCCCCCTGATGCTGCGGGCACAGGGCAGCAAGCGTGCTGTCATCATCGGCATGAACGAGCAAGGAGCCCAACTGGCCAGCCGTCTGGCCAAAAGCCCCTACAGCGATCTGCATATGCTCGGTTTTTTCGACGACCGCAACATCGAACGACTGCATGCCATCGGCCATAACCGCCCGCTGCTTGGCCGCATCAGCGAAGTAGCCGAATACGTCAAGCAGGAGCAGATTCATATCATCTATGTCTCGCTGCCGATGGCGACGCAGCCACGCATCATGCGTCTGCTCGACGAGTTGCGCGACACGACGGCGTCGATCTACTTCGTTCCCGACCTCTTTGTCACCGACATCATCCAGAGCCGCATGGAAACGATCTGCGACATGCCGGTCGTCTCTGTCTGCGAAACACCATTTACCGGCACCAACGGGTTGACCAAGCGGCTGTCGGACATCGTGCTGTCGCTGCTGATCCTGCTCCTGATCTCCCCCATCCTGGTTGGCATCGCCTGTGGCGTGAAACTCACCTCGCCAGGACCGATCATCTTCAAGCAGCGGCGCTACGGACTGGATGGCCAGGAAATCGTCGTCTATAAATTCCGCTCGATGACCGTCTGCGAAGATGGCACACAGATTGCCCAGGCCCGCCAGGGGGACCAGCGCATTACCCGGCTGGGCAGGATCCTGCGCAAGACCTCGCTGGATGAATTGCCGCAGTTCATCAACGTGCTGCAGGGCCGCATGAGCATCGTCGGTCCCCGCCCGCATGCCGTCGCGCATAACGAGCAGTACCGGAAACTGATCAACGGCTACATGGTTCGCCACAAGGTCAAGCCCGGCATCACCGGCTGGGCCCAGGTCAACGGCCTGCGTGGCGAGACCGACACGCTGGACAAGATGAAGGCACGCATCGACTGCGATCTCGACTACTTGCGCCACTGGTCGCTCGGGCTGGACCTCTACATCATCCTCAAGACGATCACCGTCGTCTTCAAGGACCAATATGCCTACTGACAAGGCTGCCCCGCTGTCGCGGCTTGGCCTTTTGATGGTGCTGGGCATATTTTTCCTGCTCTTTGGCTTTGGCAGCACCGCGGCATCCGGCAATCTGGTGGCAACTCCGTGGGACAAAATCATTCACCTGCTGGTCTTTGCCGCACTCGCCTTCGGTTTGAGTGCAGCCATGCCGAAGGCGGCACTTTCCTCTGTTGCCGCACTGGCTCTGGGCATCGGGCTAGCCGACGAACTGCACCAGTATTTCGTCCCGACGAGACAACCCGGCCTCGATGACTGGTTGGCCGATGCCGCCGGCACATTTTGCGGACTATTGTTCTGGCGCTGGCTGGGGCGTCGGCAATTGATCGGCAGCACATGCCACCGCTGAACCCCTGCCTCATCGTGCTGGCCAGCCTGCTGGTTCTGGCCGGCCCAGCCCATGCGCTCGAAGCGCAAGGCTACCGGCTCCAGCTCACCGATGGCAGTACCTATCGCCTGCAGACCGCAACCGGCGCCAGAACGGCGAAAGCCATCGACAAGCCCTCCCCGGCCCTGTCTGCCAGACCTTACGCCGAAGAAATTGCCTGGGCTGCTGCCGACGCAGGGCTGGATCCTGCACTCGTGCATGCGGTCATTCAGGTCGAGTCCGCCTACCGTGCCGATGCTGTTTCGCACAAAGGCGCCCTCGGCCTGATGCAGCTGATGCCGGAAACGGCACTACGCTTTGGCACCAACGACGCAGCCGAACCCAGGGCCAACCTGCGTGCAGGCACCCGCTACCTGCGCGCCCTGCTCGATAGGTTCGACCAGCGTACCGATCTCGCCCTGGCTGCCTACAACGCTGGAGAGGGCGCCGTCCTGCGCCATGCCGGAAATATTCCACCCTACCCGGAAACTCAACGCTACGTTCCGGCGGTTCTGGAGAAATTCGAAGAGTGGCGCAGCGCACCGATCAAGCAGGCCGAGTATCTGGCCGGCACGCGTCTGGTCAATACCGAGTCGAAAACCGTGGCACCGCGCAATCGCAGCCGCAAGATGTAATCGCCCCGCCGGGCGTTGCCGGAAAAATGGGGGACGCCTGGGCTGACCACGCAGCGATCAGAAATTCAGGCGGGCGTTCAGGCTCAGTATGTTGGCTTTGAAATCAAGGCTGTCACGACTGGAGTTCCGGCTATCGCGCTGATAGGTGGTAGTCAGCGTTACCCAGCGTTGTGGCATCCAGTCGATGCCCAGTGAGATAGTCTGCAGGGTGTCCTTGCGCTCTGTGCTGCTGCTGATCAGAGGCCCCTCGTAATTCCTCTCCTGCCAGTCGTAGTTCAAACGCATGCTTGTCTTGGAAGTGATCTGCCAGGATGGTTTCAGGCTGACCCCGTTGCTCAGGTAGTAGCTGCTGGAATAGTCCTGGTAGGCCGCCACCTCGCGGCGCAGGCCGGCAACGAGTGACAACCGGCCGGCTGGCTGCCAGTTGAAGTCAAGACGACCGATATTGGCAGCGTAGTCGCGCTGGCTGAAATACTCATGTTCCCGCGACTGGCGGGCAACCCGGCCAGTCACCGATGTTTTTCCGGTAAGCGGCACGAACAGGCGAGCCTCGGTTTCGACCTGACGGAAAGCGTTGTCGTACTGCGGATTGAAGGGTGCCGGCACGCTGTCGAAACCGATCAGTTGCCTGTCCTTGTATTCGCCATTGCCTTCACGCTGAAGCAACTGCAGGTAGTTGCCAGCCGGCCAGACATACTTGCCGCCCAGCTCCCAGGTATTCAATTCGTAGCTGCCCTGCTGGCGGAAGGTGTCCGTATTGACCAACTGGTTGTTGGTCAGGCCGCCGATTAGCTGCCAGCCACCCTGGACACGCCATTCGGCGGCCAGGCGATTGACATTGGTCCGGGCAATATTGCGCCGCGTCTGCGCTGTTGTGGCCTGGTAATCGACAAAGCTGTTCTGGACTTCGGTCTGACTGAGCGAAAGTATCCCCGTCAGCCGGTGGGTCAGCGCCCAGTTCCAGGCCGCGTTGTAATTGGTTGCGCGGTAGTCCAGATAGTCGTTCTTGGAGAAGCGATAATCGACCAGCGTCGCATCCAGCGAAAAGAGCTGCTGCGCCAGTGGCTTGCTCAGGCCAAGCGTCAATGATGTCGTCTGCAGGGTGTCGCTCTGCTCATTTTGTGACTGGCGAAACAGATTGCTGTCCTGCTGGGCACCGGTCGCCAGATAGATATTGACGGTATCGCCGGCATCGGCCAGGACATCAGGCAGCACGCTGACAGCCAGCAGGCAGCCACAAAAATGACGCAGAGAAATTTTCACCAAAGGAAATCCGATATTCGACGTGTAAAGTCAGGCAGTCCGCAGCGACGGACTTGCCGTTTTGCCGCTCAGGCGCTGTCCCGGCTGACCGAGAAGCGATATCCCATGCCACGCACAGTTTGCACCATGCCATCGAGCGAGTGATTTTCGAGAACGCTGCGCAGGCGACGGATGTGCACATCGACCGTCCGCTCCTCGATATGCGAGCGTCCGCCCCAAACGTAATCGAGCAACTGGCCACGACTGTGCACGCGCTCGGCATTCGTCATCAGGAAATGTAGCAGGCGGAACTCGGTCGGCCCCAAGCCAATCGGCTCTTCACCAGCCAGCGCCTTTCGGGAGTGGGGAACCAGCCGAAGCCCACCAATCTCGACTGTCCCTTCAAGCAGGTTCGGGTCACCACGACGGATCACCGCCTTGACGCGCGCCACCAGTTCACGCGTCGAAAACGGCTTGGTGACATAGTCGTCGGCGCCGACCTCAAGAGCGGAAATCTTGTCCACCTCATCGCTCCGCGCCGTCAGCATGATCACCGGGATATGGCGCCAGCGAATATCGACCCGCATATGGCGTATCAACTGGAAACCAGACATTCCCGGCAGCATCCAGTCGAGCAGCACCACTTCCGGCAAATTCGTGGATAACAACTGCCATGCCGCTTCGGCAGTATCGGTCGCAATCACCTCGAAGCCAGCATGCTTCAAGTTAACGACAATCAACTCGTTAATATCCGGCTCGTCTTCAACGACAAGAATTCTTGCTGACATCTCGTATCCATTTACATGGTTTTACAGCGGCACAGGATATTCGGCACAGGTTACGGGATGATGATGTTTAGATTGCCGATGACATAGTCACCAGAAATGCCATGCTCCGGTTGCCAGCACCCAGATACCGAGGCCGGCATTGGTGACGGCATGGGCAAGCACGGCTACCCAGAGATTGCCGCTTCGCAGATAAAGCCAGCCATAGGCCAGGCCAGCCAGAATCCCGGCGAGCCATTGACTGTGCTCAAGGCCAAAAACCACACTGGACAGCAGCAAGGCGCGTACACCGACCCCTGCTGGCTCGACAGAAGAAAAATCCGCATCTTCCAGCCAGCGCAAGATCAGCGAGCGCCAGAACAATTCCTCCATCAGCGGCACGATCAGTGCTGAACCTGCCAGACGCATCAGCGCCAGCGGCCAATCAATTCCGCCATCGGCAGCGCGCGCTTCAAATCCTGACCCCGAATGGCCAAGCACAAAAAGTCCGGTATCCAGCGCCAGCCAGATTGCCAGCACAACAAAGCCAACCACGACTGCGATCCCCACATCACGCCAACCCGGGCGACTGACAAGGGTCAATTCAACAAAGCTGCGCCAGAACACAAACAACAGACCGGCCACCACCATAACGCGCACGCCATACAGCCAGCGCGAATCGATATGGCCGGCCAACTGCTGGCCAAGCCAAGGCTCAAGCGCCATCAGGCCGATGAAAACAGCAAATGGAATGGCGCGGGTAGCGGCAGGCAGCGAAGACGAAAACCCTCGCGCCAGGACGCCTGCGTTCACGATCCCGAACGCGGGCTTTCCAGCTTTTCGCGCATATCCTCGATGGTATTTTCGATTTCCACCCGCTTCAGGCCGGTGAAAGGCTCGCGCTGCAAGCCGCTGTCGAAACAAGACTTCTTTTCATACAGATCGAGCACTTCGTTGCTCACCTTGCGCAACTCCTTGCCGCGCTCGGTACAGCTTGCAAGCTGCTGCTTTTCAGCCGCCAACGCAGCCTGCAGGCGTTTTCCCTCGGCTTCGGCTGCCCGTTGCGCCTCCTGGGTCTTGCGTAACTCGGCTTCGGTTTCAGCCAGCTTGGCGGCGGTCGCCTCACGCTCCGAGCGCAAGGCGCTGACATCGCGACTCAGCGCCGCAGCGCGGCGCGCCTCGCTATCCACCTTTTTGCGGATCTCGCCCAGTTCGCTCTCGGCCGCAGCCTTTTCCTCGGTCAGGCGTGACTTTTCCTGTTCGAGCTGACGCTGGACTTGTTGCAGACGACGCAGCTCGCCCTTGTTAGGGTCGGCCTTTTTCTCGGCGGCAAGAGCCGGCGTTGCAGCAAGAACTGCCGCCAGCAACAGAGCAGGAAGCTTTGTTTTAAAAGCGCACATTGACATCAGCCTGCAGCAAATCCACCGCAAAACGATGGTTGGGGTTGAGCGAGAAAGACTCGATCGACTCGGCCGACATCCAGCGCATAGAGAGCCAGGCATTCTGGTCGACACCATAATTCAGCACCAGTTGGTAGCCCTTGAGGTTGGTGCCACCGAGGCCAAAATCGGAATCAGTAAAGGCATCGACCGTGGCGTCCGAACCGAGATAACGGTAAGCAAACGATGCCTGCCAGTCATGCCGCTTTTCAAGCTTTGGCATACCGACCATGATCTTGTACAGGTAGCCGAAATCCTTGCCATCACTGATGTTTACACCAGTTCGGCGCCGGATTTCAGCACGGTCGAATGCCGTGTTCTTGACGTAGTCGGCGGTCAGCACGACATGCACAGGATCGAAGTGCGCCAAATCAAGCGAGGCAGTCAGATTGACCGGGCGGAACTTGGAGGCGAGCCCCCAAATTGTTGCATCGGAATCGGAAGCAGCATTGGTCCGAAACAGGGTATTTCCCTTTTGGCGAAGACCAGAACCATACTCGAACTGCCCATATTTAGGGCTATTGGCCAAATAGTCGACATCAGTTTCGAGACGACCTTCAAGCTTATCGAAGTCGTACCAAGCCAAACCCACAGTCAATCGGGAATTTTGCGCAAAATTCCATTTTGTCCCAGCCTGCACCCCCATCATCCACCTGTTTGGGCGAGTCGGAGGATTTTCCTCCCGCAGAGGAAACGCACCCAAGGTCAGGAAAGGTCTGAAGTCGCCATTGGCGAAGCTTGGTTTGATTGTGGCAGCAAAGCCTTCAAAATTCAGATCCTCGTCCCACACAAGGTCCGTCGAAAACCATGGATTTTGGATACGCCCGCCGGTGGCAGAAAACCACTCGACCGGATCATATTTCAGGTAAGCGCGGTCCACCATCAACTGGTATTTGTTGAAATCCTGCCCCATCGTTTGATTGGTAGAAACCCGATCGCTCGTGTTGCCGGTTGCCAGACGAATTCCAGCACTCCAGTCATCAGAGACCTTGGCCAAAACCCCGAGACGGGCGCGCAAGCGATAGCGGTCCCGATTTTCAAGGGTATTGGCGGTTGCCGCCGAGCCGTTGTTGCTGAGGAAGCCTGCCGCACGAGTGACTTCGCCGGCCCCGGCAGCAGCAAAAATATAATCCAACGCCTCGGTATTGCTCTTGGCAAACTCCTCTGCCTGATACCGGACCCGCATATCGCCTTCCCACTTGATACGATCCAGCCAGGCCGGCACGGCATTCGGCTCTGCCCAGCGCTCGGTCTTGGCCTGAGCCAGGACCTCCTGACGCAACTGGTCGCGAATCTCGTTTTTCACTGTTTCCGGCACATACTGGACGCGAACCGGCGCAGCTCCCTTCGGCTTTTCCCGTGCCGCCGATTTTGCCGCCTTGGCCTGTGCCGCCTTGACCATTGCATCGGCTTTTTCCCGACTGAAGATACCTTGGTCGACCAGCGCATCGATCAGATTGAGCGTCGTTTCGCGCAGGGTCTCGAGCGACTCACGGTCATCGGCCAGGGCCGGCTGTCCAACTGCCAGCAGGCCGACAAGGGCGCCGGCGACGGCTTTGTGCAGAGGTTTCTGAGTGAATTTCATGGATTTCTCTCTGGGTTTCTTCAATTCAATTCGTGACTAAGGCGCACCGCGGGCAGTGACGCGTATCCGGATCGGTTGCGGCATGTTTTCCGGCGGTGCCTCGCGCATCGCGGCGACCTGCAGCAGCGCCTCACGGAGCAGTTCGTCCAGCGTGGTGTTGCCCGTGCTCTGTGCCAGATCAGCCTTCTCGACTGAGCCGTCGCGGCGCAGCCAGACGCGCACGGTGACGCGATAGTCGGATTCCTTCAGCTTGCGGTTGCGGCTTAGCTGCTCCTGCAGATGGCGCTGCAGTCGGCCGGCATACATGCCCTGCACGGCGCCCGTCGCACCGATGTTGCCACCGGTGTATTCGCGACCAACCGTACCGGAGCCGAATGCACTGTCGCCGTCACCCGCTGCACCTTCCATCTTGAGCGGCTCATTCTGCGCCGCCTGCAGCGCCTCCTTGGGCGGCTCCATCTTGACGTCCTTGGGGTTTTCCTTGGGCGGCTCGGGCTTTTTTTCTTCCTTGGGCGGCGGCGGAGGCGGGGGCGGTTTATCGGGCAGCAGGGTGACGACCGGCGGCTTGCGCGGTTTGCCGGACTTGCCGCCCATCAGGCTCATGATGCCCCAAGTGATAATGGCGATGATCGCAGCACCGGCCAAGATAATCACGACAACATTCAGCCAGCGCCGCGACGGCTTGATCTCTTTTTCCATGGCTGTCAGTTACCAATTCTCGCCGTCACCAGGCCAACCGAACCGATGCCCATGGCACCGGTGAGATCGAGCACTTCGACCACTCGTGCGTAATTGACCGCCGGGTCGCCCTTAAGCACGACGGAGGCCTTCGGATCGCGCGCCATCGTCGACTTTAGCTGGACCTCAAGTTCGCGAACGGTGACGCCGACACCGTTCAGATGCAGGGAACCATCGGGCCGAATCTGGATGATCTTGATCTCGTGCTTTTCGGTGCTCGGCTTGTTCGACGGCTTGGGCAGGTTGATCGACAGGCCCGACACCGAGGCAGTGGTCATCAGGATGAAAATGACCAGCAACACATAGGCAAGGTCGAGCATCGGCGTGACGTTGATGCTGTCGTAGGGTTTGGTTTCCGCTTGAACGTGCATGGCCTACCTCTGCGCCCGCGTCGTCGCCAGGCCGAGGTCGGTGATGCCGTTGCGTTTGAGCAACTCCATCACCTCCATCACCTTGGCGTACTGGGCCTGACCATCGCCCTTGATGACGATGGACAGCGCCGGGTTGGCGGCCAGATACTGAGCCAGGCGCAGGTCAAGCTGTTCCATGGTCACCGGATAGGCGTCGAGAAAGACATCGCCGTTACGGGCCACCGTCACCGCCTTGGTCCCCGGCTTTGCCAGGCTCGAGCTGGCCACCGTCTTCGGCAGCTCGACCTTGACGCCCTGCACCGAGGCCGTCGTCATGATGATGAAGATGACGAGCAGCACATAGGCGAGGTCAAGCATCGGCGTGACGTTGATCTCATCATAGGGCTGATTGTCTTCCTGAACGTGCATCGCGCTGGTTCCCGCTTAGACGGCGTACAGCTCGGCCGACTTGGTCAGGAACTCGTCGGCGAACACCTGGGTGTCGGCCGAAACGTTCTTGATCTTGATGGCCAGCCAGTTGTAGCCGAACAGGGCGGGAATGGCCACGGCCAGACCGGCCACGGTGGCGACCAGCGCGGCGGCGATACCCGGCGCGATCGAGTTCACATTGACGTCGCCAGCCGCAGCAATCGCCGCGAAGGTGATCATGACGCCGACCACTGTTCCGAGCAGGCCGAGGAAGGGACCGCCGGAAATGGCGATGGTGAGCAGCACGATCTGGCTGTTCAGGCGCTGGTTTTCGCGGACCAGCGCGGCATCCATGGCAGCGCGGATGGAATTGAGTGCGGCATCGGAGAGCTTGTTTTCGACACCGCTCTTGGTCTGCGTATCGAAGCGGTGATGCATTTCCTGAATGCCGATCTTGTAGAGACGGAAGATCGTTGAATGGCGCATCGCTTCGTTCTCACTCAGCGCCTTGGTATCCATCGAATCCGGGCGCAGCAGCTTGCGTGGGTTATCGCGGAAGCGATTGAGGAAGGCATTGTTGGCCTTCTCCGCTTTGCCCAGGAACAGGGTCTTGCCAACCATGACGGCGCAGCTGATGACGGCCATCACAGCAAGAATTCCGATGACGATCCAGCCGTCCACCGTCAGCGCACCGAGCAGGATGCCGACGTAGGAGGCTGCTTCACCGCCTCCCTCTTCCTCGGCACCGAGCATCGGGCTGTCCGGTTGCTGGCTGCCATGCAGTGCCTTGACGTAGTCAGCCGAACGCGAGGTCGCGGCCAGCGTGACTTCGTCCAGCTCGCCACGGAAACCAGCACCGATCTGGATGTCACCACCGGTGTCGTCCAGCGCAATATCGGCCGTGCCAGCTTCAGCGCCTTCCATGTAGAAGGTGAGTTTGCCGCCGATCAGCGTCATCGCCACGTGCTGCCAGGTATCGGCCAGCACCGTCGCCTTTGAGGTGAATTCCTTGCCATTGACCACGGCTACCAGCTTGCCACCCTTGACGGCCAGAGCCAGCCCCTTGCCACCCTCACCCTGCTGGAACAGCGTGCCGGAAGCGTTGGCCGCCGGCTTGATCCACGCCGTGAAGGTCAGGCCGTTGGCGGTCACCAGCTTCAGCGATGGCGAAGCCGGAACAGTCAGTGTCGTGCTGCCGTCCAGGCTGGCCGCATCGCCCAGCGGGCCGGGTACCGGCTTGACGGTGAGTTCGCGCGGGTGATTGCCATTTCCCGTGGCATCGCGCACCGGGCCATTGTCGGAGAAATGCAACACCAGATTCTGGGCGGCATCGTAGCTGCCCTTGGCGTCGCTGGCAGCAGAGGCCTTTTCGTTGCCCCACAACAGGTTGACCGCATCCGTCTTGGCCGACGGCGCCAGCTTGGGTTGCTGCACCCAGATCACCGCCAGCTCGTTCGTCGCGTCGTACTTTTCGATATGGAAGCGCAGCGGCGTCTTGCCATCGGCGGCCGTCACGCGCAGATCGCTACCGTCCGGCTTGGCTTCAGCAAAAGCGAAGTTGCCGGTATGCAGCCGCAGCGCCAGCGGTAACTGGGTAGCCCCCAGCTTCAGCTCGACGCCCTCGGCCGTCGTGTCGATCACGGTTTTCTGTTTGTGCTTCCAGTCGTCCGGATTGAAGCCGTCCGCCGCGTGCGTATTTAGGGCAAACAGGCTCGCCGCCGCCATCATCCAGTGTGCAAGGTTTTTCATCATCTTCAAGGTTGTTGGGTTGATCGATCAATTATGAGTTTTGATTTTTACAGCCGTGCTACCCGGCAGCCCGTGCACGCGCCTTGCGCTTGCGCTCTTCCTCGTCAATGGTTGCCGAGTCGGATGCCGGTTCGCTATCCAGCACCTCAACCGTCAACATACCGCCCGCCCCGTCGCGCTTTCCAGCGGAGGGTGCGGCGTCTTCGAGGGCCTTGTTTTCGTTGTTGGTCGGGGTAGTTACAGCAGCGACTGGCGCGGCAGCAGTCACCGGTGCCGGAGCCCCGGTAACGGTACCAGCGGCCTGGATATTGCTCGCATTGAGGATGGTGCGTGCACCCAGCGTGATATTGCCGGTACTGCGCAGACCCGCATCGCCAGCATCAATCGCCCCTTCGGGAGCAAATAAATCCATGTCACTGGCGGGCGTATCGTCGCGCGATGCCAATACCCCGATACCTGAACCGGAAATTGAATTTGAGGTATCGAGAACGATCTGTCCGTTGCGAACAACCAATACTGGCGGCGGAGTCGAAGCTGCTGTCTTCGAGCCGCTGCCAGCGTCGATGTCGCCGTAGTTGGAGAAGATCATGATGTCGCCGCCGTTCAAAGAAAAGACACGGGACTGATTAACCAGAAAGTTGCGTTCGACAAAGGCAAAAATGTCACCGCCATTGACGGTGAATATCCCTTGAGAGGATGGCGTCTTGGTTTTGGTCGGATCGGCCACCCCGACGACGATGCTGCCATCCGGTGCCAGCAGGTGAATGTCACCGCCCTGCTCGGTCTTGATCTGGCTTACTGAAAGACGGATGTCGTTGTTGCCCGTCTTGTCACCTGAGAAGAAGGCATCAGCCAAGGCCCGGGCCTTGTCATACAAGGTCTTGTTACCGCTTTTCTCAGCCTCGCGCCCGATTTCTCTCAAGGCCACAAAGAATTGATCGCGCAATGCCGCCTCGTCAACCTCTGCCCCGGCACCGAGATAGGCTCTCAGGGCTTCATAGTCCGGTTTTCCGCCTGCAGCCACCAGAATCGAACTTCCCTCTTCAGCGAGATAGGGATTGTCCAGATTGCCGCGCGTCACCACCCCCTGGGTGTCAGCCAGATCAACGCTCTCACCGGCAATTAGTTCGACGCTTCCCGGTCCGCCCACCCGGATACCAACAGCCGGTGACTTGACGAGGCCAGCTACCGTGCTGGTTGCCTCGAACAGAATGCTGCCACCCGCTTCAAGCGTGCTGACATCGGAGGCATGGGCATGCTGAACGTCAACCTGGACATTCTTCAGATCGCCGCCAGCCTTGATGTGCACTGCCTCATTGAAGCGTGATTCCGAACCCAGATTTTTATTGCCGACAATATCGCCGTTCAAGGCGATCAAGCGGGATGCTTCGTAGTCGTCGGCGTGCCAGAGGCTCTCCGAGTGTTTTTCCCGGGCGGACCCCTCCGTGGCATAACTGCTCAACCAGAAACTGCTGCGGCCATTCGCCCCCCCATTCCTGATCGGGTTGCTGAGGCTGGGCAGCAAATAGGACGGCAGATCAAGCTGGATGATCGGATTGTCCAGTGTGATTGAACCACTGGCGAGCAAATCGAGTTGCCCCTGCGTTCCGGGCGCCTGGGAAAGATTCTTGGCATCGATACTGCCATTGAGCGACACCACCTTGACTTGGGAGGGCATCAGCATTCCGGCTTCGGCATCATCGATGCCGTAGAACGACGATTCCGCATTCAATGCAACATCGCCTGCAATCGAAACGACATCCAGTGCCGTATCGTCCCCATAGGTGCCGATACGCACGCTATTGGATTTGTAGAACGAATTCTCGTTCGTCGTGCCATTTGTTTTCTTGGGTTGTGCCTGTACCCACAGCGGATTGAAGACGTTGCCCAACTCAATGTTTCCGGTGGCAACGACCTTAGCCTCTGTGTCGCCCATCGCCAGGCCGACATTCGAAGAGAGCGAGCCAGCCTCAATATTCAGCGTACCGGTTTCAACGTAATAGAGGCCGCCGGTAATCGTTCCGGGCGTATAGACGCTCAGGTCGCCTCCGCCCTGCACGACAGCGCTCTCGGGAAGACTTCCCCCATTCAGACTGGGTACCCGGCCATTGGTTGGAATAACTACGGTCAGATTTTTGATTTCGGTGCCTGCACTAACTGAAATGTCTCCGCCACCGAACGCTGCAACCCCCTCCTGGAAAGCCCCGATTCTTGCCCACCACTGGGTATCGACCGTATCGTTGCCCAGCCGGTACAACCACTGGTTGATATGCCGGTTGGCCGTGCTTTCCATGGAAATACGCTCACCAGCCAGCAATTGGATATCGCCGCCGCCCAAAAGGAAGACCGGGGCGAAGGTGCCATCGCCGTTATAGGGCGTGAAGTTGCTCAAGGCATCCGCGGCAGCGGAAAGGCCAGCCGTGTAGATTGCCGATCCCTTGTTCAGGACGATGTTCCGGCGTGCGGCCAGGGCGATGTCCCCCGTTCCGGTCCTGATGATCGCATTGCTTTTCACGATCAGGCTACCTGACACGTCAGAGGCATCGACAGGAAGCGCCTGGATGGTCATCGGATTCGCCGCCTGGCGGTCGGCACCGGCCACCAGATTGAACGACCAAGACTGTCCGGACTGCACTGGTATCGCGTCACGTACCGTCATGTCGGACACATTCGAGTCCTGGGGAACAAACCCGTCGCTCAATGTCCCGTTCACTTTCAGATCACCGGCGGCGCGAATGGTCAAGGCCCCGGCCTCCTGCTCAGCGCCAAAACGCAGCGTATTGAATGCCAGATTGGCACTGATCGTGAAATCACCGGTGGAATCGTCCGGTGTGACGATTTCAACGCCGGGCCGGATATGCTCTACAGCTGCGTTGGTGAAGCCCAGACTCTTCCTCAGGATCTCCAGGTTCTCATCCGTAAAGCTGCTGGCCAACTTGCTATTGATACTCTCCAGTCCAATGCGCGATCCACTGGAATCACCATTTGCCAGAGACGTTCCGGTTTCGGTGTAATAGAACTCCGCCGCCACATCCGAGGCACCAGAAATCTTGCCTGCATGGGAAATCGGCAGCATTGTTAGCCAATCGGCGTTCTTCAGATTCACTTCGCCGCGCAACGTCACTTTGCCACCCTTGGCTGTGCTGTACTCTGTCACCTCGCTACCGTCAGCCTTCACCACCTTGCGCGTTGCGGCAGCGACATTGATCAAGCTGTCCTTGTCAGTAATCACCTTGCCGGAACCGCTGGCGCTCAGGATCACTGTTCCGCCTTCGCCGCGCGTCCCGGCATTGTTGGCATCGGCGATGAACTCCTGGCCCATGGCCAGCAAATTTCCACCCAGAGTCACATCGCCGTTGCGACTGTAAAGTGCAATCCGTCCGCCCTTGGGGCCAGAGGCATCAATGCTCGCATTCTTGGCGATGGAAATCCCCCCCTGGTCCGTCGCCAGAAGCACATCAGCCGCAACCAGTGATTTGCTCAAGGCAAGGTCGCCGACACGCTGGCGAATATCCCAAACGCCACCGAACTGGCGCAACGAACCCTGAAGCGTTGCTTCAACCAGAGCATCCAGATTATCCGCAGCAGTTTCGGCCGTATCACCCTTCAGAGAAGTCGCATCAACCTTCAGTTTTCCTTGCGCAGCCCCTGCCTTGGCCGACGCCAGAAGCGTCTCCTTGCCGACGAATACCGTCCCCGCCACAGCCTCCAGTGTCAGGCTGCCGGCCTCGCCGCCATCCGGATTTGCCGCAACCGAAACGCGCGCGCCTTCTTTGACGCTGACATCACCGGCATCAGCTTTCAGAACAATGCTGCCTCCCGGCGCATAAGCAAACGTATCGTCGAAAGCCACCTTGCGTCCCTCGGCTGCCAGCACTGCTCCATCGCGCACCAGTACACCGCCGTCGGCCTGGCTACCCGTTGCACGCAGCGTCAGTTTGCCCGCCGGCGTCTCGATTCGCCCCGCTACGTCAATCGCCTTGCCACGCAATTCAAGGCTGCCACCCAAACCGGCATCACCGGTTGCCCCACTTCCGCCGGTAACGGTCGTCTTGCCGGTAGACAGCAGCAGATGGTCGGCCGTACCAACGGTAACCACGCGCCCGGCGTCAATATTCAGAGCAACGTCACTGCCGCTATCGGCCGAGTTTTCGGCCTTGGTCACACCCGTTCCGGAAAAACGAAGTTCCTTGCTGGCTTTTACGGAAACGGCATCAAAGCCGCCCAGCGTAAAGCCGGCGGTCTCGCTCTTGCGCATGGAAGCCGTTCCATCTGCATCTGTCGACGTCGCATTCCCGCCGAACTCAACCGTCCTGGCAGCGATATCCAGTTTGCCCTTGCCCAACGACTGGCCGGCAGGTACGGCGAATTTGACATTGGCCGGATCAATATTCTCCAAGACCACGGTATCGGCCTTGATCGAAGCCGTGGTATCTGCTGCGCCACGGCCAGCCAGGCCAGCAGAGGCGAGGACCAGCCTGTTGAGGCTTTCAGTGCCCAGTTCGGCATTGCCATAGAAATCGAGCGTCGTGTAACTCGACAGACGAATCTCCTCGGCCAAGGCAAACCTAGCCAGATCACTGTTGCTCAGTGTCAGACCTTCCGTCGGCACGCTGTTGTCGCCAACGACGTTGATGCGCCCGGCGCCGATGGCCACCGCACCATGACCGTCGCGCCCGCCATCGGCTGTCCGATTCCCGAGCAGAATCTCGCCGCTCAACACGTTCTTGTGCGTTGCATCGAAGTACAGCGCGCGCCCGGCCACAGATGCTGTTGCTTCCACGAACAGATCGCCGGCAGTTTTAGCTACGGTACCGTCACGCGTCACTACGGCCTGTCCGCTTTCCGCGACGCGCATGAAAGCGCCATCTCCGGAAAGCACAACGCTCCGTGCCACAGCTTCACCAATCGACTCGACTTTGCTCTTCGCTGTGATGGTCACGTCCTGATTCGCCGTCAGCATGATTTCATTGGCTGCCAGCGCCGACGCGGTGTTGGAGACCCGCAGGCTATTGGCCAGCGTATCGATGTGCGTCTTCCCGTCGCTGACCGTGCGAACCCCGCCCAGAAGGAGGCTGGACACACCCAGCGCATTCAGTTTTTCCTGATCGATCAGCGACCAGGTATCGTCTGGCGCCGAAGCCGAATCGCTGACCATCAGCTTGGGTGCGGCCAAGTCCAGTTGCATGCCCTGACCGGCACGTTTCCGACCGTTCTCCGCCGAAATTTCCGCCTGACGCATGGCAATGACCGCCGGATCGAACACCAGGCTTTCCCGACCAATCGCCGCCAGGCGTCCGGCATCGCCCGCAAGGTTGTCCGACTTGTCGTAGAAGAATTCCGTTGCCGTCGTCAGGACATATTTGGCCCGCTCAGCAACTTTGGCACTGCTGGCCAGTTCCAGCGTCAGCGGCTGATTGCCATAGGCGGTGGTCGATCCATCCTGGTTGACGGCCAGCCGCTGGCCCGACACCAGCCATGTTCCATCGGCTTGCTGCAATGCGCCACCAAGCGTTGCGTTGTTGCTCGCTTTCACGGTCACCAGATAAGCACCCGGAAGCACGGCATAACGTGCCGGTAGCAACACGTAACTTCCGCTCAGGCCGTAAGGATTCTTGCCCAACTCGATCTGGTCACCGGCCTTGACTGACGGGATTCCACCCGCGCCATCGATCAGGTAGCCATTTTGCAGTTCACTATCCGTGGCCGAAAAACCATTCCAGTTGGGGACAATGGCATAGGTGCCGACACTGCCCGCCAGCACATCGTTCTTGCCGCCGGGGCCAGCAGTAAATTCCCAGGCCAGTGCCTCGCCACCACCCGACAGGTCAATCTCCGCACCGGTGGTGATCGTCGTGTGCGCACCGTCAACGACGACGCTCTTGGCTGGCAGGGACGTAACCTCCACGCCGTTGTAATTCCAGGTACCACCTGATTCGAGCGTGTAGCCGAAAAGCAGGTCGCGATCGGCGGCAACCGATGTCTTGCTGGTCGAACCCAGCGTGACCGAGCCCCCCGGGGCACTGAAGACGATCTCGCCCAGCGGCGCCGTCACGGTTCCATCATGGGTGATGGTGGCGGCGGCAAATTCAAGACGTCCGGCCGGTGACAGGGAGACATCGGCATAAGCGCCATCCGGGCGGGTAATGGCTATGCTGCCATTGGGGTCGGACAGGACATCAACCTTGAAATCGCTGTATGTCGACGGACTGAGCCGCGCTGCCGAGAAAACGAGATCACCGCTCGCGCGCATCAAACCGTTGTACTCGCGCCCCCCGGATCGGTTCGTTCCCTCGTTTTTGGTGCTATCGAAATGGATTGCCCCGCTACTGATGAACTTGCTCTCGCCAAAGCCGCTCCAGCCAAAAGCGCCGAGCAAGCCGATATCCAGGGCATGGAACGATACTTGGCCGTTACCGCTAGACACCGACTCAATGGCCAGCGACTTGTCGTCAGCGGAAATAGCCGCAACCGGATTGGAATTGCCGATCTGGATCGCCGCGGCCCGCAAGGTCGCATCGGTCGTATCCGTTGCAGCTGAGAAACGCGGGGCATTCAAGACCAGCTGATTCTGGACAGTCGCATCGACAAGTCCAGACAACTGGATTTCGTTCTGACTGGTCAGGTACCAGGAACCAAAACCGCCAGCCAGCAAGGACGCCAGATCAAGCGCTGCCTTGCCGTTGTATTTCACCGCATCAAGCGAAACTTCACCGGCCAGATAATCCGCTGTATCGACGCCAGACGGCCACTGCGCAGCATGTTTATCAGCCGACTGATATAGCGTCAGCAGTCTGGCCGCACGGATCGCCTTGGACTCGTCATCGGTCGCTGCCTCGGGGAGCCCCCAGGGGTTGGTGTCGTTTTTGACCGCAGCAAGACTCAGCGAAAATACACCGCCGAGCGCATCCTTGCCGCCAGCGGCATCAAAGCCGCCATCGAGGAACATGCCGGCATGAGCAGCCAGCTTGACCGTGCCACCCGAACTGCCGACCGTTTGGGCGGCAGTGCTCACACCTGTACCTGCATTCGCCGCAATATTCAAGGTGCCGGTCTCCCCCGACACATCGATGAGCGATCCCTCGCGAGTGACAACATAACCGAGGCCGGCATCCAGGCTAACCGTGCCGCCGCTTGCCAACTCGCCAACGTAACGTCTCTGCCGCAGCAATTGTTCGGCTGATACGCCTGCCTCAAGCGCCTGTCGGGTGGCAGCGGAAAGCACTGCTGTTCCCGCTGCCAAGAGCTTGGCCTTGGGACCGAGATAAATCGATTCTGACTGCTTGTCGCTGGTGTAATTGCCCTTTAGCGCCGTGTTGATCGCTGCCCGGCTCAGCGTGATGGTGCCCGCCGGTGCCTCCAGCGTACCGAGCACGGTCAGCTGACCGGCCGACTCCAGATTGATGCTGCCCTTGGGCGAGACACCCAGATAGGCCTCCTCGTTGACCAGCAGATCGCCGAACAACAGGTTGGTGGTTGTCAAAGATAGCTTGGTCGGCCCACTACGCCGATCCGAATGCAACACACGAGTATCGGCAAAGCCTGAGATGGCGCTGCCCGTCGCTTGATAACGAGCGCTCGCCACCTCGGCCAGCGACCAGTTCAAGGGATCGGGGGAGAGGGTGATTTTCTTGCCGACCGTCAATGCATCACGACCGACAAAGGCAAAACTGTAGAAGCCGCCTTTGTCGACGACGCCTTCATCCAGGGAGATACCGACCTGCCCTTCAGCCATGCGGCTGGCGTGCGACCAATTCCGGCTCTGCGGATCGAAATTATTTGTCGAAGCAAATTCGACGCTGGCCGTCGTCATTTTCAGACTACCGCCCTTGCCCAGCGCATAGCCGGACAAGGTCCCGTCGAGGAAGATGCGGCTGCTGTCACCATCGATCTGAAAACCCGAGCCACTCTCCAGGGCAATCGATCCCGCATCGCCAGACTTCACCGTCCCGGCTGCATTGACCCAGCCGCCACCGGACACATCGATCTGACTTCCGGCTACGAGATCCAGATCATAGGCAGAGCTCAAGCTAATGCTGCCACCGTTGATTGCCTTGGCGGTCGTGCTCGCCTTGCCGTCAAGAAAGTCATTGACCCAGCGCCCGGCCGTAGACAGCTTTGCCCCGGATGCCAGCACCAGTGTCGAATACTTCCCATCAACCTCAACCGGAAAATTACCAACAGCCTGACTCATATCCCGCGTCGTCAGGCTGATGCTGCCACCCGGCGTGGAAATATCGCCGGCCACGTAGATCTGCCGTCCGGCCGCGCTGAAGTTCCCACCCTCACGCAGGTTAAGGCCAACCTCCGCCGGAATATCGATACGCCCATCGCTGGTGATGCTGAAGCGCGAAAAGCCGTTGTCGACCAGGTTTTCAGACAATTCCAGTCGCGGCCCGGCCACATCGTCGGTACCCAGCCCCGCCGCGGCATTCGCGGCGCCCTTGACGAAGGCAATCTGCGCTCGCAGATACGCGTCATCCTTCTCGGCCTTGCTGGCCGTCTGGCGATCGGCGACGGTGTAATGCTGCCCGGCATCCTTGATGATCAATTGCCCACCCAAAGGAAGGGCATAGCGATCCGACTTCGGATCGCCACCAACCGTGCGCTGGCGTGTCCCGATTGTGGTTTTTGCCACCAGATTGCCGTCGACCGCAAGATTGTGCCCAACGACTTCCACGGTGCCTGCACTCTTGCCTTCAACGTAGGCAGCTTCCTGGCGGGTCTGCGTTACCAGCCCGGCATAGGCAGCCGAAGTCGGGGCATCGTTCAGACGATAGCGCTGACCGCCGAACGTGATGGCCATCGATTCATTGACCGTGCCGGCGGAATAGTCGATGCGCCCACCCGACACATCCAGTTCGGCGCCTGACTTGACGACCACACTCCCCAGGGAACCCAGGGAAATCGTGCCACCGGTCGATGCCAGTTCGTCTACCGTTTGACCTATCGCATTTATCCAACCGTCGATATTGGCGATGCTCACTGAGTCGCGCACGTCCACCCAGGCAACCTCCCCGCGCAATGCACCGTTTCGCTGCACCGTGTTGTCGGCCAACTCGTCGCCACGCAGTTCCACCCGGATGAACAGGTCGCTCACCGCCTTGCTGGCACTGGTTCCGGATGCATCAATCCGGGCACCATCGGCCACGTAAATGCCGACACCGGAAGCTGCGGCATCCTGAGGAACGCTGACCCCGTCTACACCAAAGGCATTGAATTCCGAAAAGGTATCGCTGGCCCGGAACTGGATACGGCCCGCCTTGGCTTCGATGTCCGCGTCGCCAATGACAATTTTCTTGGCCAGTGCCTCGATGGACGACTGCACGAAAGTCTGGTCGCCGGTCAATGTCCGACCGTCGCTGCCGTCGATGGCAACCACGGTCGAACTGCCATCCGCAAAGCTCAGTGTTCCGCCTTCACGACCGGCGATGAATGTCGTCACATCGGAAGTCGAACTGGTCAGCGAAGTACCGGTCGAGGCAACGATACCCTGCTCATCGTACTGGCGATAGAAGGTATTGAGCACTGTCGGCACACCACTGCCCGACGTATTCAGCATATCGCGGGCATTCAGGTGGATCGACCCGTTGGCCACAGCCGAGGTGCTCGACCAGAGCGTACCGGCCTGAATGATCTCATTGCCGACCAGCGTGATATCGCCCAATGCGGCGCGCACCGTGCCCGAGTTGATAACCCGGTTGGCGTTCAGTTCGCCGCGCGAGAGCGCTAACCAGGTTGGTGTTCCTTCACTGACCAGCGTCGGATTGCCGCTGCTGTTCAGTTTCAGCGAACCGTCGGCATTGCGTTGATACTTGTGGGTACGCAGCGCGACCAGCGGGTTCACCTCGGCGCTGAACCCACGATAAGCCGATGAAAATCCCGGCTTCAGATAAAGATCGGCACCCGCCGCCAGAACAACCTGCCCGCCCTTGTAAACCGGGTTTCCGCTGCTATCGGTCTGCGTCGTCCGTCCGGCGAGGATCGTACCGCCCTGATTCACCTGGCTGCCGGCCAGGATGACATAACCGTTCTCCAGGCTTTCGATTTGAGCGCCAGCCGCCACTGTGACCGAAGCTTCGCGGAAGGCGCTCAGCGCCTCTGCGAATTTCTGCGCGGTATCTTCGCCCTCCTTGAAAGTCACGGTTGGCGACTCATACAGATAGAAAGCCCGCTTGGTGACATCGGTCTGCCCCAGGAGCCCGGTAGAAAGCAGGCTACGGTTCATCCCCAGGCCAGACGCCACAAAACTGTTGGCCGAAACGCGCGCACTGGCGCCAAAGTTAAAGCCCTTTTCATTGACGAACACCAGTTGCCCGTTGGCCACGATGGCGCCATCAATGTTCGAGCGACCGGCAGTGCTGACGAAAAGGCTGTCGTCAGGCAGCTTCCAGTTCGGATCGTAAATTATGTTGTAAGCAGTCGCCCCGGCTGTCGGCTGCACGAACTCGACCTTGGTCCCGGCGCCGACATTGAAGCCACTGGCCCAGTCGATCTCGGCCACAGCACCGCGCTGATTGATCGTCAGTCGCTCGGTATCGGTCGTCCCGCTGCCAGAGACCAGCATCGTGGTCCCGTTCAGATTAACTGCTCGAGTGGCGTTGATGATGCCCTTCTGGTTAACCGCCAGGGCTGCCAGGGTCACCACCCCGTCCTTGCCCATGTCGATGCGGCCGCGCTGGACAACCCCATCGCTATCGACCACCTGATTGTTGGTCACCGAGCCATCCAGGGCAACGGTATTGCCCAGCGCATCCCGGCCCGCTACAGACTGTGTTTCAACCAGCAGGCCGCGCAGGTTCGGATCGTCAGGCGCAGTCAGGATGACCTTGCCACCCGCCGCGAGGATCGCCTCGCCACCGCCGCCGCTTTCAATAATCCCCAGGTTCTCGACCGTCTTCGGCGCGATCAATACGACCTTGCCCCCAGTAGGCGTCGTGATCCGTGCACCGGCATCGACCGTGACGAAGCCGGCCTCGAATCCGCTGGCGCTGCCTTCCCAGGAGAATTCCAGGCTGTCGCCCCGGCTGGTCGGCAAGCCGTTATTGAGCAGCTTGCTCGCCATGGCATCAGTCATGTTGAGCGAGGACGCGACCAGGCCGCCGACATTCACCTGAGCCCCGTTACCGAAGAGGATGCCGTTCTGGTTGATGAAATAAAGCTCCTTGCCTGGAGCCGACAGGCGCCCCATGATCTGGCTCGGATCGTTGCTCCAGATTCGGTTGAGGATGCGCAACGCCTCACCGGTGTATTCCACTGCAGCCTGACCGCCAACGTTGAAACTGTCCCAGTTAAGGCCCACGGTTCGGCTGGCAGTTGGCACCGTCATCGTGTTAATGCCATTGACCATGGCCGTCGTCGGCGCACCGCCGGAAACAGCGCCATGAAAGACGAAGGGGCGAGAACCACTGGAAGGAACCGGCAATGCCGACAGCGAGGGCGGAATGGGCGTGGCAGCCAGGGCTGAACCAGCAACCACCGCGCCAAGCATGACCGCCGCTACCCGCTTGCGTGCACTCTTCTTGCCGCGCCCGCGCACAAACTCCGCCACCGCCACCCAGGCGTTGCGCTCGACATTGAAGACCAGCCGATAGATACCGTGGTTCATGTTTGATTCCTGTTCTTTCTGGGCGGCGCCTAGAACTCGTAACCCAGTCGCGCATGCACGCGCTGCGTTCCGGAGGTAGTTCGCGGACCATCCTTGAGTGCCTGACCAACATCGACAACCAGTAGCGGTCCGCCCTTGTTACCCTTCAAACGGAGGCCGATACCGGCGCTGGCCAGGGTAAATTCATCGTTCTGTCCGGGCAGAGGACTGTTCAGCCAGACATGCGCTCCTTCGAAGAAACCGAGCAAACGAAGACCAGCCCCGCCGATCTCGAACAAAGTCGGTGTCTTCACCTCGGTGCGTAAACGCCAGCCGACATCACCGGCGGCTTCACCCTCGTAATAACCGCGCACGGTATCCATGCCACCGGCCAGAATCTGCTCAGGCGACACCAGCGGCTGGCTGGCCATCTGGAAATCGAGCTTGGCCAGGCCTTCCCAGCCGAGCAGGCGCTTCGAATAGCTCAGATCGCCGCGCACCACCGAAAACCCGGGGCGGGCATAGGCCCGGCGGCAGGAAAACTGCTCCATCTGCACGCCCTGGCAGTCCACATCCCGCGAGCCGTAACCGGTGTTGACGACCAACCCGAGATTGCCGGCGAACTCGCCGTTTTCGCCGAAACGGCTGAAGGTGTACTGCGCCACCAGAGGCATGTAGCGCAGCGGCGTTTCCTTGCGGTCGGAACCCAGCGCATTCTGGGTTTCCGCCAGATCCTTGAAATCGGCGCCAAGCGACAGCGAATGGAAAAAATTGGCAATTCCGGCTGGCTGCGGCAGCGTGAACGACATCCGGGCACCCAGGGTCGTGCCCTTGCCGACCACATTGCTGCCCACGGCCGAGGCGATATTGCTGTTCGAATGCTGAATGAAGGCCGACAGCGAGCGTGTCGGACTCAGGGGGGCGCTATAAAAACCGGCCAGCACGCTGACTTCGTCGGGCCTCTCCGGCGAAACCACGTAATTCAGCCCGGCGCTATGCTGTTTCTGGAACAGGTTGGAATAGCGCAACCCGGCCTCCAGGCGTAGCAGCGAAGTATCCGGACTCTGCCGGTTGTTCAGTTCGATGTTGCCGTGCAAGGGCAACTCGTCCTCGACGGCCAGTTCGACCTCCATGGTGCCCGGGCGTGCCCCCGGACGCAGCAGCGGCGTCACCCGGCGGTCAGGCGAACGGCCGGCCTGCGCCAGCTCCGCCTGCATGGTCGGAAAATGCGGCACCTTGCCCGGCGCCACTTCCGGCACCTCGGCGCGCAGATCGTTGCGCGAGGTGTATTGATTGCCACTGACCTTCAGGCGCTCGACCTGCCCCTCGATCACTTGCAGGCGAATGACACCGCTCGCTACCGACTGCTCGGGAACGACCACGGAGACCGACAAATAACCCTGCTGCTGATAAGCCGCTTCGAGCGCGGCGCGGGCTTTTTCGACATCGCCGACCTGCTTGCCGGGGCCAAGTGAAGGATAGACGGCGCGTTCGATCTCGACTTCGTCGAGCACCGTATTGCCCTCGACCGAGAATTCGAGCAGATCGAAAGACCCGGGAGCCGGGGCTGCCAGAGCGAAATTTGCCGCGCCCAGCAGGCCGGCGGAAAGGATAATTTTGTAGACATGCATAGCCCGAAGATTATCGACAGGTGACGTTACCTCCCCGTGAAGCCGGGGGCGTAAAACCTAGTCCGATCGGACTACCCAAGTGAATTCAGGCTGGCATGAACTGCGAGGCAAAGGCGCATGAAATTGCCGGACAAAAAAACGACCCGGACAAGCCGGGTCGTTGGCAAGAAACATCAAGCTGCCTCAGATGGGCAGGCTAAAGCGCTTACTAAGGCAGTTTCGGATAGCTACGAACAAACGGGGCGCACTGGTCGCCGTTAACATACTCGGCCGTGAGAACCTGATCGCCTTCGTAATCGCCACCCGGGATGGCCATGGCAACGTTCTTGAGGTCGGTAATCCCTTGAAGGACAGCCGGATCCTGGGCCTTGGTCACGAACTGGTCGAGCAGGGCGCGCTTGGCATTATCGGCGGTGCGAGCCGGAATGTTGAGGGTAACCCAGCCTTGCAGATCCCAATCGCCGTTCTCGTAGGTTTCCTTGGTCGGGAACTTGCCGGAACCGGTAGTACCAACGGCGCCAGAGGTGTCGTCCCAGTAGTACTTGCCAGCGCCATCCAGCGAACGGAACTGCCAGCTGCCAGTGCTCTTGGAAGAGCTCAGGCTATCCAGAGACAAGGTACCAACGGCCTTGTGACCACCAGAGCCCTGGAAATTGACGGTCACTGCGATGCCGTTGCGATCCTTGGTCTGGTAGGTACCACCGGTCTGAGCCTTGTCCAGGCAGCTACGGACATCGCTGGAGGTCGAGTTTTCGACAACCACCAGCTGGTTCAGGCTGGCCGGAATGGTGTAGGTCTTGGTAGCGGCGTTCCAGATGGCGCCCGAAGCCGTACGGTCAGCCGGCGGATTGAAAGTACCGCAGGGGAAATTGCCTGCCCACATGTTGAAGACGGCTTGCGTGCCCGAACCCGGCACGCGGCGACAAACGACGATCGGACCGGACTCGGTGCCAGTTTCGTCCACATCCGACCAATTGGCTACGTTGCCACCGAAGATGGCGGCAATCTTGGCACGGGACAGCTTGACGTCTTCGCCTAGCGCTTTGGTCGCCGCGATACCGAAAGCCAGGCCATACAACGGAGCGATCTTGCCGGCGCCGGTGAAGCGGGCCAACTCGGTGGCGGACAACTGCGCTTTAGCCGGTTCGCCTTCGGTGTTGTACGGGTTCTTGAAATACTTCGGCGCCACGTCGGAGACGCCGGCATCCGGGATACGGGTGTCGTTGGTGCAGGTATACGCTACGTTGGTACCGTCTTGACCGGAGGAACCGCAAGCATCGCTGGTCACGTTCAGGGATTTGATAGTGTCAGCACGGGCAACGGAGTCGACGCCGTAAACCGAACCGCCTTCGACACGATAGATGATAATGACATTGGAACCGGCGGCCCAGGTACCGGCAGCAGCCTTCAGGGTGCCGGCATAAGCTTCATAGTCCTTGGTGGACTTGGTGGAGGTGTCCGTAAAACGGATCGGGCTATTGAGCATGCTGGCGGCGATGGTACCAAAGCCCTTCTGCACAGCGGAAGCGCCGGAGATGAAGAGAACGCGACCGTTGGTATTGGCATTGTCGATCATGGTCTTGTGGGCGCCGGACAGGGCGGCGTTGGCGGAACCGGCAGCCATGGCGGCGAAAGCGGCGGCGCAGAACAGGGCGGATTTCTTGAGTTGCATGGATTTCTCCTGAGGGATTCAAGGCCGGCACCCGTTGGGGTGCCGGTTGCGACAAAAAAATCAGGCGCGCTTGTTGCGGCGGGCCATGAAACCGATCATGCCCAGACCAGCCAGCAGCAGGGCGTATTCGGAAGGTTCCGGCACGGCGGCGGCCATGTGCAGGCCGCTGCCATCGAGCCAGACCTTGACGCTGTCGGCGCCATCGGCATAGACGTTGTAGACCGAGCGGGTCGTCGTTGCATTGGCCATGGTGGCGCGCAGGAAAGACAGACCGTCGGCATAGCTGTCGGCGGCCAACGTGCCGGTGTTGGAGAAATTCAGGCCATTGTTGATCTTGTTGCCAAAGCTGTCCGCACCGGCGTAGGCCGGGTTCACGTTGGTGACGATAACCGAGTCGGCACCGGCGGCAAGCTCGGTGTTAACTGCATTGGCAAATTGACCCACCTGTGCAACAGCAACGCTGCCGGTATTGTTGCGAATGTTCGAAGCACCAAGGGTGGTAAAGGTGGTCAGCAGACGCTTCACACCATCACCATCGGCGGCGACGACGTTCCACTGCAGGCTGGACTGGTCGGCGGTGCTCAGGAAGGAAACGAGCTTGGTATCGGTCCACGACTGGCTATAGGCACCCGAAGCATCCAGGCCGCTTTCGAAGCTGTCGATGGAGAGGTTCAGATCAAGCGTGTAGGAACCGTTGACGTCCCAGACATTGAAGAACAGTTCGCCGTTGCCGCCGGCACCGTTGTCGATGGCAGCGTTGGCGCCGGTAGCAGCGACGGCGAGCGTCACGGCAGCAGCGAGAGTCTTGAGAGAGAACTTCATTGAAAACCCCTTTAAAAAATTGACTGCGCTCCAGAACGAAGCGGAAGAAGGCAAAGAACGACCAGCCTGGTCACTACCCACCGGATGCCCACTTACACCAACCTTGGGAATTACTGCTTCACCCGGCGCAGCACCTTGCTGACGAGAGCCACTTTAGGTATGTCAGATGACTCCAGATACGGCACCTGCGGGTCTTTTTGACCCGCCAATCGGACTAGGGGGATAGCTCGATTGGCTCAGCCAATGCGCCGCCCTTTGTCACAATCTGAAATATTTGCCGCATTCGTGCCCGGCTGGCTCCTTTCTGCCCGCCTGGTTTGGGTCATTGCGGAGGAAATGTCCCGAATTGCGCCCTGGCCGAGCCTGCCACGCTCCGGGCTTGTCGAAAAACGGGGATCAGCGTTTCCTTGACAGCCTGGGACGCCTTGGGAATATCGGTTCCAGCCCGAATTCCCGCCAACCACTTCAATGCCGCTAAGCCCCCGGCTGATCGCTGATCAGTCGTGCCTTGACAGCCTTGGCAACGGCCTGCGCACGATTCGAGACATCCAGTTTGCGCAGGATGTTCTGGATATGGTTTTTAACAGTGAGCGGGCTGAGCAGGAGTTTTTCAGCGATTTGCTGGTTAGTCATGCCGTCACGTACCAAAGAGATTACCTGAGCCTCGCGACTGCTCAGGTGGGCACTAAAGCGCACCGTTGGACTGGGTTCGCACTTTTCTTGGATCAGCATGCGGTGCAAGGTGGTGTGCAGATAGGGCATCAGCATTTGCGCAAAGTAGGCATGACGCCGGCCGGGCGCTTCCGGCATATTCAGAAAGACGAAGAAACCGGAACTGTCGCCCGAAAATTCACGCGTGCCGTGCGCCATGGCATGACCGATGGAGAAACGCCTCAATAGCTGACCGACCGGGCAGATGCTTGCACCGTTCCCTTCACTGGCAAAGGCTTTCGGAACATGCCCGCCATGCTGCCAACTATCCAGCGCCAGCCCGACCAATTTGTCAAAATCGCCGCCCGCCACGTGGTTGCCACTCAACTGGGTTCGCCCGAGAACTTCGTAGCGAAAAGATGGGGTGCCGTATTCGCCATAGCCAAAAATCAGTGCCTCATGGGGTAAAAAGCTCTGCAACACCCCTTGTGACCAAAGAAAGTACTGGTGGCGCAGATGCACCTGCTGCGAGGATTCGATGGTAATCAGCAAACGCTCAAGATCGACCGCCGTAAGCGTCACCAGCGAGTCCATAAAAGGGTGATCAGTCAAGATTGATCGGCCAGGCTTCGCGGCTGGCACCATGCTCGACGAGCAGACTTTCGGCCAGCGCCTGATCGTAACGCCGCGCCCAAAAGAGCGCGGTCAGACCGTTGCGGTCGGGCAATTCGGCAGCCACCGCGCTGTCGAGCAGGGCCTGCAGGCAGGCCAAGCGGCCTAGTGCAGCAGCCAGGGCCAGCGGATGCAGACCCTCGCGGTCGTAACGCTCGGGATCGGGACGCGCTGTCAGCAGAAGACGGAGAACTTCCGAGCGGTCGAAGCGGATGGCCTCATGCAGGGCGGTGGCGCGGTTGTCACTCCGGGCATCGACATCGGCACCGGCCTGTATCAGCAGGCGCACGATACCGAGATTGCCAACAGCGGAGGCCATGGCCAGCGGCAGGCGCCCTTCCGGCCCTTTGACGTTAGGGTTTGCCCCGCGCTGAATGAGCACTCGGGCGATTTCTGCATGCTCGCCGGCGACGGCGGCGAGTAGCGGCCGCTCCCCCAGTTCGTTGGCGCCGTTGGCCAGCGCGCCGTCGTTGAGCAGCGTCTTGACCGTATCGAGTTGGCCTGCCTTGACGGCAACCAGCAGATCGCGCGTCAATGGCGCCACCGCCGGCCGGCTGTCTTCCCAAGCGGCCTTGGCCATCGCGGAAAAATCCTCAGGCAACGCCCGGGTGCGGACACTGGCCGAAACCGTGCTCAGCCGTTCAGGCACAGCGGGACTTTCCTCGAAAGCCTGTACCGAAGCAGCAGTCGCGAAAAAGAAGAAGGGGAAGACGGATAGGGCAAGGCGCATGACGGCTTGATGAAATATTTTGCTAAGCCCGTGAATCTAGCTGCTCTTGATTACCTTACCGTTGCAGAACGGTGACAAATGCCCCGGTTCGCATCAATACGGTTCAATTAAGTAGCTGCTGATTTATTCGGAAATGTCATTCCCGCGCCCCGTCCCGCCAGGGGACTTGCTTCGCGGCGCAGAAGTACCCCTGGGGTGCGTAGGTGGGAATCCAGAAAAATCAACGAATTGGATCCCGCTTCGCCCGCCGCGAAGCGGAGTCCCGGGTGTGTCGAGGCCGAGGGGATAACGATATGATCAGCGCTTCAATTATCGTTAGAATTATAACGATAAACAAAGAAAACTGGTCACAACCACGCTTATAGTAAGAAAACTTTTGATTACTTCAAATCAAGCCATTTGCGCTGTACAATCGTCAGAAATTGATCGATAAGGAGCATACCGATGCTAGCCCTCAAGTCACCCGGTGCGCTTGGCGCCGTTTTACGCGAGACGCGAACAGCCCTTCGGATTCCGGCTGAAGACCTGGCGGCGATGGTCGGCACGTCGCCGGTTACCTTGCGCCGTCTCGAGCAAGGCAATCCGACCGCCGCCATCAAAATGCTCTTTACCCTGCTGGATGAACTGGGATTGGATTTGCAGGTTTCCCTTCCCCCTGGTGTCGGCCCGATCACCTTGCCTGACGAGCAATCCAGACCACGGCGCACGCGAGTCCGTCCATGAGTCGGGAACTTGACGTTTATATCGAAGCCGAGCGCATCGGTCGTCTCTTTGAAAACACCGGCATTTGGTCGTTTCAATATGACACCACCTGGCAAGCAAGCGGCTATCCCATTGCCCCTCGTTTGCCGCTGCAAGCTATGGGGATCGTGGATACGGGAACCGAGCGTCCGGTTCAGTGGTTTTTTGACAATCTTCTCCCGGAAGAAATGGCGCGCACCAGGCTGGTTGCCTCACTGGAAAAGGGCGAATGGGATGCCTGGCGTCTGCTGGAGCGGTTTGGCAGCGAGTCCGCCGGTGCCTTGACGCTGCTCAAACCCGGTGACGCCTTGGCAGAACCCGGCCTCAATCGGCTGGCCGATAAGCAATTGCAGGCTCGAATCCTTGCCATGCCCCATGTTCCGCTCGGATCTGATGCCCCCAAGAAAATGTCGCTGGCCGGCGCCCAGGAAAAGCTGCCCGTCGTCGTCAACGAAGCCGGTGAGATTTTCGACCCGGTCGGCTCGCGGATCTCAACGCACATCCTGAAACCTGATGCACTGAGCGAGTATTACCCGGCCAGCGCGGTGAATGAATGGTTCTGCGCCCGAGTAGCGCAAGAACTGAAGCTGAATGTCCCGCCTGTCGAATTGCGCTACGTACCTTCATGCGTCTATCTGATTGAGCGGTTCGATCGAGCCTGGGTCAACGGCACCTTGGTCCGCCGTCATGCCCTGGACGCTGCCCAGCTCCTCTCGCTGTCAGCTGGCTCGAAATACACCATGTCTGGCGCCAAGGCGCTCAATGATGTTGTCAATATCTGCCGTGCCAAGGCACCGACCCGAATCGCACTATTCCGATGGGCGCTGTTCAATGTCCTCATCGGCAACCACGATGCGCATCTCAAGAATTTATCCCTGTATGCCGGGCACGAAGGCTATTCCCTGGCGCCGCACTACGACCTCCTGAGCACCGCATCCTGGGCACGGCCGGAACTGGTCAATCAAGGGCCAACCTGGCCAGACATCGAGCTGTCTTTTCCCATCGGTGATGCGACAAGCTTCCGAAATATACGGCGAGAGCATCTTTTTCAATTTGCCGAAGCACTAAAAATTCCTGAGAAAGCCGCCAATCGTGAAATATCCCGACAGGTAGACGGCATCATCGCCGCCGCTGACAAGGTCATGGCCGAGTTTGAACATCGACATGACGTACCCGCCAACATGCGTGCCGGGCAATTGCGCATGCTGCGGTCCATCCGTCACTTGCCGGTAGCCAGCATGCAAGCCCAACTGTCAGGCTGAAGACGGATTCACCGGCGGCACGGCCCGCCCCCGGAAATCCGATCAGGCATCAGGCTGGCGATGGCTCGCCGGCGATAACCAGATGATCCGGCAGCAGCCCTGCATCAACCCTTTGCTGCATGGCTAGGTAGGCCTGCTCCAGATGGCGGGTGAAGCGCCGGGTGTCGAATAATGGCGCGCGGGCCCGGTTGTTGGCCAGGCGATCGCGCAATACCGCCAGCCGGGTCGGGTCGGTTGCCAGCGCCAGGGCAAGCATCTCGTACTCGCTGGGGCTTTTCGTCACCAGTTCTGGCAGGCCAATTGCATTGAGCAGGCTGCCCGCCATGCGCTGGGCGAAGGTTTCGCCGAGGCAGGTGAGCACGGGCAGGCCAGCCCATAGCGCATCGCTGGCCGTGGTGCCGGCGTTGTAGCCAAAGGTGTCGAGGAAGAGATCGGCCTGGCGGTAGCTCGCCAGATAGTCGGCCAGCGGCATGCGTTCGGTGAAGATCAGTCGTTGGGCGTCCACGCCACGCCGAGTGGCCTCCTGACGGAGGTTGGCCGTTGCCACCGGGTCTGCTTCGGCTAACCAGAGCACGCTGCCCGCAACCTGCTGCAGCAGGCGCATCCAGATTGCGAACTCGGCCGGCGTGATCTTGTAGGAGTTGTTGAAACAGCAGAAAACGAAGCCCTGTTCCGGCAGACCAAGTTCTGCGCGGGAACGCGCGGTATCGGCAATCTCCTTGCGATTGTCGTTGGCCTGGAAGGTATCGGGCAACCAGACCGTCTTTTCGCTGTAATGGGTGCGGCCTTCAGCCGGGATGACGATCGGGTCGGCGATGATGTAATCGATGTAGTCGGCCCCCATGCTGCCGGGGTAGCCGATATAGTTGACCTGCAGTGGCGCTGGCCGCATGGCGAGCACATCGGTACGCGCCCCCTGAGTATGACCATTTAGGTCGACAAGGATGTCGATTTCCAGTTTGCGGATCAACGTGGCAAGTTCCCGCTCCGATAGTTCACTGACCGCGTGGAACTGCTCGAAGGCCGATTTCAGGCGCAGGTGCCAAGGATCGTCGTTGACCGGCCCGAAATAGAAAGCATGGACTTCGAAGCGTTCGCGGTCGTGCTGCTCGAACAGGCCAGCGGTGAGATAGGCAACCGCATGATTGCGCAAATCGGACGAGAAGTAGCCGACCCGCAGGCGCCGATGGGCGTAGATTTCGCCCTGCCATAGCGGCGCCTTGTTGGCAGGCAGCCAGCGGGTAACATAGCGCCGGTTGTGGTCGAGTTGCTGCGCGGGCGAGCCAAGAATGGACAAGGCCGCGAACGGCGATGCGGTCTGCCAGCCGAGTGCTTCCTCATTCTTGATCAGGGCCTGCCAGTAGTCAATGTCGTGCCAGTCACACAAGGTCAACCGGGTTTGCAGCAGGTTCCAGACAACCCGCGAGGCCACTTTTCCGTCCAGCCGGCAGGCTCGTTCGAAATCATCGGCCGCCTCGGTATGGCGCTTGACCGACAGGAAGAGATTGCCCCGCATTTCATAGGCTTCGGCAGCATCGGGTTTTCGTGCAATAGCCTGTTCGAAGCTGCGCAGCGCATCGTCCTTCCGATCCATCTGGTGCAAGGCGTCGCCACGATTGATGCAGGCGTCGATGAAATCCGGCTTCAGCGCGATCGCCCGATCGTAGGCGGCGATGGCTTCGTCCAGGCGTTTTAGCGCGTTGAGCGCATTGCCGCGATGGCAGTGGGCCTCGGCATAGTTTGGCCGCAAACGCAGCGCCTCATCGTGGCTTGCCAGCGCTTCGTCGAAGTACCGCAGCTCTTTCAGTACGTTGCCGCGATTGGTGTACGCTTCGGCAAAATCAGGTGCCAGACTGATCGCCCGGTCGTAGCTGGCCAGCGCCTCGCTCAGGCGATCCTGTTCCTTGAGGGCGTTGCCGCGATTGTTCCAAGCCTGGGGATACGAAGACTTTAGCTCGATTGCTGTTTCGTAGCTGGCCACCGCCTCGTCGTAACGTGCCAGCTCATGCAGGGCGAGACCTCGATTGTAGTGGGCCTGCGGCATGCCCGGGTTCATGTCGAGCGCGATGTCCATCAGCGTGATGGCAGATTCGTGGTCGCCACGCTGATGGTGACAGAGGCCGAACAAGAAGATGGCGCCGGGGTTTTCCGGCTGCACCTTGAGTACTTCGCGATAGGCGTTTTCGGCCTCGCCGATCCGACCGGCCTGGTGGAGTTCAAGGGCCCGACCGAATAGGGCTTGTGGATTCGATGGACGGGTTTGCATGGTGGAGTTCTCGATCAAGACTCAAGCGGGGTTACGCGAATTGCTGCCGGTGCCTCGCCCTGTTGCTGGCGAGCCCACATGCTCGTATAGGCAGCTTCCAGGTGGCGCGTGAAGCGCTGGGTATCAAACAGCGGCGAGGTGGTACGGTTTCTTGCCAGCCGTATCCGGAGTTCGCTCAGGGCGGCCGGGTTGGTGGCCAGTTCCAGCGCTCGCGCCTCGTAGGCGGCGAGGTTTCCGGTGATCAGCTCGGGCAGGCCGAGGGCGCGCAGCAGGCTGCCGGCCATGCGCGCTGAAAAGGCGGGGCCGACGCAGGTGAGGACCGGCACACCGGCCCACAGCGCATCGCTGGCCGTGGTGCCTGCATTGAAGGGCAAGGTGTCGAGAAAGAGGTCGGCCAGCGGCAGGCGAGCGAGGTGCTCGGCGTAGCGGATGCGCGGCGAGAAGACCAGGCGCTCGGGCGCGATGCCCCGCCGTTCGGCCTCGACCCACAGATTGCCCTGCACGCTGGCGTCGGCGCTGGCCAACCAGAGCACGCTGTCCTGCACGGCAGCGAGCAGGCGCATCCAGATGTCGAATAAGTCCGGTGTCAGCTTGTAGGTGTTGTTGAAGGTGCAAAAAACGAAGGCTTTTTCCGGCAGACCGTGGGCTGCGCGTACCTGTGGCAGCGGATCGATGGCCCGCCGGTCGTCGTTGCCCTGAAAGCACTCGGGCAAATGGACGACCTGCTCGGCGTAGTGCTGGCACGCGGCCTCAGGGATGACGAAGTCGTCGGCGATGATGTAATCGATGTAATCCGCCCCCATGCTGCCGGGGAAACCGAGGTAATTGACCTGCACCGGCGCCGGGCGGGCCGCGAAAATGGCTGTCCGGCCATCCTGGGTGTGGCCATTGAGGTCGACTGCGATGTCGATTTCCAGATCGCGCAGCAGCCTGGCGACTTGGTCGTCGCTCAATGCCGAGCCGTCGACGAAATGCTCGAAGGCCGCCGCAACCCGGTTAGCCATCGCGCTGCCGTCACCGGGCTTGAGCGAAACGCCCCAGATCTCGAAGCGCGTTCGGTCGTGCGCCTCAAAGACGCCGGCTAGCAGATAGCTGAGCGCGTGCTCACGGAAATCAGTCGAGAGATAGGCGATGCGGATGCGCTCGTGAGCGTAAGGCTGGGCATTGCAGAGCGGCGTGACGGCCGGCGGATACTTGGCGGCCGTGTAGGCTTGGGCACAGCGCAGCTGCAAGGCCGGGTCGTCGCTCACGGCCAGGAACGAAAAAGGCATGTCACGGACCACCCCGTCTGGGCTGTCCACCAAGGCGCTGCGCCGTTCGACGTAGCGTCGCCAGTTGGCAGCAAACTGCCGGCAGTGGAAGAGCTTGCCGAGGGCGTAGCGATGGCCTGGGGCCAGTGCCACCAAGTGCTCGTAGGTAGAAGCGGCCTCATCGTAGCGCCCAAGTTCCTGCAGCGCACCGCCCCGGTTGTAGAGCGCCTCGGGGTAGTCGGGCCGGCAGCTCAGCGCCTGATCGAGTGCGGCAATACCATCTTCCACCCGGCCCAAATCGACCAGCACGTTGCCGATGTTGTAGTGCACCTCGGGAATATCGGGGCGCAGTTGGGCCGCCATGCCGTACGCCTGCAGTGCCTCATCGCTGCGCCTCAGCGCCAGCAGCGCGTTGCCGCGCCAGTAATGCGCTTCGGCGTCATTCGGCATCCGTGAGAGGAGGCGTTCGAAGCAGGCCAGCGCATCGGTGTGCTTGCCCAGCGCCATCAGGGCGACACCGTACTGCCCCCAGGCGCCTATGTGATCCGGCGCCAGCCGCAGGCAGCGGGCCAGGGGGACCAGGGCGTCCTCTGCCCGGCTCTGCGCCATCAGGGTAATGCCAAGGTTGAAGAGCGCCTCGACAAAATCTGACCCCAAGCTCAGGGCGCGGCGGTAACTGGCCTCGGCCTCGGCAAGCCGCCCCAGTTCGCGCAGGACATTGCCCCGATTGTTCAGCGCCTCGGCAAATCTCGGCTTCAGGGCCAGCGCTTGTTCATAGCTGGCCAGCGCCAGTTCAGGGCGGCCAAGCCCCTGTTGTGCCAGGCCCAGGTTGCAGTGCAAGCCTGGCGCCTCGGGCGCCAGGGCGACAGCGCGCTGCAGTAGTTCGGCGGCGGCCTCGAAGCACCCTTTCTGGTATTCGATGACGCCAAGAAACTGCAGCGCATCGAGATGTTGCGGCGCTGCCGTCAACACCTGCCGAAAGTACACCTCGGCCGAACCCAGTTGCCCCTGCTGGAGCAGAGAAACGGCTTGTTCCAGGATGAATTCCAGATTGCCCGGAAGCGGCGAAATGCCCGCGCCGGAGGCTGCCTTGCGTTTTTTTCCCTGGCTCATCATTGACCTCAATTCTGCTTGGCTGCCGCGTTGACGACTGACGGCGAAGGCGCGCTACCACTACCCAGAAAGCGCCATTCGGTATATTTCTCGGCCCCCTCGAACCCTTCCAGCCCCGGCCCGAAGCCGGCAATCTTGATCGGCTTGTCCAAGGAGCGGCTGGCCACCCCCAGGATTCGCCCTTGCTGCCGGATCAGCTCCCATTCGCCGTCTGCCATCATCGGTTCGCGGTAGAGCCGGCGCAGGTGGCGGACCGGGTTCGGAAAACGTTTGTCCTGGAGCAGGTCGGTCAGCTTTTCCGGGTACTGTTTGTCACCGCCTGGCGTTTTTTCGTAGTAGCTGCCGATGGCACGGCGGTATTCCTCGCCAATGAACAGCAGTTCCTTTTCCTTCTCACGCCGGCTTTCCATCTGCCAGAGCACGCCGGTGCCGGCCAGCCCGATGCCGGCGATGGCGATGGCAAACATCAGGCCGAGGTAGGTGAATCCCGCCTGCCGGCCAGTTTCATTTTGGCCTGAATAAGGCAGCCGTCCGGCGCACATCACCATGTCGAATAGTCGCTGCCGTTTTGGCCCTGTCCTTCGGCCCCGCTGCGGATATCCCAGATCTTCTTCTGTCCCGGCTCGTCCGGCGGCGGAACGAGTACCCAGCTCTCGGTGCTGTCGGTGATCGGGTCGGGCGGCACCTTGCGCAGGTAACGTTTGCTTACCAGTTCTTCCAGCGTTTCCGGGTAGCGGCCGGTGTCGCCACGATATTTGTCGAGCGCGTCGCGCATCACGGCCAGTGATTCACGCAGCGATGCTTCACGCGCCCGGTCGAGATGCTGGAAATAGCGCGGCACGGCGATGGTCAGCAAGGTGGCGATCACCGACATGACGACCAGCAACTCGATCAGCGTGAAGCCTTTCTTACCGGTAGCCATGGCTCACCACTCGCGGTAGGGCGTGCCGTTCAGGCCCACCCCGCCGGATAACGAATAGACATCGAATACATCGACGCCCGCCAGCGGAGCATCGGGCGGGCTGACATAGCTGCGCTTGCCCCAGGTCTGCGCCGCCGTCAGGGCAGGATCGTCCGAGAACGGATCGCGCGGCATGCGGCGCAGGAAATAGAGCTTGGTCTTGTTCGGATCCTGAATATTCTCGACGCCCTGGTCCAGATCTTCGAGACGGCGCGGATAGCCGCTCTCGTCGGCCTTCTTCTCCACCTTGCCCTCCTCGGCCGCGCGCTTGTATGCGTCGATGCCGGCGCGTATCTGGCGCAGCGCCGCCCGCAAATCGGTTTCCTTCTGCCGCTTGACCGTCACCTCGATGATCGGCATTGCCGTCATCGCCAGAATGCCGACGATGGCGACGGTAATGACCAGTTCGATCAGGGTGAAACCCCGATTGGGCAGGCCGATCATGGCTAGTTGAGCTTCATCGCATGAGAAGTCGAAGCCCCTGGCAAGGCCTCACCGCTATCTAGCACAGCACTGAGGACGTCGATTCTCGTTTCACCCTTGGCGCCGGGCAAGACGCGCAGACGTAAACCGCCCTGCCCCTGATCGACGCGCAGGCTGACGCGACCCGGCGTGCTCGCCGATGGCTGTTTGGCCTCCATGAGCGCTGGATCGTAGGAAATTTCAACCTGGAGTGATGCGACCTGCCCCGGTGCGCTGATGCTGATTTCGACCTCGCTGCCACCGGAAGCCTCGGCCGGACCGGCAATCTGCAGGCCATCGGGCGGCGAAACCGGCAGGGCGGCGCCACGCTCCGGCGCATCGACGAACTCAGCCGATGGCGCCTGCACTGCCCGAACAGCCCCACTGGCTGCAACGGCAACCCCACCACGGGCTGCCACGCCAAGCGACTTCGGCCCCTGGTTCTTGATGCTCATGGCGGCCGAACCGACCGCCGACTCCGTACCGGAGGGCAAGGCCGGCTGCCCGAAATCCGGCCGGTGAATGTTGCGCAACACGCGCGGCGTGATGAGCAGGATGATTTCCGTCTTGACCGACGTATCGCGCTGGCTGCCGAAAGCCCGGCCGATCACGGGAATCTCGCCCAGCCCCGGAATATGGCTGGTGGTCTTGCGCTCCTCGTCGTTGATCAACCCAGCAAGCACCTGGGTTTCGCCATTCTTCAGGCGCAAGACGGTGCTCGCGCTGCGCGTGCCGACCTGATAGGCCAGCGAATTGGACGGCCCGATCACTTCCTTGACGATGCTGCTGACCTCGAGCCCCACCTTCATCGACACTTCGTCGTCGAGCGTGACATTCGATTCGACATCGAGCTTGAGACCGACATCCAGATAATTCACCGAAGCCGAAACGCCGACATTGGCTGTCGAGGTGGTAGTGAACACCGGCAGCTTCTCACCGATGTGAATCTTCGCCTTCTCGCGGTTCTTGACCCGGATGCGCGGGTTGGCCAGCACATTGGTATCGGCGTTCTGGCCCTTGAGATTGAGGGTCAGGCCCGGGTTGGCGACGAAGCTGGTCAGGTCGGCACGATTTTTTAGACTGATGTAGCCTGCCGCAAGCGTCCCACCCGGTGTGACATTTTGTGTAATACCCGCAGCTGTAGTAGTCGTCGTTTTGATCGTTTCCTGCAACGCCCCATAACCAATCGAATCCGGCCAATCCACACCAATCTCGTTCAACCGGCTGCGCGTCACCTCGAGCACCTCGACTTCCAGCATCACCTCCGGCTCGGCCAGATCGAGCGATTCGATCAGCCGCTCGATCAGCCGCATGGCATCCGGCGTGTCCTTGACGATCAGCAGATTCAGCTTTTCGTCGGCGAAGACATCCTTGCTCTTGGCCACCGTCTTGACCAGGCTCTGCGCTTGCTTCACATCGGCGTTGGCGAGATAGAAGCTGCGGGTAACCAGCTCCTGGTACTCCTTGGCCTTGGCCGGCGTGTTCGGGTAGATCAGGAAACTATTGTCGTTGAGCTGGCGCTTTTCCAGCTGGTTGGTCGTCAGGATCAGCCGCAGGATGTCTTCCAGCGGGCTGTTGCGGACGAAGAAGGTGACCTTGGTATCGCCCTTGACGTCCTTGTCGAACACAAAATTCAGGCCGGACGAGCGCGAGAGCACCTCGAAAACCGACTTCAAGGTCGCATCGCGGAATTCCAGCGTGACCGGTTTGACCATCGCTGCTTTGGCAGCCGGGCTGGATGCCGGGTTAATTTCCTTTTCGCGCTGCAGGTCTATCCTTTGCTGCAAGGCGCGCGCCACGGGATTGAGCTGGTCCTGCACCCGCACGGTACGAACGACGCGCTCGGCACCAAGCAGATCGCCCTTTTTGAAGAGCTGCTCGGCCTGAGCCAGTTGCGCCGCATTTCGCCGGTCCACCGCCAGCTGTTCCAGTCCCTGCAAGGCACGAGTATTGCGCCCATCGATGGCGAGCGCCCGAAGATAGGCCGCCTCAGCCGCCTCGAGATTGCCGTTTCCCCGCTGGCGCTGTGCCTCATCCAGATAGGTGTCTACCGTTTCGCCCTTGTGGCGAATCATCGCTGCCTTGATCTCGGCATCGCGTGGCCGGTCGCGCGCCGCTTTCTGCAGCGAGGCAACCCCTTCTTCCTTCTTGCCGGCTGCCATGAAATCCAGCCCGTCCCGGAAGGCCGGATGCGCGCATCCACCCATGACAACAGCCACAGCCAGCAAAATCGAGCTTCGTTTCAGGCAACAATCCAATCGGATCCGCATCGTGATGAACCAGGACAAAAGTCCTTCATGCTAGGAAGCCTGCGTTACAGGTATGTTAAATGGATCGATATATTCGATTGACGGCTCATCTCGACCTTCACACAAGTGAAACCTGCAGTCCCGATACTCCCCGATAACCGGTCGTCGGGCATCAACTGCCCGCGGCGGCCATGACCAAGGGAGAAAGCGATGAACCGCTCAGTTGGCGAAACGAACCACCCAGAGGGCATGCTGGCCCTGCGCCGCCTGATTGCCCATCTCGCCCCGCAATGCGGCCTGGATCTTGCCAATCGCGCGTCAGTCCGGCACTTTCTCGACCATGCCGCACCCAGCAGCCGCAGCGAAGCCATCGACCCCCAACTCTGCCAAGAACTGCACGCCATGCTGATCCTGCTCTACCGGCTCGAAGGCAGCAGCAGCGAAGACCTCGGCGTCGAAGGCCTGCGCCGCCTGTGGCGCCAGCACGGCGAAATCCTCGCCCGCTTTCAGGCCTGATCAGCGACAGCGGCAAAACAAGGGCCAGGCTTTCTGGCCAGCCAATGGGGAGGCCATGCCTCCCCGATTTATTTCAGCCGCCACAAAACCCTAGTCCGTTCGGCTCAGATTTCCCCGTTTTGGCAGGGCATTGATTGTCACGCCAGATGCATATGCTGGCGTTCATCCGAAGAAACCATTCGGAACCGACATCAACATATTGCCCCGGGGAAAACCATGATCCGCAAAACCGCTCTCGCTCTGCTGCTGGCTGCTGCCGGCGTCAATGCGCATGCCACAACCGTTACCCAGTGGAACTTCAATTCCATAACGGCGGATGGCACAACATCTACCGGCGTAAACACGCCATCGATCGGTGTCGGCGTCGCTAGCCTCATCGGCGGCACGACTGCCTCCTTCGCCTCCGGAGATGCCAGTGGCGGCTCCTCCGACCCCTCCGTTGGCGATGACAGCGGCTGGAACACCACGACCTATGGTGGAGCAAGCTCGGGAGACAAGACCCGCGGTGTCCAATTCAACGTCAGCACACTGGGTTTTAAAGACATCGTGATTAGCTACGACCTGCGCCACAGCAACACCAGCTCCCGCTTCGAGCAAGTCCAGTACAGCCTGAATGGCGCAACTTTCAACGATATTGCACTATTCGACGGCAACGCAGGCGATACATGGTTTAACGGCCGTAGCATCGACTTGTCGAGTATCGCTGGCGCCAACAACAATGCCAATTTTGCATTCCGCATCGTCAGTACATTTGCTCCGGGCACCAGCGCCTATGTGGCCCCGGCTTCGGACAAAACATTTGGCGGCTCCGGTACTTGGCGCTTCGACATGGTTACGGTCAGTGCAATGCCGGTTCCCGAACCCAAGAACTCCGCCATGCTGCTCGCCGGCCTTGGTGTAATGGGCTTCATCGCCCGTCGTCGCTCCAGCCGCTAAGCAACCTCCTTGATCAAGCCCCCGCCTGCCGGGGGTTTGTCATTTTCGCCGCCCCAATCTGAACAAACAAATCCCTACGGAGTTTCCATGCGCCTCGCTATCAAGCCGCTCATTCTTTCGCTGGCCCTCGCCCTGCCCGGTCTTTCCATCGCCGAAGGCCTGACCGTCCTGCACATTGGCGACCAGGAATCCTGGTTGATTTCCGCCCAGGGCAACCTGCGCGACAACAGTGGCCAGGCCATTTCCTTTTACGGCGGTGTCGACCGTCTGGCAACCGTGATTGCCAATGCAAAAAATGCCGCCACCACGGCCGGCAAGTCTGTCGTCACCCTGAATGCCGGTGACTCCTTCCTGCCCGGCCCGCGCCTGAACGCCAGTTTCGTCAACCTTGCCACCGCTGCGAACGACGGCGGCCAGGATTTCTACGACGCCATCGCCAGCCGCCAGATCGGTTTCGACGCCACCACTTTCGGCAACCACGAGTTCGACCTCGACAACACCGGCCCGGTCGCCGCCCGCTTTGCCGAGGTGTCCGGTTCCACCTACCTGTCGGTCAACCTCGACTTCAGCGTCACCCCGGAATTTGCTGCCCTTCAGGCCTCCGGCAAGGTGGCCAAATCCAAGATCGTGACCACCAGCGGTGGCAAGAAGGTCGGCATCATCGGCGCCACAACCCCGCTGTTGCCCGGCATTTCCTCGCCGCCGGACAACATCATGATGAACTGGAGCGCCGCCAACACCGAAGACCAGAACCTACAGGCCATGTTGCCGCTCGTTCAGGCCGAAATCAACCGCCTGCGCAACGAAGAAGGCGTCACCGTGGTCATCGTCATGAGCCACCTGCAAAATGCGCAGAACGAGATCACCAAGATGATTCCCGGCCTGACCGGCGTCGATCTGGTCATCTCCGGCGGCGGCCACGAGTTGATGAGCGACCCCGACGACCAGCTGATCAGTGGCGGCGTTGCACCGACCTTCACCACCCACCCGGTTTACGCCACCGATGCCGCCAGCAAGTCCGTGCCGGTTGTCACCGGCCACTTCGGCAACCGCTATGTCGGCGAAGTCAACCTGACCATCGATGATACGACCGGTGCCGTGACGTCCATCGACAGCACCCGCATGATCCGCGTTTCCGGCCAGACAATGGACTTTACCAGCACCAACGCCACCACCGGCGTAGTCACCATCACTGACCCGGCCGATCAGGATGCGGTATTCGGCGACGCCACGATCAAAGCCAACGTCGTAACGCCAGTCCTGAACTACATCAACATCCTCAACGCCCAGATCATCGGCACCACCGCCACCAAGCTCAACGGCCCGACCCACACCAGCTGCAAACCGGTTTCCCCGGCAACCCGCTGCACCTTCGTCGCCGGTGTACGCAACGCTGAAACCGGCCTCGGCAACCTGGTCGCCGACGCCATGCGTTTTGCCGGCAAGACCGATGTCGCCATCCAGAATGGTGGCGGCATCCGCACCAACATCGGAACCGCCGGCAACGTCACGATGGGTGACACCTTCAACATCCTGCCCTTCACCAACCTGGTCAAGCGCGCCCCGGTCATGAACGCCACCCAGCTCAAGGACATCCTTGAACACTCGATTAGTTCGGCCAGCCAGAACGGCGATTCTAACGGCAAGTTTGCCCAGATTTCAGGCATGAAGGTGATCTACGACACCACCCTGCCCCCCCGCAGCACGGTGGTCGCCGAGGTTGGCACCGGCCACCGCGTCCGTCGCGTCGTGCTTGACGACGGCACGGTGCTGATCAACGACGGCGTCGTGGTCAACAACGCCCGCAACTTCTCCTTCACCACCATCGACTTCACGGCCGCCGGCGGCGACAACTATCCGTTCGCCGCCAATGGCGTGGCATTCGAGAACGACCCCTTCACCATCACCTACCAGGAAGCACTGGCCAATTTCATCAAGGCCCCCAAGGCCAATGGCGGCCTGCAGCGTGACAACGCAGCCGAAGGCGACGAGATCACCACCAACATGTACGGCCTCGAAAACCAGTACGACGCCCATGGCCGCCTGGTTGACCAGGCCATCGCCGTCGCTACCCCGGGTGTCACCAAGAACGGCACCGCTGGCCGTGACGTCATCGTCGGCACCTCCGGCGACGACATCATCGTGGGCGGTATCGGGGCCGATGTGCTGACCGGCGGCGCCGGTGGCGACAAGTTCATCTACAACAGCCTGCGCGATGCCGGCGACACCATCACCGACTTCACCCCGTACGCCGACACCATCGACCTGAGCGGCCTGCTCAACAGCCTCGGCATCAATCCGGCCGAAGCCGTTGCCAACGGCCACATCGTCATCAAGGACGTGGCCGGCGGTGCCATCCTGCAGATCGATGCCGATGGCGCCGGCCCTGCCGCCGCCCGTCCGCTGGTCACCCTCAAGGGCCTGACTGCAAAGCAGATCGCCCCGGCCCGCGACCTCGGCCTGTAACCCTTCATTCATCTATTCAGGAGTTTTCAAATGCGTAATTTCATCCGTACCACCGCCCTGGCCGCCGCACTGCTGGCCGTCTTCCCGGCCGCCCAGGCCGCCACCTACAGCTTTTCGGGGATGATGGATTCCGGCTCGCTGATCGGTGAGAGCTTCACCGGCCTGTTCAGTTTCGACGACAGCAGCCTGAGCAAAACCGGAGAGGAGTATCTCGGCGTCGGCAGCCTGAGCATGAACTTTCTCGGCAACGATTGGAAATTGTTCCACCTTGAGGTTGGCTCCGTTGCCGAAGTCAAGTTCTACGACGGCGTTTTCGCCGGCCTTGCCTACAGCGCCACGTGGGGCACCACCGATTTCACGACAATTACCGGCACCAGCGACGCCTCCGACGCCTTCGTCGCCTACGACAGCAGCCTGGGTCTCAGCGGTAGCGGCAACCTCATCTACGCCGCCGTGCCGGAACCCGATGCCTACGCCATGCTGCTCGCCGGCCTGGGGCTGATGGGCCTGGTCGCCCGCCGCCGCGCCAAGGGCTTTTGAGTTACCACGGACAGATTCAAGCGATCTACGAAATGGCTCCTGCGGGGGCCATTTTTTTGACTTCTCCGCAGCCCGATAGCTGCCCGACCTACTTTCACCTTGAGTGAGACGCCATGAAAATCCGCACTACGACAACGCACCATTTCGCCCGCAGCATCATCGCCGCCAGCCTGATCGCTGCCATAACGCCAGCCCTTGCCGACAATGCCTATCAAACACTTCCGTTCAGCCAGAACTGGTCAAATACCGGGCTGATCAGCATCAACAATGACTGGAACAGCGTGCCGGGTATCATCGGCTATCGTGGCGATGGCCTCACAGGCAGCACTGGTACCGACCCGCAAACCATTCTGACCGATGGCAGCACCACACCGGTTAACATCTTCGCCAACAAAACCACCCCGAATAGCTTTACCGACGGCGGTGTCGCGGAGTTTGAAATCGCCAACCCAAGCATCGCTCTGAACGGCTCCGGCACGGCTGATGCCCCGTACATTCAGATCCACCTGAACACGTCTGGCTTCCAGAACGTCCAGGTCGCCTACAACGTACGCGATCTGGACGGTTCAGCCGACAACGCTGCCCAGCCAGTCGCCCTGCAATACCGCATAGGCAGCAGCGGCAACTTCATCAACGTTCCTGCAGCCTACATCGCCGATGCCACCACTGCCGGCAGCGCCACCCAGGTGACACCAGTCAGCGTCACGCTGCCTGCCGCCGCCGACAACCAGCCGCAACTCCAGATTCGCATCATCACCGCCAACGCCGTCGGCAACGACGAGTGGGTCGGTGTCGATGACATCATGATCAGCGGCAGCGGCAATGGCGGTGGCGGTACCAACCTGCCGATCAGCGCCACCTGCCCGGCCGGCAGCCTGGCCCAGGGCGAAGGCGGCAGCATCCTGCTCACCGCCACTGATTCCGACAGCCGCGTCAATGCCGCCAGCCTCGCTAGCGGCACGCCGGCCGGCTTCTCGCTCGGCGCGCTGAGTGTAGCGACCGCCGATGGCACAGCCGCCTCCGTTGCGCTCAACGTGGCCAGCAGCGTCGCCGCCGGCAACTACGCCGTTGTCGTCAATTTCGCTAACGACGAAGCCCAGACTGCCAGCTGCACGGTCAACGTGGCCATCAGCGGCATCACGGCTATCCACACCATCCAGGGCAACGGCGCCGAAAGCCCGCTGAAGGATCAGAACGTCACCACCCAAGGCGTCGTCACCAAGCTCACCAACGCCGGATTCTTCATGCAGGACGATAACCCGGACGCCGACGAAACCACCTCGGAAGGCATCTACGTTTACACCAGCACCGTTCCGACCGTTGCTGTGGGCAGCCGTGTCCGCGTCGCTGCCACGGTTACCGAATACAACGTCGGCGCACTGACCAATGCCGGCACCGCCGCCAATCCGCTGACCGAACTGACCAACCCGGCCGTGACCGTGATTGGTACCGGCGCCAGCATCGCTCCCACCGTCATCACCTTCCCCGAAGTCTCCGAAGGCGACCTGGAGCGTTACGAAGGCATGCTCGTCCGCATCGAAGGTCCGCTGACCGTAGGCCAGAACTATTTCCTCGGCCGCTTTGGCCAGCTGACGGTCGCCGCCGGCGGCCGCCTCGAAAAGCCGACCAACCGCCATCCGGCCGGCAGCGTCGAAGCCATCGCCATGGCCGACGAGAATGCTCGCCGCCGCATCCTGCTCGACGACGGCACCAGCCTGCAGAACCCCAACCCGACGCCCTACATGGCTGCCGACAACACCGTGCGCGCCGGCGACACCATCGACGGCATTACCGGCGTCATCGACTACGGTCTGGCCACCAGCGAAAGCGCCGGGTTTGGCGATTACCGCATCCACCCCACCGTCGCCCCGGTGTTCACCCGCGCCAACCCCCGCACCACGGCGCCGGTTGCCGTCGGTGGCAACATCAAGGTGGCTAGCTTCAACGTGCTCAACTACTTCACAACCCTCGACGAAAGCGGTTCAGCCGGTTGCTACCCGAGCAACACCCGCAGCGATTGCCGCGGCGCTGACAGCGCTGCCGAATTCACCCGTCAGAAGGCCAAGATCGTCAACGCCATCAAGGCGCTCAACGCCGACGTGATCGGCCTGATGGAAATCGAGAACAACGGCAATGCCGCCGTGCTCAATCTGGTCAATGCGCTCAATGCCGATCTTGGTGCCGGCACCTACGCCAGCGTTGCGCTACCCAACGGCGGCACGGGCACCGATGCCATCCGCGTCGCCATGATCTACAAGCCGGCCAAACTGAGTGCAGTCGGCCAGGCCATTTCCGACACCAACCCGATCCACAACAGGCCGCCGCTGATGCAGACCTTCTCTGCCGCCAACGGCGAGAAGTTCAGCGTCGTGGTCAATCACTTCAAATCGAAGGGCAGCTGCCCGACCTCCGGCAACAACACCGACCAGGGTGACGGCCAGGGTTGCTGGAATGTGCTTCGCACCGAACAGGCCCAGGCCTTGCGCAGCACCGTGCAGAATCTGCAGACCACCAGCGGCGACCAGGACGTCATCGTGATCGGTGACCTGAATTCCTACGGCAAGGAAGACCCGATCCTCGACTTCACCGACAACAACTATGTCGACCAGGTTGCCCGCTTCGACAGCTTCGGCTACTCCTACGTCTTCGACGGCGAAGCCGGCTACCTTGATCATGCTCTGGCCACGCCCAGCCTGAGCGCCCAGATTACCGGTGCCAAGCACTGGCGCATCAATGCCGACGAGCCGGCCATCATCGACTACAACCTCGAGTACAAGCAGCCAGCCTGCACCACCTGCGGTCCTGACTACTACAGCAACACGGTCTACCGTTCGTCTGACCACGACCCGGTGGTCATCGGCCTCAATCTGGTCAAGCAGATCGGCGGCACGGCCGGTCGTGATTCGCTGACCGGCACAGCCGGCGACGACGTCATCACCGGCGGCATCGGCAGCGACACGCTGACCGGCGGCGCCGGCGCCGACCAGTTCGTGTTCACCAGCCTGCGTGATGGTGTCGATACGATCACCGACTTCCAGCCGAATGTCGACCGCATCGTCCTGACCCAGTTGCTGCAATCCATCGGTGTCGCCAGTGCAAACCCGATTGCCGGCGGCTATGTCACCTGCAAGCTCATGGGCTCCGATGCAATGATCGGCATCGACACCGATGCCGCAGGCAGCGCCGTCAGCCGCAACCTCGTCTTGCTCAAAAACAAGGACTGCGCGGTGGCCATTCCGGGCAATTTCGTGTTCTGACGACGAACAGCCTGAATTGAGCGAAGACAGCCAGGGAAACGCTGATTTATTCGTCACCCCCGCGTAGGCGGGGATCCAGTTTGTTGATTTTTCTGGATTCCCGCTTTTGCGGGAATGACATTTCCAAATAAATCAGGCTACCTGGCGGCAATCGCCGCCACTTCCTCAGAAAACCGCCGGATTCCTCTCCGGCGGTTTTTTATTTTGGCCGGCGGCCTGCCAGCCCCTCGGGCAAACCCGGCACGAAGCCATTGCCTTGCGTTCCGCCGCCCGTTTACGCTTTTGCTGCAAGAAGCGCGATGACCGGTCAACAAAAAAAGGCCGGGAACATCCCGGCCCTGCTCATTCGGTTCGTGTCGTTCAGCGTTGGCTACGACGACGGGCAACGAACCCCATCATGCCAAGACCGGCCAGAAACATGGCATAAGCCCCAGGCTCAGGAATCGGCATCAAGACGAAGCCGAGTTCGACGTTCTTCTTCTCAATGAAGGCATAACCATCTTCAGTCAGGCGGGCACGGGCACCGAGGAGGTTCTCGATGCTGACCACGGCGCTGGTCAGGGAAGTCGTCGGGCTGATGCTGGCGGTAGCATCCCAGTTAGTCATCGCAAACTGGTCAAACGAGGTGTGGGTGGTGAGCGGCATGCCCGGCGTGATGGCCGCAGTCACCACTGACCCGCCAACCGGCTTGAGACGAAGCTGGCCGCCGACGGAAACCTGGCTGCTGTCGCCAATCAGCATGTAGTCGCCGGCTTCATACAGGTTGAAGCCTGTGAGCTTGTAGCCCGGATCGGCGGTGATGAAGAAAGAAAATGTCGAATTGTTGACGTTGATGCCACCGTAGCTTTCGGCAGAGAAACCAGAACTGGAGCCGCCAGGCGCAAAAACAAGCGTGGAATCGATCAACGTAGGTGTGCCGAACAGCCCGAGCACGGCCGTGTCATAGCTGATCGTGAAATGTTCGCCATCCAGCGTCACGGTTGCCGCATTGGCTTGGGCAGAACCCAATGCCAACAGGAGAAGGCATGCCAATGGTTTGAGTTTGAAAGTCATTTGAGGGGAACTCCTAATTATCAAAATCATTGATGACCCACCCGTTATTGACCGAAGCGTAATCACCCTAACGCTAATCCTGACAACCAAATGTTACGAAACCCCCTATCCGAAATGACCTGAAACATAGTCCGATCAGACTATGGGCACCGAAAAAACTCTGTCCCTCCATGCTTTCCGTTTGCGTAAAAATTTGTATCGCGCCCACGAACAAGCGCGGCGCAGCTTAAAAAACCCTCATATCGCGACCTTAATCATTTTGACATCTTGGCTTCCTAGAATCGCCTTCCTGCTGTCATAGCCTCCACCTCTTTAAAGGAATTGCCTTCGATGTTCGCCAACACTGCAAAGAAAATCCTGCCTTCGCTGATCTGCGCCCTGGTCGTCGCTGTGCCGCTTTCCGGCTGCAATGATGACAAGTCAGGGAGCAAGGGCGCGACGCAGGTCGCAGCAAAGGTCAATGGCGCTGAAATATCGGTTCATCAAATCAATTCCGTCCTCAGCAAGGCCACGGGCATCACCAATGAAAATGCAGCAAAGGCACGCAAGGAAGTCCTCGATCGCCTCGTCGACCAGCAGATTGCCGTCGAGCAAGCCATAGCCAGGAAGCTCGACCGCAATCCCGAAGTTCTGCTGAACATTGAAGCCGCCCGCCGTGAAATCCTGGCCCGTGCCTACCTGGAACAAATCGCCGCCGCCCAACCCAAGGCGACCGAGGACGAAATCAAAAAATACTACGACGAACACCCGGATCTCTTCGCCAAGCGCCGCATCTACAACATGCAGGAACTGGCCATCGCCAAGACCGAGATGCCGCTTGACGAACTCAAGGCGCTCGTCACTTCCGGCAAGCCGATGGAAGAAATCGCCGCCTGGCTGAAGAGCAAGAACATCCCCGCCCGCGGCAATGCCGGTGTCCGCCCAGCCGAACAACTGCCGCTCGAACTGCTCCCCAAGCTGGCTCAGATGAAAGATGGCCAGACCGCGCTGATCGATGGACCGCAACAGGCCTTCATCATGCGCATCGTCGCCTCGCAATCAGCGCCGGTCGATGAAGCCGCTGCCAAGCCGCGCATCCAGCAATTCCTGCAGAACCAGCGCAACGGCAAGGCCGTGGCCGAGGAAATGAAAAAGCTGAAGGATGCCGCCAAGATCGAACTGGTCGGCGACTTCGCCAAGCTTGCCGACGCAGCTGCCGCCCAGCCGGCCGCAACGGCCGCCACGCCAAGCGCCGCAGCCCCGGCTGCCGCACCTGCAGCAGCAACCGGCACCGAAAAGCCGGTCGCCAGCGCCATCGAAAAAGGCGTCGCCGGTCTCAAATGATCAGCCCAGCCATGAAAAAGGATGATGACTCGATGACCAAGGCAATTCATCGCCTCCTCGCCGTGCTCTGGGTGCTGCTGACCACGGTGTCGCTGACCGCCATTTCGTTTTCGGTCGCGGCCGAGCCCCGAACCAATGTCGACTACAAACTGGGCCAGGGTGACGCCATCCGCATCGTCGTCTTCCAGAACCCCGACCTCACCCTCGACAGCCGGGTTTCCGAAAGCGGCACCATCACTTACCCGCTGATCGGCACCGTCGACATCGGCGGTCTGAGCATCGAAGCCGCTGAAAAGCGCATCGCCAACGGCCTGAAGGATGGCGGATTCGTCCAGAAGCCGCAGGTCAACATCATCCTGATTCAAGTGCGCGGCAACCAGGTTTCCGTTCTCGGCCAGGTCAACCGCCCCGGCCGCTTCCCGCTCGAAACCGCCAACAACCGCGTCTCCGACGTCCTCGCCATGGCCGGCGGCATTGCTCCGCAGGGCGCCGACACCATCGTCATGACCGGCATTCGCGAAGGCAAGCCCTTCCGCCGCGAAATCGACTTCCCGTCCATCTTCATCGACAACAAGAGCGAAGAAGACATCCTGGTGGCCGGTGGCGACATCCTCTACATCCACCGCGCGCCAGTCTTCTACATCTACGGCGAAGCCCAGCGCTCCGGCTCCTACCGCATCGAACGCGGCATGACCGTGCAGCAGGCGCTGGCCCAGGCCGGCGGCCCCACCCTGCGCGGCACTGAAAGCCGAATCCGCGTCAACCGCCGCATGCCAGGCGGCGAAATCACCAAGCTATCCCTTGATGCCCACGAGCCCGTCCTGGCGGACGACGTCATCTACGTACGTGAAAGCCTGTTCTAAGGCCAGCCCACCATGACCCTGCAACAATTCCTGCTCATTCTCTGGGCGCGCCGCAAGCTGGTGCTCTTTACCTTTTTCGCCACCGTGCTCACCGCCACTGTGGTCAGTCTGCTGCTGCCCGAGGAATACACCGCGACCACCGCCGTCGTCCTCGACGTCAAATCACCCGACCCGATTGCCGGCATGGTCCTGCCCGGCATGATGGCCCCCGGCTACATGGCCACCCAGGTCGACATCATCAATAGCGACCGCGTGGCCAGCCGCGTCGTCAAGACGCTGCGCATGGATGAAAACCCGACCATCCGGGAACAATGGCAGGAGGCCACTGAAGGCAAGGGGCAGATCGGCCCTTGGCTGGCCCAGCTGTTGCAGAAGAAGCTGGATGTAAAACCATCCCGCGAGAGCAATGTCGTTTCCATCAGCTACTCCGGCGGCAACCCGGCCTTTGCCGCAACCATGGCCAACGCCTTCGCCCAGGCCTACATCGACGTCAATCTCGAGCTGCGCATCGAGCCGGCCCGCCAGAACGCCAAATGGTTCGACGAGCAGAGCAAGCAATACCGCGAACGCCTCGATACTGCACAAAAGGCGCTCTCCGACTACCAGCAGAAATCCGGCATCGTTGCCACCGACGAACGCCTCGACTACGAAACCCAAAAACTGAACGAACTCTCCACCCAGCTCACCGTCGCCCAGGCTCAGGGCACCGACGCCAGCAGCAAGCGCAAGAGCAGCGGCAGCGCCGACACCATGCCCGAAGTCATGCAAAGCGCCCTGGTCAGCCAGATGAAGGGGGACATCGCCCGCCTCGAAGCCCGCCTCAAGGAAGTTTCCGGCAACTTCGGCGAAAACCACCCGCAATACCTGCGCTCGCAAGCCGAACTGGCCGAATTGAAGAGCAAGATGAATGCCGAAATCGCTCGTATCACCAGCTCAATCGGCACGGCCGGCAATATCAGCAAGCAGAAGGAAACCGAGCTGATTGCCGCGGTCAAGGCCCAAAAAACGCGCATTCTCGAACTGAAGAAGCAGCGCGACGAAATTACCCTGCTTGTCCGCGAAGTCGAAACCGCCCAGCGCGCCTTCGACGCCGTTGGCCAGCGCACCACCCAAAGCCGCCTTGAATCGCAGAGCGTACAGACCAACATCGCGGTTCTTAACCCGGCGACAGAGCCTGTTGCCGCGTCAAAGCCGAAAGTCATGCGCAACATCCTGATGTCCGTTTTCTTCGGCACGCTGCTCAGTATCGGTATTGCACTCACCCTCGAACTTCTGCACCGCCGCATCCGCTCGCCGGAAGACCTCAGCCAGGCGCTGGATCTGCCCGTACTCGCCGTATTCGAACCCGAAGCCAAATCCGGCAACTGGCTCTCTCGGCTGGCCAGCCTGCTCCCCAACCGTCGCCCCCAAACCGCCTGAGCGAGCACGCCATGAACATCGCCACCATACCAGACACCGTCATCACCCGTGCCATGCACAGCACCCACACAGGGCGCTCCATCGGCGCCCTGCTGATGGATGCCGGGCGCATCACGCCGGAAGCGGCCGAGCAGATTCTCAAGCTGCAGAAGGATAAAAACCTGCGCTTTGGCGAAGCCGCCATCGAACTCGGCTTCCTGACGGAAGACGACCTCCAGCATGCCCTTTCCCGGCAGTTCGAATACCCCTATCTGATGCCCGGCGACACCAGCGTCAGCGAAGAGGTCGTTGCCGCCTTCAAGCCATTTTCCGCTGCCGTCGAACGCCTGCGCGCCCTGCGCAGCCAACTGCTGCTACGTTGTCTTGATCCGGATACCGAAGACCGCTCGCTGGCCATCGTCAGCACCGACAACGGCGAAGGTCGAAGCTACATCGCCGCCAACTTGGCCGTCGTCTTCTCGCAATTGGGCGAACGCACCCTGCTCATCGATGCCGACCTGCGTCGTCCGCGCCAGCACCAGCTTTTCTGCCTCGGCAACCAACCCGGCCTTTCCGCCGTGCTGGCCGGCCGCGCCGAGCCCGAAAACGTCATCACCCGCATTCCCAACCTGCTGGGCCTGTCCGTTCTGCCGGCTGGCGCGGTACCGCCCAATCCGCAGGAACTACTCGGCCGGCCGGCCTTCGGCAGCCTGCTGAAATATTGCCGCCAGCACTATGACGTCGTGCTCATCGACACCCCGGCCAGCCACACCGCCGATGCCGAAACCATCGCCGCCCGCGCCAGTGCCGCGCTGGCCGTGGGCCGAAAGCACTTCACCTCGTCCAGCCGCCTGCAGGAACTGGTGATTTCGCTGCGCCGCAGTGGAACGCCGGTGGTCGGCGCCGTCCTCAACGAGTTCTAAGCCGCCCGATCCCGACCATGTCTTCCGTCCAAAGCCACGGCCTTGCCCCCAACCTCGCCCAGCCCCCTGTCTGGTATGGCCTGGTTATCGTTGCGCTTGGCCTGTGCGCCATGTACGTCCCCAGTTTTGCCGACCTCTTTCGTGGCATCTGGAGTCAGGATGAGCAGGCCCACGGCCCCATCGTGCTGGCCATTTCCTGCTGGCTGCTCTATCGCAAGTGGCCGGAAATGTGGCAGGCCAGCGAAGGGGTTTCTCCATCAGCCGCTGGCTGGCCGGTCTTCATCTTCGGGCTGCTGCTCTACATTGTCGGGCGCTCCCAGAGCATCCTGATATTCGAGATTGGCTCGCTGATCTGGCTGCTCGCTGCCCTGCTCCTGCTTCTGCGCGGCGGCAAGGCACTCAAGGCCCAGTGGTTCCCGCTCTTCTTCATGCTCTTCATGATTCCGCTGCCCGGCCCGGTCGTCGATACCGTCACCATGCCCATGAAAATGGCCGTTTCCTACGCAGCCGAACTCATCCTCTACAACGTCGGCTACCCGATTGCCCGCCAGGGCGTCATCCTCCAGATCGGCCAATACAAGCTGCTGGTGGCCGATGCCTGCGCCGGACTGCACACCTTGTTCACGCTCGAAGCGCTCGGCCTGCTCTACCTCAACATCGTTCGGCACACCTCAGCTATCCGCAACATTGCGCTGGCGATTCTGATCGTTCCGATTTCATTCACCGCCAACGTCATCCGCGTCATGGTCCTGACGCTGATCACCTATCACTTTGGCGATGCGGCCGGGCAAGGTTTCCTGCACGGTTTTGCTGGCATGGTGCTTTTCCTCAGCGCCCTGCTGCTGATCATCGGCGTCGATTCGCTGCTGCAACTCTTCGTCAAGGCACGTCACGGCAAAACGGTTGCAGGAGCAGGAGCATGAAACCAGTCATCAAGAATTTTGTGCTACTGGCCCTGATGGTGGCTGCTTCCGGCCTTGCCGTCGCCGTACGCCCCACACACAAGGTTGCCGACCAGGTGGAGCGAATCAGTCTCGAAAAGATGATCCCGGCCCAATTTGGCGACTGGCATGAAGACAAGTCCATCGTTCCCGTCGAACCGGCTCCGGAACTGAAAGCAGTTCTCGAAAAAACCTACGACCAGACCCTTTCCCGGACCTTCGTCGATACATCTGGACATCACATCATGCTGTCGATTGCCTATGGCGGCAACCAGCACGAAGGGATGAACACGCATCGCCCGGAAATCTGCTACCCCGCCCAGGGCTTTGAGCTGATCTCCTCCCAGCCCGACAACCTGAAGCTGCTGGGCAGAACACTGCCCTTGCATCGCGTTGTCGCCAAAATGGGCCAGCGCAACGAACCCATCACCTACTGGGTCGTAGTGGGCGACGAACTCACCGAATTCGGCCTGAAGCACAAACTCACCACATTGAAATACGGCATGACCGGCCGCATTCCCGACGGCATGCTGATTCGGGTTTCATCGATTGATCGCGACGAGCAACAGGCCTACCGCCTGCAAGACAAGTTCATCAACGCCATGCTTTCAGCCTTGTCCGAAAAGGATCAGATCAGGCTTCTCGGCACCCTACCCAACTAACGCTTCCAGGTATTGAAATCATGTCCAAAAACAAAGTCGCCCTCATCACCGGCATCACCGGCCAGGACGGTGCCTACCTCGCCGAATTCCTTCTCAAAAAAGGCTATGAGGTCCACGGCATCAAGCGCCGCACCTCGCTCTTCAATACCGACCGCATCGACCACCTGTACCAGGATCCGCATGTCGATAACCAGAAGTTCATTCTTCACTACGGCGACCTGACCGACTCAACCAACCTGATCCGCATCGTCCAGCTTGTCCAGCCCGACGAAATCTACAACCTGGCTGCCATGAGCCACGTTGCGGTCAGCTTCGAAACCCCGGAATACACCGCCAACGCCGACGGCATCGGCACCCTGCGCATCCTCGAAGCCATCCGCATCCTCGGCCTCGAAAAGAAAACCCGCTTCTACCAGGCCAGCACCAGCGAACTCTATGGCCTCGTCCAGGAAACCCCGCAGAAGGAAACCACCCCCTTCTACCCGCGCAGCCCCTACGCCGTCGCCAAGCTCTACGCTTACTGGATCGCCGTCAACTACCGCGAAGCTTATGGCATGTATGCCTGCAACGGCATCCTGTTCAACCACGAATCCCCGCTGCGCGGCGAAACCTTCGTTACCCGCAAGATCACCCGTGCCCTCGCCCGCATCAAGCTCAACCTGCAAGACTGCCTCTACCTCGGCAACATGGATTCCCTGCGCGACTGGGGCCATGCCCAGGATTACATCGAGATGCAGTGGCTGATGCTCCAGCAGGAGCAGCCAGAAGACTTCGTCATCGCCACCGGCATACAGTTCAGCGTCCGCGAATTCGTCGATGCCGCCGCCAAGGAGCTTGGCATCCAGATCACCTGGCAAGGCCAGGGCGTCGACGAAACCGGTACCGACCAGCACGGCAACGTCATCGTCAAGGTCGATCCGCGCTACTTCCGCCCTACCGAAGTCGAAACCCTGCTCGGCGACCCGACCAAGGCCCGCGAGAAGCTGGGCTGGACCCCGAAAACAACCTTCCAGGAACTCGTCTCCGAAATGGTCCGCGAAGACCTGAAGAGCGCCGAGCGCGACGAACTGGTCAAGAAGCACGGCTATGCTGCCTTCGATTACCACGAGTAAATCGAAGACCATCATGGACAAGCAAGCCAAGATCTACATCGCCGGTCACCGAGGCCTCGTCGGCTCGGCCATCGTGCGCAACCTGCAGGAGAAAGGTTTCACCAATCTCCTGATGCGCACCCACGCCGAACTCGACCTGACCAGCCAGGCTGCCACCGACGCATTTTTCGCACAGGAAAAGCCGGATTACGTTTTCCTGGCAGCCGCCCGGGTTGGCGGCATTCTCGCCAACAACAACCACCCGGCAGAATTCATCCGCGACAACCTCGCCATCCAGGGCAATATCATCCACGCTGCCTGGCAGAACGATGTGCAGCGCCTGATGTTCCTGGGTTCCAGCTGCATCTACCCCAAACTGGCCCCGCAGCCGATGAAGGAAGAACATCTACTGACCGGCCCACTGGAAGAAACAAACCGTCCCTATGCCCTGGCCAAGATCGCCGGCATCGAAATGTGCTGGAGCTACAACCGGCAATACGGCACCCAGTACCTCGCTGTCATGCCAACCAATCTCTACGGCCCCGGCGACAACTACCACCCGGAAAACAGCCACGTCATTCCGGCATTGATCCGCAAGTTCCACGAGGCAAAGGTAGCCAACGCCCCATCTGTCACCGTCTGGGGCACCGGCACGCCGAAACGCGAATTCCTCTACAACGAAGACATGGCAGATGCCTGCGTCTACCTGATGAACCTGCCGGATGATCAATTCGTCCCGCTACTCGGCCAAGACCGCAATGACGGCCTGCCACCGCTGATCAACGTCGGCATCGGACACGACCTGACCATTGCAGAACTGGCAGAAACGATCAAGCAGACAGTCGGTTTTACCGGTGAAACCGTCTTCGACACCACAAAACCCGACGGCACCCCGCGCAAGCTGATGGATGTCGGACGCCTCAATGCAATGGGCTGGAAATCCAGCACCACCCTGCAAGACGGGCTGGCGATGGCGTATCGGGATTTCATGGCGGCTAATAATTGACATGAACCTCGTTGCCAAGGCGCTTTCAGGTATGCGATGGACCACGCTGGCGATGGCAACGAATGTCATTTTCAACTTGGGCTACACCGCCCTCATGGCGCGCGTGCTTGCTCCTTCGGCATTTGGTCTGATAGCAATGGCACAGATCGCCATCCGATTTCTGAGCTACTTTGCCCAACTCGGTGTCTCTCCTGCCCTGATACAAAAACCAAAACTGACCGAACGGGACATCCGGGCAGCACTGACACTTTCTGTACTCGTCAACGCAATGCTATTTGGCCTGATGTGGCTCCTCGCGCCTCTGGCTGGCCGGTTCTTCGGAAATGTCGAGATAGTCCCAATACTGCGTGGTCTGTCATCTGCATTCTTGTTCAGCGGGTTTTCAGTAGTTTCCGTGAGTCTGCTTCGGCGGGATCTCAGGTTCAAGCAACTGGCTTTTCTCGAAATCGCTTCCAACATCATCGGCTATGGTTTCGTTGGCATTGGCGGGGCGTTGCATGGGCTGGGTGTGTGGAGCCTTGTATTTGCGGTCATTGGGCAGGAAGCCATCACCTTGGCGGTGAGCTACGCGTTTGTGCGACATAGTTTGCGCCCCCTTTTTTCGTGGCGAGAAATTGGCCATTTCTTGACCTTCGGAAGTAAATATTCCGTCATTGGCTTCCTTGAATACATCGGCGCCAATATCGACTCACTGCTAATCGGCAGGTTGTTTGGCGAAACCATGCTTGGCTTTTACAACCGGGCACAAACACTGGTCAAACTACCCATGCATCACGTTGGAAATGCGATTGCCAAAGTTCTCTTCCCAGTACTAAGCAGCGCACAAGACGACAAAGAGAAAATGGCACACGCATTTATAGCCGGTTGGGTACTCATCGGCAGCCTCGCCGCTTCAATCAGCCTGTCGCTTATTCCATCGGCCTCCGATGCCGTTGAAACTCTTTTAGGGGCACAGTGGAAAGCAATTATCCCAATCGTGGAAATCGCAGCACTTGCCGTTCCTTTTGCCTTTCTGACCGTCTTGTCGGGCGGTGTATGCGACGCCCAAGGATTGCTTTGGCCGAAATTAGCGATCCAGTGCGTAACCATGATGGTTCTTGGTATCGCAATATATTTTTTGGCAAATGAAGGAGCTATTGGATTTGCCAAAGCCATGGTCATCACTGAGGCAGTTCGTCTGGCGCTATACATTGCTCTGCATTTCCGCTGCCTCCCATTAGCCATCTCCGATTTTCTGCGAGCTAATCTCGCTATCGCCTTTACAGCCACGCTATCAATGCAGGCTGTTAGCCAAGCCACTAAATTGACCCATACGCAGGCATTCCCCTATTGGGCAAGTTTGCTTGCCGAGATATCAACAGGAGCACTGGCATTCGCTGTCAGTTTTGCCTTGGCTTGGCTTTGGTTACGCAGGATGCCTGCCTTTCTGGCTATCAAGGAACGGTTGCCGCTGCTCAACAGAATTGAGCGACTCTACCCGGTTGCCCTCATCGAGAATCGGCGCACCGCCTGACAACCAAACCCAAACCAAATGCGTTGTCGCCCAAATATTCTCTCCATTGCACACCAAGTTATCTCTGGGTGGATTTTCCGTTTTTCTCTGCGTAGCCGAGTCGGCAGAGCAACCGAAAACATCCCAGACTCTTACCTCTTGTGGTCAGGAAAAATCTCATGCGCATAGGGATTGCAGGTCCGCTAGGCACCCCTGACATCGAACATCTTCTAGACGGTGACACTAGCCAGTTACCACGTGAGATGAAAGGGGGAATGCTGTTGGTAACCCTGATTACCGCGCTAATTCGGGATGGGCACGAAGTTTCAGCTTTCACTACCGATCCCGCATTGGTTCCGCGCCATAAAAACCGAGTACTGGCCAAGGGACGCAACTTGAAGGTTTACTACGTACCTCGTCGTCGTCATAGCTTGCGGCCAGATCGAGGCGCGCCAGGTCGCATGCTGGATTTTTTTGCCCTTGAACGGCGCGCCTTGACTGATGCCATACGCGAAGATGCCCCTGATATCGTCCACGCACACTGGACATACGAATTTGCCTCAGCGGCTCTGGATACGGGTCTTCCGTGTCTGATTACAGGCCATGACGCGCCTTGGGCAATTCTCAAAGTTCAGCGTGACTTCTATCGTCTGGGCCGCCTACTGATGGCCAGATCCGTACTACGACGGACCCAACACGCCACAGTCGTCTCCCCCTATCTTGTCGATGCGCTAAAGGGCATGACTGATGCCCCACTCAGCATAGTTCCCAATCCCTTGCCAGACTCCGTGTTTGAAGCCGGGTATGCCAGAACAACAAGGGACTTTAGTACCCACCCTCCTAAAATTGCCATGCTCTTGAGTGGGTGGTCGCCAATAAAAAACCCAGAGGCTGGAATGTCGGCAATGGGGCAAATCCGAAAAGTGTATCCATCAGCCCAAATGCACCTCTATGGTTCAGATTTCGGAGTGGGCGAACGAGCCCAGCAATGGGCCGAGGCAAACAATATGGTTGATGCATTTGTCTTCCATGGCTGGACTCCACATGCGCAAACAATGCATGAACTTAGCGCAATGGACATCCTGCTACATCCAGCTGTCGAGGAGTCCTTTGGCATGACCATTGCCGAAGCCATGGCCCTTGGCTTGCCAGTGGTAGCTGGAGACAAGAGCGGTGCGGTTCCCTGGGTTCTAGGTACCGACAACGGAGGTGGAGTGCTGATTGATATTCACTCACCCGAAAAAATTGCAGAAGCTCTACTGATGATTCTAAATAACCGTGAGCTGTATGAACGCTATTCGATTCAAGGTCTCGCCCTAGCGAAAGCGCGTTTCTCTTCAGCCGCCGTAGCTCAGTCATATCTTGAACACTATCACCAAGTATTGAATACCTTGTCACACGCCGGTGAGGTATCCGCATGAAGGTCTTGCATGTTCTAAATGAGCTTAAGCCTTCCGGTGCCGAAACCATGTTGAGGAGCGCAGCCCCTTACTGGAAAGAGCATGGCCTCACCTGCGAATTACTCGCTACCGGATCGTCGGAGGGTGAATTCGCCGAGACCCTTCGGAAAGCCGGTTACGTCGTTCACCACCTTCCTCGCCAGCGCTCAGCAGCATATTTTCTTGATTTCCGCCGCCTTGTTAAAAACGGGGGGTACTCGCTTGTACATCAACACGCTGAAGGTGCCAGTTACTGGTTTGGCCTGGCTGCGATAAGTGGCGGGGCAAAGGTAGTTCGAACGATGCACAGCAATTTTTCGTTCGACGGAAATCTTCGCTGGCGACGAGCACTGCAACGTCGTCACCTACAGGCGCTAGGCACCCGGTTTGCAGCAATTGCACCTGGCGTACAAGAAAACGAGCGCCAGCGCTTTGGCATATCAAGCGACTTGGTCTGGAACTGGATCGACACCGACCGATTTCGACGCATAAGTAGCGATGAACGTGCAAGTGCTCGTAAACGCTGGGGATTCACAGAACAGGAGACTGTCTTGGTTACAGTCGGCAATTGCTCAACGGTCAAGAATCACGGTGTACTGATTGAAGCACTCGCCCGTATGCAAGGCATGAATCACGTTCGCTACTTACACGTAGGACTTGAGGATGACAATTCCTCCGAGCGTCACCTAGCCGAGCGTCTTGGAGTTAGCGAACGCATTACCTTTTGCGGCTGGTTACCGAATGCGCGAGAGGCGCTAGCTGCAGCAGACCTGTATGTCATGCCGTCGCTCTACGAAGGACTGGGAATTTCCGCACTCGAAGCCCTGGGTGTTGGCCTGCCGTCACTTTTGGCTGATGTGAACGGCCTTCGCGACCTCCGTTCCCTATTCCCGGGATTGTTCTATGCAGCACCGGAACCTGACGCGCTTGCTCAAGTAATACGTGCATTCGATGCACTCGGTTTCGAAGAGCGAATGAACATCTCTGCAAGATACTCAGAATTGGTCCAAGAAAAATTTAACGTGGCACGTGGCGTTCGCGAGTACAGCAATATTTATCGCCTGACTTGCGGCAACCTGGAAATAGGTCAGCATGGCGTTCGCTGAGGCACACAAGACCAGTAGGCCGAAGAGCCCATGTAGGAAACCTCAGGCTGACAAATGCCCCTATATGCCGCCAAGGGGCAAATACTCATGAACACTTTCTTTTTGATAGTGAGCTATGGCCTTACGTTAATTCCCTTTGCAGTAGCGATCGTTTTGGCTTTTCTCCTGTTCTATGGGGCGATAAATTTCTATCACCGACCAGTCAACGGAATTTATTGGGTCATTTGGCTTTTTGTGATCGAGACCGCTCTGATCTTCAAGCCATCACTTCCACTCGGCATTCAACTCTTTCTTCCTGACCTACTATTTTTGCTGCTCGCAATGTCTGGTTTGTTGCGAATCTTCAGCATCAAATTGCATCGCGAGCACTACGTTTGGCTTCTATATGGCGCAGTGCTGCTGCTGTCATTCGGCATGGGTACCGTCAAGTTTGGAACCACTGCGGGAGTGGAGTTTCGAGCCTTCTTCTACTTCTGGTCAGGGATATGGTATTTGATGACTTTTAAGCTCTCATCAAGTGACGTAGACAAGATTATTCGCTCCTGGATGCTCGGTTCGGCAGTTCTCTCAGCAATTGCACTCTTCCGCTGGGTGGCAATGGCACTTGGCATGGATATCGTTAGTTACTGGAATGAAGGTGGTAACTCGCTGAGAGTATTTTCTGCAGCAGAAACATATTTCTTGGCTCAAGCACTAGTTATTGGGCTATACGCCTACCTGAACAAAACAGCCCCAAAGTGGTGGGGAGTCCTGCTGCCACTCCTCCTTATCTGCGTCGTTCTCCTTCAACACCGGACACTCTGGGTCGTAACGTTTGTCTCGATAGCACTACTTTTTCTGTCAGCAGGAAAAATACGCTCCAAGGCCGCTTCCACCTTTTTGGTTGGAGCATTGGTTGGCACAGCGCTGCTAATACCGTTTTTGTCTGCAGGGCATCTTGATACGGTCCAGCAGTCGCTTGCTCATTCAGTTCAAGAAGTTGGAAAAGACAACAGCACGATGGCTTGGCGCCTTCAGAGCTGGCGTGCCCTTGTAGAGCAATGGGCTCATGGAGGACCGCTGGTGAATCTGGTTGGCTTTCCATTTGGGTCAGGCTTCGCTCGTCACATCGAAGCCGCTCAACAAGAGTTAACTCAGTCGCCCCACAGCCAATATGTAACGGTACTTCTACGCACTGGGGTTGTTGGCATCCTCACGATGTTGCTTGCGTACTACTTCGCAGTTGTTGCGATGCGAAAACTCCCCGCTCATACAAATCAAGGGTTGATTGACGGCAAATTGTTGATGGCGCTGCTCCTCGGACAGCTTCTATTTTTCGTTACGTATAGCGTTCAGTACATACAACTCCTTCCACTTGGACTGTCGCTGGTATTGCTGGGACAGCACAGATATCGGGCTGTCAACACTGAGAAAACGCTACAAGCCGGCAATCAATCAAAAAACTACTTCCACGGGCATAAATCAGGATCGAGACTCGGAAATACAACATGAAGAGCATAAGGAAACGTTTTTCTGATTTATTGCCGGTAATTGGTTGTGTTGTCAGCCTCCTTTACTCCGGCTTGGTAATTTCAGACACAGTAGTTCGAAGCCCAACCGGTGATCGGTTCATAGACGATAGCTACTTTGGAATGCATGTTCGCTGGGGTGCAACCACTTACTATTGGCCCGAGGCGCGCTTTCGGTCCTGGCGAATCATTACCAGCGAAACCACATGGTATGCACTCGAGAAAGAAAAAGGCCTTTGGCGCTTTGACGCTTTGGACCGCGCAGTTGCTAGGGCTGAAACGCAGTCCGTGGAAGTCCTTTACACCCTTGGCTATCCGCCAAAAAGAGCCGTGGCAGCCAGATATCAGGAAGTCTGGAATCCCGGAATAGCCCTACCACCACAGGATTTACAGGAGTGGGAAGACTACGTGCGGCGTATCGTTGAGCGATACAAGGGCCGAATAAAATACTACGAGTTGATGAATGAACCCCACTTCTCCGAAGTGGATAAGCCCCATAGCAAAGTCGACTTTCCTGCTGCAACCATGGTTGAGATGGCGCGTATTGCCTCACGTGTAATCAAGAAAACTGACCCGGAAGCAAAACTAATTTCCATGTCTCCATCGGGACTTTCAACAGGTGTCCGTCGTGTGGATGCATTTCTGAAAGCTGGCGGAGGCAAATACATAGACGCAGTAGGCTTCCATTTCTACACGGGCCGCCACGGCCCAGAAAAGATTCCAGAACTGGTTAGCGAGTTGCGAACCACCTTGGCAAACAATGGGCTACCTCATATCAGCATCTGGAATACCGAAGCAGGCTTTTTTATTGACAGCCCAGACAAGCCACGAGGCACATGGGTGGTACCGGAACACGAAACCTTGTATTCGGCCCAACAGGGAAGCGCCATGGTTTCTCGCGCTTTGATACTGGGTGCAGCAACTGGGCTGAGCAGGTATTACTGGTATTCGTGGGACATCCCAACCATGGCACTTACCGAAGGCAAAGGTATAGCTATCGCCCCCGCCGGACATGCCTACATCAGGACGGAACGTTGGCTGCGAGGCTCAACGATCAGCGAGTGCCGAACAGCCGACAAGAAACTGTGGATCTGCAATCTAAGTCGCGGAGAGCGCCGAGCCCGATTGGTTTGGAATACATCGGGAGAACGTGAGTGGATGGTGCCAACCGAGTGGCAGGCAAAGAAATCAATAACCCTATTGGGTATCGAAACAGACTTCAGTTTCGCCCCAAGCATCCGACTAAATGAAGCCCCCGTTCTAATTCTCTCCGATCACCAAGCATGGGGAACGCCATGAAGATTGCTGTGCTAATGGCATGCCACAACCGGCGTGCCAAAACATTGGAATGCCTTGAGAAGCTTTCAGAAGCAGCCAAATATGCTGACATCGAGTACCAGTTGTTTATTTTTGACGACGGCTCGACAGATGGCACCGCAGAAGCCATCGCATCGCTCGAACCAAATGCAGTAATCATTCGCGGCGACGGCAGCTATTTTTGGAACCGCAGCATGAATCGAGCGTTTGAAGCCGCACTGCAACAGGGCTTTCCCGCATATCTCTGGCTGAACGATGACACGATCCTGAAACCAAACGCATTTAGTCTGCTGCTTTCAGCGCGAAATCATCTCGCGTCCAACGATGAGGCGATTGTAGTGGGAGCGATCAGTGATCCCGTAAGCGGCGAAACAACCTATGGCGGTGCGCGTCACGTATCGCCCCGTTTTCGGCCATTTTTGGCCAAGGTTGTTCACCCCGAGCCACTTCCGCTAGATGTTGATGTCATCAATGGAAACGTAGTGCTGATCCCCGATGCTGTAGCACGAAAACTTGGCAACCTCGATCCGGTATTTGAGCATGGCATGGGCGATACCGACTATTCAATGCGCGCACGCAAGCGTGGTATCCGTATTTTGCTTACCGCCGGATATGTCGGGGAGTGTTCCCGCAACTCGCTGAAAGGGACACACCGCGATAACGCGCTGCCCTTGCATCAACGGATCAAGCAAATATTTTCTCGCAAGGGGCTGCCCTGGCGCTCTTGGCTAACGATGTGCTGGCGACACGGCGGCGTTTTATGGCCTGTGCATTTTATGTGGGGTTATTCAAAGGTAATTCTGGGTCGCGCCTAATCAGGCCTGAAGCACCGGTTATTGAACCAAAACAATCAACATTGGTGGGCAAATACTTATGGACCGAAGCATAAATTACGAGGCTTTAAATCTGCTTCAACCGGAAAGTGAACGTGATCCGTTCACAGAAGACCGCTATCGCCAGTTCTACAAATTCCTGCCCAAGGACGCTCACAGTGTTCTGGATATAGGCTGCAACACGGGGCGAGGAGGATGCGTACTCAAAGAGATCGACGATAGCCTGTTGATCTACGGGCTAGATGCTGTACGTGAACGCCTGGATCGTTTGCCGGCGAAGGTGTATGAACAAGGGGTCCACGGCTACTCAAGCAAGATTCCCAACGATGACGGCACTTACGATGCCGTCGTGGCAGGGGAGTTCATTGAGCATATTTACCAGACCGATGTCGATCAAACATTAGGGGAAATTTTCCGGGTGCTCAAAATCGGCGGACGACTTCTGCTAACCACGCCGAACCCTAGCGATATCAAGCGAAAGCTGCGCGGCCGAAGCATTCTTGGTGGTGCGCACGTATCACAGCACTTTGCCGACACCCTTAAGCTGAAGCTAAGGATGGCCGGCTTTTCGCGGGTTCGGATTTACGGTAGCGGCAAGGTTTCGCGATACGTCGGGAGCCGTGCTCCATTGTTCATCTATGGCAGTTATTTGGCCATTGGTGACAAGTTCTAAGCACTTCCCTTCATCTGAAACAAAGCCCCAGCATGAAAATTCTCCTCAGCGCATTTGCTTTCGCCCCCAACGTCGGCAGCGAACCCGGCGTCGGCTGGCGCTGGGCAGCCGAACTGGCGCTACAGCATGAGGTGACGGTGGTCACTGACGTAACCCGTCGCGTGCTGGTTGAGGCCACTGGTGTTGAATTGCCGCCTAATGTTCAGGTTGTCTATTTCAGGCCGGTCTGGCTACGTTCAGTGCCACTCAATTCGACAACAGCCCCCCTGCTCTACGCCGCCTGGCAATTCGGCCTTCTGCCATTTGCCCGCCGCTTGCAGCGCGAGCAGCGCTTTGATCTGGCAATTCATTGCACCTATGGCGTATTCCGTCATCCGTCGTTTCTTGGCTATCTGGGAATTCCGTTTGTATTTGGACCTGTCGGTGGGGGTGAGGATGCCCCGCTGGTACTCAAGCAATCCATACGCGGGCGCGAAAAAATCAAGGAAATCCTGCGCGCGCTGCTGAACAAGGCCGCTCTGTTTGATCCTTTCCTTTGGGTCGCCTATGCGAAAAGCACACTGATTCTCACCAAGACGGAAGACACGCGCCAAGCCCTGCCTTGGCCATTTCGCAAGCGGGCGATTGTGTACCCTGAAATCGGCATCGAAGCCCCCAAGGAAATCCAGCCAGCAATACGGCAAACAGGTGAGCCGTTGCGCGTACTGTTTGCCGGCCGTTTATTGGGCTGGAAAGGCGCTCATCTGGCCATTCGAGCCGTAGCTGAAGCCGTCTCACAAGGGATTTCAATAGAGTTCACGCTGCTGGGCAAGGGGCCGTTTGAAGCCGAGTTACGCAATGTAGCCGCCTCAGTCGGGTTGCAGGACAGCATTCGCTGGGTGAACCACATGCCACAGCAGGAACTATTCGCCCTGTATCAGTCGATGCATTGTTTTCTGTTTCCCAGCTTGCACGACTCCAGTGGGAATGTCGTGCTGGAGGCACAGGCATATGGATTGCCGGTAATTTGTCTGGACATCGGTGGCCCAGCGACCTTGGTAACCCCTGAAACAGCCGTTGTCGTATCCACAAAAAACATTGATGAAGCAGGCGTAGTGCATGGACTCGCGAAAGCCATCCAGAAGCTTGGTATCGATGAGCAGATGCGCCAAACGATGAGCAAGGCAGCACTCGATCATGTTCGGCGAGATATGTCTTGGAAAAGTAGAACCAACGGGGTTTTGACTCTTGTCGAGAGGACTCTGACTCTAGCTCCGGCTTAGAGCGCAGCCACGCTTGGGCCGCGTGTTCAGTGCCATTGGCAATGTCCACGAAATCAAATTATCGAATGGTAAGTGGATCATTGTTATGACAACGAACAAGTCGCGAATTTTTGAAATTGACAGGGCAAAGGGACTGGCGATTTTGCTCGTAGTGGTCGGCCATATTGAGGGCAGAACGCCTTTAGCCGGCAACGACTGGTACGGCGTATTAAAGGAGTGGATATACCTTTTCCATATGCCGTTTTTCATGTTTCTGAGTGGCTTTGTTATGGAATACACATACAGAACCATAGCTACCGCCAGTGAGTACTATCAGTTCATTCGCGGCAAATTTATCCGGCTCATGCCAGCTTTTTTTGCGGTTTCGATTTTGATCGTAACGGGGAAAACCATCGCGAGCCATTTGATGCACGTCGACAACGTGCCGGAAGGCATCTGGAGCGGGCTGCTTGATATCCTGATACGCCCTGCCTATAGCAGTGCTTCTGCACTTTGGTATATCTACGTTGTGTTTATCTTTTATCTGATGCTGCCAATTTTGAAGCGCATTGGTGGGGAGCATGCTTGGCCATTCATCGTGATCGGAGCTATTGCCTATATTGCACACTCCGACATCACCAGTCTTTTTGCGCTGAATCGGGTTGCGGAATATGCGCTATTCCTTGCAATCGGGATCATGACGGCACGCAACTATCCGACCTTCATCCGCAACCTCGATAAATTTGGCTGGATTGCATTGGTGCTTTTTATAGCTTTGTCGTTCACGCATTTCCTGTTGCCCTACCCAAAATTGATACTGGGCCTCGTTTCGATTCAAGCTCTAATCTTTCTGTTGCGACTACCCGTATTCAATCACTCGGCGGTGCTTCTGACATGGGGGAAGTACGTTTTTGCCATCTACCTTTTCAACACCCTATTTATTGGCTTGGTAAAGGGAATTGGGCTCAAGTTTGTACCTTGGGATGGGCTCAATTTTATGGTCTATTTCCCGCTCCTGGTTGCTTCGGGAATATTGCTCCCTCTTGCATTTAAAAAATGGGTATTGGCGAAATGGCCACCGTTGGACCGGATGACAGCGTGACCGCTATGGCCGAACTTGAAATGAAAAAAGTCATCATTTTTCAGTATCGCCTGCTGCATTACCGCACGGAACTATTCGAGCGGCTGCGTGCGGCCTGTTCCCTACGGGGTATAGATCTGCACCTGGTCCATGGCCAAGCGTCGCGTCGCGAATCAGCCAAAAAGGACGAGGGCACTCTGCCTTGGGCCCACAAGGTTGCCAACCGCTTTTGGGAAGTTGGCGCACGCGATCTCGTCTGGCAGCCTTTCCCGGCTGAATTGCGTGATGCTGAACTGGTTATCGTAATGCAGGAAAACCGCATCCTTTCAAACTATCCGTTGCTGATTAGCCAGCTCTGGTCGTCGCGCAAGGTGGCCTACTGGGGGCATGGGGTTAACTTCCAGAGCGATGCACCGTCAGGGCTGCGTGAGAAATGGAAGCGACTGATGCTGAACAAGGTGGACTGGTGGTTTGCTTATACGGAAATGACGGCGGCTATCGTCGGCCAGGCCGGGTATCCGTGTGAACGAATTACCAGCCTGGATAACGCGATTGACAACGAGGCCTTCGCCCGCGACCTGGCCAGCGTAACGGCCGCTCAGATGCAGGCAATATGCAGGGAGATCGAGGCACCTGAAGGAACTCCGATTGGATTGTTCTGCGGTTCGCTTTACGCCGACAAGCGCCTCGGGTTCATGCTTGATGCTGCGGACATGATTCGGAAGGCTATTCCCAATTTTCATCTTGTCGTCATCGGAGACGGGCCTAATGCCTTTGAAATCCTGGAGGCTCAATTGTCCCGTCCTTGGCTGCATTGGGTTGGGGTACGCAAAGGGGTAGAAAAGGCAGCCTATTTTCGGATAGCCAGCCTGGTATTCAACCCCGGGGCGGTTGGGCTGCATGTGCTGGATGCTTTCTGTGCTGGCGTTCCGATGGCGACAACAAGCGAGGCCAGGCACGGCCCGGAGGCGGCTTATCTGAAGGATGAGCAAAACGGTCTGGTGGTTTCGGGTTCGGCCGAGAGGTATGCGGCTGCAGTCATCCAGTTGTTATCAGACAAAAGCGCTTGCGAAACCATGCGGGCAAACGCGCTGGCCGATGCCAGGCGTTACACGCTGGACAACATGGTCGAGCGTTTTGCAGGAGGAATTGAAGAGTGTTTAGCCACCCCGAAAAAGCCTTGACCGAGACTAATCGGCGAGCTGGGCGCGTTCTCGGCATCCGTATCGACGCCCTCGGCTGGAACGAAGCGATCGCCCGCTTATTGGGCTGGGCACGGCACAACGAAAGCCGTTATGTGACGATCTGCAATGCACATGTGGTGGTCACTGCCTCTCAGGACAAGGCCTACCACGCGGTGATCGAGTCTTCGGACATGGCCACGCCGGATGGTGCGCCGGTGGCGTGGATGCTGCGTCGACAGGGGTTTGCCGGGCAGCAGCGGATCAACGGCCCGGATCTGACCTGGGCGCTGGCGCGTTCCTGCGAGGCAGAAGGCGTTTCTGTTTTTTTCTATGGCAGCACTGCCGAAACGCTGGAAAAGCTTCGTCACTGCTTGCTGGCTGCGTTTCCCGCCTTGCAGATTGCAGGGATGGAATCGCCACCTTTTCGTCCGTTGAGCCGAGAAGAGGATGCACAGGCAGTTGAACGAATGAACGCCAGCGGCGCCGGCATCGTCTTTGTCGGGCTCGGCTGCCCCAAGCAGGAGCGCTGGATGGCCGAGCACCGGGGCCGGGTGCAGGCGGTGATGATCGGCGTTGGGGCCGCTTTCGATTTTCACGCCGGCACGGTGTCGCGCGCCCCGGCCTGGATGCGGAACAATGGCTTGGAGTGGCTGCACCGCCTGGCCTCGGAACCGCGCCGGTTGTGGCGGCGTTATCTGGTAACCAACTCCTTGTTTGTTATTGGCGCGATAAGACAACTGGTATTTGGCCATGCTCGATAGACAAGCATTTCTCTCCGTAGTGGATCGGACAGCGCTGGTTTCGGTCGACCTCATTTTGGTGCGTGATTCCCGTGAGGTCTTGCTTGGCTTGCGCAAGAACCGCCCGGCAAAGGATTTCTGGTTTGTTCCCGGCGGCCGGATATTCAAGAATGAAAAAATCGCCGATGCCCTGATTCGGGTCGCCGGCACAGAACTCGGCCTGGGCGATGAGATCCGCCACGGCAAGATCCATCCCAGACCGATCGGCTGCTTCGAGCATTTCTACCCGGATTGCTTTGCCGAAGAACCTCGCATCTCGACCCATTACGTCGCCCTTGGGCACCTCGTCGAAGTGCCACACGACTTCAGGCTCCCGGCGGCAGATGCCCAGCATGCCAAATTTCGTTGGTGGCCAATCGAGGAAGCGACTGCCGCCAGCGAGGTTCATCAGTACACGAAGGATTATCTGCTGGCGGAGCATTTGATTTGAAACATTCGTCGGGCATTGTCGGCCGCTCACCTTCAGCTGTTTCTTGTTTTCCGAACCCATGAATCCATCAATCCTCCCCGTCATTCTCTCCGGTGGCTCCGGCTCCCGGCTTTGGCCGCTTTCCCGCGAGCAGTATCCGAAGCAGTTGCTGCCGCTGGTTGGTGGCGAATCGATGCTGCAACTGACGGTTTGTCGGCTCGATGGACTGCCCGGCCTTCAGTCACCCTTGCTGGTTTGCAACGAGAACCATCGTTTTGCCGTCGCCGAGCAACTGCGATTGGAGGGCAAACAAGGGCAGATCGTGCTTGAGCCGCTCGGGCGGAATACGGCGCCAGCGCTGACGCTGGCCGCTTTGCTGGCGCAGCGCGATGCTGCCGATCCGGTCATGGTGGTGATGCCGGCTGACCATGTGATTCAGGATGAGGCGCGGTTCCGCGAAGCAGTTGCATGTGCCGTGGCACTGGCCGAGTCGGGCCAGGCAGTCACTTTCGGCATTACGCCGGATGCGCCGGAAACGGGCTACGGCTACATTCAGGTTGGCAAGGCGGTTCCGGCGCCGGGCCAGGCTTTCGTGCTCTCCCGCTTCGTCGAAAAGCCGAACCGTGCAACGGCCGAGTCGTATCTGGATTCGGGCAATTATTTGTGGAACAGCGGCATTTTCGTGATGAAGGCTTCGGTCTGGCTGGACGCCCTGGCACTGTGCCGACCGGATATTCTCGAGGCTTGCCGAGCTTCAGTCAGCGAGGCAAAGACGGATGGCGATTTCGTGCGTGTGGCAAGCGCTGCATTCGCCGCCTGCCCTTCGGACTCGATCGACTACGCAGTGATGGAGTGTTTGAACCAGGGCATCTCCGGCCTGCCGCAGGGGGTGGTCATTCCGCTGGATGCCGGATGGTCGGATGTGGGTTCGTGGGATTCCCTGTGGAACGTGCTGAGCAAGGATGAAGCCGGCAATACGACGCGCGGTGACGTGCTATTGGAAGGCTGCACGAATACGCTGGCTTTCGCCCAAAACCGTCTGGTTGCCTGCGTCGGGGTCAACGATCTGATCGTGGTCGAAACCGACGATGCGATCCTGATCGCCCAGCATGATGCAGCCCAGGATGTGAAGAAGATTGTCGATCAGTTGAAGAAGAGCCAGCCGGTGCTGACGCAACTCCACCGCAAGGTGCATCGCCCGTGGGGCTGGTTCGACGGTGTCGATGCCGGCCAGCGCTTCCAGGTCAAACGCATTGTCGTCAAACCGGGCGCGCAACTGTCCTTGCAGATGCACCACCACCGGGCAGAACACTGGATCGTGGTTTCCGGCACCGCCAGGGTGACACGCGGCGCAGAGGTTTTTCTGGTTTCCGAAAACGAATCAACCTACATCCCGCTCGGTGTCACGCACCGACTGGAAAACCCGGGCAAGCTGTCGCTGGAAATGATCGAAGTGCAGTCGGGCAGCTATCTCGGTGAGGACGACATCGTGCGCTTCGAGGATACCTACGGGCGTTAGGCGAGTATGCGTGTGTGAAAAGCTCTCCGCCATTGAAGCCACGCTTCACCATCGCAGGCATGATCATGGAAACGAAAATCAGAAAAAGTGCGGCGCGGTAGCCGGAACATGGACCACTCTGTTATGGCGGTTTGACACTGCCAATGTCATTTCGCTGTAATGCACCGGCCATAACATCATTGGTCCTGCCATCCATTGTCTGCATACCGTGGCGCCTCTTCCCCGTTCGCTCGTCCTGACCATCCAGCGCGGCTTCACGCTACTCGAACTGCTCGTCGTCATGGTCATCATCGGCCTGCTGGCCGGTTATGTCGGCCCGAAATATTTTGCCCAGATCGGCAAGTCCGAGGTCAAGGCAGCGCGCGCCCAGATCGACGCGCTGGAAAAGGCGCTGGATCAATATCGGCTTGATGTCGGCCGCTATCCGACCAGCGAAAACGGCCTGGCTGCACTGATGAAGCGCCCGCCCTCCGAAAACCGCTGGCAAGGCCCTTACTTGCGCAAGGAAGTGCCGGCCGATCCGTGGGACCAACCCTACCAGTACGTCCAGCCCGGCGAACACGGCGAATTCGATCTCTTCTCGCTGGGCAAGGATGGCAAGCCCGGCGGTGAGGGCGAAGCCGCCGACATCGGTAACTGGTGAGCATCCGGAGCATGATCGGCCGCATACGGGTGATCTCGCGCATCAAGGTGCTCTCCGAACTCGACATCGCCGAGCGGCGCGTGCCGCAGGACGGGCGCTTCAAGGTCAACTGGCAGGGCCGTGAAATCGATATCCGCGTTTCGATCATGCCCAGCATCTGGGGCGAGGATGCCGTGCTGCGCGTCCTCGACAAGCAGGCGCTGAGCGACCATCTCGACGGCCTGTGCCTCGACGTCATGGGCTTCGACGCCGACACCATGTACCGCATCCGCATCCTGTCGGCCGAACCCTACGGCATGCTGCTGGTCACCGGATCGACCGGCAGCGGCAAGACGACGACGCTCTACGCCGCGCTGTCCGAGATCAATCGCGGTGAGGACAAGATCGTCACCATCGAAGACCCGGTCGAGTACCAGCTCTCCGGCGTACTGCAGATTCCGGTCAACGAAAAGAAGGGGCTGAGCTTCGCCCGCGCCCCGATCCGCCAATTGAAGGAAGCCGCCCGGCGCGGCGGCACGCGCTCGCTGCGCGAATCGGCGCTCGATCTGGTCAAGGTCGGCATCACCAGCCTGGAGGAGGCCAATCGTGTCACTTTCGTGGCTTGACCGGCACACCCTGCTCGTCCATCCCCGGCACATCGTGCTCGAACGTAAGCCGTGGCGCGGCACGGCCCAGCGCTTCACGGCCGAAGTGCCGCCCGCCCAGCCGGACGAAACCGACTGGCAACCGGCGCTGTCCATCGAGGATGTCACCCTGCGCCGCGAAAACATCGGCGCCGGCAGCGTCGATGCACAATTGCGCCTGGTCATCTTTGCCCGTCGCCCGGAGACCAAATGACTTCCCCCAGCCCACGCCAACGCTGGCTGATCCTCGGTGCGCTGTTGCTCGGCACGGTGACGGCAGCCGTTTTTGTCGAAGACGATCCGGCCGCACCGGAAGCAGCAGAGCGCCCAAGCAAACGCAAAACTGTGGCGAATTCCGAAGCCATGGCCGGGATGGCGACAACAGCAGCCCTCGCGCTGCCGGCAGCGACGCCGGAGAAGGAAGAAACGCCCGGCCAGAAAGAGGATGCGCCGGAAACCATCGATCCCTTCCGCACCAAAACCTGGTACATCGCCCCACCCCCTCCTCCGCCGCCCACACCCCGGGCGCCGCCATTGCCGTTCCAGTTCCTCGGACAACTGATCGAGGAAGGCGAGGTCCGGGTCTTCATCAACCACCAGGGACGATACCTGATCATCAAGGCCGGCGACGTGATCAACGGCACCTATACGGTCGAGGAAATCTCGGCCGGCAAGGTCGTCTTCATTTACCAGCCGCTGCAGGAGCGGCAGGTTCTGGCCACGGGCGCCGTCTAGGACGTTTCTGCTGTAACCGGCAGTCATACCACCGACATTCTCCGGTAATGCCGGAACGATAATCTGCGGCGATCCTCCTTTCCTGTCTGGATCGCCATGAAAAATCGTTTCCACAAATCCCGCCGCCAATTCGTCAATCAACTGGGCGCAGGTTCACTCGCTCTCTCCGGTAGCGCCCTGCTGCCCAAGACGGCCATGGCTCACGGCCATGATCACGATCACGATGACGATCAGCGTGCAGCGCATGCCCGGCTGGCCTTCAAGCACGGCGTCGCCAGCGGCGACCCCCTGGCCCGGCAAGTGATCCTGTGGACACGCGTCGACGGTGCCCGCGCCGGGCGCCTCCCGATCCGCTGGGAAGTGGCGCTGGACAAGAATTTCGAGCGCCTTGTCCGGGCCGGCACGGCACTGACCGACGCGCAACGCGACTACACGGTCAAGGTCGATGTCACCCGGCTCCAGCCGAATACGGTCTATTTTTACCGCTTCATCGCCGGGCACCGGGTTTCGCCGGTTGGCCGCACCCGGACATTGCCGGTCGGCAAACCGGCCAAGGTCAAGTTTGCCGTATTCACCTGCTCCAACTATCCGGCCGGCTATTTCCACGTCTATGGCGAGGCCGCCAAGCGCGACGACCTGCAGGTCGCCATCCACCTCGGCGACTACATCTACGAATATGGCCGTGGCGAATACGCCTCCGAAGATGCTGCCGCGCTCGACCGCGAAGTCGAGCCAGCCCATGAATTGCTGACGCTCGACGACTACCGTCAGCGTTATGCCCAATACCGCACCGACCCGGACCTCCAGGCCGTGCACGCCGCGATGCCATTCATCCATGTCTGGGACGACCACGAAATCGCCAACGATACCTGGAAGGATGGGGCCGAAAACCACGATCCGGCCACCGAAGGCGAGTTTTCGGCCCGGCGCGCCGCCGCCCTGCAGGCCTTCCATGAATGGCTGCCGATTCGTACGCCGGACCTGAAGCATCCGGAAAAGATTCATCGGTCGTTTGCCTTCGGCGATCTGCTCGCCTTGCACATGCTGGACACCCGGGTCATCGCCCGTGACCAGGCCTTCGACTATGCCAACTACTTCGGCAGCAACGGCAGCTTTGACAGCACCCGTTTTGCCGCCGACATGGCCGATGCCGACCGCCAGTTGCTTGGCGTCGAGCAACTGCTCTGGCTGCAGGAGCAGATGGCCGGCTCCGGCGCCATCTGGCAGGTGCTCGGTCAGCAGGTGCTGATGGGCCGCATGAACATTCCCGCCCCGCTGGTGCTCGGCCAGATCAGCTTCTCGGCCTACTCGGCACTGCTGGCGAAGGCGCAGACCGCACCAGGCAGCCTGAGTGCCACCGAACAGGCCATCCTGGCCCAGCCGGCCATCCCGTACAACCTCGATGCCTGGGATGGCTATGCGATGGCCCGCGAGACGGTACTCGGCATGTCGCGCGCACTGGACAAGAATCTGGTCGTGCTGGCCGGCGATACGCACAATGCCTGGGCCAGCGACCTGCAGGATTACCAGGGTCGCGCCGCCGGCATCGAATATGCCGTTGCGTCGGTCAGTTCGCCCGGCTTCGAAGCCTACTTCCCGAATGAGAACCCCGCCCTGGTCGCAGCCGGACTGGAAGCCATCATCGGTCCTCTTAAATATGCCAACACCGGTGACCGCGGCTACATGGTAATCACAGCAACAGCTGCTGAGTGCCGCGCCGACTGGCATTACGTCAGCACGGTCAAGGAGAGCGAATACACGCTGTTGCCGGGCAAGTCGCTGCGGACTTTACCGGGCGCTGCCAATCGCAAGCTGGTGGCGGTTTGAGATGTTGCCCGCAGCAACCGAGCAACGCACCGAATTTAAGGTGTTTACCGGCCCCCTTACCGAAAGGAGAACTCTCATGATGAACGCCGAAAAAGTCATTGCCGCCCACAAGGCCCAACTATCAGCCCTGCACGAGATGACCGGCAAGGCGCTGGAAACTGTCGAGAAGCTTACCCATCTGAATCTGGAAACCTCGAAGAACTCCCTCGAGCGCCATCACGAGCACGCCCATTCGCTGCTCAGCAGCAAGGACGTCAAAGAGCTTTCGAAGCTGCACAACAATGCCCTGCAGGACCTGGCCGCGAAGGCAGCCGCCTATAACCACAACCTGTTCGGCATTGCCATTGGCCTGGGCAACGAGTTCGGCGAACTGATCGAAGCCCAGATGTCTGAAGCCCAGAAGCAGTTCGGCGCTGCGGTCGAAGTGACGATGAAGAACGTGCCGCAGGGCACCGAGCCAGTGGTTGAAGCAGTCAGGAATGCGCTGACCACGGCCAACGAGGCAATGAATTCGCTACAGAACGTCGTCAAGCAAGCCACCGAATCGACGCAGTCGAAGCTGGCCGCGCTGTCCGAAAATACGGTCAAGGCGAGCAAGGTCAGCAAGGTCAGCAAGGCCAAGACGGTGAAGGCTGTCGAAAAAGCCGCCTGATCAAATCACCAGGAAACCAGCAGGCCCTGGGGCATCATCGCCACAGGGCCTGTTTTTATCGATTTTGGGCCGCCAGCCCGTATAGCCATCTCAATTCGAGTGGTGCAGGTGACCATCCTGCTGAATGACACATACGACGAAGAGATCGCTTTCCATATGGTCAAAGTTGGACGCATCGATCTTGCCGTACTGAAGATACGTTCATCGGTGGCACGTACCCGGGCAATCGGCGCCTCAGTGTGGATCTCCCTCAGGATCAGCTTCATGCGCTGCTACGGGCTGACAATCTGTGAGCCTACAAACATGGCATCCCACCCCAACTAATCGATTTTCTGGCCATTTCGTGTGTACCTGTAGCGCACGGACCTCTGACCAAACTGCATCTTGCTTGCTCCGCGCTTGAGCGTTTCGAGCAGATCGGGAGAAACCGCCGTGGCTTGCATGCCCCACTTGTGCGGTGCATTGCACCAGCGAATATTGTCCGGCATCTACCCGACGAGATTCTTAACGTAGCAAATCCAGCGTTGTTTTTTATAGCTGCACTGAGGCTCTGGTCTGGAATGGCCACCAAGCGCCCAACAGGAAACATTGAATTCACAGCGATGCAACAAACCGAGCCTATATTCTTCAAAATCAATTTCTAAGAAAAACTCCAAATTCCCAAACGTCATACCTCTAGCCGGGTAAAGTACAACGAATGTTGTTCCGGTTGATAAACAGGTAGTCGCCCCTTCATCTTTTGCATAAGGTCGGTCTTCGATTCTGCTCATCCATGCGCCGTATCCCTGAATCCGTTCAAGAATCAATCGACAGCGGTCGGATTCCGTCTCCGCCCGAGATTCTGTTGCGACTAATGCGAACCGTCGAAGACGAACAAGCGACGCTGGGAGAGTTGGCAACCATCGTCGAGCAAGATCCCGGATTGGCCACTCGAATTCTGAGCGTTGCTAACTCGCCAGCACTACGCCGAGGACTAGAACTCAAAAATCTCGAAACCTGCTTGCTTGCGCTTGGGACGCGCTTGGTTCGCTCGCTCGCGACCTGCCTTTCCATCCAGCGACTTTTCAACACGAACGCCAATCTTGATGCATCCGAGATTGCAGATTTCTGGAGCCATTCACTGCTAGCAGGTGAGCTCGCGCGCAGCGTTGCTGAGCTTGTGGAATATCCCTATCCTGACAACGCCTATCTGTCGGGGCTGTTGCATGACATCGGAGAAGTGATCATGCGCTCGGCGATTGGTGAACCCTATTGTCGCTTCCTCAACAATTCCGCCGAAAATCCAAGGCTCCAGGCCGAGGAGTCCCAACTGTTCGGTACGACCCATGCGGAGGTGGGCAGCTGGCTGATCGACCAATGGGGATTGGACTCCGTACTGGCCGATGGTGTGGCTTTCCATCATGTGTCGGCGCTGCAGATTCTAACGGCAACCGCACTACCGCAGATTGTCTGGGTTGCCCAAGCACTGTGCACCGATCGGGAGAAGTCACCTGAACTGGGGGTAGTCGTCAACCACAGCAGCCTCAAGCTTGATATGTCGGCACTGCTCGCGGCGAAAGAACGTTCGATCCAGCGCACCCGTCAGATTGCCGATGCACTGGGAATCGCTGTTGCAGAAGAATTCCCCAGGCGCCGCGTCGTAGTGTCTGCGCCCATGCCAGAGTCACCAAGTCAGGCGAGCACGGCCGAGGCAGATCTGGCGGCGATGGTCAGCGGCATGGCGTTGCTGCAGCCCTTGCAACAGGACTTGTTCCAACTGGGTAGCGACACAGAAGTCTTGCTCGCATTAAGGGAGTCGGCGCGCATCCTGTTTGACCTGCCCAAGGTGGCCATTCTACTGGCCAACGAGAAAGGTGATGCACTGTCCGGCGATAAGGTCGGGGCACAAAATGAACTTTTCCGGCAACTTTCCATCCCTTTGATCGCCTCACGCTCACTGGCAGCAGCATCCGTCGTTGGCCGCCAGGTTCGGACAACGTTCGATCAGTCTGAAGCACCACCGTTGCTGGACTTGCAGCTCGCCCGCGCCCTGGCTGCCGATGGTTTGCTTTGTATTCCCATGCTGGCGCGCAATCGTGCGATTGGCGTGATGATCTGCGGATTGTCGGAAAAGCAGTATGGTCGCCTACAGCGTCGGGTTCCCTGGTTGGCCAATTTTGGCAAGATTGCTGCAATCAGTCTTGATGCTGTCATTGAAGCGGAAAGCCAGCGTCAGCAAATCGAAAAGGAACTGACCCACCAATTTACCCGGCATGCGCGCCAGATCATCCATGAGGCCGGAAATCCACTGGGAATCATCAAAAGTTATCTCAAAATCCTTGAGCGGAAGATGCCGGAGGATGGCGTTCGCCAGGAACTTACCGTTTTGACCGAGGAAATTGATCGTGTCGCCAATATTGTTGGCCATATGACCCATGCCATCAAAGGCTCTTCAGAGCCCAGGAGCATCGATCTCATTAGTATCCTGAACGACTTCTTGTTGCTCTACGCAGATACCTTGTTCACATCCAAGGGAATACGAATTGAAATGGCGCTTCCTCAAGGCGAGCTACCCATTCTGGCCAACCGTGACAACTTGAAGCAAATCATACTGAACCTTTGGAAGAATGCCTCGGAAGCCCTTGTTGCAGGCAAATTCTTCAAAATTTCCGTCAGCGACAACATCATTCACGATGGCAATAGCTATGTGCAGTTGCGGGTTGATGACAATGGCCCTGGAATAACGGAAGAGACCATTCAAACGATCTATCGCCCAAAGCCGACTACAGATATGTCACAGCGAGGTATCGGTCTTTCCGTGGTTGGCAATTTGGCCAAGAAGGAAGGAATACTGATCACCTGCAGAAGCCAGATCGGCTCCGGTACCAGCATTGCATTGCTGATTCCGAAAACCCGACGATCTTCATTGGATAGTAGCGAATGAACGCGATCACCGCACTGTATGAGATCGCCAAGGTGCCCAGCGTTCAGATGCACCAAAACATCCTGATCGTTGACGATGAGGCACGCTTTCGGCTTGCGTACATGGAATTGCTTGCCGGTGATCAGCGTTCGATCGGCGAAGCCGGTACGGGTCAGGTGGCTATTTCCAAGCTCAAAGAAGGCAGGACAGACCTTGTCATCCTAGACTTGATGCTTCCGGACATCTCAGGTTTGGAGATCATGGAGTGGATGGCCTCTCATCAGGTAGATGCATCAGTAATCGTATTTAGTGCGGACAAGTCGATCACCTCCGCAATCCACGCGCTACGCCATCGGGCCTTCGAATTCCTGCGCAAGGATTGCGACCCCAATGACATGATCATTGCCGTTGATCGTGCCTTAGCCAATCGACAGCGCGACAAGGAACTCGCAATCGTCTCGGCTCAGCTGCAGCATTCCGAGCGACTGCACCGATTCCTTGTCGAGCATTCACCCGACATGATCTTTACGCTGGACCGTCAAGGCAGATTTACGTTCATCAATGGGCGTTTCAGCACATTGCTGGGCTACCGCCCTGAAGAACTTATGGGACAAGACTACACAATAGTAGTGGACCAGCGTGACCACGATCACGTCCAATTTGCCTTTAACGAAAGGCGAGTCGGGGAACGAGCCACCAGCAACCTTGAAGTGCGATTCAAGCGCAAACCCTCCAAGTTGCGCACAACGAATGACACCGTTGTGACGGCCATCTTGAGCACCCAAGGTATCTATGAAACAACCCAGCTCACGCAACCCGCTGCCTTCCTTGGGACATCTGGCGTGGCTCGAGATATTTCGGAACGCAAGAAAGCTGAAGAAACAATCACCTTCCAGGCATTTCATGATCTTCTGACCAAACTGCCCAACCGGACGCTGTTCGTTGACCGACTGGAAATGGCGATCGTGCAAGCGTCGCGGCGCAAGGAAAAACTCGCCGTCATGTATTTGGATATTGATCGATTCAAACTGGTCAACGATACCTATGGTCACTTGGCCGGAGACCAACTCTTGCGCGAGTTTGCGGCAAGAGTTCGTCGTTGTTTGCGAACGGGAGATACGCTTGCGCGGCAAGGTGGAGACGAATTTACTGCTTTGCTGCCCACCATCTGCAACAAGGAAGACGCCCATGTCGTGGCCGAGAAAATTCTGGCAGAACTGCGCCAACCGTTTCTGCTTGCCGAAACTCAATTTTTGGCAACGACCAGTATGGGAATTGCCGTCTATCCCGATGACAGTTCGAGCTCCGAAGATTTGATTCGTTGCGCAGATATGGCGATGTATCAAGTAAAGGCGCAGGGAAAAAATGGCTATATGTCCTTCTTACCGCATATGTATACGGCGCACCTTGATCGCTTGTCAGTAGAAAATGATCTAAGGAAGGCAGTTAAAGAAGGGAATCAATTTGAGTTGTATTTCCAACCTCAGATCGATGCAGAAACAGGAAAAGTCGTCGGGGCTGAAGCCCTGATTCGATGGCATCATCCAACTGCAGGCATGATTAGCCCCGATGTCTTTATCCCAATCGCAGAAGAGACGGGGCTGATCATCACCATCAGTGACTGGGTTCTGCGCAAAGCTTGTGCGCAATTAGCGCACCTGAAACAACAAGGTTTCGGAGATATCCGCTTAGGCGTGAATCTTTCGGCCAGAGAATTCGATCGCCACGATCTCCTGGAGCGAATCCGTACACCACTCGATGAATTCCGGATTTCGCCTGAGTCGCTTGAGATCGAAATTACTGAAAGCCTCCTCATGAAGGATGCTGAAAACATCGTTGCACGGGTGAAGCATCTTCGCAGCACCGGAGTACACATTTCTATCGACGATTTCGGCACGCGCTATTCGTCCCTCAATTACCTCCGCCGCTTCTCGGTCAGCAGGATCAAAATCGACCAATCATTTGTTCGCGACCTGAAAATTTCCCACGATTCATTTGCCATCATTCAAGCAATCGTGGGGATTGCCAATAATTTCGATCTTCATCTGATCGCTGAAGGGGTCGAGACCGAACAGCAGGCCGCTATCCTCAGGCAGCTTGGCTGTAAGGAAATGCAGGGCTATTTCTTCAGCAGGCCCTTGCCTTCCAAGCAATTGATGGAGTTCTTGGTGCTTTCGAAGCGCTAGCAATACCCTTAGCCTTAAGAATCCCAGTGACGCAGATCCATAACTAGAACGAAATAGCGCAGTACCTGGCACTTGCAGAGCATGTGCTAGTTGACGCCGCTTCGTGCCATAAAAAATGGGGGACGTTTATCACCCTCAAAAACAACAACTATTTTCTTATCAAGACTTGACTTGTTCACATCATTGATTTTTTCAGCCAACTTTGTGCAATGCAGCATATTATTTATTTCAAATTTATTTCAACAACCAGATATTCCAATAAAATCAATTAGTTAAATTCATGATTAATATTAGTGCGGCGTAAGCAAAGTCCTTACGGAACTACTACTTAGCGAACTTCTACAGGACTTTTCCACACAGTTATCCACAGGTTTTGGGGATAACCATATAAACCCTTTATGGATCGAGGGTTTGCTTGCGTTCGATAACCCTAAAGGTGAGCCAAAGTCTTCCCAGCCTCACACATGTGAGATGAACCAATGAAGCATCCAGTGTGCGCCACAGATGCCCACATTCAGTACAAGCAGTAAAACACTTCCCGGCAACCAAAGGAACAGAGCGCCGGAGCCTGAATAGTTTAAAACCGGATGGGAAAAACCGGTGTGCGACGCTCTCCTCTGAAGTATCAGAGAGTATTCGTCACACAATAATCTTGTTCGATTGGCAAACCGGACAATTCATATGGATTCTCGTCGGTGCGCTTGAGGCGCCGACGATCGTCTCTTGGGATCGAGACGAGCCTTAAAACGGCCTGTGCCGCCTCACAACCAGCAGGACTCCTTCAAAGCGTGCTTGGCCACTCCGTCAGATTCCAACTTTCGAATTTTTTCGATGTTTTTAACCCAATCATTCAGTGCATCTTTATCGTCCAGCAAGCACGCAACCGTTTTCTGGGCTTCTTGCTGCTTTGACTGCGTTGAAAAATCGGTGCCACGGGATGCCATGGCTGAAGGCTGTTGATTGTTAATTTGCTGCTCTCTCTAGTAAATTCGCCAACGGTTGGCTATCAAAAGTGCCCCCAGTGGACTTGCTCTGGCTTTTATAGTTTCGGAGATTGTACGCCGGTCGGGCCGCTGAAATCATCAGGCATATCCGCAGGTCGAGCTTGGCATTTATACAAATTTCGAGCTGTAAGGTAGAGCCGAAATATGGCTTTCGATAGACTCTGCTGCATCCGGACTACACGCGCAGCCCCATGGCTACCGAAATTGAACTGAAACTCTACTGCCCTCCCGACAAGATTGCTCGCCTTGAGCATCACTCACTTATTGCCGCAGGTGTTGAAACCGGCCCTGCCAAGCGCCTGGAAAACACCTACTACGACACGCCAGACCTGGCGCTGCATCAGGAGCGCATTGCGCTTCGGGTTCGAACAACGCCGACGGAACAGCTACAAACGGTCAAATGTGCCGCCAAGTCGGTGGCTGGTCTATCGGCCCGCCCCGAGTGGGAAACTCCCTACTCAGGGTCATTTGATTTCAGTGGTGTGGATGCCCATAAGGTTCGGGCATTTTTAAAGGAACGGCGGTCGAGCCTGGTTCCGGTATTCACGACATCGTTCGAGCGGCGCACCTGGCGCATTGATGTTTCCAAGAAGATTGCCATATGGGTCATGGTGGACACTGGGCACGTATCTTCTGGCGACCGTGTCCTGCCAATCTCAGAAGTGGAACTCGAACTGGCGCAGGGCAATCCAGAAGACCTGCTCGATTTTGCAACGGCTTTGGCAACCCACCTGCCGCTGGTGCCCCATGATGTCAGCAAGGCTGAACGCGGCTATCAATTGTTTTTGAACCAAGCCGGCGTGCCTCAGAAAGCATCCCCAAGCTCGCTCGGCAACAAACAATCATCGTCTGAAGCATTCCGTCTCCTTGCCACCCAGGGCATGCAGATGTGGCAAGCCAATCTCTTGGGCACCCTGACCTCAGCGGATCAGGAATTTATCCATCAATTTCGGGTTTCGCTGCGCCGTCTCAATAGTCTCATCAAGGTCTTCAAGCCAGCCTTGCCAGACCGCTACCAGGCGCAATGGACGAAACGAGTCAAAGAACTGTCACAGCTTACCGGAGATGTCCGTGACCTGGACGTCATGCGGTCTGGTATCGTGGAACCGATGTTGCTGAGTGACGCCCCGCAAATCCTCTCGCATGCCAGAGCAGCACTTGCCGCGTTGGATGGAGCCAAGCAAGAAGCTATCGAGCAGTTAGAACAACTTCAATACGGTGGTCCCGTCCTCTTGTTTGCACGCGACTTGCAAGATCTGGATACTGATGACTTCCCGAATAACCTGCCCCGTTTCGCTGAAAAGCAACTCGCAGGTTTGCATCGCAATGCGGTAAAGCGGCTCACCAAGACGCTCAAGGCGCCAACACCGGAGCGTGCGCATCGCTTCCGCATCGCCTTGAAGCATTTGCGCTACTCGTGCGATTTTTTTGCGCCCCTCTTCGACAATGCTGAAATGGTGGAGTACGCCAAAGCGATTGCTGGCTTGCAGGATGCATTCGGCTTCATCAACGATTTCCATGTGGCGCTTTCCAGATTGCAAGACTGGGTTGAGCAAGAGGCAATCACCAAGGACACCCGCGAGGCCATCGCCGAGTGGCACACCCCGCATGCGCAGCAGGTGTTGTCAGATGCCCTGCAACTTGCCGAGTCGGCGATGAGTCGCTGTCAGCCTTGGTGCACCGAATGCGAACGCCGGGGACTGACGTCGATTCGGCGTCGCATGCAGCAGGACATCAAGCTTCTCGTCGAATAGATGCTTGAGCCCTTCACCGCTACGCAATCCGAACATCGAGCGCTAAATTTACTGAATGCGCCGGTATGGATTATCTCGAGCCGTGAAAGCGAACTTATTTTTGCCAACGAGGCGGCAGAGCGGCTTTCGTCGAGCTTGGACTTGCGCGAACTACGCCACTGCAGTTACTCAGCCCATGCAGAAGAACAATTTTCCGCCTATCTTCCTGCACTGCGTGCCCAAGAACCGATCATCGAAATCTGGACGGGTCACCGTAATGAAGAGTCTGTTCCCCTGAGTTGCCAGTTGTCGCTGCTTGATCAGGATTCGAGTAACACGTAAATCCTCGTGGAAGGGATTTTGTCCAATTTGCCGCTGGACCCCGTTTCTCAACATGACGACCGTAGCGGCCAAGGTCTCTGTGACCAACTATTTCATGCCAATGGAGCGCCCATGCTCCTTATCGACCCAGCGGCCGATGGTCGAATCGTCGATGCCAACCTCGCGGCATGCCGGTTTTACGGCTACACCCGGGAAAACTTTTGCCTCAAACACACCTGGGAAATCAATGAGCTCGGTCGCCAGGTGCTGCCCATCATGTGCGAGATTGCAAAATCCCCCGGGGGACACAAACCGCTCAATTTCGTTCATCGCCTTGAAAATGGCAGTCTGCGAGATGTGCAGGCCTATGCCAGCCCTCTGGAAATGGATGGAAAGCGGCTCATGCTGTGCGTTGTTCATGATGTCACCGAGCAAAAACGCCTCAAAAACGAACTCGAATATGCTGCGTCACGCGACCTTTTGACCGGTCTGTGGAATCGCCGCCATTTTCTCAACTTGCTGGACAACGCCCGAAATCAGAAGCGTCGTCATGACTTGGACTACAGCCTCATGATTTTGGATGCTGACCATTTCAAGAACGTCAATGACCAATTTGGTCATGAGAAAGGTGATGAGGCTCTCATTTTTCTGGCAAAAACACTTGAGAACAGGGTCCGGGAAATGGACTCAGTGTGCCGCTGGGGCGGCGAGAAGTTCATCATCCTGTTGCCGCAAACCGACCTCAGGAGCGCGGCGCATCTCGCTGAATGCTTGAGATCTGCGGTCTCCGAGATACAGAGCCCACACTTGCCCTGCGTGACGGTAAGTATCGGCGTCGCCCAACACCTGTCCGAAGAAACGACCGAAAGTCTGCTCAGGCGTACGGATGCTGCGCTATATCAGGCGAAAGCTGCGGGGCGAAACAGCGTAGTCGTGGCCTGAGGCAGGACAATCGCGTCTGGTATGACATGGGGCGGCCCCTGATCGGAAGCCCCCCTTTGAAGCATCCGCCTTACTTTTTTGGGCGCCCGGTCTTGATGCGCTCAACCAGGCCAATCGCCTTGACGAGTTCAGCATCATCAAGTTTGGCCAGAGCTATCAGGGCCGCGCGCAATACTTCGCCTTTCTTCACCTCAACGCCAGCGGTGAGCACACGCTGCTTGAGCGTGGCAAACAGTGCATAGTCGCTTTCCGGGATAGTGAAGCTGTCACGAACCAGCTTGGGCTTCTTTGACGCTTGTTTCTTCACCTTGACGGCCTTTGCTGCTTTTTCTGCCTTCGGTGCTTCGGCAGCCTTTTCCTTAGCGGCAGCGGGGGCTTTCTTCACTGGCTTGGCTGGGGTTTTCACTGCCGGAACGGGTTTTTCAGCCGCTACTTTTATGGCCGGCTTTGCAGCAACAGGCTTCCTTGCAACGCGGGGCTTGGCAGCCACTTTTTCTACGGCAGCGGCAGTGGCCACTTGCTTGGCAGACTCAGGAGCAGCAGTTTCGGCGATAACCGGCTCGCTCTTTTCAACGACAGGGGTTGTGACTTCAGATACTTTGACTTCGTCTTTTGCTGGCTGGACTGCGGCTACTTTGCTCATTTCTCGCTCCTAAAGTGGAATCAAAGGTATAAACTATATAAACACTTTATACACTAAGCGGAAGTTAAGCAATTCAGATGCGCAAAATCATGGTGGCCAACCCGAAAGGTGGATGTGGAAAATCAACCCTGGCGATTCATATCGCAAGCTGGTTTGCCCGGTACGATGAAATTGTCTACTTGGGAGACTTGGATCGGCAGCAATCAAGCCGATATTGGCTGGAGGCTCGCCCCAGTCACCTGGCACCCATTCGGCACTGGGAAATATCTGATGATGAATTTAAGATGCCGCCCAAGAATTGCGATTTCGCCATTCTGGACACGCCAGCCGGCTTACATGGGAAGCGCCTGAAAGAAGCCTTGAACGCGGTGGACAAGGTGGTCGTACCGGTCTCCTCGTCGCGTTTCGATATGCTGGCCACCCGTGAGTTCTTTGAGGAACTTGCCGCCACCAAGGCTGTTCGCAAGGAGCGTGTAGATATCGGCATCGTCGGTATGCGCGTTGATGTCCGTACCCATGCCTACGCTCAGCTACTCGAATTCCTGCAGCAGTTCGACTTGCCTGTTGTCACTTGCATCGCGCAGTCGCAGCGTTACTTGCAAGCAGCAGACACCGGGGCAACCCTTTTCGAGAATGACGCCAATTCAACGACGGTGGACATCCAATGGCGTCCGTTGTTGGACTGGCTTGTTAGCCGTCACTGAGCGTGAGACTTGCTAGGATTAGCGCCTCTTCAGATGAAGCTGGACGCAGGGGATAACATCGCCACTTAGAGGCTGGCAGCTTTCTCGAGCAAGCCCTTCTTGATGGCAATCGAGGTTGGATCCGTTAAATCAGGTGGGTATGCGTCCTGACCTCGATCGCAATCACGCCATCGTCCAATTGGAAAAAGTGATTCCACTGCTCGTGTTGCAAACCTCAAATATGATGTGGTGTCAACACAGCGCGTTTCATGGCATAGATAAGCAGCGTATTTAGGATCAGCTAGCACATCAAAATCAACTGACATTTTTGTAAATTTTAACACTAGCAGCGACCTTTGAAAGTCAGATAATCCATCGGACTTTGACGGTAAATTGTTATTAGTAGATGACTTGGGCGTGATGAACGTATGCCACTTAGCCATATCTAGTCACAAGGAAGTAACACTTTTGTAAAATAATCTCGATCTTTATAAATTTCATCCTATCTCTCAATGCCGCTATTAGCGCCTGCCCAAGTCTGCCGTTGGTTCATTCGTCAGACCAGAATTGCTTGGCGAATGGCTCTGGTCACAGGCCTGGTAATAATTTCGTCGCTGCTTCTCCTGGCTTGGTGGCTTGTGCTAGAACGACTCGAAGCTGAAAAAAACCTGGTTGGCGAAAATGCGCGGATGCAACAGGAGACATTGGCGGAAGTCATTTCCGAAAACCTAAGTCAGGTTCTCGATCGAGGCACATTGATCTCGATTGCAGCTAACGAATGGTTTGACGGAAAACAGATCGAGGCAGCCAGTCGACTATCGTCGATGCGGGCAATTGATCGTGCCCTTCTGCGCATCACGCTGTACGACAAAGAACTGAACCGGGTCTATTCCTCTTCTCCGACAACGGAGTCCGGAGAACTTATTGGAAGTCTCCATCAGTTTCTAGAAAGCTTTCATAGCGGGTCATCAACCAAGCTAGTCGTTGGACCCCGATCGCGCTCGTATGAACAGGCTTGGGAATTACCGCTGCTATTTCCAGTTGGACGGAATGGCAGCGGCAGCTTGAATGGGATTTTGATCGTCGTTCTAGATTTGGGTTATTTCCTCGGCCTATATCAGCATATTGATTTTGGACGTTCCGGTGTCATACAGGTTCTCAAATCGGATGGTGAAAAGCTGGCGGAGGCGCGTCAGGCTGGATTGGTCTTGGATACCAATCCAAAGAAAATGAATTTCCCAACAAGTGCTGCTCAAAAAGGAACCTGGATAGGGCAGTTTTTTGAAACAGGAAGCACTTACCGAACAAGCTTCCGCAACCAGGAAAACCATCCATTGATCGTTACGGTGAGCCGTGATGTCGATGAAACGCTCAATAACCGGATTGGTAGCCACTCACGCTTATTAGCCATATTAGGCTTCCTTACGTCACTTATCGTAGCCGCGACATTCTGGTTTGCCCGAAATCTAAAGCATCAAGGCCTACTAATGTCAGCCTTATCGAAATCTGATGAAGAAAAACAAGAGCTGATTGGCGAGTTAGAAGAGGAAAAGCGACGGGCTTATGAATTAGCAGCCCATGATCACTTGACCGGACTACCCAACCGACGAATCTTTCACGAGTTAGTAGTTAGTCATCTCGCAAGTTTCAAGCGTAGCCGAAAACTATGTGCGCTGATGTATCTCGATCTGGATCGCTTCAAAGCGATCAATGACAACCTGGGTCATCATGTTGGCGATCTTTTATTACAAACCATCTCAATCAGGCTACGGGATGCCTTGCGTGAATCGGATGTGATAGCTCGGTTAGGCGGCGATGAGTTTGGCTTGATGTTAACCGGCATTGAATCCATCGATGATGTTGCTTTGGTAGCCAGCAAAATAATCGAGAATATTGGCCTGCCATGCATTAACCTGGATGGCCACGATATTCAGATTACGCCAAGTATTGGCATTGCAATTTTTCCTAGAGATGGCCAAGACCTGGATTCACTGACTCGCCATGCCGATTCAGCCATGTATCAGTCAAAGCGCGCCGGACGTGGCCGGTTTACGTTTTATGACCCGGCTCTGAATCAAGGGGGAGAGCGGCTCTTCAACCTGGAGCAGCGCTTGTCGAAAGCCATTTCGGAAAATGAACTGGTACTCCACTTTCAGCCTAAAGTCAGGTTATCGGACTACCGGATTGTTGGTCTCGAAGCCTTGGTACGATGGCAACACCCTGATCTTGGTCTGATCTATCCGAATGATTTCATTCCGATGGCTGAGCGTATCGGATTGATCGACAAACTTGGAGACTGGGTCGCCCAGGCTTGCTGCGCTCAGCTCGCTAAATGGCAGGAAGACGGTGTGGCCATCGTACCAATTGCATTCAATGTATCGGCCAAGCAATTGTTGGATATTGCATTACCCCAACGCATTGCTAAATATCTTGCTATTCATGGAATAGCCGCTGAGAACATCGAGGTAGAAATTACAGAGAACAGCCTCGTCGATTCGATTGAGGTGGCTCGCCAAATCCTCGAAAGGCTAGAGGCACTTGGCATCGGGATTTCACTCGATGACTTCGGCAATGGTTTTTCCAACTTGGCCTATATTCGCACCTTGCCAATTCACTGTCTAAAAATCGATCGGGAATTCATCAGCAATATCCGAAATCGCCCAGATGACGCAGTCATTGTCTCATCGATTATTACGCTGGCACATAATCTAAACATGCGCGTTGTCGCAGAGGGAGTGGAAATGCCCGATCAGTTGATCCACCTGAAAACCGCTGGTTGCGACGAAGCGCAAGGCTATTATTTAAGCCGCCCTGTTCCCGCAGCCGCTGCACGTGAACTATTAATCGGCTCAACCCTGGTTCCAGCATGAACTATTTTTTCGCTTTATTTTTTGTTTTCTCTCTGGTGTCGGGTACATCAGAGGCCCTCTCGGCAAATTCATGCGACGACCCGCATCCATTGCGTATCGCATTAATTCCTAAAGCTAACCCGGAACAGCAACTTGCCAAGTATCAGCCACTGATTCAGCAGCTTGAAAAAAAATTGGCTCGTCGGGTCGAGGTTGTCCCCTCCCCCTCCTACAGCACGATTATCGAGGGCTTGCTTGCCGGCACTATAGATCTGGCTGAACTCGGTCCGGCCTCGTACGCGATTGCGATGAACCGGGGAGCAGGGATTTCAGCATTTGCCTCCTTTGGTTTACGCAAGGGGCCGTATACCGATTCCGAGTCGGCTTATCGATCGTTGCTGATTGTGCGTCGAGACAAAGGAATTGAAAGAATTGAACAGTTGCGAGGAAAAACGTTAAGTCTGACCGATCCAGCCAGTACATCCGGGGCTATTCTGCCTCGCCAGGCCATTCGTCAACTAACCGACACCCCTTTGGAGTCGTATTTTCACCGCGTAACCTTTGCCGGGTCTCATGATAGAGCCATAGCCGCGGTTGAGAAAAGCCTTGTGGACGCCGCTTTCGTTTCAAGTAGCATGCTAGATGAATTTATACGTCGAAATTCGCTTCAAGCGAATCAGATCGGAATTCTTTGGCAGTCGCCCTTGATTCCTTATGACCCTGTTGTCTTGCGCACAAAAATTTGTCCATCAATTGCAGCAAAAATCAAACAAGTATTCTTGAATGACCCTGCTGCGCTGACGGGCATGTTTCAGGAACTCAACATTACCGGCTTCGTTCCGGTGACTGATGAGAATTACAGTGAAATTCTGCGATTGCTGCCCTGAGCACCGAGCTCCTCAGAAATACAACAGAGGTGCAAACGCCCCTCATCACAAAACCATCACAGACAAGGACAGGAAAACAATGAGAAGGAGTGATAAATCCATCACAAAACCATCACACTGAAGCTTCAGCTTTGCTGTGAAACTGCCCTTTTAAATTCCGTAATCACAAAAACAAAAAACCCTGATCGCCTTACGGAATCAGGGTTTTCGGCACTTAAACTTGGGGCGACTGATGGGGCTCGAACCCACGACAACCGGAATCACAATCCGGGACTCTACCAACTGAGCTACAGCCGCCGCTGAAGAAGGCGCGCATTGTACGAACTTCCGCCGAACCTGTCTACTGGTCAATCGTCAAAAAGCGCACATGGACCGGAGAACGGCCCGAAGCGTACCGCAGCAGAGCGACCGTGATATTATTACCAGCTTTATTTTTCGGCTCCGTAGTCACAAGGAATACTCATGGAAGCAACTACTGCACAAGCTAGCGAACTCGAACGCCGCGTCGATCTCTCCATCGCCATTGCCGATGTCGAGAAGGAAATGGAACAGCGCCTGAAGCGCATGGGCAAGAACATGAAGGTGCCGGGCTTCCGCCCAGGTAAGGTGCCGTTCACCATCGTCAAGCAGCAGTACGGCGACCAGGCTCGCCACGAAGTGCTGTCCGAAGAACTGGATCGCGTTTTCGGCGAAACCGTCACCGAAAAGAAAATGCGCGTTGCCGGCTACCCGCGCATCGAGCCGAAAACCAGCGAAAGCACGTCGCACCTCGAGTTCTCGGCCATCTTCGAGGTCTATCCGGAATTCACCCCGGGTGACCTGTCGGCATCCGAAGTTGAGCGTCCGACCCTCGAAGTCAGCGCAGCTGAAGTAGACAAGACCCTCGACATCCTGCGCAAGCAGCGCGTTTCCTACGCCGACGCTGACCGCGCCGCCGCCAAGGAAGACCGCGTCGTCATCGATTTCACCGGCAAGAAGGACGGCGTGCCGTTCCCAGGCGGCCAGGCCAATGATTACCCGTTCGTACTCGGCCAGGGCATGATGCTGCCCGATTTCGAAAATGCCGTCGAAGGCGCCAAGGCTGGCGAAACCAAGACTTTCGACCTGACCTTCCCGGCTGATTACCACGCCAAGGATCTGGCTGGCCAGACAGTCCAGTTCGACATCACCGTCAAGCAGGTTCAGGCCCCGGTTCTGCCGGAACTGGACGCCGAATTCGCAACCAGCATGGGCATCGCCGATGGCGACGTGACCAAGATGCGTGCCGAAATCGAGGCCAACCTGAAGCGCGAAGTGAAGCGCCGCATTGAAGGCAAGCTGAAGGACCAGGTCATGGAAGCACTGCTCAAGGCCAACCCGATTACCGTCCCGGTCGCTCTGGTCGACATGGAAATCCAGCGCCTGATGCAAGCTGCCCGCCAAGATATGGAACAGCGCGGCATGAAGGTCAAGGATATGCCGATCCAGCCCGAGTGGTTTGCCGACCAGGCCAAGCGCCGCGTTACCCTTGGCCTGATCCTTGCTGAAGTCGTCAAGACGGAAAAGCTTCAGGCTAGCCCGGAACAGGTTCGTACGATGGTTGAAGAAACCGCCCAGAGCTACGAGCACCCGGAAGAAGTGATTCGCTGGTATTACGCCCAGCCGCAGCGTCTGCAGGAAGTCGAAGGCGTCGCCATCGAGAACAATGTGGTCGAATGGGTCCTGAGCAAAGCCAAGGTCACCGAAAAGGCTGCCGTTTTTGATGAACTGATGGGTCAGAAGCAGTAATCTCGACCTTGTCGCAAAAACGACAATCGTCTTGAATGTAACCAACAAGCAACACACAAGGGCTGACATGAATATTTACAACGCAAGCAACTGGGATCCGCAGGCACTTGGCCTCGTCCCCATGGTGGTTGAACAGAGCGGACGCGGTGAGCGCGCGTACGACATCTATTCGCGCCTGCTGAAGGAACGCGTTATTTTTCTTGTCGGCCCTGTCAACGACGCCAGCGCCAACCTGGTCGTCGCCCAATTGCTGTTCCTTGAAGCGGAAAACCCGGACAAGGACATTTATTTCTACATCAACTCGCCGGGTGGCTCGGTGACGGCTGGCATGTCGATCTACGACACCATGCAGTTCATCAAACCCGATGTGTCGACGCTGTGCATTGGCCAGGCTGCCTCAATGGGCGCCTTCCTGCTTTGCGCCGGCGCCAAGGGCAAGCGTTTCGCCCTGCCCAACTCCCGCGTGATGATTCACCAGCCGCTGGGTGGCTTCCAGGGCCAGGCCTCGGACATCGCCATCCATGCCAAGGAAATCCTGTCGATCAAGGACAAGCTGAACCGCATCATGTCCGAGCACACCGGTCAGCCGCTGGAGCGCCTTGAAAATGATACCGATCGCGACAACTTCATGTCGTCTGACGAAGCAGCCGCTTACGGCCTGATCGACAAGGTGCTCACCCGCCGCGACGCGGCCTGAACGGAGAACGACAGATGACCAAAGGCAGCCAGGAAAAACTGCTCTACTGCTCCTTCTGCGGCAAGAGCCAGCACGAAGTCAAAAAGCTCATCGCCGGACCGTCGGTGTTCATCTGTGACGAGTGCATTTCACTCTGCAACGACATCATCCGTGACGAGTTGCCGGAAGAAGCCGCCAAGGCTGGTCGCTCCGACCTGCCGACGCCGCGGGAAATCAGCTCCATTCTGGACCAGTACGTCATCGGCCAGGAAGTTGCCAAGCGCATCCTCTCCGTTGCCGTCTATAACCATTACAAGCGCCTGCGCCACACGGCTCGCAATGCCGATGACGTCGAGCTGTCGAAGAGCAACATCCTGCTGATCGGCCCGACCGGTTCCGGCAAGACCCTGCTCGCCCAGACGCTGGCCCGCCTGCTCAACGTCCCCTTCGTGATGGCTGATGCCACAACGTTGACTGAAGCCGGCTATGTCGGTGAAGACGTCGAAAACATCATCCAGAAGCTACTGCAAAAGTGCGATTACGACGTCGAAAAGGCACAGCAAGGCATCGTTTACATCGATGAAATCGACAAGATTTCGCGCAAGTCGGACAACCCGTCAATCACCCGCGACGTCTCCGGTGAAGGCGTGCAGCAAGCGCTGCTCAAGCTGATCGAAGGCACGACGGCGTCGATTCCGCCGCAGGGTGGCCGCAAGCACCCGAACCAGGACTTCGTCCAGGTTGATACCACCAACATCCTGTTCATCTGCGGCGGCGCGTTCGCCGGCCTGGAAAAGGTTATCCAGAACCGCTCCCAGAAGGGTGGCATCGGCTTTGGCGCCGAGGTCAAGAGCAAGGATGATGGCAAGGCCATCGGCAAGATTCTGCTTGAGGCCGAACCGGAAGACCTGATCAAGTTCGGTCTTATCCCCGAGCTGATTGGCCGCCTCCCGGTCGTCGCCACCTTGCAGGAACTGGAAGAGTCCGCACTGGTGCAGATTCTGACCGAACCGAAGAATGCGCTGATCAAGCAATACCAGAAACTCTTCTCAATGGAAGATGTGGAGCTCGAGATTCGTCCGACCGCACTGTCGGCAATCGCCAAGAAGGCCCTGGAGCGCAAGACAGGTGCCCGCGGCCTGCGCTCGATCCTCGAACATGCCCTGCTCGACACGATGTACGAACTTCCAGGTATGGAAAATGTCGAAAAGGTGGTTATCGACGAAAACATGATCAGCGGCGACACCCCGCCCCTGCTCATTTACGCTGATCAGCCCAAGGTTTCCGGCTCGAACTGAGCCGGGACTTGAATTGCGGTTCCCCGCCCCCACGTAGGGGGCACATACCTATTTCAAAGGCATCGTAATGTCGAACCCCAACACGCTCCCGGAAACCGTCGAACTGCCGCTGCTGCCGCTGCGCGACGTCGTGGTGTTTCCGCACATGGTCATCCCGCTCTTCGTCGGCCGCCCGAAATCCATCAAGGCGCTCGAAATGGCCATGGAGGCCGGCAAGAATATCCTGCTGGTCGCCCAGAAATCAGCCGCCAAGGATGAACCGGAGCCAGAAGATCTCTACCGTATCGGCTGCCTGGCCAATATCCTGCAAATGCTCAAGCTGCCCGATGGCACCGTCAAGGTGCTGGTCGAAGGCACGCAGCGCGCCCGCGTCGAAGCCATCGAAGTGCAGTCCTCGGTCTTCATGGCCACTGCGGTTCCGCTCGTCCAGCCGGGCGTTGAAGACCACGAAATCGAGGCGATGCGCCGCGCTGTGGTTGCCCAGTTCGATCAGTTCGTCAAACTGAACAAGAAGATTCCGCCGGAGGTCCTGTCTTCCATCGCCGGTATCGAGGATGCCGGCCGCCTGGCCGACACCATCGCCGCCCACCTGCCGCTCAAGCTTGAGCAAAAGCAGGAAGTACTGGAGATGGAAAGCATTCGTGAGCGTATCGACCGCCTGCTCTCCCAGCTTGAAGCTGAAATCGACATCCTGCAGGTGGAAAAGCGCATCCGTGGCCGCGTCAAGCGCCAGATGGAGAAGAGCCAGCGCGAGTACTACCTGAACGAACAGGTCAAGGCCATCCAGAAGGAACTCGGCGAAGGCGAAGAAGGTGCAGACCTCGAAGAGCTGGACAAGAAGATCACGGCCGCCGGCATGAGCAAGGAAGGCCTGGCCAAGGCGCAGGGCGAGCTGAAGAAGCTGCGCCTGATGTCGCCAATGTCGGCCGAAGCCACCGTCGTCCGCAATTTCATCGAAACGCTGATCGGCCTGCCGTGGCGCAAGAAGACCCGCATCAGCAAGGATCTGCGCGAAGCGGAAAAGATTCTTGACCAGGACCATTACGGCCTGGACAAGGTCAAGGAACGCATCGTCGAATATCTTGCCGTACAGCAACGTGTCGACAAGGTCAAGGCACCGATTCTCTGTCTGGTTGGCCCTCCTGGCGTCGGCAAGACCTCGCTCGGCCAGTCGATAGCCAAGGCGACGAACCGCAAGTTCGTCCGCATGGCTTTGGGTGGCGTGCGCGATGAAGCCGAAATTCGCGGTCACCGCCGCACCTATATCGGCTCGATGCCGGGCAAGATCCTGAGCAGCCTGACCAAGGTCGGCGTGCGCAATCCGCTGTTCCTGCTCGACGAAGTCGACAAGCTCGGCCAGGACTTCCGCGGTGACCCTTCTTCGGCGTTGCTCGAAGTGCTCGACCCGGAACAGAACCACACCTTCCAGGACCATTACGTCGAGGTCGACTTCGATCTTTCCGACGTGATGTTCGTCGCTACGGCCAACACACTGAACATACCCGCCCCGCTGCTTGACCGGATGGAAGTGATTCGCCTGTCGGGCTACACCGAAGACGAGAAGGTCAATATCGCCATGCGCTATCTGCTGCCCAAGCAGATCAAGAATAACGGCCTGAAGAAGACCGAGATTTCGGTCGCTGACAGTGCTGTGCGCGACATCGTCCGTTACTACACCCGTGAAGCAGGTGTTCGCGCGCTGGAACGCGAAATTTCGAAAATTTGCCGCAAGGTCGTCAAGACCCTGGTCCTGAAGAAGCGCGACTCGAAGATTCTGGTCAACGCCAAGAACCTTGACAAATTCCTCGGCGTCCAGCGCTACAGCTATGGCATGGCCGAAAAGCAAAACCAGGTTGGCCAGGTCACCGGTCTGGCGTGGACTGAAGTTGGCGGCGAACTGCTGACCATCGAATGCGCCAACATGCCGGGCAAGGGCAATATCATCCGTACCGGTTCTCTCGGTGACGTCATGAAGGAATCGGTCGAAGCAGCCCGCTCCGTCGTCCGTGCCCGGGCTCGTCGACTCGGCATCAAGGACGAGGCTTTCGAAAAGACCGACATTCATATCCACGTGCCGGAAGGCGCCACGCCCAAGGACGGCCCATCGGCCGGCGGTGCCATGACGACGGCTCTCGTGTCGTCCTACACCGGCATTCCGGTTCGTTGCGACGTCTGCATGACTGGCGAAATCACCCTGCGCGGCGAAGTTCTGCCGATCGGTGGCCTCAAGGAAAAGCTCCTGGCGGCCGTACGTGGCGGACTGAAGATCGCGCTGATCCCGGAAGAGAACGTCAAAGACCTCACCGAGATTCCTGACAACATCAAAAACAAGATCGAAATCATCCCGGTCAAGTGGATCGACCAAGTCCTGGAACGCGCGCTGGAACGCATGCCAGAGGCGCTTCCGGAGCAAGCTGATGCCAATGCCGGCACCCCGGCGTCATCCGAGGCGGCTACGGCTACAACGCTGCTTACCCATTGATTTTGAAGGAAAGGATGCCGACGTACTATGTTCGGCCGCCTTTCCGCTCTGATCGGCGCTTGGCGATTGCCCGAAAATCCGCTTGACACAAGGATTTCGGCAGAGATATAAATCCGTCCTCGCAAAGTTTAACCACACCAATTTGATCCATTAGGGGACCTAAATGAACAAGACTGATCTGATCGATTCCATCGCTTCCCAAGCTGATATTTCCAAGGCTGCTGCCGGCCGTGCGCTGGATGCCGCCGTTGAAGCCATCAAGGGTGCACTCAAGGCCGGCGACAGCGTCAGCCTGATCGGTTTCGGCACCTTCTACGTTGGCGAGCGCGCTGCTCGCACCGGCCGCAACCCGCGTACCGGCAAGACCCTGGAAATCAAGGCCGCCAAGCAGCCGAAGTTCCGTCCGGGCAAGGGCCTGAAGGACGCCTGCAACTAATAGTGCTATCGAGACGAGCCAACAGGCACAGTCTCGATACGCCGGGTGCTTAGCTCAGTTGGCAGAGCGTCTGCCTTACACGCAGAATGTCGGCGGTTCGACCCCGTCAGCACCCACCAAATACTGATCTGAAGAAATTCAGAAAAGACCAGAAACCCCGCTCCGGCGGGGTTTTTATTGGCACTGTAGTAATTAGCTGTTGACGCAACGCCCCACAGCTTCAGCTAAGCATAGCTTGGGCGTGATCGCTGTTTTAAAGCAGTCGAGCATGCGTCGCTAGCCCAGTTAGTTCTCCAAGTATTGGGTGCCCACACCGTGAAAGTGACGTATCCAGCCTTTGAGACGACTGTCGTAAGCGTTGATGTTCTGGACGTGGAAGATGCCGTTGATCACACGGGGGCCGTGCAGGATGTTGAGCGGTCAGTGGGCGATTCCGATGTCACAGGCAAAGGCGGCATAAACGCAGGCGCTGTCGAAGCACAGAGTCGCCTCCTAATCGACCAACGCCCGGAGCGCCGCGATGACGTGTGCGGCATCGAGTTTTTCAGTTTGAAGTCGGCAGTTTGCCCGCTACGATCGCGCACCACGAATATTAGAATCTGTTCGGCGCTGAGAATACGCTTGCCGGCCACGCCGCCCCGATGGCGAGCTGGCCGGGGCAAACGCCACTGGCCTTTGAAGGATTCGAGAAAGGAGGTTTCGTCCGCCTCGACGATCCCGGCCTCATGCTAGGCCCGGTGCCCGGCCGCATCGCGCAGGAAGCGATGGCGCCACCGAAACGCGGTGTTCTTGTCGTTCTGACAACGTTGGGCTGCCCCGCGAAGAGTGACATCCAAACCTGATTAGGCGCTTCAACATCGAAGTTCTGCGCTAACTGGTTCTCGGCTACAACGGCTGGCTTGCCGTAATTTCCTGCTCCACGACGATGCCGACCTGTGCTCGCAATCCCTCCCGTTTCATCAGACGATAGACCCGATGCTTGCCGCAGCACTCACCAAAATCACGCAGGTCATGGGCAATCTTGCGATAGCCATAGACACCACCGCTTTCCAGCCAGGACTGCTTGATCAGGCCCAGCAGACGCAGGTCATCCTTTTAACGAGGTGATGCTGCTTCAGCTTTCCAGGCGCAATAGCCGCTGAGATGGACAGACATCATGTGGCAGAGCCGGCGAACCGGATATTGCATCTCATGACACAGAATGAATGCGTACCTTACCGGGACTCTTTGGCAAAGTACGCTGCAGCCTTTTTTAAGATGTCTCGCTCCTCACTGACACGCTTCAGTTCGGCCTTGGGGCGGCAGATTTCCGCTGCCTGGCCCTGCAACTCGCTGCGCTCGGCCTCGGGCAGGCTGTAACGCTTCAGCCAGTCGCACAACGTCGGCAACGAGCCCCCCCCCAACCGAGTGGCTACTTCCGCAGCGGGATGACCTCGATCGGTCACCTGCTTGACTGCTTCTATCTTGAATTCTTCTGGGTAACGCTTGCTGCTCATGACTTCTCCTTTTGCCTAAGTTTAAGGCCTCGGAGCGTCTAGTGGTTCCGGGGCAATTCACAAAGCTCTGGCGCATGGACTACCGTTTCGGCAGCAAGCAACTGGTGGCTTGGCCGGCGCCGAAATGGGTGCGGCAGTGGTGGGTGCCCTCCCCCCTTGGTTTAGAATGACAGGTTTATGAGGCTGTACGCCGTCTTGGAAATAAGCCTAGGGGGAGTCGTTTTGCTTGAGAAACCGCTTGTAGTGGATTTGGATGGCACTTTAATCCATTCAGATATGCTGCACGAATCTGCATTAAGAATGTTTAGGGATAGCCCTTTTGAAACACTCCGCATTCCATTTCTTCTGGTCAAAGGCAAGGCTTTTTTGAAGCGACACCTTGCTTCGCGAACTGAGTTTGACCCTAAAACACTTCCATACAACGAAGAATTGCTTGAATGGCTCAAGCAACAGCGTAACGAGGGTCGGTGCTTGGTCTTGTGCACAGCATCAGATCGATCAATTGCCGACCTCATTTCTGAACACTTGGGTATTTTCGATGAGGTCATAGCCAGTGATGGCGTCTTGAATATTGCGGGAGAACATAAAGCCGCAGCCTTGGTACAGCGCTTCGAGCATCATGGGTATGACTATGCTGGCAACTCCCATAAAGATTTACCGGTATGGTTGCACGCGCACAAGGCAATAGTCGTTAATGGTTCGAGCGGTCTGGTCAAAAAGGCCCAGGATATTGCAACGGTTGAACGAGTATTTCCTAAACGAGATATCGGGTTTTCTGCGGGGCGCCGAGTTCTACGTATCCATCAGTGGCTAAAAAATCTTCTCCTTTTTGTTCCACTGTTTGCCGCTCATGATCTGGGCAATGGGGCGGCTTGGACATCGCTGCTGCTTGCATTCGTAGCGTTTAGCCTTTGCGCTTCATCGGTGTACATAGCTAATGATTTGCTCGATCTCGAAAGCGACCGTTTACATCCCCGAAAGCGAAACCGACCGTTTGCCTCTGGCCTTGTGCCAGCGTGGGCAGGCGTCCTGGTTGCGCCACTGCTTCTATTCGTCAGTCTGGGCGTGGCCGCGTTGGTCGGGAAACAGTTCTTGTCTTGGCTCCTTTTCTACTTTGCCTTGACATGCGCCTACTCATGGGCGCTCAAACGGTTGATGTTGATCGATTGCCTCACACTGGCGTTACTTTATACCTTGCGGATTATTGCTGGCGCGGCAGCTGTTGGGCACGAACTCTCATTCTGGCTTTTGGCCTTTTCAGTGTTTCTGTTCCTTTCTCTTGCGTTCATCAAACGCTACGCTGAGTTAGAGCTTCAATTGCTCAGCGGCAAGGAGAAAATTCATGGACGTGGATACCATACTACCGATGCGCCATTGATCCAGACCATGGGTATCGTGGCTGGATACTCATCCGTTTTGGTGTTGGCGCTGTATTTGAACAGTAATGCCGTACTGAAGCTGTATGCAGCACCTGAGTTGATTTGGGGCGCAGTGCCCGTCATGCTATTCTGGGTAAGCTGGATGTGGATGCAAGCCCATCGGGGGAAAATGCACGATGACCCGCTCGTATTCGCAGTTAAAGATCGCGCAAGTCTCAGCGCGGGTGCCACTTTTTCCGCTATTTTGATCGCCGGTACTATGGGGGTCTCATGGTGGCCGTAAGTTCATGGGGGCGCCTTTCAATTGATGAGCATACAGTGGTCGCTCTCAGTGATCGCACCCAGATCCTGGCTTCTCTCAAGAATGCAGTACCCGGTCTTGCGCATGGCAATGGACGCAGCTACGGTGACGTCTGCCTGAATCCGGAAGGCACGCTCTGGGTCATGACCGGGCTCGACCATTTCATCGCTTTCGACGACAGCAGTGGCCGCCTGGTGTGTGAGGCTGGTGTGGTGCTGCGGGACATCCAGCGACTGGTCATTCCGCGCGGCTGGATTCTGCCAGTAACGCCAGGGACTCAATTAGTGACCGTTGGGGGTGCCATTGCCAACGATGTGCACGGCAAGAACCACCATGTACTGGGTTCTTTCGGCGATCACGTACAGAGCCTCACTCTCATCCGTACTGATGGCGAGGTCATCCAGTGCGGCCCGAATGAGCAGCGAGATTGGTTTGCCGCCACTGTCGGTGGATTAGGCCTGACGGGGGTGATTACCCAGGCCGAGATCCAGTTGCGACGCGTGACCGGCCCATGGCTTGACACCGAGACAGTTCCCTATGCCAACCTGGACGAGTTCTTCCAGCTTGCTGATGATTCCGAGGCCGACTGGGAACACACGGTGTCTTGGATCGACTGCATCACTGGCGGTGGTGGATGCGGTTTGTTCATGCGCGGCAACCCCACCAACGCCGGGGATCGCCCGGTACCCCTGGGGCGTAAGCTAACCATGCCCTTCGTGCCGCCCGTTTCCCTAGTCAATCGGCTGTCGCTGCGCCCCTTCAACATGGCCTACTACCACCTCAAGAAGTGGCAGGCCGGAAGGGCCATCACCCACTATGAGCCGTTTTTCTACCCTCTCGACAATCTTCTTGAGTGGAACCGGATGTATGGCCCGAAGGGCTTCTTCCAGTACCAGAGTGTGGTGCCACGAGAAATCGGGCAAGACGCAGTTCAGGCCATGCTGAAGGAAATCGCCCGATCGGGTGATGGCTCCTTTTTGGCTGTGCTTAAGACTTTTGGCAACCGACAGCCCGTCGGGATGATGAGCTTTCCACGGCCCGGTGTCACACTGGCGTTGGATTTCCCCAATCACGGGACTCGCACGCATAAACTCTTCGAACGACTAGATGCCATTGTGCACGAAGCGAATGGTCGCATCTACATGGCCAAGGATGCACGCATGCCTAGAGAACTGTTTGAGGCTGGCTATCCGCGCTTAGCCGAATTTATCCAATATCGAGACCCTGGCATCAGCTCAGGTCTATCACGTCGCCTAATGGGAAGTTGAATGAAGCCCAAAAAGAGAATTGTCATCATCGGTGCCACCTCAGCGATCGCTGAACAGTGCGCCCGATTGTGGGCAAAAGAGAATCCGTCCGAGATGGTTCTGGTCGGTAGAAATCAGGAAAAGATCGAACGGGTTGCGTCAGATCTCAAGGTGCGCGCCCCAGACACGACAATCAGCAGCATCAAGGCAGATTTTCTCGATCCAAACCAAATTCAAACGCTGGTTGATCAGATCTACAAAGCCGGCAATGTGGATATCGCACTGGTTGCGCATGGCTCTCTACCCGACCAAGAAGCGTGTCAGTGCGATCTGAACCTTTGCCGAGGAGCTCTGGATGTAAATGGTATATCGCCCGTGCTGTTTGCCGAGGCTTTTGCCACGCATATGCAAAAGACCAACAGCGGAACACTTGCTGTCATAGGATCAGTTGCTGGTGATCGGGGCAGAAAATCCAACTATGTCTATGGCGCGGCCAAGGGACTAGTTACACGCTACGTACAAGGCTTGCAACACCGCCTGGCAAACACTGACGTCAAGGTTGTTTTAATCAAACCCGGGCCAACCGATACGCCGATGACAGCGCATCTCAAGCAATCCGGTGCCAAACTCGCCGCCGTTGACCGTGTCGCAAGCGAGATTGTGCGTGGCATTGCGAATGGGCAGAGGGTTGTATACGTACCAAAAATTTGGAACGTAATTATGACAGTCATTCGCCATCTGCCACATTTTGTGTTCAGAAGAATGGATATTTGAATATGTTGCCAAATGGCAAGCGGAATTATTTAATTTTTTTCGTTGTAGCAGCCGCTTTATTTTGGGCGCTAGCGATTGTGGGTACATTCCGGTCGTATTCGCCTATTCCACTAGGGGACATGTGGGATGGATATCTTGACTTTTACATTAACGCGAATGCGGGCGACTGGGGTGTCTGGTGGAGAACTCACAACGAGCACCGCATTGTCCTTTCACGCCTATTTTTCTGGATGGATCTCTCATGGTTTTATGGGTCCGTCTGGTTTCTTTTAGCTGTAAATTATTTACTTCTTGTAATTTCATGTTTTATTTTTTGGGTTGCACTAAAAGAAAGACTGACGAAAGATTATCAAGTTTTCGGCATATTTGTTATTATCTGGTTGAGCTCATGGTCACAGAACGAAAATCTAACCTGGGGTTTTCAGAGCCAATTCTTTCTAGCTCAGCTGCTGCCCTTGGTGGCCTTTTTCATGCTGCACAGAGCTGCTTCTAATAATTTCATTTACAACAACTACTTCATTGGATCATGTTTTATAGGCGTTTTGTCGCTTGGGACCATGGCTAATGGTGTCATCGTTTTGCCGTTAATGGCCGCATATGCAATTGTTACTCGCATCGACTGGTGGAGAGTTTTTATACTTGCGGCTTTATCCTGCATCGGATTGCTGGCTTATTTTTACGATTACACACCACCCGCTTATCATGGATCTCTTTCCAACTCTTTAAAAGAAAACCCTTTCGGCCTTCTCCTCTACGTAATGACGTATATCGGCGGACCATTTTTTCATATTACTGGGGGAAAGTTAGGGGGAGCTGTTCTGGCCCAAATTGCAGGCGGCGTACTAATTTTAGTGTCGACCTATATATCTTGGATTTCACTTCGCAAACCAAAGATGGACACATTAGAATTAGCTTTATTGTTTTTTATTTTATACATTGGTGGAACTGCACTAGGGACAGGTGGAGGAAGGCTTATTTTTGGTGTTAACCAAGCACTTTCATCACGCTACTCGACGCCGTCGCTAATGGCTTGGGCTGCTTTATTTGTGATAATCGCGCCAAAGTTCGCGACATCACCTGAGAAAATAAAGTGGCAATTATGGCTGCCTTTATCAGCCCTTATCCTTGCAATGCTTCCTTTGCAATTCAAGGCTTGGCGTTCAGGCGATCAGAGTGTGTTTGAACGAGGTATTGCCGGGCTTGCTGTTGCAATTGGCGTCAACGATCAGCTACAAGTTGGCCATATTTATCCTTCTGCTGAGCGAGCGATATCGGTTGGCAAGGCCGCCTCTGAGCAAGAGTTGTCGTATTTCTCTCGAACAGAATACAAAAACATTAAAAACGCCATTGGAAAACCAATTAATGGGCTTTCCGAAATATCAAAGGTTTGTCAAGGGCACATTGACTTTATAGAACTTATTGAGAACGAAAATAATCACATGCGAGTGGGTGGTTGGATATTTAATCAATCAGAAAACCTCTCTCCGATGGCTATTTGGCTAATCGATCAAAAGGGAGTCGTTGTCGGCTATGGGTTAGTAGGCCAGCCTAGACCTGATGTCGCTGAGGCTATTAACAAGAAAGCGTCAAAATCCGGTTTTAAAGGCTATTTTTTGAGTGAGGCGCAAGGTGCTTCGGTAATAGTATTTGACCCAATTAGCAGGTGTGGTTTTTCTTCGGTACTGCCTGAGAGTTTTTTACCTTAACAGCTAACGGGAATACAAAACATGTAACTGTTGATGCGAACCAAGTTCTGCAAAAAACCAGTGGATTGGAACTGATTACTATAAATCTAGAATTGAAGGCTTGGTCGTATTTGGCTCATTCATTCAAGCCGATGGAGATAAAGGTGAAATATCACTACAACTTAAGCGTGGAGATCGAATCCTCTATCGATCAGGGCCAACGTTTGGCAAGCAATACTTATCATTGAATTTTTCAAATACAGAAATCGCGCTCCCTGTTTCACTAGAGTGGCGAGTACTTGATTTTTCGAGTAAGGCTTTGCCGGATAGTTTTATCGCGACTTTCCGGGATAATGGCGAAAACCGGGGCGAATGGTCTGCCATAGCTGTTTTAGCATCTGAGGTTGTAAAATGAAAATCGTTCTCCCTGGCGGAGCTGGTTTAGTCGGTCAAAATTTAGTGGCTCGGCTAAAATCGAAAGGCTACTCAAACATCGTTGTGCTCGATAAACATCGTGCCAACCTTGAAGTGCTCAAACGGGTACAGCCCGATATCACTGTTGAATACGCGGATCTTGCCGAACCGGGTGACTGGCAACGACATTTTGTTAACGCTGATGTAGTTGTGATGCTGCAGGCACAGATTGGCGGCAACGACTATCAGGAATTCGTGCGCAACAACATTGATTCAACCCGGCTGGTTCTAGAAACTATCAAAGCCGATGATGTGCCTTACCTGGTGCACATCAGCTCCTCCGTTGTGGAGTCGATCGCCGACGATTTCTATACCAAGACCAAGAAAGAACAGGAAAAAATGGTACTGGAAAGCCGAATTGCTTGCCCAGTGCTACGCCCTACGCTGATGTTTGGTTGGTTCGACCGCAAGCACTTGGGTTGGTTGTCACGCTTTATGAAGAAGGTACCAGTGTTCCCTATTCCCGGCCATGGGCGTTACATGCGCCAGCCACTGTATGTGGGTGATTTCGCCAATATTATCATAGGCTGCATCGAGAATCGCGTGCGCGATGGCGTCTTCAACATCTCCGGCCACGAAAAGATCGATTACATCGACATGATTCGCGAGATCAAAGAGGCGACCCGGGTCAATACTCTGATTTTGCGCATTCCGTATTCGCTTTTTTATGCGCTGTTATGGGTTTGGGGCCTGTTTGATAAGAATCCACCTTTTACCACCCAGCAACTGGCGGCTTTGAGTGCGAAGGATGAGTTTGAGGTGATCGATTGGCCCAGTATTTTCGGTGTCCCCTACACCCCGTTCAAAGCTGCTGTGGATGAGACCTTCAACGATCCGCGCTACAGCGGTGTAGTGCTGGAGTTTTGAGATGGGACAGAGAATTGCCGTTTTAGGTGCTGGTCCCATGGGTTTGGCAGTCGCTTACCAATTGGCACTCGATGGGCACCAGCCGGTACTGTTCGAAGCAGACGATCGTGTGGGTGGCATGACCGCCACTTTTGAGTTTGGCGGCTTGGAGATCGAAAGGTACTACCATTTTCATTGCATTTCCGATCATGCTTTTTTGCAGGTGCTCGACGAATTGGGGATTGCCGACCAGATGCGCTGGACGGAGACCAAGATGGGCTACTGGTACCAAGGTCGTTTGCAGCCCTGGGGTAATCCGGTTGCACTGGTCAAGTTCCGTGGCTTGAGCTTTATTGCCAAACTCCGATATGGCTTGCATGCCTTCCTTTCTACTAAACGCGATGACTGGCGCCCTCTGGATAAGGTGGAAGCCAGTGGCTGGATCAAGCGCTGGGTGGGTGCCGAGGCTTGGGAGGTGCTGTGGCAGCGGCTTTTTGACTACAAGTTCTACGATTACGCCTATGGGTTGTCAGCCGCATGGATTTGGAGCCGGATCCGTCGTATTGGGCGCTCTCGCTACAGCCTGTTCCGCGAGAAACTGGGATACCTTGAAGGCGGCTCAAGCACCTTGCTAAATGCACTCAGGGCATCTATTGAAGCCCGGGGCGGCGAGATTCGCTTGAAATCAGCCATTGAAAAGGTTGTCATCCGTAATGGCAAGGTACTTGGCGTTCAGGTTTCGGGCCAGCTTGAATCATTCGATAAGGTGATCAGCACGATTCCACTGCCTTATGTGCCTAAACTCATGCCGGAATTGCCTGAAGATGTTTTGGCCAAATTCAAGGCGATCAAAAATATTGCAGTCGTCTGCGTGATTGCCAAGCTCAAGAAGGCCGTCACCGAGAACTTCTGGTTGAACACCAATGACCCAGAGATGGATATACCTGGCTTGGTGGAGTACACGAACCTGCGCCCACTCGGCCAGCACGTCGTGTATGTGCCGTTTTACATTCCGGGTGAGCATCCCATGTATGCCGAGCCTGATGAAGTCTTTCTGAACAAAGTACGGCGCTATCTCAAGAAGATCAATCCAGCGCTTACTGATGCAGATTTTGTCGACATGCGTGCCAGCCGTTATCGATACGCGCAGCCAATTTGTGACCCAGGGTACCTGGAAATGCTTCCTCCTGTTGCATTGCCTGTGCAGGGCCTTTGGGTAGCAGATACCTCTTACTACTATCCGGAAGACCGTGGCATCTCGGAAAGCATTGGGTTTGGGCGACAAATGGCGAAAATGGCTACATTGAAAGACGCGGGTTCTGTCGGGAAATGATCACGCCACAATTCTTGCGTTTCCTGGTAGCTGGGGGCGTTGCTGCCGGAGCGAACTTTGGCTCACGATTTGTCTTCAGTATTTTTTTTACCTATGGCGTTGCAGTCTTTTTAGCCTATCTAGTGGGGATGCTGGTCGCTTTTCTATTGATGCGAGGGCTTGTTTTCAATGCGAGACAGGGGCCACTTGCACCACAGCTGACCAAGTTCATAGGGGTGAACGTTTTAGCAGTGCTTCAGACATTGGCGATCAGCCTGCTTCTGGCTCGCTGGGTGCTGCCATCGCTTGGCATCATGGATAACGCCGAGGCGCTAGGTCATTTGGTGGGTGTGCTCGTGCCGGTGCTCACCAGCTATTTCGGCCACAAGTTTTTAACGTTTCGATGAATAAGTTCGTCGCTCGACTCCAGTTTACTCTTCTGGAGCGGCGCACCATTCGGGCCATCGTCTGGTTTGTCGCCATAGGGGTGCTGCTCTATCTGGCTGCTGTTTTCTGGTTTGGTTGGCAGGACACAGTGACGGCCTTCGCTGCTTTAGGACTGCAGACGTTGCTGATTGGTGCCGTTCTGTCGAGCAGTTCTTATCTATGGCGCTTTGGGCGATGGGAATTTTCGCTTCGGTGCCTCGAGTATACCGTGCCCAGACTCACTCATTTGGGCATTTACCTTTCTGGGCTTGCATTGACTGCAACTCCGGGAAAGTCCGGAGAAACATTTCGTTCTGCTTTGCTGGTTCAGCACGGCGTGAGGGTTACGAACAGCCTCGCCGCATTCCTCGTCGACAGGGGGTCGGATGTTTTAGGGATGATTTTGCTGGGTATGCTGGCCGCCATGATCGCTGGTCAGCATTTTGCTTGGGTATGGCTGTTGTCGCTTGTATTAGTCCTGCTGGGAAGCAGCGCCTTCGCATACCTGTTATTACACCCTTTTGCTAGCGCTGGATGGGGCCGACTTGGCCGTTCTATGACGTACTTCCCCATCAAGGTTGGGCAAGCAACACTTGAAGCTTGGGCGAAAGTATGGACTCTCCCAAGAGTTTCAGCTTTTTCGGCTGTCGCTATGCTTGCCTATGGGACACAGGCACTGGTGTTTTCCTGGTTCTGCCATGTTTTGGGGACTGGCATTTCAATTGCTGACTGCGTGTTGATCTTCGTGCAAGCTACGCTGTTCGGTGCGGCAAGTATGATCCCGGGCGGGCTCGGCGCAATGGAGGCAGCTCTGGTTTTTCAACTGGTAGAGCACGGCGTAAGCGATAGTAGTGCAATCTCGTTGGCAATTTCAATTCGCCTTGTGACACTCTGGTTTGGGATGTTACTAGGTGTTTTTTCTTTGTTGATCGTGTCTGCCCAAGAACCGAGAACAGAGGGCTAGTTGTGACCTTGATCGAGCAACGCCGTGCCCTGACAGTACGAAGGCTCAGTACACCTGCTGCTGTCATGAAGGGTGAGTCTGAGACGCAGGATCGCCTGGTCAGGAAATACCGGATACAAGCGCACTATTTGGCGCACCAATGCTTTCTTGGCGAAACGGGCATTTTCAGTCTCGTCGCCGGCTTGCCGGCCGTCCCCGTGGCCATTGTTCACGGCCGCCTGGACTGTGTGTGCCAGCCGGAGAACGCCAAACGCTTGCAGCAGGCGATCCCCGGGAGTCGCCTGGCATGGACCGACGGTGCTGGCCACGATCCATTTCACCCGGCCATCAGCAGTGCCTGGATCACCTTTCTGCGCCACTTCTCGGAAGAAGGGAATTTCGATATTTCCGAGGCCGGGCAAAAACATGCAGACCGGTAAAGATTGACGATACGCTCACTGCATACAATTTTTCTGTACAATCCGCCCTGTTTTGGGTGCCTTGCCTCGCTTTCGCGGGGCGGGTGAAACGGGAAGCCGGTGACTCTGCGCAAGCAGACATTCCGGCGCAGCCCCCGCTGCTGTAAGCCTGACGACTCCACCCCACGCCACTGTGCATTGCATGGGAAGGTTGGTGGAGAAGATCGAAGGCGAGCCAGAAGACCGGCCCAAATCAACGAAGTACCAATCCCCGGGGTGAGGGCGAGGTTCTGTTGATTTGCTGCCGGCGATCCATTCTTCGGGACTACCTCGAGCGCAGCCACTCTTCCGACCTTCAAGACTTTTCCACGGCCTGGTGCTGTTTGCCATTTCTCGCTGTGGGAGAGAATCATGCACATCATGGAAGGCTTTTTGCCCTTCACGCATGCGGTCGGCTGGACGATCGCCGCGGTGCCATTCGTCGCCGGTGGCCTGCTGGCCATCAAGAAGCGCATTCGGGACAAACCGGAACAGCGCATGCTGCTTGGCGTTGCCGCGGCCTTCGCCTTTGTTCTCTCGGCGCTGAAGCTACCGTCCGTCACCGGCAGCTGTTCGCACCCGACCGGCACCGGGCTTGGCGCCCTGCTCTTCGGCCCGGTCGCCATGGCGCCTATTGGGTCTGTGGTGCTGCTTTTCCAGGCCTTGCTGCTTGCCCACGGCGGCCTGACCACCCTCGGCGCCAATATCTTCTCGATGGCCATCGTCGGGCCATTTGCTGCCGCCGGCATTTTCCGCCTGGCGCGCAGCCTGAAGGCCTCGTTTGCCGTCAGCGTCTTTCTCGCGGCCAGTCTGGCCGATCTATCGACCTACGTGACGACCTCGCTGCAACTGGCCTGGGCCTTCCCTGACCCGACCGGTGGCTTTGTCACGTCATTCGCCAAGTTCGCCGGCATTTTCGCCGTCACACAAATTCCTCTGGCGATCAGCGAGGGGTTTTTGACCGTGCTGATCTTCAATGCCTTGGCCCGTTTCAACCCGCAGGAGTTGCAAGAACTGAAGCTGCTGCCCGCCGATGAGGCCAGGGCATGAAGCGCTATCAGAACATCTTGCTGCTGCTTGCTGTGGTCTTGCTCGCCGTCCTGCCGCTATGGCTGCACTCGACGCCGGCGCCGGACAGCAGCGGCAGGCCGGTCGAGATTTTTGGCGGGGCCGACAATCAGGCCAAAGACCTGATCGGCCGGATCGACCCGGGTTATCAGCCATGGTTCGAGCCCATTCTCGAACCGGCCAGCGGCGAAATCGCATCGCTGTTGTTTGCCCTGCAGGCAGCCCTTGGCGCCGGCTTCATTGGCTATTACCTGGGCATTTCGGTGACTAAGGAAAAAATGCGCCGGACAGCGACCAAAATGCCGGAGAAGTCCGCCAGTGCTGATTGAGCAAGCGGCCTATGCCAATCGCTGGCGCCCGGTTTCGCCGGCCGCCAAGGGGCTTTTTGCCGCCAGCGCCCTGGCGGCGGCCTTTGCCGCCAGCACGCCATCGACTGCCGCCATCATCGCCGCGGTGCTGATGGCGGTGACTGTGCTGGGGGCCGGCATCGCGCTGCTCTCCTACTTGCGTGTTGGCGCACCGGCCTTGTTGTTTCTGGCGCTCGGCTGCCTGTCGCTGGCCTTTTCTATCGATGTCGGCAATGGCGGGCCGGTCTTGCAGGTGGCACCGACGGGGTGGCACAAACTGGCGGAAGTCGGCGCCCGGTCGCTTGGCGCTTTGGCTGCCTTGCTCTTTCTCATCCTGACCACGCCGCTGATCGATCTGATCGCCCTGCTCCGTCGCCTGAAAACGCCGGAGTTGCTGCTCGAAATCATGGTGCTCTGCTATCGCATGTTGTTTGTATTCTCGGCGGCCATCGATGAAACGCTGACTGCGCAATCGGCCCGTCTCGGCTATGCCTCCCCCCGGCTGGCCATGCGCTCGCTGGGAGAACTGGCGGCCAATTTGACCCTGCAGGTCTGGCAGCGCGCCCACGCCTTGCATGTTGCCGCCCAGGCACGCAACAACGATGGCCCGCTCCGTTTCATCGAGCCGGTGTTCCCTGATGCCGGACGTGATTGCTGCATTGCCGCGCTGGCCGGCAGTAGCCTGATCGCCCTCGCTCTGGTGCTGAGATGAGTGCGCCATTGCTTGAGTTGAGCCAGGTCAGTTATCGCTATCCCGACGGCAGTGTCGGGCTCAAGGATTGTTCGCTGGCTATCCGGCGAGGCAGCCGCAATGTGCTGATTGGCGCCAATGGTTCGGGGAAAACCACCCTGTTCCAGCACTGCAACGCCTTGTTACGCCCCCTGACGGGCGTGGTGCGCTATGCCGGCAATGCGGTCGATTACCGCCGGGCCGGCCTGCGCGAACTGCGCAGCAAGGTCGGCATGGTCTTTCAGAACCCGGACCGCCAGCTTTTCTCGGCCAGTGTGCAGGAGGACGTTTCCTTCGGCCCGCTCAATCTCGGTCTGGACATGGCCACCGTTCGCCAGCGCGTTGCCGATGCCTTGCAGGCGGTTGGCATGCAGGCCCAGGCCGACAAGGCGGTGCATAACCTCAGCTTCGGTCAGAAAAAACGTGTCTGCATTGCCGGGGTGCTGGCCATGGACCCGGAATTGCTGATCCTCGACGAGCCGATGGCCGGCCTTGACTACGCCATGCAGGCCGACCTGCTGGCGGTACTCGACGGCTTGCACGAACGAGGCATCACCTTGCTGGTGGCCACCCACGATATCGATTTCGCCTACCGCTGGGCGGAACGGATTCACCTGATGGCCGATGGCCGCTGTACGGCCTCGCTGAACGCGCCGGAACTGGGCGATCACAGCCAGGCGCTGGCCGAGATCGGCTTGCCGCAGCCGGAGGTGATCAGCCTCTACCGCGGCCTGCTCGCTCGCGGCCTGTTGCCAGCCGCCCCAGCCGGGCCAGCCCCGCGCTGTGCCGCCGATTTGCTGGCCATGTTGGCAGCGACCAATCACCCAAAGGAAAGCCCATGCAAAATTGCCTGAAAATTACTCTTCACCGTCGGAAAACCAGCTGATGACCGGGAAAATCTGGTTTGTCGGCGCCGGCCCGGGTGATCCCGACCTGATCACGGTCAAGGGGCGCAAGCTGCTCGAGGCGTCAGGCGCCGTGCTCTTTGCCGGCTCGCTGGTCGATCAGGCCGCGACGCTGTTCGCCCCGGACGGCTGCGATATCCGCGACTCCAAGGACATGACGCTGGACGAGATGACGGCGTGGCTGATCGAGCGCGCCCAGCGTCACGAAACCGTCGTTCGCCTGCAGACCGGTGATCCGGGACTCTATGGCGCACTGATCGAAATGACCCAGCCGCTGACCGCGGCCGGCATCGAATGGGCCGTGGTGCCCGGCGTTTCTTCGGCCATGGCCGCGATGGCTGCGGCCGGTGAAACGCTGACGCTGCCGGAAGTTACCCAGACCGTCATCCTGACCCGCGTCGCCGGCCGCACGCCGATGCCGCCGGGTGAGGATCTCGAATCGTTGGCCGCGCACAAGACCACCCTGTGCATCTACCTGTCGATCACCCTGCTGCACAAGGTTCAGGATGCTCTGCGGGCGGCCGGCTGGGCCGAGGATGCGCCAATTCTGGTCGTCCAGAAGGCGAGTTGGCCGGGGCAGGAAAAAATCATTCGCGGCACGCTGGCCGACATCAAGCAGAAGTGCCAGGCCGAGAAAGTCGGCAGCCAGGCCATGATCGTCGCCAGCCCGACGCTGGGCGCGGCCGACTGGCCGGACCTGATCCGCTCCAAGCTCTACGACCCGGCCTTTACGCACCGCTTCCGCAAGGCAAGCCCGGCTTCTGCCGTCACCACGGAGATCAACCCATGAACACTGAAACCACCATCCTGCTGGTCGGCCACGGCTCGCGCGGCCGGGAAGGCAACAAGGAAACGATCAACTTTGCCGCCCAGTGGCGCGAACGTCACCCAACGTGGCGCATCGAAGTCTGCTTCATCGAGCACGCCGAGGTGCTGCTCGACGATGGTCTTGACCGCGCAGCCCGCCAGGCGAAAAAAGTGCTGGTCATTCCCTTCATTCTGAACGCCGCCGGCCACGTCAAAATGGAGTTGCCAGCCGCACTGGAAAGCGCCCGCTTGCGCCATCCGGCGGTCGAGTTCGCCGTCACGCGCCACCTCGGCATGGGGCGCGAGATGTTTGCCGTGCTGCAGGGCCAGCTGGATCGCCTGATCAAGCTGATGGCCGTTCCCGACCCGATGACCACCGGCGTCGTGCTGCTCGGTCGCGGCTCTTCGGATGCCGGCGCCAATGGCGAGCTGGCCAAGATGGCGCGCTGGATTTTCGAGGCGAACGAACACGAACTGGTCGATCTCGCCTTCACCGGTGTGACCTGGCCCCGCCTGGAAACCGTGGTCCAGCGCCAGGTCAAGCTCGGCATGATGCAGATTGCCGTCGTCCCGGTCTATCTGTTCACCGGCGTGCTGATCGAGCGGATTCAGTCCCAGGTAGCACGCCTGCAGCAGCAATACCCGCAGATCAGCTTCGCGCTCGGCACGCACTTCGGCTTCGACCAGGGGGTTTTCGAGCTGCTCGACGAGAAGGTCAACGGCGAGCTGCCGGAAGGCCGCATGCTCGAATGCGATGGCTGCAAGTATCGCGAACAGGCCGAAGACGAACACCTGCACGACCACAGCCATACCGCGACCGGCGGTTGCGGCCACAGCCACAGCCACAGCCACGATCACTCCCACGATCAATCCCATTGCCAACACGCCGACGCCTGAGCCGACATGACCACCAATACCATCACTGAACAACTGACCGCCGCCGGCCGTGCCATCGAGCACGATTCCTTTGCCGTGATCGATGCCGAAGCCGGCCCGCACGCCTACACCGACGAGCAGTGGCCACTGGTTCGCCGCATGATCCACGCCAATGCCGACTTCGAATTCAACGGCCTGACCGCCTTTCACCCGGAAGCCATGCGCGCCGGCTTTCAGGCGGTGTTGAAGGGCAATACACCCATCGTCGCCGATGTCGAGATGATCTGCGTCGGCCTCTCCAAGCCGCGCCTGCAGCACTTCGGCCTGAGCACGCACCACTACATTTCCGACCAGGACGTCATCGAGCAGGCCAGGGCCGAAGACACCACCCGCGCCGTCCAGGCCATGCGCAAGGCCCAGCGGCTGGGCAAGCTCGATGGCGCCATCGTCGGCATCGGCAACGCGCCAACAGCCTTGATCGAACTGGTCCGCCTGATTCGCGAAGAAGGCGTCCGTCCGGCGCTGGTCGTCGCGATGCCGGTCGGTTTTGTTTCAGCGGCCGAATCGAAGGATCTGATGATGACCGTCAATGAAGTGCCCTGGGTCGCCATCAAAGGGCGCAAAGGCGGCTCGACCCTGGTGGTTGCGGCAATCCACGCCATGCTTTCGCTGGCCGAAGCCGAACAGCACAAGTCGGTGGCCTGAGTCCGGCATGAGCGATGAAACCAGGGCGGGCGAGGCGGCGGAGCAAGCCACCACGCCTGAAAAAATACGGAAGGGAAGCGCCAGGCGGGAACGCGGCAATCGCACCGGGTTCACCACCGGTGCCTGTTCCGCTGCGGCCGCCCGTGCCGCGACGCTCGGCCTGCTGCTTAGCGAAGTACCGGACACGGTGATCTGCCGCCTGCCCAACGGTCAGGAGCAGGCCTTTGTCGTCACCGACGGCTGCGTCGAGGAATCCTCCGGTCTGGCCCATGCCGTGATCGTCAAGGATGCCGGCGACGACCCGGACGCCACGCATGGCGCACACATGACAGCCGATGTGCGGCTGTTGCCGCATCGGGCTGGCGAAATCGTCCTCAAGGGCGGTTTCGGCGTCGGCGTCGTAACCAAGGACGGTCTCGGTCTGGAAGTCGGTGGCCCGGCAATCAACCCGGTGCCGCGCCGCAATATCCTCGACAATGTGCGCGCCGTTGCCGGCGAATTACTCGACCACGATGGCCTGGAAGTCACCATTTCCGTGCCGGGCGGCGACGAGATGGCGAAAAAGACGCTGAATGCGCGGCTCGGCATCCTCGGCGGCATTTCCATCCTCGGCACCACCGGCATCGTCCGTCCCTATTCGACGGCCGCCTTCCGGGCCAGCGTCGTGCAGGCCGTGGATGTGGCCGCCAAACAGGGCCAGACCAGCGTCGTTTTTACGACGGGCGGGCGCACCGAGAAATTCGCCATGCGCCAGTTGCCGGACCTCGACGAGTCCTGTTTCGTCCAGATGGGCGACTTCGTCAAGGCCGCCTTCAGCAGCGCCATCAAGCACAAGTTACCGACCGTTTATGTCGGGGCCATGGTCGGCAAGCTGACCAAGATGTGCCAGGGACTGGCCGTCACTCATGCATGGAAGGCCGAGGTCGACCGCGACATCCTGGCCGACTCAGCACGTGAAGTGGGCGCCCCGGATGATCTGGTCGAGGAAATCCGGGCCGCCGAAACCGCGCGCTTCGCGGCTGAACGGCTGGCCAACCTCGGCCTTGCCGTCGCTTTCCATCGCCAGTTGGCCATCAAGGCCATCCGCAGCCTCAAGGGCCAGTACCCCGGCGAATACCGCCTGGCCGTGCTGGTCTGCGATTTCGAAGGTCAATTTATTTGTCGGGTGAATGAAGATGAAGCGCTCTGATCAATGTGCCTTGATTGGAATTCTCGACGACGGCTGGGCGGGTTTGTCCGAAACCGCCCGCCAGCGTATGGCAGCGGCCGATATCGTGATCGGTGCCAGACGAACGCTGGAACTGGTTCGCCCGTACTTGTCCGCCGGTGCAACGCTGAAGGACATGGACGGCGCGCTCGGCCAGGTTGGCGGCTGGATACAGGCGGCCCGCGAAGCCGGCCAAACGGTGGCCGCACTGGCCACCGGCGACCCGCTCTGCCACGGCATCGCCTCGTGGCTGACCGGCAAACTTGGGCGCGACGGCTTCGACATCCTGCCGGCGGTATCGACCTTGCAACTGGCCTTTGCCCGTTTCAAGACGCCATGGCAGGACATCAGGATTGCCACCTGCCATAGCGCCGACGCCGGCGAATGGTTTGTCGGCGCCACCCCGGCCCACGGCCTCTACAAGCTGATGCGGACCATCGCCCGGCATCCACGCGTCGCACTCTTTACCGGCCCGGAAAATACGCCGGCCCGACTGGCCCGGGCGCTGATTACCGCCGGTTACGGCGATGACGCCAAGCTGTCAGTGGCCTGCCGTCTTCTGCTCGCCGACGAGCAGGTCTTCGCTGGCCTAAGCCCCGCCGAGGCCTCGACCATGGAGTTCCCGCAGCCGAACGTCGTGCTGGTAGACCGTGCAGCGGAGGCGCCCCGCCCGAGCTTTGGTCTGGAAGATCTCGAATACATCCAGCGCTCGCCGGAAAAAGGCCTGATCACCAAGCAGGAAGCCCGCGCGCTGTCACTGGCCAAGCTGCGCCTTGCACCGGATGCCGTCGTCTGGGACATCGGCGCCGGTTCCGGCTCGGTCGGTCTCGAATGCGCCCGGCTGGCCCCGTTCGGCCACGTCTGGGCGATCGAGAAAAACGAAGGCGATGCCGCCAACGCCCGAGCCAATGCCGAACGCTTCCGCGTCGGCAACTACACGCTGTGCGAAGGCAAGGCCCCGACTCAGCTCGATAGCTGGCCAGACCCGGACGCCGTTTTCATCGGCGGTTCCGGCGGCGAGCTGGCCGATTTGATCAAGCTGATCCTCGGCCGCCTGAAGCCGGGCGGCCGGCTGGTCATGAATTTCGTCACCCTGGAAAACCTCGCCACGGCCACGGCGACGCTCAAGGAATGCGGCGCCACCTGGGATGTCGTCCAGCTTCAGGCCAGCCGCAGCCAGCCCATTCTCGACATGCACCGGATGGCCGCGCAGAACCCGGTGTGGATTGTTAGCGCGCAAACCCTCTCCCCCACCCCCTCTCCCGCCAGCGGGAGAGGGGAGTCTCAACAGGAACTCACATGACTCTCTACGGAAAACTGATCGGCGCCTCACTCGGCCCCGGCGATCCCGAACTGATTACGCGCCGCGCCTGGGCCACCCTGCAATCGGGTGCCCGCTGGCTGTACCCGGTCAAGAAGGCCGAAGAATCTTCTTACGCGCTGTCCATCGTCGAACGTGGCGGCATCGCCATTCCGGCTGATGCCGTCGAACTGGTCTTCCCGATGACGCGGGATGCCGACATTCTGGCCAAGGCCTGGGTTCGGGCAGCGGAACAGACCGTTGCACTGCTCGCCGAAGGACGCGATCTGGTTTTCCTGGTCGAAGGCGATGCTTCCACCTTCGCCACCTTCGGCCACCTCGCCCGTGTCGTCCGCGAGCTGGTGCCGCAGGTCGAGGTCGAGACCATTCCCGGTGTTTCCTCCTTCGCTGCGGCGGCCGCAGCGACCGGCACAACGCTGGCGGAAGAGGACGAAACCTTTGCCATCATCCCGGCCGCTTATGGCGTCGAGGTCATCGACCACCTGCTCGACGAGTTCGACACCCTGGCCCTGCTCAAGGTCAAACCGCTGGTCGATGAAGTGGTCGATCTGCTTGACCGGCGCGACCTGCTCGGCACCTCGGTCTTCATCGAGAAAGTCGGCTCGCCGGATGAGCGGGTGGTGCACGACGTGGCCAGTCTGAAGGGCGAAAAGGTCAATTACCTGTCCCTGATGCTGGTCCAGAACCCGAAACGCGTCCGCGGCGAACTGCGCCGCGGCTGTCGCAAACGCAAGGAAGCCATCGAGTCTTCGCTGGCGACAATCAACTAGAACGGACGCTACCCCATGAGAATCGCAGTCGTTTCAATCACCAGACATGGCATCGCGCTGGCCGGCAAGGTCGTCGCCGCCCTGCCCGGCGCTCAACTGTTCGCCCCCGAGAAATTCCGTCGCGAGGCTGAAATCTCGGCCCCCGGCGCGGCAAACTGCTACGAAGGCAAGGTCGGCGATCAGTTGCCGGCGCTGTTTGCCGCCTTCGACGGCATCGTTGCCATCGTTTCGCTGGGCGCCGTCGTCCGCCTGATCGCGCCGCATTTGAAGAACAAGGAAAGCGACCCGGCCGTCGTCGTCATCGACGAAGCCGGCAAGTTCGTCATCCCGATGCTGTCGGGGCACCTCGGCGGGGCCAATGCGCTGGCCGGCCATCTGGCGACTGTCCTCGACGCCATCCCGGTGCTGACCACCGCCTCCGATGCGCGCCAGACACTGGCCGTCGATCTGCTTGGTCGCGAGCTGGGCTGGACCTTCGAGGCGACGCACGACGAGATCGTCCGCTGCAGCGCCGCCATGGTGAACGACGAAGCCGTTGCGCTAGTCCAGGAAACCGGCAGCACCGACTGGTGGGCCGGACACGCCAATGGCCGCAACGGGCCGCTGCCCGGCAACGTGACGCTGTTCAAGCGGCTGGAGGAAATCGATCCGGCTCATTTCGCGGCAGTACTGTGGATCAGTGAGCGCGAGATGCCGAGCGGGCTGGACGGTCGACTGGCCGGCAAGCGGGTGATCTATCGCCCGGCACCAGGCGCATGAAAATCACCCTCGGTCTCGGTTGCGACCGCCATACGCCAGCGAGCACCATCGCCCAGGCGATTGGCCAAGCGCTGGCGGCGGCGAATGCCACGCCGGCCGATGTGGCGGGCGTCGCGTCGATCGACCTGAAGGCCGATGAGATCGGGCTGCTCGAAGTGGCCGCCCAACACGGATGGACGATTGATTTCCATCCGGCCGCCGCGCTGGCGGAGGTCGCGGTACCCAACCCCTCGGAAACGGTCCGCAAATATACCGGCACGCCTTCGGTTTCGGAGGCGGCCGCCCTGCTCGCGGCCAACGCCGACCAGACCCATTTGATCATCGAAAAACACAAGTTGCGCGGCCCGGATGGGCGGAATGCGACTGTCTCCATTGCAAGGATTCCAGAATGACCCAAGTACAAACCACCCCGCTCCCCCAACCCCTCTCCCCTGAGGGGCGAGGGGCGCTTCAAGGGAAAATCATGCTCGTCGGCCTTGGCCCGGGCAGCAACGACCACCTGACCGCTCGCGCTCGCGCCGCCATCGCCGAAGCCGATACGATCATCGGCTACGTCACCTACATCCGCCTGGTCGCCGATCTCGTGGTCGACAAGGAAGTCATCAAGAAATCGATGACCGAGGAACTCGACCGGGCCATCGAGTCGCTCGACCGGGCCCGCCAGGGCAAGAAGGTAGCGCTGATCTCCTCGGGCGATGCCGGCGTTTACGGCATGGCCGGGCCGACCTTCGAAGTGCTGTTCCAGGCCGGGTGGACGCCGGATTCGGACATCGAGGTCGAGATCATCCCCGGCGCTTCGGCCCTCAACACCTGCGCCGCGCTGGTCGGCGCTCCGCTGACCCACGACTTCTGCGCCATTTCCCTGTCCGACCTGCTGACGCCGTGGCCGACCATCGCCCGCCGACTCGATGCAGTGGCCTATGCCGATTTCGTCGTTGCGCTGTACAACCCGAAAAGCGGTCGCCGCACCCAGCAGATCATAGAGGCGCAACGCCTCTTCCTGCGCCACCGCGATCCGCAAACGCCAGTCGCCATCGTCAAATCCGCCTATCGACCCAAGCAGCGCATCGAATTCACGACGCTGGAAAAGATGGGCGAGGCTGACATCGGCATGCTGTCGACCGTGCTGATCGGCAATTCCAACACCTTCATCAAGCACGGTTTGATGGTGACGCCGCGTGGCTACGCCAACAAGTACGACGTCGAGGCTGGCGAACGCAACACCCACGACGGCGAACAGGCCGGCCGCTCGCTGTCCACCGGCCTTAACGGCTGGATGGCGAGCATTCAGGCGAGCGGCAAGAGCGCCGCCGAACTGGCCATCGAGCACCGCCTGCCGGAAGAGTACATCGCGGCCGTGCTGGCTAGCGAAATCCCGGCAGAAGGCGAAGCCAACGAGATCGAGGCATGACGCCAGCCGGTGCGGAAATCGCGTCGGCTTGAATGAATTGCTGCCGTCCGGCGCAGCATAGATCGTTAGTTTTGTCGGACAAACAGCAACAGGTGTCTTTGGCCGACTCAACGGCCAAAGGTGAAACGGGAACGGGGTGCGTGGCGACTCGACAAAACGAGTCGCCGCAATGCCCCGGCTGCCCCCGCAACGGTAAGCGAGTGCGGAAGTGTCACGGTGCCCCGGCATGGGATCACCAGCCACTGGTTCGTCACGTGGCGTCCATCGGACGTGCGCGGTCGGGCCGGGAAGGCGACGCTTCAAGACTTGCCAGCCCGGAGACCGGCCTGTTGCCTCGTGTCGCTGCGCTCAACGGCGTGGCGACGATATGCAATAGACCGTCTGCGGGGAAGCAGGTGGCGGCATTTGAAGCATGGCCTTGCGCCATGCCTTGTCGCCATCCGTAAGCTGACGGTCGAACATGGGAGTTCGATTCAGATGTCCAAAACAGGATTCAATTTCAAGCCAAGACGTACTCCAGTCCAGCGGGTCTCCAGCCTGGCCCTGCTGTCGGCTTGTGCCTTGCCAGCCTTTGCCGCCGGCCTGCCGACGCTGCAGGAAGTCACCGTCAGCAGCGGCAGCAAGAACTTGATCGGCGTCGCCGACTCAGCCAGCGAGGGCACGGTCACCGCCAGGCAACTGGCCAACCGGCCATTGCTCCGCCCGGCCGAGGTCATGGAGGTTGTCCCCGGCATGGTGGTCACCCAGCATTCCGGCGACGGCAAGGCCAACCAGTATTTCCTGCGCGGTTTCAACCTCGACCATGGCAGCGACTTCTCGACCCAGGTCATGGGGATGCCGATCAACCTGGTCAGCCATGCCCACGGCCAGGGCTACATGGACCTCAATTTCCTGATTCCCGAACTGGTCGGCACGATCAAATACAAGAAAGGCGTCTATGGCGCCGAGGATGGCGACTTCGCCACCAGCGGCAGCGCCCGCATCGATTACCAGCGCAAGCTGACGGCCCCCTTCGTCGAACTTGGCTTGGGCCAGCACAATTACCGCCGGCTACTGGCTGCCGGCAGCAGCGAATTCAACGGTTTCAGGCTGCTCGCCGGCATCGAACTGGCCGGTAACGATGGCCCTTGGGAGCAGCCGGAAAATCTGGCCAAGCAGAATGCTGTCTTCCGCCTTTCATCCGGCACGGCAGCCAATGGCTTTGCCCTCACGGCCATGCTCTACAAGGCCGAGTGGACGGCCTCAGAGCACGTGCCGGAGCGCGCCATCAGCAGCGGTGAAATCGGTCGCTACGGCACGCTGGTCAAACACGACGGCGGGCAGACGCACCGTTACAGTCTGTCCGGCGAATGGGCTACAACCGATGAAAAAGGTGCCACGCGAGCCAATTTGTACGTCATCGACTATGGCCTCAATCTGTTCTCGGCCCCCTCCGGTTACATCAGTGGCCTGGCCGGCGATCAGCACGAACAAGCCGACGAACGCCTCGTCTGGGGTGGCGAGCTGCGCCATGGCTGGTTCCTCGGCCCGCAGTTCAAGGACAGTGAATTGATGGCGGGTATCCAGCTGCGCCAGGACCGTATCGGCAGCGTTGGGCTCTACAACACGGAAAATCGCCAGCGGACCAATACGGTGCGCGAGGATAGGATCACCGAAACGGCGAGCGGGCTGTTCATGGAGGTCAAAACGCAATGGCTGCCCTGGCTGCGAACCAGTATCGGGGGGCGTTACGACCTGATCCGGGCCGAGGTCATGGCGCTGGGCGGGGCCAACAACATGGAGAACGGCGGCAATGTCTCGGCCCACCAGGCCAGCCCCAAACTGGGCGCTGTCTTCGGCCCCTTCGCCTTGCTCGGCCCGACCGAGTTTTACGCCAACTGGGGGCACGGTTTCCACAGCAACGACGCGCGCGGCGCTACGACGAGAACCAACCCGCAGGATGGCTCCCCGATCGAAACCGTGCCGCTGATCGTCAAGGCCAAAGGAAGCGAACTGGGGGTTCGTGTCGTACCTCTGCCCGGCTGGAACAGCAGTCTTTCGATCTGGCAGATGGAACTCGCCTCGGAACTGGTTTTCATTGGCGACGAGGGCGTGACGGAACCCAGGGGAGCCTCCCAACGCAGCGGCCTGGAGTGGTCCAACTACTTCGCTCCGCTGCCTGGATTGATCGTCGATGCCGACCTGGCACTGTCGAAGGCGCGCTTCAAAAGCGAAGTCAACGGTGGGCGCCATGTGCCTAACGCCATCCCGCTCACCGCCTCGCTGGGCCTGACGGTCGATGATGGCGGCCCGTGGTTTGGCGGCGTTCGCGTGCGCTACCTGGGGGCCTACAACCTGGAAGAAACCGGCAGCGAGAAATCGAAAGCCTTCTGGATGGCCAACCTGAAAGCGGGCTACCGCTTCAACAAGCAATGGCAGCTGAGCCTTGATGTGCTGAATCTGTTCGACAAGAAAGCCAATGACATCGAATACTGGGGCGGTGCTTGCACACGGCGCGAAGCGACGCTGGGCAGCGCGGGCTGCGGCAGCGGCTCGGCAATCGACGGCCGGCTGGTTCATCCCCTTGAACCAAGGACGGTACGCCTTGGTCTCCGGGTGAATTTTTAAGAGGCCCGGGTGCTCGGCATGTTCGAGCAAGCCGCCAAAACGCCGCACCAAGCAAGCGAACCCTGCCCACAAGGCGGGGTTTTTGTTGAATAATGCAATCATGATGACCGCCGAAGCCCCTGACCCCAACGATCCGGACAAGAAAGGCGACGCCCTGAAGGCCCAGCGTTTTCAGATGCTGGCCGACATCGCCAAGGAACTGTCTGGCGAAGTGGTATTTCCCACCTATTTCGATGCCGTGCTGCGCCTGCGCAAGGCCTTGCAGGACCGCGACCAGAGCATCGCCAACATTGCCCATGCCGTTTCGGTCGAGCCGCTGATTTCAGCCAAGCTGCTCCATCTGGCCAACTCGGTCGCCTTCAACCCGCAGGGCAACGAGGTGGTCGACCTCAAATCCGCCATCGTCCGCCTGGGGCTCAATGCCGTGCGAACAGCGGCACTGTCGATTGTGATGACCCAGTTGATGCGGGCCAAAGGCATGGCCGAGTTCGCCGAGATCACCCGCAGCCTCTGGGAACACTCGATCCAGACCTCTGCCGCCGCCTGCGTCATCGCCAAAAAGATGACTCGCCTGAATGCCGACGAAGCCATGCTGGCCGGGCTGATTCACGATCTGGGCGCGTTCTACATGCTCTATCGGGCCACCCAGTACGACGAACTCCGCCATCGTCCGGAGAGCATCAAGTACCTGATCGTCAATTGGCATGAAAGCATTGGCGTTTCTTTGCTCAACGCCCTGGGACTGCCGGCGGAAATCGTCGAGGCCACGACTGACCACGATCATATGCGCCCGACGCCCACCGCCATCAAAACCCTGTCGGATGTCATCTACGTGGCCAACATGCTCTGTGGCGGGCATTTCGAATGGCTGATGCAGGACCAGCCGGACCTGCCTTCCGAACTTACCGCTCTGGAAGAAGAGTACGGCCATCTGCGGCCGGATATTGATGCCTTGACGGCGGAAATGCGCGACAGCTTCAGCTGATTGCGCTCAGCCCTTGCGGCCGTGGCCGGTTTTTACCTGGGTCGAGGCCAGGATGCCACGCAGGATATTGATTTCGTCCTTCTCCAGCCGGACCCGGCCGAACAGGCGGCGCAGCTTCGGAAACAAGCGCCCGGGCTGCTCCGGGTTGTAGAAACCGCTATCGGTCATGATCGTTTCGAGATGCCCGTATAGCCCCTCGATCTCGTCATGCGTCGCCACCGGCGAGGCAAAAGGTGTCACGCCCGCCTCGACCACGGGCGGTTTCTCCAGGAAGGCGGCCATCCGGCACTCGTAACACAGCACCTGAACGGCCGAGCCGAGATTGAGCGAACTGAAATCCGGATTGGTCGGGATCGTCACCGCCGCCTGGCAATGCAGGATTTCTTCGTTGGTCAGGCCGACGGTTTCGTTGCCGAAGACCAGGGCCACATCGCTGCCGGCAGCGGCCTCGGCGATCAGTCGTGCCACCGTCTCACGCGGCGCCCCGAGAACCGGCCCAATGTCGCGCTGCCGCGCCGACAGCGCCACGGCGAAGGCCGTCCCGGCCAGGGCTTCTTTCAGCGAACTGGTGACGGTCGCCCGTTCCAGAACATCGACAGCCCCGGTTGCCCGCGTATCCGCCTCAGGGTCGGGAAACTGCTTTGGAGTGACCAGATACAAACTCGACAGCCCCATGGTCTTCATGGCCCTTGCTGCAGCACCGATATTGCCCGGATGACTCGGGCGGCACAGGACGACTCTGATACGTGACAGCAGGACTTCTGGGTTCATGGTGTAAAATTCGTTCTTTCAAATATATATCGGGTGGCACTGGCCGCCCGTTAGCTCTTTAAGCCCATGCATCCAGCTCTGAATATCGCCATCAAGGCAGCGCGTCGCGCCGGCCAGATCATCAATCGCGCTTCGAACGACCTCGACTTGCTCAAGGTTACCGCCAAGCAGCCCAACGATTTCGTGACCGAGGTCGACAAGGCAGCCGAAGCTGCGATCATCCAAACCCTGCAGGAGGCCTATCCGAATTACGGCATTCTAGCAGAGGAGTCCGGCGAGGCCGCCGGCAAGGGCGATGGGGAATACCAGTGGATCATCGATCCGCTCGACGGTACCACCAACTTCATTCATGGCATGCCGCAATATGCCGTTTCGATCGCCCTCGCCAAGGGTGGCGTCGTCGAACAGGCCGTCATCTTCGATCCGAATCGCAACGAACTCTTCACCGCCAGCAAGGGCGGCGGTGCCTTCCTCAACGAGCGCCGCATCCGCGTCTCGCGCCGCACCCGTCTTGGTGAATCGCTGATTGGTACCGGCTTCCCGTACCGGATGTTCGACAAGATCGATCTTTACCTGTCGATCTTCAAGGAACTGGCCGAGAAAACCGCTGGTCAGCGCCGCCCTGGCGCTGCCTCGCTCGATCTGGCCTATGTCGCCTGCGGCCGTTACGACGGCTTCTGGGAATTCGGCCTGTCGCCGTGGGACATGGCAGCCGGCGCATTGCTCATCTCCGAAGCCGGCGGCCTGGTCAGCGACCTGCGCGGCGATGCCAACTACCTCGAAACCGGCAATCTGGTCGCCGGCACACCGAAGGTTTTCGGGCCACTGCTCAAGATCATCCAGGACAAGCTGCCGGAAAACGTTCGCGGCTGATCCACCACCGGACAAAGAAAAAGCGCCTGAGGGCGCTTTTTTTACGGCCGCAGTCCAGCCTGGGCTGGGCTATGCCATGGCCCAGTCCGCCCCCTCGACAATCACCCGGCGGAAAAAGGGCCGTGCCGGGTCGTGCAGCGACCGGGCATTCAGCGTCATTTGGCCAACAGCTCATCGAGCATGGCGATCATCTGATCGATCTCGCCCTCGCTGACGTTCAGGGCCGGCATGAAGCGCAGCAGGGTCGGGCGCGGCGCGTTGAGCAAAAGGCCGACGGGCTGCATCGCCAATGCCTTCTGAACGATCTGCGGGGCACGTTCGTCGTCGAGAATCAGGGCACGCAACAGGCCCGAACCACGCTCGCCCTTCAGTCCATGTTTCGCTGACAGTTCGCGCAGGCATTTGGCCAGATATTGGCCGCGGGCCTCGATTTCAGCCAGGAAACCGGGCGCCAGCATGCGATTCATGATCGCCACACCAACGGCTGTCATCAGCGGGTTACCGTTGTAGGTGCCGCCCTGATCGCCCGGTACGAAACAGCAGATTGCCTCGCGGGCAAGCAGCGCAGCCAGCGGCACGCCGCCACCGATGCCTTTGCCCAGCGTCATGATGTCCGGCTCGATACCGGCATGCTCATGGGCAAACAACTTGCCGGTGCGGCCGACGCCGGTTTGCACTTCATCGACGATGAGCAGGATGCCATGCCGTTCGGTCAGGGCGCGCAGGGCCTTGAGGAATTCGAGATCGGCCGGGATCACCCCGCCCTCGCCCTGCACCGGCTCCAGCATGACGGCCACGGTTTGCGGGCCGATCAGTGCTTCGACCGAGGCGATGTCGTTATAGTCCGCCTTCGGGAAGCCGGACACCTGCGGCGCGAAAATCGTGTCCCAGCCGGCCTTGCCGGAAGCCGACATGGTGGCGAGCGTGCGGCCATGAAAGGAATGGCCGAAGGTAATGATTTCGAAGGCACCGTCACGATTGAGTTGCCCCCACTTGCGGGCCAGCTTGATCGCACCTTCGTTGGCCTCGGCGCCGGTATTGGCGAAGAACACACGGTCGAAACATGAATTGGCTGTCAGCAAGCCAGCCAGCTCGACCATCGGAGCGTTGTAGAAGGCCGGGCTGGGGTTGAGCAGTTTGCCGGCCTGTGCGGTCAGCGCAGCGGTAATTTCCGGCGGGCAATGGCCGAGGCAATTGACCGCCCAGCCCTGGATGAAATCAAGGTAGCGCTTACCTTGGTGGTCGGTGAGCCAGGAACCTTGACCGCGCTCGAAGACGAGATCGGGGCGATTGGTGATGGTCATCAGTGAATCGGTGGAAAATGCGCCGTATTGCATGCCTGGCTCCAGAATTGGCTGAGAAAGAGGACGAAAGTATAGGGCCTGCGCGTGGCCGAATTATTTCGTCGCCATTTTTTGTAACCAAGTGGCCAGTGCAGCTTCGCCGAAAGCCACATCCTGAGCCTCTGAACCACCGGAAATGCCGATGGCGCCAACCCGCACGCCGTCGACCTTGATCGGCAGACCGCCGCCGAAGCTGACGAAACGCTCACGGCGTATCAGGCCGTGGCGCAGCATTTCGCTGCCTTCGGCCAGGCTCTTCTCCCATTTGCCGGTCGCAAAACCGAAACTGACCGCCGTGTAGGCCTTGTCGAGCGCGATGTCGATCGAGTGAAACGGCGCGCCTTGCTGGCGTTTGAAAACCAGCGGGTAACCGGCACGGTCAACCACGGCAACACAGATTTTGACCCCAGCCTTGGCCGCCTCGGCCAGCGCCTGATCGGCGACCTCTTCGGCGGAAGCAAGATCGAGAGTGGCAAGCATTTCAATGGCCATCTTTGACTCCATGATGGGCGACAGCGATTTGCCTCTGCAGGCGCCGCCGCCGGGTGAACAGGAAAACAACGAAAAAGGACAGAACGCAACCTTCGATCAGCAGGGTCTGCCCTGCCCCCAAACCCGCCGCGACAAAGCCGGCAAGCAGGCCACCGAGAGCGTCGAACCCAAAGCGGGCCGAGGTGAAGAAAGAAACGATGCGGCCGCGCAGCTGTTCCGGCGCCGTGCTCTGCAACACCATATTGATGCCGACATTGCATACCGAGATGCCGAAGCCGAGGCCGACCATGCCGGCCAGCGCCAGTGGCAACCAGGTTGTCAGCGCGAAGACGAGCATCGACACGGCACTGATCAGCACGCCGGCCACGATGGCCGAGACCACGGCCGGGCTGGTCTTACGGGTGGCCAGAAATACGGTCGACAGGAAAGCGCCGCAGCCGGCCGCCCCCCACAACCAGCCCAGCAGCGCGGCATCACCAGCGAAAACATCACGGGCAAAAACCGGCAGCAACACGGCATAGGTCGAGGCGGTCAGATTGAGGGCAATCAGCGTCAGGATCAGGGTCCGCACACTCCATGTTTGCCAAGCGTAGTGCACGCCTTCCTTGAACACCTCACCAACCGAACCCGTGGCCCGAGGCGGTGGCGCGACACGCACGAACAGAACCCCGGCAATCAGCGCCAGGAAGGAAAAGCCATTGATGGCGAAGCAGAAGGCTTCCGAGGTCAGCCCGAGCAAAAGACCGGCGATGGGCGGTCCGACGAAACGTCCGGCATTGAACAGCATGGCGTTGAGGGCCAGCGCATTGGGCAGGTCATCACGGCTGCCGACGAAGCTGCCGATCAGCGATTGGCGGAGCGGTGAATCGAAGCTGCTCAAAGTGCCGAGGACCAGTGCCATCAGCACGATAAAGGGGGTGCCGATCCAGTCAGCCCAAACCAGCCCCGCCAGTACGAATGCCTGCAATCCCATCAGGGCCTGCACGATGAGCAGCCATTTTTTCTTGTCCTGCTTGTCGATCCAGGCGCCCGCCAACGGCCCGACGACGAGTTGTGGGATCAGTCCGCAAAACGCCGTGATGCCGAGCAATGCGGCCGAACCAGTCAATCGGTAAACCAGCCATGAGAGTGCAACCTGCTGGATCCATGAGCCGAGGATGGACACCGCCTGGCCGGCGAAATAGAGGCGGAAATTGCGGTGCGCCAGGGCGCGCATGCCGGCGGGCAGGCGACTGGTGCGTTGGGAAACTGCAGTCATCAAATATCGGAATCAGTACTGGCTGCGCGGAAACGGAAATTAGCCGAGGCACGCAGCAGTGGTGGTCGCCAGGATGACCCATGTCATCGGCCAGCCACTACCATGGTGATCATAACCGACCGTCGTGCGGGCCTAGACGCCATCGCTCGAGCAGCGTGAGCCGAAAAGCCCCACCCCGCCGATCAAAGCGGTGCCCAATTAGGCACCCAGTCGAGTCAGCGCTGCCGACCGGCGACGAGCGCGGGGATCTCCCCGGCCGGCACACCCGGGCTGCAAAAGAATCCCTGATACTCATCACAAAGGTGGCTGCGCAGGAATTCAAGTTGCTCGACCGTTTCAACCCCCTCGGCGATCACCTTGCGCTCAAGCTCCATCGCAATGCCAATCACCATGCGGATGATCGCTGCATCATTGGTATTGCTCTCCAGATCACGGACAAACGAACGGTCGATCTTGATCTTGTCGATCGGGAATCGCTTCAGGTATGAGAGGCTGGAATAACCCGTTCCGAAATCATCGATCGATAGCCCGACCCCCAGCGTCTTGAGCTCCTCCATGATGCGGATGACCCGCTCCGGATCCTCGATGATGACGCTCTCGGTGATTTCCAGTTCGAGATAGCGCGGCTCCAGACCGGAGTTCTGAAGCGACTGCGACACCAGGGCGACGATATCGGCACCATGAAACTGGACCGCTGACAGATTGACCGCCACGACCTTGGGCGCCATCCCGGCATCCTGCCAGGCCTTGTTCTGCCGGCACGCTTCTTCCAGCACCCAGGTGCCGATCGGCAGGATCAGCCGGCTTTCTTCGGCCAGCGGAATGAACCTCACCGGCGACACCATGCCCAGTTCCGGATGTTGCCAGCGGAGCAGGCACTCGAAACCGACGATCTCGCCACTGTTGATATCGACCTGCGGCTGGTAATGCAGCAACAATTCATCACGCGATAGCGCCCAGCGCAGGTCGCTCTCCAGACGCAGGCGTTCTGCCATGCGGGTGTTCATGTCGGCCGAGAAGAAACGGAAGGCGTTCTGCCCCGAGTCCTTGGCATGATGCAGGGCATTGTCGGCATTGCGCAGCAGGGTGGCCACATCATGGCCGTCGCTACCGAGCAGGCAAATCCCGGCCGAAGCTGTCGTTACGACATCACTCCCCTCAACCATTACCGGCTGAGCGATTGCGTCAAGCAGCTTGCGGGCAACCACTTCGGCCGACACCGGACGCCCTCTCTGCCCCAGCAGAACGCCAAACTGATCGCCGCCCAGACGGCCGAGAAAATCACCATCGCGAAGAATCTTGCGCAAGCGCACGCTGATACCGCGCAGCATGGTATCGCCAGCGGCATGGCCAAAAGCATCGTTGACCCGGCTGAGTTGATCGAGATCGATCATGATCAGGGCACCCGGCCTGGACGCCGCCAACCACTCGCTCATGATCCGGGAAAATCCCTGGCGGTTGGGCAGCTCCGTCAGCTGATCGACGTGAGTCAATGACTCGATGCGCGCCTCTGCCGCCTTGCGTTCGCTGAGATCGGTAACGAAGACCGCCCAGTTGACCACCTTGCCCGTATCGTTGCGAATCGAACTGACATTGCAGTAGATGGGCAGAGGGCTACCATCCTTGCGCACGGCCCTCATCTCGCCCCGCCAGACACCCTGCTCTACGAGTGTCGCGACAAGACCATCGAGCGAATCCTTGTCCTGCAAACCTTCAAGCATGAAGCGCGGCAGCTTGCCCCGGAGGTCGTCCAGGCTGTAACCGCTGATCCTGGTTACAGCCTTGTTGAGCGTCACCACCCGGCGTTCCTCGTCAAGGATCAAAACGGCATCGCTGGCATGATCAAAGAAATGGGTGATCAGACGCTGGTGTTCCTCAGCCTCGTAGCGCTCAGTCATATCCCAGGCCACCCCGGCCAGGCCTCTGGGCTGACCATCGTCGCGATAGACCGGCACGCGCAGGAACTCGAACGGACAACGCTTGCCCCGCAGATGCAGCCAGACAACCTCGCGCACCGGCCCGCCCTTGCGATAAACCTCAAGCTGCCCCGCCCGCAGCACCCTGGCTTCTTCGGCCGGGAACAACTCATCGACGGTATGACCAAGCACCTGGTCCATCGACAAGCCCTTGTAATGACAAAAGGCTTCATTGACGGCCAGATAATGGCCTTCGTTATCGAGCAGCCAGGCCGGATCGGGGATCGAATCGAGCAAGGCCCGACTCTCACGGGATTTATCGGCAAAATCCTTGGCCAGTTTCTCGGCCAGCGCCGCAGCCTGACGATAGCCCATGCCCCAGGAGCGGATCAGCGCAATCAATGCAATCACCAGCACGAAACCGAGAAGAGCATAGACCGCTGCCCGGCGCCGCCATTCGGCGAGCACCTCAACCTCCGCCAAGCCAACGGTAAGCACAAATGGAAAGCCTTCGATCGCACGGAAAACGAATACGCGTTCGACGCCATCCAAGCCACCGGCACGACGAAAACTCCCCGTCGTCTCTCCTGCCTTCAAGTTAGCCAGAATCGGGTTATCCGGCAGGGTTCGCCCTTGCCAGCCAGGCTTCTGAGGCCAGCGGGCAAACAATTCCAGTTCCCGACTCCACAGGGCGATAACACCAAGCTGGCCGACATCCAGTCCTTGGTAATAACGTTCGAAATAATCGGCGCGCAAGGTACCCAGCACGATACCGGCGAAATTGCCGGCCCGATCCTGCAAGCGGCGGGCAAAGACAATCACGACATCGTTGGTCACGCGGGAAACCAGCGGTGGCGAGATCACCAGGCCGGCAGCGGGATCATCGCGAAGGCGAGTGAAATACGGGCGGTCGGCAATATTGACTTCAGCCAATGTTCCGCTGGCATCGTAGAGATAGCGGCCTTCGGCATCGGCCACCCGAAAGCTATGCACTTCAGGAAAATGGACCAGATAGCGCCGTAATTCAGCTTCAAGGCGGTCACGCGGGGCCCGATCCACGGCATCCTGCTGGAATCGCTGCACAAAATCGGAAAGATGACGATCGACCTTGCTCGCCGCCCCCTGCAAATGGCTTTCCAGCAGTTTAGTCAGCGTCTGGCCGATATGCTCGGCGGCCTGCAATTCCCGCTCACGCGATTGATGCAGGTCTACACCGACCCATCCGAACAGCGATAAGCATAGCGCTGTAACCAGCAACACGCCGAAACGCAAAGACAAGCTCCCCGGCATCCCTCTCCCCGATTTATCTGAATGCATCTTTCGGCGCAGTCTAGCACGCATGGCTAGGGGGCTTGGGTGCGAAAAAATCACACTTGCATGTTTTTACAGCGCAGCTTTCAAGCCAAGTTTGCCAATCCGCGCCAAAACCAGCGAAATTGGCCGTCATTCAACGGTTATTAGGGACAACGAGGGAAAGCAATGGGTAGAAATGCAAAACGGCCCGAAAAGGGCCGTTTTGCATCGAATTCTGGCGGAGGAGGCGTCCGCCTCCGCCATAACTCCATCGTTCTCATACCTTCTCATGCTCATATTTAATTATTGTTAATTCAAATAGTTACAACACTAACTCTTCTCATACGCTCTCACCTATTCTCATATCATCTCGCCTAAAATGGCATACAATATGGCATACGTGATGATGCATAGAGGAGCCCCAGCATGGGAGCGAAACGGACACACGAACCCGGCAAGCTTGTTCCGGTAACCCTCAAGCGGCTTGGTGATGGTTGGCATGCTGATGGTGGCAATCTGTACCTCTTTATTCGCGGCGAGAGTCGGACTTGGGTATTCCGATATGTCGGACCTGACGGCAAGCGAAAGAATATGGGGCTTGGCTCTCTCGACACTCTAAGCCTTGCCGTAGCAAGGGAGAAAGTCCGTAACCTGCGCAGCCAGCTAAAGGACCCTGTTAGCCCCATAGACCCGTTGCAGGCTAGACGCGAGAGCAAGGACCGAGTCAAGCTAGAAGCGGCAAAGCGCATGACATTTGAGCAATGCGCCGAGGCCTTTCTTGAAGCCCATAGCGACAAGTGGTCAAACCCGAAGCACAGGGCTCAGTGGCGCAGCACGCTGGAACAATACGCCTATCCTGAGATTGGCGCTCTGTCTGTGGCAGACATTGATACTGGACTTACCCTCAAGGTACTTGAACCGATATGGCGCACTAAGACAGAAACCGCGCACAGGTTGCGGGGGCGGATTGAGTCCGTTTTGGATTGGGCTCGTGTTCGCGGTTACCGCGACGGGGAGAATCCGGCCAGATGGCGCGGACACCTGGACAAGTTACTGCCCGAAAGAAATAAGATAGCCAAGGTTGAACACCATGCAGCCCTACCCTTCGGGGAGGTCTGCGAATTCATGAAGACGCTTCGAAAGCGTGAAGGCGTTGCAGCTCAGGCGCTTGAATTCACTATCATGACGGCGGCACGATCAGGCGAAGTCCGCCTAGCCAACTGGAGCGAGATTGACCTATCTGAACAGGTCTGGACAATCCCAGCCGAGCGCATGAAAGCCAATCGCGAACATAGGGTGCCACTTTCTGGAGCGGCTCTGAAAGTATTGCAGAGCCTACCAACCCGAGAAGGCTATATTTTTCCGGGAGCAAAGAAAGGCCGCCCCCTGTCAGATATGACTCTGACAGCCATTCTCAGGCGCATGGAGTTTAACGAAATCACTGTGCATGGGTTTCGCTCTACGTTCAGGGACTGGGCCTCAGAGAAAACAAATTACGACACTAACACCGCAGAAGCCGCACTGGCTCATGTGGTTGGGGACAAGGTTGAGGCCGCATATAGACGCGGGGACCTGTTCGAAAAACGCCGGGCGATGATGAGCGATTGGGCTAGGTATTGCGAGAATGGCGAAGAACGGAAGGTGCTGGAATTGGCTAAGACCGCCTAGTCATCTATGACTATGGTCGTATTTACCATTGAAAGACTAAATGACAACATGGCCTCTCAATTAACGGGGACCATCATGATTCAAAGACAACTCTTTTTTGCAGCAGCACTTTCGCTTGCTGCACTTTCAGTACATGCTGAGCAAGTAAAAAAGAATATGCCAGCCTGTGTAAGTGAAGAGTACTTAGATGAACTCATTACCTATTCAAGCAAGGGCGATAAAGACGGAATGCGGCAGCTCTACATGGCCGGGAAATGCACTTCCTTGAAGGCGGGCGACCCTGTATCGGTGATTTCTCCGGGCTTCATGACTGCGACGATTCGCTACAACGGGACAAAGCTGTTTACCCCATCCGAAGCGGTCAGGTAACGGAAAAACGGGAACCCTTATGCCAAGCTACAAAAGAAAGCTAACTTCAGCTTTTCTCTGCCTTGCACTCGGTGCATGTGGGGCAACGCCAATCGTCATGAAGAATCCAAAAACTGACCAAGTAATTGTCTGCGATGGGGGGGCGCGCGCCCGAGAGTGGCCAACAGGCCAAATGACTGCTGACAATTGCGCGCAACAACTCCAAGCCGGAGGATGGGTTAGAGTTGATGGGAAGCGATAATAACAATTTCTTGTTAGCATGAAACAAAAGCCCGGTTAATCCGGGCTTTGTTTATATACAGTGCGGATTTATTGATTAACTCCGTCAGCCTTTATAAACACTGCTCACTAATCATTCAATCCGATAATAGTGATTATACACGAGGTGGTGTATAAACCCCCTGTTTCGTTGATACCTTGCGGTTTTCATAACTCAATCAACGAAAGGCTACTGTATGTCTAATCAAGTATTCAATATCATGGCTGCAAGTTACTTTGACCAGTTAAGCGGAGGGTGTTGGGGTTATCTTATTGGCGGTTGTGATACATCTATATTGCATGGAAGTCTAAATAACCCACTGCAAGCCTATAGGTTGCTTTGTGTAGATGTTCAGTCAGGGACGAACTTTGACGCTGAGGAGCTTGCAAGTATCACAGGGGTGCCTGCTGCGTGGTTCCATGAGGATAAGCTCGATGCCTCGCCTGATGAAGCATTGAAGGCCTTGGGTGTGATGGCTTTGGTTTATCTCAGTTGTTTGCGTAACGAAGCGATGAAGTCCGGTTTTGAGGTTGAGTCGGCAGAAAATGCACTGGAAGCGAAAAATACATTGATTGAGGTTTTAAAGACTAATAAGAGGCTATGGATTTAATAAGAGCAAAAATTTAATGAGTGCTTTATTTTCAATGGTCGGAGATATCCGGCCATATTTTTTCTAGCGTATTGCCTTTAGCCTTCTCATACTTTATCATTTTTTGCAGGCGGCTATCTGTAGCTGCTTAAGTTCTGCGACAGAGCCCAAAACAAAAATAAAACTCACGCTCATAACCAAACCCGCGCCCATATTCAAACTCACCCCATAGCTCAAACCAATAAACCAACCTCAGTAATTCGGATTCCAGTCGCAGGAAATCGTAATCGCTTGCTTGAGGAAAAATAATGAGCAATTCTAAAGTTGCCAATCCGTTGATGCGGATTCGTGAGGTTAGCGAAGTAACGACGCTTTCAACGGCGTCCGTTTATCGACTGATGAGCCAAGGCCAGTTCCCGAAGCCGATTAAGGTCATGTCGAACCGCGTTGCTTGGCGTTCAAGTGACGTCCAAGCCTATCTGGCCAATCTGGGCGCTTAAACGTTCGAATACCCCGCATGCCCCTTGGTCAAGGGGTACTGCTTCCCTATGCGCGAAACCCCTGCATACAACACAAGGACATTTTGCTATGACTAGCCGTAAAACCCCGACTGAATCTGTTCTCCTTGCCGAATCTGAAGGCTTCACCCTTGATACAACTTACGGGCTCTTGTGGAGGAGCAATCCTGTAATTCCGGAAGCTGTTTGCTGGCTTCTGAGCGTTACGCATGATGTTGAGTTCGATGATGCGCAGCGTGACGGTAACTTTATTTTGGCTGCGGGCATCATCATGTCTCTCCAACGTCAATTCACTGAAAAACTACTAAAAGCTGACGAAATGCTGGCTCAGATTGACGCGGGCGCAGGCGGCGGATATGTCGACCCAGCAAAGAGGGCTCGCCTCCTTATTGGTGCCTTCCTGTAACGAAAACGCCAAGCATTGGAGGCTTGGCGGTCTCGGTGAAACTGAATGGGCGAAGATATTTTGCAACTAAGTAATGCTTTGTGCAAGCGCCTTCGCCCATCAACAAAGGATTATTTGATGGGCAATATTGAAATGGTGGAATCGGCCGCAGCTGCTGGATTCCGGATCGTAAAGCCTTCTTTGGAAGGTGTTAAGGCTTCTTGCCTCGTCGTTCAGGGTTCGCGGTGGTGTTGCTGGAGAGCGGAGTTATCGGGGCGCCCAAAGCCGGCCAAGGTGCCTTATGGCGCAAACGGAAAGCGGTTGAACATCTCAAAGATCGAAGGCTGGTTACCGTTTGACGACGCCTGCAGCACTTACGCTAACAGTGGTGGATTCGATGGCATCGGCGTAAGGATGGGGTCACTTGATTGCGTGGTCGGACTAGACCTTGATGGTTGCCTCGGTGCGGACGGCAATCCGACTGAGTCCCAATCACAGGTGGTGGCTGACTTTCTGGCAATCGGTGGGTACATTGAGGTATCCCCCTCAGGTACAGGCCTGCGTCAATTCGTGCGGGGAAGTCGTCTCAAGGAATACCGGGAGAAGACCGGCCCCCTTGAAATCTACGATAGCGGCAGTTCCCGATACCTGACGTTGACGGGCATCCCCTACCCGATAGGGAGTGCTGCCGGGAACGTGGTTGAGGCTCAGGAAATGCTTGAAGCATTCATCGTTAAATACCTCGACCGCGTACCTGATGTTCAACCCATGGATTTGGTTTCTGCCAAATCTGGCAGCAATGCGCGGTCAACGGGGGAGGTACTGGCGCTTCTCCGACGTTATAACAAAAGGGGGGTGGTAACTCGCCTGCTAAACGGGAACATGATCGACCATGACGGTGACCACTCGAAGGCTGATCTGGCACTTTGTTGCGAGGTAGCTTTCTTCTGCCGAGACCCCCAAGTTATTGATGCAATCTTGCGCCAGTCGCTTTTAATGCGTGAGAAATGGGACGAGAAACGCGGCAAAGAGACTTACGGGAATAGGACCATTCGTGAAGCGCTTGAGCGCCAAACTCGAAGCTTTGACGAGGATCGGGCCGAGAAGTCGGCAGTTGAGGCCGAGGCGGTAAAGGTGTCTGCCAAATCTGACGAGCTACTCAAAGGTGGGGCTGCTGACCTTCGGGGGGCAAAGGGGCGCTTTCGTACTGATGCTTGGGCGCTAACCGAGTTGTTAATGCGTGACCGCCGGCTACTGGGAGTCTTGTATTACGATGAGTTTGCAAATATGCCGATGGTGTCGCGCTCGTTGTCGGAGGCGTTGAACGATAAGTGCGCTCCGTCTGAGGTAGGGCGTCTAATCGATGACCATGTTTCCGCTTTTGCCCGTTGGATGGGGCGCGAATGGCTTTTATCGTTAAAGCCGGATCAGGTCCGGGCGGCAGTTCTGGGCTTGGCTCAGGCGGTACGCTTTAACCCTGTTCAGCGTCGGCTTGATGAGTTGGGCTGCAGTTGGGACAACAAGCCGAGGCTTGATGATTGGTTGGTTCAATACATGAAAGCGGCTCCGGTCGTTGGTGGGGGCAATATCCTTCCCTATCTGCAAGCCGTTGGCGCTCGTTGGCTTATCTCCGTCGTGGCGCGTGGTTATCAACCCGGCTGCAAGGCTGACGACATGCTGATACTTGAGGGGGCGCAAGGGGCTCGTAAATCCTCTGCTGTTCGGGCTTTGGCTGAGGTCATTACTCCTGAATGCTTTCGCGAAGGCTTTTCCCTTGGGATGGGAAAAGATGATCAGATAGCCTTACGCGGTCGTCTCGTCGTCGAATGGGCCGAGCTATCCGGGCTCAATCGTCATGATAGAAATACTTTGAAAAACTTTTTGACGCTTAGGACCGATTCATATCGTCAAGCCTATGCAGCCTTTGAGCGTGATTGGCCTAGGACCGCCATTTTTTGCGGTACAACTAACGACTCGTCATATCTCTCTGATTCGACAGGCAACCGGCGGTTTCTACCTGTGACCGTTGGCAAGATAGATATTGACGCTCTTCGCCGCGATGCTGCCCAAATCATCGGGGAGGCGGTCGTGCGCTACAAATCGGGTGCCAAATGGTGGCTGGATGATGACTGCCCGGCTGATGGTTTGATTCTGGCGCTGGCTAGGAGAGAACAAGCGGGCCGAGTGGGGGCCACGTTCTGGAGCGAGATTGCCAACGGGCTTGCTGAACGGCTTGTGCGTGGAGAGCTTTACCGGGCCACAGGTGGGGATATTGTCGAGGCGTTTCCGGTTGAGGCTTTCGATGTCCCTCAGATGCGGGTTTGGTTGTCTACGTCGTCGGGGGCGCTCGCGGGGCAAGGTGTGGCCGGGAGCGGGAACCGAGGCGGAAACGGGAACGAAGCTGAAATCATGATCTCGGATGCTAATTGGATTCGTGTTGTCGAGGGCCTGAGGCTTGCCGGCTGGGAGTCGCACAAGCGTACTGGTCGGATGGTTTGGGGTCTCTCTCCTGAAAAACGAGACGAGCTTTGCATGCTCTATGGAAGGGGTATAGGCCCCACTGTGAGTGAGGTACGCAAGGCTCGCCGGGGTGCTTTGGCTGGGGCGGGCTAGCTCAGGTGGCAATTTGTCGGGGAGGGTTGGAAGTCTCTCGGGGAGTAACCATCTCCTCGCCTCTAAAGCCACTAGCCGTGCGGTATTCGGTTGTTTTTGCAGTGAATTGCGGGGAGGGCTTGAAAGCGGTTGTTGTTCTGGCTTTTGCCTTGTAGCGCAAGGCTTTAAGCCAAGTTGGGGAGCCCCCCCCGTGATTAGCTTTTATAGTGAATTGCTTGGATAGGGAGGTGCAGATACCTACCCAAAAACATTAGGGGTCTAGGATCATGAGCCAAAGTCTCCCCAACTTGCATTAAGCCGATAGAACGCCTTGTGCCACAAGGATTTCAAGGGGGGGGGAGCCCCAGTGAATAGGGCTCCCCTGCCCCTCCCAAATTTATGGAGAAAATACGATGGATAATAATAATCTAATCAACTTGCAGGTACAGGCTGCGGATGCCTTGAGCGCAGGCGTTAGGCTCGCTGCTCAGGCCGCGTCTAAATGGAATGGTAGGCCTGCGCCTTCAAACCCTGATGCTGCTGCGCTGGGGGCTTTGCTCGGCAATCCTGCCGCGTTTTGGGCTGGTGCTGCCGCCGTAGAAGGGATGGGCGAAGCTGATGCCGTCGAGCCTATGATGTTGGCTGTCAAATATGCGGCTGCCCGTATCGAGTCTGGTGACCTGTCCTATGCTCGGGAAAGCCTCATCGGACAAGCCCAATGGGCCTCGGTGCTCGCTGTGAAGCTGGCACACAGTGCAAGCTCGGCTAAGCATGATCGGGCAACGTCCTTAATCAAGCTTGCTCTGGCTGCCCAACGGCAGGCTTCTGCCGCTATTGCTACGGCTGCTGCCCTTAACAAGCTTCAAAGCTCTGACCGGGTTGCCGTCAGCGGTGATGAATTCTAGAGATTGAAAAGTTGGCAACCCTGCCCGGGATTTTCAAGGGGGTTGGAAGCGCGGCGCGTTCGTGACTCCGCACAAAAGGTATGGCATCTGCCTCAATTCGATGATTGCCTACCGAACTTAGAATGGCATACAAAATGGCATACAAAACAAAAAAGCACCCCGAAAGGTGCTTAGCTGTTTTTCTTCTGGCGGAGGAGGCGGGATTCGAACCCGCGGTAGGGGATTACCCTACACACGCTTTCCAGGCGTGCGACTTAAACCACTCATCCACCCCTCCGGAAGCCGCGCATTGTAGCAGAAGCGCGAAAATGGTCAAACAAACTTTCGGATCAAAGCGAGCCCAAGCCAGAGCAGCAGCAGAACCACAAAGCAGACTATGCCGATCACACGCTGACTTGACGAACGCGGCAGCAGCGTAGCGACAATCCGCCGGGGAGCCTTGGTCAATAAATCAAACAACTGGTAGATGCGATTGCTTGCCCGGTGCTGCCCGGCCAGGATGTAAAGCATGCCCTGCCCGACAAGGCAAAGGCCCAGCATCTCGACGATCGATCTGGCGGCACTGATCAGGAAGAGGCTCACGACGACGGTCTAGTCCTCGTCCACACCAAATTCGGCATCGATCTTTCGCATCTGCCGGTTGTACCACCAGATGATCAGCAGAAAGATCACCAGAGAACCTTGAGCCGCCATGTAGAAGCCGAGCGGAAAACCGAGGAACTGCACCGTATTGACTTCCCGGGCGAACCAGGTGACGCCGAAGGTCAGGCATAGCCAGCAAGACAGCAGGACGAAGGTCAGTCGCCGAGTCCGTCGCCAGTAGGTGTCAGCTTTTGCCATCATGATTCGGGGGTATTGCGAAAGCGGATGGCTTTCAGGAAATTCATCGCGCCAGGTTCAGGCTTGGTGAGCAGGCTGACCAGGATGATGGTTGCAAAGCCGGCCAGAACGCCAAAGAAGCCACTGGATGTGGCCTGGATGTGGAACCATGGCTCCATGTGAATACCGCTGATGCCCAGCCAGGGAATCGTGTCGAATTCGACACGCACGATGTAGTAGATCGAAATCAGCACGCCGACAATCATGCCGGCCAGCGCACCTTGACGCGTCGCCCGCTCCCAGAAAATACCGAGCACGAGCGCCGGAAAGAAGGCAGAACCGGCTATCGAGAATGCCCAGGCGACCATGGAGAGGATCGTTCCCGGCTTTTGCGCCGCGACGGTGGCTGCCAGCACGGCAACGACGAGCAACATCGACTTGGAGATGACCAGCCTGAACTGCGTTGAAGCATCCGGACGGAAGATGCGGTAATAGACGTCGTGGGATAGCGCGCTGGTAATCGTCAGCAACAAGCCATCAGCCGTAGACAGGGCCGCCGCCAGACCACCAGCCGCCACCAGCCCGGAAACAACGTAGGGCATGCCGGCGATTTCCGGGGTTGCCAGCACAATGACGTCCGGGTTCAGCGAAAGCTCGGCCAACTGGAGAATGCCGTCAGCGTTGATATCTTCAATGCTGACCAGGCCGATTTTGGCCCAGGCCGCCACCCAGCCGGGCAACTTGGCAATGGGAATTTCGGCGAGGTGGGAGAGGACTTCGTATTTGGCAAATACGGCGTAGGCCGGGGCCGTAATGTAGAGCAGCAGGATAAACAACAAAGACCAGAATACCGATTCGCGCGCTTCGCGGACGGATGGCGTCGTGTAATAACGGGTCAGGACATGCGGCAAGGCGGCGGTACCGACGGTCAGGCAGAAGATCAGAGCGAGAAAATTGATCCGCTGAATATCCTGCTCCTCGACAGTCTCGCCAGGAAAGGCTTCAGCGTGATGAATCGGCTGTTTGCTGCGATCAGCGGCCGAGTACATGGCACTTTCCCAGCGAACCTTGGCTTGCTCGGGGTCATGCGGCAAATCCCGGCGCTGCCGTTCGAGCGCGACAATATCCTTCATCTGCGCATCGCTCGATTTCATCTGATTGATCTGGGTCGACAGTTGCTCACGCTCGTGGGTCAGCGAGTGCGGCAGCTGCATGATTTTCTGGGCGTACTGATCTGCCCGTTCCTTGAACAACTGGCGAACTTCAACCTCAGCCGGCGAATCGAACAGACGATTTTCCAGTTCAGTCACCTGCTGCAACACCTGCCCGTAGACCAGTTGCGGGACCGGATTGCCGGTCACGTTATAGGACAAGATGGCTACCGGCGTTACGTAGGCAACGATCAGGATCAGGTATTGCGCTACCTGAGTCCAGGTCACCGCCCGCATGCCGCCGAGGAATGAGCAGACCAGAATACCGGCCAGACCGACGAAGACGCCGATTTCGAATTGCAGGCTGACAAAACGGCTGGTGATGACGCCCACGCCATAGATCTGGGCCACCACATAAACAAAGGAAGCGAGAATGGCAGCGCCCACGGCAACCAGACGAATGGCATTGCCGCCGTAGCGGGCGCCAAGAAAATCAGGAATGGTGTATTGGCCGAAACGCCGCAGATAAGGTGCCAGCAGCAAGGCGACCAGCACGAAGCCACCGGTCCAGCCGATGACGTAGGCCAGGCCCTGAAACCCCGAGAGATAGAGCGTCCCCGCCATGCCGATGAACGAGGCAGCACTCATCCAGTCGGCACCGGTCGCCATGCCGTTGAAGAAGGCAGGCACCTTTCTCCCGGCGACGTAATACTCGGAAACATCGGAGGTTCGACTGACGATCCCGATCAGGGCATACATCGAAATCGTGAAAAACAGGAACGAATAGCCGATCCAGCGCGGCGGCATGCCGTGCTGCTCGAGGATAGCCAACGCGCCGATGAACGCCAGGAAGCAGCCTGTGTAATACAGGTAGTAGCGCTGCAGCCTGGTGAGCGAACTCAACATCCGGCGAGGCTAGTGGTTACGGCGCAGGAAGCTGCTCGCCCGCGATTCGTCGACCAGATGCGTTGCAGTATCGATCTGCTTGCCGACGGCACGGACCAGCAACATCTGGAAGATACGACCGAGCAGCAGCGTGTTGGCCATCGCGTCGCGCCGGCCACTGCCGGAATCCAGACCGAAAACGTCGATCCAGTGGTCCAGCGGCATGACCGTGTGCCCTTTTTCTTCAAACATCGAAGGCAGCAGCCAGGCCAGATCAACCCACTGCGGCTGAAAATCGACCCCAAGACGCTCCCGGAAGGCACGCTGCAGAAAGCCGCCGACATAGGGCACGTGGTAGGTCACCAGCGGAGCCTTGGCGGCAAACAGCAGGAAGGCGGCCAGTTGGCGATCGACTGCGGCACCCTCGCCGTCCAGCGTCGAGAAGTCGATATAAAACGTATCGTCCGGCTGGATTGCCCCCTGCCAGACACTGCTGGCGGCGATGCCCAGCAACTGGTCGCTTTCGGGTTGCAGGCCGCTGCTGACAATATCGACGACGACATAGCGGGTATGGAAATGCAGGTCATCCAGCGCTGGCGTCGCACTGGCCCGCCATCCCTCAAGCGAGGCACGGACGTCGTCCGGCAGATGAGCCGGTGCGCCCCCCCGGAACAAGAATTTCTTTAGGCCGAGCATGGTCATTGCACCTGATAGTCGAGTTTGAGGCGCGTCTGGATCTTGCGGGCCTGACGGAAGGATTCTTTCAGGATACGGCGGTCCAGTTCATTCAGCGTATCCGGATCGATCAGGTTATCGCCCTGCGTGCCCGGCTCACCTTCCAGATACTGGTGTTGCAGACGCAGCAGCTGGATGAAATTGAGCCCTTCGAGCACGGCATTGATTTCTTCGCTGCGAATCGACAGGCGCTGCGAAGCCAGGCGCAGGCGCTGGATCGAATTGGTGTTGTGCACCCCGCTGGCCATGGCATAGATCCGGGCGACGTCGACGAAGATGCGCGAGCCGTATTTCTTGAGATCGATCTTGCCGGGATGATCCGGTTCGAGATCGGTCAGGAAGTCACGAATCTTGCCGAGCGGCGGTTCGACATCGAGCGCATTCTTGGCCATGGCGCGCAGGAACATCGGGTTGGAAGCTGTTTGAGCCAAAAGATGGCGACGCATGGCATCGGCCAGTTCCGCCTTGCCGAACAAGGCGCGGAAATCGAAGAAGATGGTCGCATTGAGCAGTGCATCGGGCTGCGGCATGCGAATCCAGTTGGCGAACTGCTCTTTCCATTCGTCAAGCGTCAGGCACCATTGCGGATTGCTCGCCATGATGTTGCCCTTGCACAGCGGGAAGCCGCAGCGATCGAGATCCTTGTTGACGTCCAGCGCATAGGCCAGAAAACGCTGTTTCAGCGCCTCGACTGAAGCCCCTTCAGGCGGTGCGAAGACGATGCCGTTATCCTGGTCGGTACTGAAGGTCTGCTCGTCGCGGCCTTCCGAACCAAAAGCCAGCCAGGCCCATTCGATACCATCGAAATTGTGGTTTTCGAGATTGAGCTGGATAACCCGGCGCGTCAGGGCATCGTTCAACGCCGAGATGAATTGCGTCAATTGCTCGGCACCGACCCCTTGGGCCAGCATGTTGAAAGACAGTTGCCGAACATCGGCTGCCGCCTGTTGCAGGGCTTCGACATTGTGGGCTCCGTCAATGGACTGACGAATCTGGCGCAAACCGACACGCTGCAACGAGAACAGATCCCGCTCGGAAACGACACCGGTCAGCTTGCCTTCGGCATCGGTCACCAGCACGTGACGAATACCGTGCGTTGCCATGGCGAACATCGCATCGTAGGCCGTGGCGTGTTCTTCCAGCATGAACGGGTTCTGCGACATGGCCTGACCAATCGGCGTCGCCAGCGGCAGATCGGCCAGCACGACACGGTCGAGCAGGTCGGTACGCGTAAAGACGCCCACTGCCTTGCGGTCTTCGCCAGCGATCACCAGCGAGCCGACACCGGCTTGCGACATGGTTTCCAGCGCCGTGCGCAAGGGGGTTTCCGGCGAAACGGTAATTGGCGAGCGGGAGCCAATGCCAGCCAGTGGCGAATTAAGCGTCTGCTGCTCGCTGGCGCGCTGCGCGAACTGGAGCTGAAGCTGGCGGCGTGACTGATCGAGCAGGCTGGCGATGTACTTGGTGCAGAACAGGTTGAATTCCGGGCTGGATGACATCAGCGCCAGGAAATCCTCGGCCGGCAACTGGTAGCAGAAGGTATCTTCGACCGCGGTGTAAACATTGGTCGATGGCCTCCCGGCCGTCACCGCGCCGATCGGGAAGCTCTCGCCAGCCCCCAGGCTGAGGATGGAATATTCGGTCACCGTGACCTCGCCAGCCTGGCGGGCCTGCACCTTGCCGGATTCGATCAGGTAGAAGAAGCGGACATTGCCGGAATCCGGTCCAATGATCAGGCTGCCGGCTGGATAAAACGCGATCTGCGCCTTTTCGGCAAAACGTTGCAGCGCATCGGACTGCATCTTGTTGAACGGCGCGTGGTTGCGCAGAAATGCCAGCGTATTGCCCGCCATGCGGCTACGCCCTTCCTGGCGCAAGGTCATTTCCACTTGGCCAACGGCCATTTCCTGCCCTGATTGCTGTTGCGTATTCACGACAACCTCTTCTTTTTCTTCAAAGTAAATAGTTTAACTTGAGACGCTGTTGCAGGCGTCGCGCCTGCTTCAGTGCCTCACGCAGAATGGCCCGATCCATCTCATGCAGCGCCGCAGGTTTCAGGCCCCCACCCTCCGCTTCGCCCTTCGCCGAGGCACTCATCTGCTGCCCCAGGCGCAATCGCAATATGTGTGAAAAAGCTGCAGTGAGCGCAGCGATTTCAGCCGGTGGCAAACCAATCGCAGCCCCGGCTTCATTCAGTCGATCCACGGTATTGACCGCCCTCACCCCACTGGTCAGGGCAAAAATCCGCGCCGCATCGACAAAAATCCGGCTACCGTATTTCTTGAGATCGATCGCCTCACTATCATCCACCGCTATCTCGCCACGGAAATTGAGCGGTACTTCGGCCTGCAGCGCGTTGGCCGCCATCAGGTGCTGAAACGACGGGGTGGCGACAGTCATCGAAAGCAGCAAGGTCCGCAGGCGCTCGCCCAGTTCCAGCTGACCGGACAAGGGCCGCAAATCGAAGAAGATGCTGGCATTGAGCAGTGCCTCCGGATCAGGCCGGCGCACCCAGTCGATGAAGCAGCCTCGCCACTCATCCAGGGAAAGGCACCACGCCGGATTGCCGGCCATGATCTGGCCCGTGCATAGCGCGAACCCGCAGGCGGCCAGCTGCCGATTGACGTCCTGGGCAAAGGGCAGGAACAACTCGCGCAGCGCGGCCGCCTCCTGATCGCTCGTCGCATTGAAGATCAGGCCATTATCCTGATCGGTGACAAACGTTTGCTCGTGCCGCCCCTCGGAGCCCAGCGCCAGCCAGCACCAGGCAACTGGCGGCAGGCGATGCCGCTGGGCGGTCAGCTCGATGAGCTTTTCGGTCAGCTGGTCATTGAAGGCCGAAATCAGGCGTGTCGCTACAGCACCATCCAGTCCACTACTGGCTGTACGCTGCTGAAAAACGCGCAAACGATCAGCCAATGCCGGTGCGGCGTCGAGATCGGTCAGCGCGTTCAGTGCCGCCGTCAGCTCGAACTGCTCACTACAAGACAGGAGGTTGTCGGGAGTCACGCCAGCCTCAGTATTTCACCCGGGCAAAATAGGTCTTCTCGGCCGCCTCAAGTGCCTGGCGAACAGTAACAATGCCCTGGTCTTCGAGCAGCTTGACCAGCTTCAGGAATACTTCGCCCGTCGCCAGCGCATCCTCCAACGCATTGTGGCGCTTGCCAATGGTGATCCCCAGGCGCTCAAGTATGACATCGAGCTTGTGCGACTCCTGATTCGGATGGACGACGGCGGAAAGTAGCAGTGTATCGAGCACGGGCTGGGTGAAACGGATATTGGTCCGCTCTTCCTTGAGCTGCAGGAAACGCATGTCGAAGGCCGCGTTGTGGGCAATCAGCACGGTGTCCTCGCAGAACTCGTGGAAGGCCGGCAGCACAACGTCGATATTCGGCTGGCCGCGTACCATGTCCTCGGTGATGCCGTGGATCGGGATCGATTCGGGCTTCAGCGGGATTTCGGGATCGACAATCTGATTGAAGGTTTCCTGACGCAGCAAGCGGTTATTGACGATACGGGCAGCACCGATCTGGATGATCTCGTCGCCGTTGGATGGCTCCAGTCCGGTCGTCTCGGTATCGAACACGGTATAGGTGAGCTCGGACAACTTGCGATCGAGATCGATCGACTTGTCTTCGAACTTGAAGAGGTCGAAGTCATAGTATTCCGGACGCCCCTTGCCCCGGGTCCGCTCCTCCTGATCCTGTTCAACCTCGGGTGTTGCCACCGGCAGCACGAAGCGGAAGTAGGCGCGGTGCGCCGCCTTTTCGCGCTGATACCAGATTTCGCCACCGTGCCGGTCAATCACGTCACGCAAGGTCAGCGGCGAAGTTTCGCTGCCGATCTGCATGGCCTCCATTTCCCAAGTGTAGAAGGTTTCCGACGACATCGCCGGCCCGGCCCAGATCAGGTCGAGATAAGCCAGCTTGCCGCTGGAAGTCAGGCGGAAGCGCAATTCGCGCGGCTCGTAATGATCCTGCAGCTTCGAGGCAAGACAGACCAGTGCGAAGACCAGCGAGAAACTGTCGGCCTTGATCCACAGGGCATCGTCCATTTCTTCCGTCTTGGTCGGCAGCTTGAGCTTGTCGTCGATACGACGCTGGGCGGCGGCAATAATGTCGATACCGAGCACATCCTCAAGCGGCCAGCGCGTCTTGATGGCATCGGAAAACTGGCTCATGGTCTGGTCGATGACCAGGCTGCGCTTGGCCACCTCGTCGTCGATCACGCGCAGGAAACGCTCGCGCAACTCGGCTTCCATGTCCGGGTAATCGAGCAAATTGGCGACGGCAGCGCGGATATTGCCGATCGAGGAACGGCTGCCTTGGGTCAGCGTATGCAAGGCCTGATCCCGCCGCTCTTCTTCCTCGATGCTGCGCGTGATGTTTTCGACCGTCAGCACATAGCCCGACATTGATGCCTCAGCGGTCTCACCGGAGGTAGTCGCCAACACCGGCACCATCTGGATGCGCAGCAACTGGCCACCGCGCGTTGTCGTGATGAAGTTCGAGATCGCCGTCTTGCCGGCGACCAGACGCTGGTGAATGACTTCGCGGGCATGCTCGATCTGCCCTTTTTCGAGAATGGAGAAAATCGACCGCCCCAAGCCGATCAGTGCACCGCCCGCCACCGAGGTCGGGCCTTGCGACAAGGCCTTGAACTGCAGGCGTGCCCGATTGTTGTAGAGCAGGATGCGACCGTCGAGATTGCACACGACAACAGCCTGGGCCAGCTCCGACATCAGGGCCGCCAGCCGGTTTTTCTCTTCCTCGACGGAGGCCTTGGCCGTTGCAATCTGGGCATCGACATCGTCCATCAGCGCGTCCCGCTGCTGGGCAAGGTCGTTCGCTGCCTGGGCCAGTTGCATGACTTCCGGCGGACCTTCGATCGTCACGCGGAAATTTCGGTTGGCACCGAGCATCAGGCGCAGGGTTTCCGCCATACGCAGCAAGCCCTCGACGTATTGCTTGAACAGTTTGTGCAGGACCAGGACGCCAATGACAAAACCAAACAGCGTCATCATCGTGCCCACCGGCAGCCGTGACATCAGCAGATTGGTGAGCATGCCGCGTTCGGCCTCCTTCATGTCCAGCCAGACCAGCAAGGAAGTAACAACAAACGGACCGGTCATCAGCAGACCGAGCACGATCACGGCAAGAATTAAACGATGTTTGGCCTTCATGGCACGCATCCCGACAAATTTAGGCTTGGATTTCGACCCGTTCAGGCCGGCCAGCAGTTGATTCCAGGGTCGAAGAAATCAGCGATCAGGCAACCCCGAGCATGGCCTTGACCATGGCGACCAATTCCTTGGTCGAAAAGGGCTTGGTCACGTAAGCGTCAGCCCCGATCGCCAGGCCTTTTGCCACCTCGGTATCGCGTCCCTTGGCCGTCAGCATGACAATTTTCAAGCCCGCTCTAGCGGGATCGGCACGCAAGGCTTCGCAGACTTCAAAGCCGGATTTCTTCGGCATCATCACATCGAGCAGAACGAGATCGGGATCAAAGTCGGCCACCTTGACCAAGGCTTCTTCGCCGTCGACCGCGACGGCAACAGCGAAGCCCTCTTTTTTCATCAAGAACTCAAGCGAGATGACGATATTCGGTTCGTCATCGACGATTAGGATTTTTTTGGTCATACGTTTGTCTCCCTTGTTATTCCTCCGATGCCGGTAACGGCACCGTGAAAATGAAATTCGCACCCTCGCCTGGGTGGCTTTCAACCCAGAGCTTACCACCGAAATATTCGATGATCTGCCGACTGATCGGCAGCCCCAAACCCGTGCCCTTTGGCTTGCCAGTCAAGGTGTTTCCGCCTTGACGGAATTTCTCGAAAATGACATCGCATTCCTCGAGCGTCAACCCCGGCCCGTTGTCCTTGACCTCGACCCGAACCATATTGCCATCGAGCCCGACCTTGACCTGGACACAGCCCAGTTCGCCCGGCACAAACTTGACGGCATTCGACAACAGGTTAATCAACACCTGCATCAGACGATCGCGATCGGCCAGCACAATCGGCCCGCTGGCAGGAATATCGCCCTCCAGCAGCACGCCCTTGTCGCGGAACAACTGGCCGACCGAATCCATGGTTTCCCGGGCGATCTCGCCGAGATCGACTTCGCCGGTTGTCCATTCGGCGCGCCCAGATTCCAGCTTGGCCATGTCGAGAATCTGGTTGATCAGGCGAGTCAGGCGCTCGGCTTCACCGACGATGATGCCGAGAAATCGTGTCCGGTCAGCCAGTTCCAGCCGGGGGTCTTCATGCAACATTTCCGACAAGGCCCGAATCGAGGTCAGCGGCGTGCGCAACTCATGGGTCACGGTCGAAATGAAATCGTCCTTCATCCGGTCCAGTTCACGCAGACGTTCATTCGCCTCGCGCAACTCGCTCGTTGCCGCTTCGAGTTCGCGCTGCTTGGCTTCGAGTTCCCGGCTGTGGGCCCGGACCTGCGTTGCCTCGTCGAGAATGTCGAGCACTTCCTCCAGCCCAAGGTCTTCCTCCTGGGCCACCGAAGCCACCATCACCCGGGCGCTGGCCGAACCGATCGCCCCGGCCAGCTCACCTTCGGCAAATTGCACGAACTGAGCATCGACGGGCAGGCCGCGCCATTCGGCCAAGCCCTTGCTTTGGGCGTAAAGACTCAATTGCTGATGCGCCCGGGGCGCCCCCAGAAATCGCTCGAGCAAACCAACCAGCGCATCCAGCGAGGCTTTCCCACGCCACAAACTGGCTTCGGCCTTGCGCGGGTCAAAGCGGAAGACATCGACGAAACGTTCGGCCTGGCTGGCTTCGACGGCATCAGGCCGGGAATTCAGCGATACCGCGACATAGCAGCCAATATTGGCCAGCATGCTCCACCACAGGCAATGCGAGATTTCATCCAGGCCGGCCAAACCGAACAGCGCCTGAGCCTTCAGCCAGCCCATCCCGAACAAGCCATGCTCGACAAAACCGCTGGTCATCCACCCCGACTTGGCGAAAGATGGCAGCAGCAAGGTATATAGCCAGATCGCAAAGCCGGCCGACAAGCCAGCCACGGCACCGGCCCGCGTCCCCTGCTTCCAGTACATGCCGCCGAACATGGCCGGCGCAAACTGGGCAACCGCCGTAAAGGAAATCAGGCCGATGCCGACCAGGGCATACGCTTCGCCGGCCACCCGAAAATAGATATAGCCAAGGAGCAGGATCAGGGCGATGGCAATGCGCCGGATGCCGATCAACAAGCCGGAAAGATCCTGCCGTTTTTCCGCCTGCAACCAGGAGGAGCGCAGCAGCCAGGGCATGACCAGATCGTTGCAAACCATAGTCGACAAGGCGATGGTTTCAACGATGACCATGCCGGTCGCCGCCGACAGGCCGCCGATGAAAGCGAGCAACGCCAAGGCCTCGGCACCACGCGCCAACGGCAGGGTCAGCACGAAGGTATCCGGATTGAACCCCTGTCCACCAAAATGCAGCAAACCGCCCAGAGCCAGCGGCAGCACGAAGATGTTGATCAGCAGCAAATACAACGGAAACAGCCAGACCGCCCGCTTCAAGTGCGACTCATCGACATTCTCAACGACGATGATCTGGAACTGGCGCGGCAAGAAAATGATCGCCAGGCCCGACAGCACAATCAGCGCAGTCCACGTTCCGGCTCGGCTGGAATCCAGTTGCAACAGACGACCGAGTTCCGGACTTGCCGCCGCCCGCTGGAACAAATCGCTCAGTCCGCCAAACATGCCATAAGTAACGAACAGACCGACCGCCATGAAGGCGATCAGCTTGACCACCGACTCGAAAGCCACCGCCGCGACCATGCCCTCGTGCCGCTCGGTCGCATCAAGATGACGTGTCCCGAACAGGATGGAGAAAAGGGCGAGAACGGCAGCAATCAAAAACGTGGAATCGACACCCAGGAAGCGCACGGTATTGCCCGAGTGGGCCAGCAGAACATCGAGGCTGGCCGCCATCGCCTTCAGTTGCAAGGCAATGTAAGGCACGACACCGATCACCGCGATGATGGTCACCATCCCCGCCAGCAACTGACTCTTGCCGTAGCGCGAGGCGATGAAGTCGGCGATCGAGGTAATGCGCTGCGCCTTGCTGATGCGGATCATCTTGATAATGACGCCGACGCAAAGCAGCATCAGGGTCGGCCCGAGATAGATGGTCAGGAAGGACAGCCCGCCCGAAGTCGCCCGGCCAACGCTGCCGTAGAAAGTCCAGGAGGTGCAATAAACGGCCAGCGATAGTGCATAGACATTGGCGGAAATAATCGACTTGCCGGCATCGGCCCGCGCATCGCCAAAACGCGCCACACCAAACAGCAAGCCGAGATAGGCCGCCGCCAGCAGTGCGATGAACCAACCGGACAACATTTACTGGCCCCGCCGTTCAGCCACCCAGGCCGCCAATGCAATCAGCCCGGCCCAGACACCGAAGAGATAGAGATAAGTGGCCGGAATACCCCCCAGGCTGCCACCGGGCAGACTGAGCAAGGGATAGGTCAGCAACGGCACACCGAGCAGGCCGAGCGCGGCCAGTCGTTGTCGGGTTGGATTCGCGCGTTTCACGCCACACCCTCCGCACAAAATAAAAACGGCCGGCACGCCAAGCGTGCCAGCCGTCCGGGTATGTGGCCTGATGCGTCCACACGGGAGGTCACCTTATGGGCGACCATTGTCTCCTCCTTGCCCCTTGTTTGATGGAAATGGCAAGGCAAGCGCGCCATTTCCTTTTAACTGTGCAGCACGGACCACCCAAAGGCCGTCCGCTGGCAGCCGGGTTTTGCCTGTTGGGGCGAAACCCGGCACCATTTCCTTAGCCCTTCAACTGTTCCAGAATGGCAGGATTTTCCAGCGTCGAGGTGTCTTGCGTCAGTTCCTCGCCCTTGGCCAGACCGCGCAGCAGACGGCGCATGATCTTGCCCGAACGGGTCTTCGGCAGGTTGTCACCGAAACGGATGTCCTTCGGCTTGGCGATCGGACCGATTTCCTTGCCCACCCAGTCAGACAGTTCCTTGATCAGCTTCTTGGCAACTTCCGGGTCGGTCGGACGGGAGCCCTTCAGCACCACGAAGGCAACAATCGCTTCACCGGTCAGGTCGTCCGGACGGCCAACCACGGCAGCCTCGGCAACCAGCGGATTGGCAACCAGGGCGGATTCGATTTCCATCGTACCCATACGGTGACCGGAAACGTTCAGCACGTCGTCGATACGGCCGGTAATGGTGAAGTAACCGGTGTCCTTGTCGCGGATCGCGCCGTCGCCAGCCAGGTAGTACTTGCCCTGGAAGTCTTGCGGGTAGTAGGACTTGACGAAGCGCTCGTCGTCGTTCCAGATCGTGCGGATCATCGACGGCCACGGCTTCTTGCAGACCAGGATACCGCCCTGGCCCCACGGCAGATCCGCGCCGGTCTCATCGACCACGGCGAACTGGATACCCGGGAACGGCAGGGTGCAGGAACCCGGAACCAGCGGCGTGGCGCCCGGCAGCGGGGTGATCATGTGACCACCGGTTTCGGTTTGCCAGAAGGTATCGACGATCGGGCAACGGCCGCCGCCCACATTTTCGTAGTACCACGTCCAGGCCGCCGGGTTGATCGGCTCGCCGACGGAACCAAGGATGCGCAGCGAAGACAGGTCATAGCTCTTCGGATGGACAGCCGGGTTGGAATCGGACGACTTGATCAGCGAACGGATGGCGGTCGGCGCGGTGTAGAAGATCGTTGCCTTGTGATCCTGGATCATCTTCCAGAAACGGCCGGCATCCGGGTAGGTCGGGACGCCTTCGAAAACGATTTCGGTGGCGCCGCAGGCCAGCGGGCCGTAGGTGATATAGGTGTGGCCGGTAACCCAACCAATGTCGGCCGTGCACCAGAAGACGTCCGTCGGCTTGATGTCGAAGGTCCACTTCATGGTCATGATGGCGTGCAACAGGTAGCCGCCGGTGGAGTGCTGAACACCCTTCGGCTTGCCGGTTGAGCCGGACGTGTAGAGCAGGAACAGCGGGTGTTCGGCTTCGACCCATTCCGGTTCGCAAACGTCGGACTGGTTGGCAACAGCGTCGTGCAGCCAAGTGTCGCGACCGGCAACCATGTTGACTTCAGCACCGGTGCGCTTGAAGACGATGACGTTCTTGACGGACTCGCAACCACCCATGGCAAAGGCTTCGTCAGCGATCGGCTTCAGGGGAATAGCCTTGCCGCCGCGGAACTGGCCGTCGGAGGTGATCAGGGCAACAGCGCCTGCGTCGTTGATACGATCGCGCAGCGACTGAGCGGAGAAGCCGCCGAATACGATGGAGTGGATGGCACCGATACGGGCACAAGCCTGCATCGCGCAGATGCCTTCAACAGTCATCGGCATGTAGATGACAACGCGGTCACCCTTCTTGACGCCCATGCCGCGCAGGGCATTGGCAAACTTGGCAACCTTGGAGAGCAGCTCCTTGTAGGTAACCTTGGTGACTTCGCCATTGTCGGCTTCGAAAATCAGGGCGACTTTTTCGCCGAGACCGGCTTCGACATTGCGGTCGAGGCAGTTGTAAGAAACGTTCAGCTTGCCGTCGGCAAACCACTTGAAGAAGGGGGCGTTGGACTCGTCAAGTGCCTGGGTAAAGGGTTGCTTCCAGGTGATGAATTCACGGGCACGCTTGGCCCAGAATTCCGGGTAGTCGGCATCCGCTTCCGCGCACAGCGCCCGGTAGGCGTCCATCCCCGAAACCGCCGCGTTCTTGACCATTTCGTCAGACGGATAAATTAGCTGCACGGACTCATTCGACATATTCTTCTCCTCTGCGGTACTTCGCAATTTATGTTGAAACAACCGATCGGATCTCGGGCTAACCCCGGGACTATTTAAAGCCGCGCAAGCTGGGGAGCACTTAACCCCCTCGCCAGCGTTGATGCGGCATTAAACGTTGATAATCTTACAAAGGCCTTACGAAATCACGCTGCGGCGCAGCAATTCGGTAACAATTCATGCCAATGACTAGCTGCCCGTGACGAGCCGGTATGGCGTGGTAAACTCTTGGTCCCCCAACCCCACACTCTGCCGATGAGCTCGCCAATCAAACGTCTCGAATCGTTCATCTTCGCCAGTCGCTGGATACAGGCACCGCTCTATCTCGGCCTGATCGTTGCCCAGATCGTCTATTGCTGGCTGTTCATGGTCGAACTGAGCCATCTGGTCACCAGCGCCTTCGATGCCGCCCATTTCAGCGAGACCGAAGTCATGCTGGTCGTGCTCGGCCTGATCGACGTGGTCATGATCGCCAACCTGCTGGTCATGGTCATCGTCGGCGGTTACGAGACCTTTGTCTCCCGCCTCGATCTCGATGACCATCCGGACCAGCCGGAATGGCTCTCCCACGTCAATGCCGGCGTACTCAAGATCAAGCTTTCAACCGCCATCATCGGCATCTCGTCGATTCACCTGCTGAAGAGCTTCATCAATGCCGCCAACCTGTCCGAGCACACGCTGCTCTGGCAGGTCGTCATTCACGTCGTATTCCTTTTCTCCGCCCTGGCCATGGCCCTTGTCGACAAGACCATGACCCAGACCCTTGCCCTGCAACATCAAAAAAATCACTGACCCGGAGTTGCGCATGACCGCTATCAAACAGGAAGACCTGATCCAGTCCGTTGCCGATGCTTTCCAGTACATCAGCTACTACCATCCGCTGGATTACATCAAGGCATTGGGTGAAGCCTACGAGCGCGAAGAGTCTCCCGCCGCCAAGGACGCCATTGCCCAGATCCTGACCAACTCCCGGATGTCGGCCGAAGGCCACCGTCCGATCTGCCAGGACACCGGTATCGGCATGGTCTTCATCAAGGTCGGCATGCAGGTCACCTGGCCGGATGCGACCATGAGCATCCAGCAAATGATCGACGAAGGCGTCCGTCGCGCCTACGGCAACCCGGACAATCCGCTGCGCGCCTCGGTGCTGGCCGACCCGGCTGGTGCCCGCAAGAACACCAAGGACAACACCCCGGCCGTGGTCCATTTCGAGATCGTCGAAGGCGACCACGTCGAGGTGATCTGCGCCGCCAAGGGCGGCGGCTCCGAAGCCAAGTCCAAGTTCGCCATGCTCAACCCGTCCGACGACCTGGTCGACTGGGTGCTGCACAAGATCCCGGAAATGGGCGCCGGCTGGTGCCCGCCGGGCATCATCGGCATCGGTATAGGCGGCACGCCGGAAAAGGCCATGCTGCTGGCCAAGGAATCGATCATGGCACCGGTCGACATCCACGAACTGAAGGCGAAAGCTGCTACTGGCGCCAAGCTGACCCGCCCGGAAGAACTGCGCCTCGAACTGATGGAAAAGATCAACGCGCTCGGCGTCGGTGCCCAAGGCTTGGGCGGCCTGACCACCGTGCTCGATGTCAAGGTACTGGATTACCCCTGCCACGCCGCCAACCTGCCGGTCGCGCTGGTCCCGAACTGTGCCGCAACCCGCCACTGCCACTTCCACCTCGATGGTTCCGGCCCGGCCAAACTCGAAGTGCCGAAGCTGGAAGACTGGCCGGCCGTTACCTGGACGCCGGACCTCAAGGCCGCCACCCAGGTTAACCTGAACACCCTGACCAAGGAAGAAGTCGCGTCCTGGAAGCCGGGCCAGAAACTGCTCCTCAACGGCAAGATGCTGACCGGTCGCGATGCAGCGCACAAGCGCATCTCCGACATGCTGGCCAAGGGCGAAAAGCTGCCGGTCGATTTCACCAACCGCGTCATTTACTACGTCGGTCCGGTCGACCCGGTGCGTGACGAAGTCGTCGGACCGGCTGGCCCCACCACCGGCACGCGAATGGACAAGTTCACCCGCATGATGCTCGAACAGACTGGCCTGATCTCGATGATCGGCAAGTCCGAACGCGGCCCGGTCGCCATCTCGGCGATCAAGGACAACAAGTCGGCCTACCTGATGGCCGTTGGCGGCGCCGCCTACCTGGTCGCCAAGGCGATCAAGTCGGCCAAGGTCGTCGGCTTCGCCGATCTGGGCATGGAAGCCATCTACGAGTTCGATGTCGAGAACATGCCGGTGACAGTGGCTGTGGACTCGTCAGGCACCAGCGTGCATGAAACCGGCCCGAAGGAATGGCAAGTCAAGATCGGCAAGATTCCGCTCAAGGCTTGATTGCGACTTACTTTGCTCAAAAAACCGGCTTCGGCCGGTTTTTTTATTTTTGGCCGAGTCAGTTAACCAACTCAAGTCGGCCGGAATCAAGCAGAATTTATGCCGATTGAGTTAGGATTGCTAAATCCGAAAAACCAAAGGAATCTGATGCAAGCCGAGCGAATGCAAGCGTCAAGGATGGTTCTTCTAACAGATCGGCTAATGCATCACCTCGGCAAGCTGGAATTCATCGTTGTTTTTATGCCGGTCATTCTTCTTGCAGCCGATTGCGCCCTATTAAAGTTCACCGGAAATACAACGCTTCCCTATGTTTATTTTGACGCCAAGGGATATTTGCTCGCCGCGTTACTCGCGATTGTTGTTTTAGCCTTGATTATGGCTGAGCTAAAACCATCGGTTATGGGCAATGATTATTCCGTCACAGTGAACGTCGGTTTAGGGAATATTTCGCTACCATCAAACACCACAGACAAACTCATTGATAGCTATTTCAAGAAGCGCAAGTCAGGCGAAAGAATACGGCGAGTTCTCGTGTTTGTTGGGCTTGAGATGGCAGCGATGTTCTTGTATGGAACGCTAGTAGCACTAACCATCTATAAAAACTATCTCCAAAGCATCATGTTCGGATAATCGTAAATATCCGCAGCACTAACCCGTCAAAAACCTCATGTTCCGAAAATTCCGCATCCTGATCCTGCTGCTCATCCTTTCCACTGTCGGCCTCGGCGCCTGGCGTTCGAATTCCCGTCTGACGGCCTGGGAACATACGATCCATGTCGCAATCTACCCAATCGCTGCCGATGACTCGCCAGCCACTGCCAGCTACGTCAGCAGTCTGAACCAGGACAGCTTCGAGGAGATTGCCCAATGGATGCAGGCGCAAACCGACAAGTCTGGCCTTTCAGTACTGCAGCCTGTCGCTCTGAACGTTGCGCCGCCAATCGCCGAGCGGCCACCCATTGCCCCCCGCCAACCCAGTGCACTGGATGCCATCCTGTGGAGCCTGAAGTTTCGCTGGTGGGCTTCGCAACATGACCAAATCTCGGGGCCGAAGCCAAATATCCGGCTATTCGTGCTGTTTCACGATCCTGAACGAAACGGCGTCGTCCCGCATTCGACCGGCTTGAGTAAAGGACAGATCGGCATTATTCATGCCTTTGCCAGCCGTCAGCAACGCCGCCAGAACAGCGTCGTAATCGCCCACGAAATGCTGCATACCTTCGGCGCCACGGATAAATACGACCTCGCCACGTTGCAGCCAATCTATCCGCAAGGCTATGCCGAGCCGGAACGCAACCCGCGCCTGCCGCAAGTCATGGCCGAGATCATGGGTGGCCGCACGCCAACCGATGCCAACTCGTCCGAAATTCCCGACGGTCTGGCCGATACGCTCATCGGTCCGGATACAGCGAGAGAAATCGGTATGCTTCGACCAGCAGCCAACAAGCGCTAAAACTGAGATTTCCAGCAGGTGACCGAATCAGCGTTCGGTTCGCCCCACCACGCCCCACAGCGCCCGGAATTTGCCGAATAGCGTCAGTCTTTCATCCGACATCGCTTCGAGGAAATCCGAAAGCCGTTTCGACTTGGCAACGGCAAACAGCACCAAGGCGATGAAGATCGAAGTTGCCACCAGGCCGTGCAGCGCCCGCTGCAGCACCGAGCCTTCACCAAACGGGATGATGTTCATGCCGAAATAGCCGGTCGTCACGGTGGCGATCAGGCCAAGAATGGTGATCACGGTCAGGCGGACCACGGTATTGGACTGCCGTCGCTGCGAATCGCTGTCGAGGTAGTGGCTCATTTCGCGAATTTCATCGCGCACGTCGTCGTACATTGCATCGTTGCGCAAATGGTTGGCACAGAGCCGATACATCGCCTGCACGTGCGGCCTTTCGGACAATTCATGGAACCAGTAGCGGTGCGTGAAGCGCAGGAAGGTTTCGAAATTGGCCCGGATGCGCCGCTTGAAACGACGCACTGATACGTCGTTGCGAATATCGAGGTCGTTGACCGCATCGACCAGCACTTCGGAAAAAGCCAGCAACGATGCCCGGTGCAGATGCGCAATCAGGAATACCAGGAAGTACTGGTGGCGAAACTGAGCCAATACGCCGCGCTCACCATCCACGAAGAAGGGAAACGCCGCATCACCGACCACTGTGAAGGCGTTGCCGGTGCACATGAAGCGGGTGTTCGGCCCGGCCTCGCTATCGGTCCAGAAGCGGTCATGGCAGAAACGCTTTTCGAACTCGATGACCATCGGCTCGTTGATCGGCAGGGTTTCACTGGGGTGCAGCATGGTCGCCAGGCCGAGCCTTACCCAGTCTTCACGACTCAACAATCGTGGTTGGTCAACCGCCAGAAAGGCCATGACCGGCATGCGTTGATATTCGATCAGGCGGTAACGCAAGTCCCCGGCTTCGTCGGAATGCGCCAGCACCATAGGCCGCAGCAGACTGGCCCAATGCTCGGAAATACAGGGACTGCGATGCTCGCAGACATAACTGAGATATTTCTCCCGCCTTTCGGCATCGGAACGGGCGATGACCTGGCCATCAAGGCCGAGCCACTCAGCCAGATAGACATTGTGCAGCCCCTCACCGCCCTCCTCCCAACCTGACGGATAGGCCCGCCCGAAGCGGAACAGGAAATCCCGAACCGTCGCCAGCGACAGATCGTTACCACGAACCTCCAGATTGAGTTGCACGACATCGAGATCGTGGAAGAAATAGAGGTCGAGATGCACGATCTGCAGCTCGATTGGCGCCTGCCCCTGGCGCAGGGTCAGGCGCAAACGGGCAATATCCTTGCGTCGGAATACGTGCATCGGCGAATTGCCCGGCGGGTCGTCCGGCAAAGAGTTGCGCGAGCGTCCTTCGCCGTAAAGAAAGCGCTGGACGTAGGGCAGGAAGGAGACGAACTCCCGGTAATGCCGCTCCTTGAACTGGCTGGCATCGGCCGTGAATTCGTCATCGATCCTTTGCCAGGGGTGAGTATTCGAGCGAGACTCGAAAATCTCCCAATGCCGCCCGTCGTTTCCATCGACGGCCAGGGGTTCAAGCTGCAATGGCCAGACCAGGCTGGCATGAAACAGCCGAACGTGGCCGCCATCCTTTGCGTCTTGCCTTGAAGTGATTCGAGATTCGCAGTTTGCCATGCTCATTGCGGTTTCGTCTTGCGCTCATCGAAAGTCAGGAAAAGTCCAACGCCGGACAAACAGTCTTCAGCAGTTGGCAGCCCAAGCATTATGAACAGATTCGCCAAGTAGAAAAGCCGGCATTGCGCCGGCTTCTGCACTTGTCTGACGAAGGCTCAGGTCACCATTCGTTCGGCTCGCGCCCTGTCCCACAAGCGCTTGTTCATTTCGTCGATCGGCAGGCCGAAACGGAAGCTCCTTTCGAGTTCCTTGAGGATAGGCATCAGCTGCATACCGACATTGCCCAGACACGGTCTCAATATGCTCGGATCAACGGTAGCAAGCAGTTCCTTCAATTGCGGCACGAAGACTTCGCAACTACCCAGCCCGGAGCCCTGGTATTCAGCACTGGCGGCAACCCGGTTACCACCGGCGCGCCTGGCCAGTTCAAGACGTTCATAGGCCAGGTGCAACAGCTCCTGGCCCGACAGCACGACGCCATCGTCGGGAACCACAGCGACACCGACACTGACCGTCAGATCAATACGCTTGCCGCGCACCGAAATCTGCGCCGCAGCCATCGCCTTGCAGATCCGGTTGGCAAATCCGGCACAAATGGACGATGTCGTTGAGTGCGCCACAATGACAATCAAACCATTGGCGAGCTGCCCGATGCAGTCCTCCGGCCGGATTTTTCTCGCCAGCATGAAGGAAAATTTCTGCGCCGTTCGTGCGGCCAGTTCCGCACCGTAACGCGAAACCAGCGCGTCATAGCCATCCAGACCAAAGGCCAGAATGCCCACCCCGTGGCCTTCTATGGCATGTGGCAGGCGTTTTGCCAGGCATTCCTCAAGCTTTTCCTGCGCCAGAACAGCATCTTCGTTGCCGTAAACATCATCGGAGACTTCGACATCCGACTTTTCGTCTTCCTCAAGCCCGGCGAGGCCACCAAGCTGCCCCATGATGTCGCTGACGCCAACATCGGTTCGCACCCCGACGTCATCGAGCACATCATCGCCAGAGGTCGAGGAATCGTGATGGAATACGCCGGATGCGCTGCCAGAAAACCCACCCAGCACCTCCGTTGCATCGCCTCGAAATTCTTGCAGAGAGGCAATGACACTTTCCAGCGAAAGATGGCTGGCATCCTTGGAAATGAAGTCTGTTACGCCGCAATTTCGAGCGTGGGCTCGATCCTCTTCCGAAAAAGAACTTGAAACCACCAGAAAAAACGGCACATTTTTCAAGCGCGATAACTTGCTGGCCCGAATCCGTTCGATAAGACCCAGTCCATCCAGCCTGGTCAGACTCAATCCTGAAACGACGGCAACAATGGCGCTATCGAGAACGAGCGTCTGCCACGCTGACTCTCCGCTCGCTTCTTCTCGCACTTCAAAATGCTCAGCCAGTTGCTTGGTCAGCGATGCACGAACTACTTTCGATGCATCGGCAACCAGAACCTTGCGTTTATTCGTCATGTTTCGTCCGATTTTTCCAACCGTTTTATACGGTCGACTGTCATATTTCGTCAGGTTGAGAGTTTAAGCGAGGCACCGCCTTAGCCGTCAAGCAAAAGACACGCAAATATTTGTTAATAATAAGAAAAGCGGTAACCGTATCAATAAATAATTTCATTTTTCCGCCTCGAAATACCATTGCCATAATGAAAGTGCTAAGGTGTCGCCCCGAGAAAATCGCTCGGTGATGACAGCAAGGGAGAAGCAGGGAAAATGCTGGGGAACAGGGAAATCGGGAAGCAATCATTCCCCACATATCTGGTCGTTGCCTTGACTTTGCTCCTCGCACTGGGCAACACCTTACCGCCGACAAAGTTCTTCGCCTCGCCTGAACACTACCTGCCGCTGCACAGTGTTCTCGAGTTTCTGGCCCTGGCTATTTCGGCCATGGTTTTCAGCCTGGCCTGGAACCTGAGAAGCCAGGACCTGAGCAGCAACAACCTGCTCATGGGGATTGGCCTGCTGGTGGTCTGCCTGATCGATCTGGCCCATACCTTGTCGTTCAACGGGATGCCAAACCTGGTAACGCCCAGCTCTCCGGAAAAAGCCATCAATTTCTGGCTGGCCGGCCGGTTTATCGCAGCGCTGACCTTACTCGCCTTCGCGACCTTGCCGGAAAGAACCTGGTCAGGCCTTACTGCCGCGCTGGTGCTCTCTGGCGGGCTTGCACTTGCCGCACTGGTTTGGTGGATCGGTCTTTTTCATGCGGACATGCTGCCCCGTACCTTTATTCCGGGGGAAGGTCTGACCGTATTCAAGATCGCCGCCGAATACAGCTTGAGCTTTCTCTACGGCTGCGCAGCCCTGCTTCTGTATCTTCACAGCAAGAAAATGCATCGCCCGGAGCTTGGCTGGATTGCTGCGGCAGCCTGGATACTCGGCCTGGCCGAGATGTTCTTTACGCTTTATGTGGACGTCACGGACCTCTTCAATCTGCTTGGGCATATCTACAAGGCCTTTGCCTACTGGATGATTTATCGGGCGCTCTTCGCAGAAGGTGTGCGCGCCCCCCAACGTGCGCTCAGTCTGCAGGCGCAACGACTGGCCGCCATTCTGGACGGTACCAACGTCGGTACGTGGGAGTGGAATATTCAGACCAGCAAGGTCATTTTTAATGAACGCTGGGCCAACATCATCGGCTATGAACTCGCCGAACTTCAGCCGGTGAATTTCGAGACGTGGATTCGATTTGGCCATCCGGAGGACATGCAGACATCCCATTTTTTGCTTGAACAGCACTTCTCCGGCGAATTACCTCTTTACGAGTGTGTTGTCCGCATGCGCCACAAGGATGGTCACTGGGTGTGGGTACTTGATCGCGGTCGCGTTGCGACATGGACGGCGGATGGCAAACCACGCTGGATGTTTGGCACGCACCAGGACATCACGGCGCAAAAAATGGCCGAACAGGAATTGCTGTCGCATCGCGACCACCTGGAAGAACTGGTCAGCGTCAGAACACATGACCTTTCCATCGCCAAGGAGGCAGCCGATGCGGCGAGTCGGGCAAAAAGCACCTTCCTGTCCAACATGAGCCATGAACTGCGGACGCCACTGCACGGCATTCTCGGCCTGGGCAATATATTGAAGGGCAAACTCACCGACCAGAACTGCCAGTTACTGCTCGATAAATTGCTGACCACCGCGTCACATATGAAAGACGTTGTTAATAACGTCCTCGACCTGGCCCGCATCGAGGCAGGCCGCTTTGTGATCGAAAACGTCGATTTCTCGACCTCGACACTGAAGGAAAAGCTGGACTCGATCTGTGCCACCAACGCACAAGCCAAAGGATTGGCATACAAGGCCGATTTCGATTTACCACTCCGGATTCACGGCGACCCGGGGCAGACTCTTCAGGTGCTGATCAACATCGTCGGCAATGCGATCAAATTCACCGAGCAAGGCAGCGTTGGCGTTCGTGCCTTCGTTCTCTCCGAAGAAGGCGCCCATCTGCGGCTATGTTTCGAAATTCGGGATACCGGCATCGGCATTCCGCCAGAAAAGCTGGAAAGCATATTTGAAGATTTCGAACAGGCTGATGGCGGCATCAACCGGAAATACGGCGGGTCCGGCCTGGGTCTCGCCATCACTCGCCGGCTGGTGCAATTGATGGATGGGGAAATACAGGTCGAGAGCCAGCCTGGTGTTGGCAGTGTCTTCCGCTTTGAAATCAATGTGGAAAAATTGCCGGGCCAGCATGCCTGCGAGACACCGGAAGTTTCATCACCAATATCCGAGCGCCTCAGGGGTGCTCGGATATTGATCGTCGATGACGAACCACTGAACAACATGATCCTGAGCGACATACTTTCCGAACAGCAGGTCAGGGTATCGCTGGCAGAAAATGGCCAAAGCGCCATCGATCAGGCCAGGACTGAACTTTTCGATCTGATCCTGATGGATATGCAGATGCCTGTCCTGAATGGACTGGATGCCACCCGGCAAATCCGCCTCATTGCTGGATATGAAGCGATACCCATCATTGCCCTGACGGCCAATGTCCAGCCAGAGCACAAGGCACAAGCTCAGGAAGCCGGGATGAACGATTTTCTGGGCAAGCCATTCAATTTCGATGAACTGCTCGCGACAGTCAGTATCTGGCTGCACGCGAAAGGACAGCCAGCGAACAACATTCTGGTGACCCAGCCAGCGCTGGCTTCAATCGCATAAGCGTCACCCGGACTTTTTCCCCACTGCCGGCAATTCGCCGAGCTGTTTCTCACCGAGTGTGGAATTTGCCACGGATACCCAAACAACATTGCAGTACCGTATCTCCAGGAGGTATTGATATGACAACGAGTGCAAGCATTGTGCTGTTCAAAAACGATTTCATTGCGTCATTGAGCGATGGGCATCGTATTGAGCAGTCCGATCTCCGCGAAATGGCCAGTGCCTTGCATCGGGCTGGCGTGTCGGCCGGAGACGTCCAGTTTGAATGGAACGGGAGTGCCGGGCAGCGCATGATCACAGCCGGCCAGCAAGTCGCCCTGCGTGCAGAATTGCGCCGCCTGGCCCAAAGCAAGGTAAATGGCTTGGCCATCGCAGCGTAAAGCAGCATTGCCCGCCAAAATTAGAAAAACAGCGCAGTCGACCCCGCTCATAGGCACAATCAAGTCCAATAACCCTGTTGCTAATGGGCTTGATTTTCAGTTTTGACTCAGCGATAGTTAGCCCTCTTCTGAATTTCACGAAACCCAAATCCGCATGAACACTCCCCGTACCACCCACCGCTCCAACACTGCCCGCGCAGTGCTGCCGGTCGTTGTACGCGTAGTCGTCGTAGGCGTCGTTACGGACACGCCGTCGCGGATCGGGTAAGCAGAAGCAGCACAGAACCCCAACCCCCGCCGGCGCAAACCGGCGGGGGTTTTTTTTGGAGCCCAGCCGGTTGAGCCAACAACCCAAAGGAAATCTCCATGACAGAAACACTCACCGGCGCCCAGATCACCGTTCGCCTGCTCGAACGCCAGGGCATCCGCACTGTTGCCGGCATTCCTGGCGGTGCCATCCTGCCGATCTACGATGCCCTTGGGCAATCAAGCGCCATCCATCATGTGCTGGCCCGTCACGAACAGGGGGCCGGCTTCATGGCCCAGGGCATGGCGCGCGCTACCGGCAAGCCGGCTGTCTGCCTCGCCTCCTCCGGCCCCGGCGCAACCAATCTGCTGACCGCCATTGCCGATGCCAAGCTCGACTCGATCCCACTGGTCGCCATTACCGGCCAGGTACCAAAGGCGATGATCGGCACCGATGCATTTCAGGAAGTCGACACTTACGGCCTCTCCATCCCGATCACCAAACACAACTTCCTCGTTTCCTCGGCTGAAGAACTGCTGGCCGTCATTCCCCGCGCTTTCGAAATCGCCGCCTCGGGCCGTCCCGGCCCGGTGCTGGTCGACATTCCCAAGGATGTGCAGACCCAGGCGATTGAAATCAGCCAATGGCCGGACCCAGGTCGCGCCCAGCCAACCGCTCCAGCCGACCCGGCGCTGATCGCCCAGGCGGCCGCCATGATCAATGGGGCCGAACGACCAATTCTCTATCTTGGTGGTGGCGTCGTGCACTCAGGCGCTGCGGCAGCGGCGATTGAGCTTGCAGAGAAAGCCGGTTTGCCGACCGTGATGACGCTGATGGCGCTTGGCGCCATGCCGGTTGATCACCCGCTGGCCCTTGGCATGCTGGGCATGCACGCCGCGCGTTACACCAACCTTGCGCTTGAAGAATGCGACCTGCTGATCGCGGTCGGCGCCCGCTTTGATGACCGTGCAACCGGCAAGGTGGCTGCGTTCTGTCCGCAAGCGAAGATCATTCATATCGACATCGACCCGGCCGAACTGGACAAGATCAAGAATGCTCATATCGGCATCACCGCCGATGTTCAGGAAGCACTCAAGCAACTCCTACCGGTCGTCGCTGAAAACCAGCGGAAAACCTGGGTCGGCCGCAGCCAGGCCTTGAAGGCGGAATTTCCCTTCGAGATGCCCGATGCGGACAACCCGCGTTCCCATTTCGGGCTGATCCGCACGGTTGCTGCCTGCCTGGACAACGAAGCCACCGTCACCACCGACGTTGGCCAACACCAGATGTGGGTGGCCCAGGCCTACCCGCTGCGCCGGCCCCGCCAGTGGCTGACATCCGGCGGCCTCGGCACGATGGGCTTCGGCGTGCCAGCGGCCATCGGCGCCGCGCTGGCTGAACCGCAGCGCACCGTGGTCTGCTTCACCGGCGACGGATCGATCCTGATGAACATCCAGGAACTGGTCACCGCCGCCGAGGAAAACGTCAATATCAAGATCGTGCTGATGGATAACGCGACGCTCGGTCTGGTGCACCAGCAGCAAACGCTGTTCTATGGGGAACGACTATTTGCCTCGCAGTTCAAATCGTCGCCGGACTTCATCAAGATTGCCCAAGGGTTCGGCATCGCGGCGGTCGACCTCGACCAGGCCGCCAACCCTTGTGCCGCACTGATGGAAGCCATCACCCGCCCCGGCCCCTGCCTGATCCACGTCAGTATCGATGCCGAGCAGAAGGTCTACCCGATGGTGCCGCCGGGCGCCGCCAACCGCGACATGATTGGAGCCTGAAATGAACGCAATCACGAAAAACGAACAAAACGCCCTGGCCCGCGCCGTGCTGGAAATCGACGTCAACAACCACCCCGGCGTCATGTCACACGTGGTCGGCCTGTTTTCCCGGCGCGCCTACAACGTCGAAGGCATCCTCTGCCTGCCAGTCGGTGACGGCAGTCGGAGCCGCATCTGGCTGATGCTCATTGAAGATCAACGTCTGCCGCAGATGATGAAACAGGTCGAAAAGCTGGAGGATGTCATCGCCATTCGCCGGCACAACGCAGACCATGCCGTATTTCAGGATCTGGAGAGCTTCTTCCGGCCGTAAAGAAACGATCAGGAAGCTGCCGGGTTTTCCCGGCACTTCCGTTTGTATTCATGGATCAGTTCCAGTTCGTCATCGCTGATCGACTCGAAGCGTAGACCAACCAGGCGGCGCTCGCCCAAACGACGGATTCGCATCACACTGACGTAGGCCTCAATCGTGCCACCCAAATCCGGTGACTCGATCCGGCAGACGCCCACCTCACCACTCGGCTTGGCACCCAGAATGGCGGCATCGATCAGCACACCGACGCCCGACACCGAGATATCCGCCGCTGGCAACTCAAGGTTATGCCCGCCAATACTCAGGCTGACGTGACCTTTCAAAAACACACGGGGGGCGCGGCGACGTTCTCTCACGATAAATTTCCAGCAGACTATCGAGTGGACATTTTCCCACGCTCCGCTTTGTCACGCACAGCTAAAACTCGGACAGCATGGTTAAGCGGTGTTAAGGAAAACTCGGCAATCAGCAATGAACGAAAACCTGCTGCAATTTGCAGCCGGCTTCTCCCAAGCTTTTGACCCAGATCAATATAGCCGCTATCCAAGTAATGGAAAGTGACGCCTATTTTCCGTTAACACTGTTTCAAAACACTGGCCCTGAAAGCACGTAGTGTCAATGGAGCACCGGGACAGAATTTTCAATTCACGCAATAAGTCAGACGCAAAGCGCGCGCGGACACCAATACACACTCGATTCATGGAGAACAGAAATGCCGATTACCTGGGATAGCAGGCTGGACACTGGGATTGACGTCATCGACGCCCAGCACAAACGAATCGTCGACTACATCAACGATCTCGAAATCGCCAAGATCAAGGGCGACAAGGTCATGACGATGGAAGTGATCGAACAGTTGATCGACTACACACAGTCGCATTTCGGCTTTGAAGAATCGATGCTGGAGGAAGCTGGTTACAAGTTCCTCAAGCCGCACAAGAAGGTGCATGAACTGTTCATCAAGCGGGTCACCGAATTCACCATGCGGGCCGCCAAAGGTGAAGACATTGCCGATGAACTGCACTCGATGCTGGCCAAATGGCTGCTTAACCACATCGCCAACGAAGACCGTGACTATTCCGATACGGTCAAGAATATGGTCGGCACTGAGGCGGCGCACCACGAAACCAACGCGGCGATACCCGCTGCACGCGCCGGCTTCATTTCCGGCTTGCTGGGACGTTTCTTCCGCTGATTCAGCCAGACAGGGAGAGCTCATCGGCATCACCGATGCCTCTCTCCGCTGCGCTCAGCGAGGCACATCAAATCAGCCAGACCCTGCCGGCGCTATACTTCGGCCCATTGCAACCCAATGCCGAATCATGACCAACAGCATCCGCTGGCAGAGCGCCCACACCTACTCCGACATCCTCTACGAAACCAGCGAGGGGATTGCCAAGATCACCATCAACCGACCGGAGCGGCGCAATGCCTTCCGCCCGGAAACGGTCAGTGAATTGATCGACGCCTTTCACCGTGCCCATCACGACAATGCCATCGGCGCCATCATCCTGACCGGCGCCGGCAACGAAGCATTCTGCTCCGGCGGCGACCAGAAAGTGCGCGGCGAAGAAGGCTACATCGACGAAGGCGGCACGCCGCACCTCAACGTCCTCGACCTGCAAATGCAGATTCGCCGCCTGCCCAAGCCGGTGGTGGCCATGGTCGCCGGCTATGCCATCGGTGGCGGCCATGTGCTGCACCTTGTCTGCGATCTTTCGATCGCCGCCGAAAACGCCCGCTTCGGCCAGACCGGGCCGCGCGTCGGCAGTTTCGATGCCGGCCTCGGCGCCGGCCTGATGGCGCGCACCATCGGCCTGAAACGCGCCAAGGAAGTCTGGCTGCTCTGCCGCCAGTACGATGCCGCCACGGCACTCGACTGGGGCCTGGTCAATGCCGTCGTTCCCATCGAAAAACTGGAAGCCGAAACCGTCGCCTGGTGCCGCGACATGCTGCAACTGTCGCCGATGGCGCTGCGCATGATCAAGGCCGGCTTCAACGCCGACACCGACGGCCTGGCCGGCATCCAGGAACTGGCCGGCAACGCGACGGGCTTGTTCTACATGAGCGAAGAAGGCCAGGAAGGCCGCAATGCCTGGCTCGAACGCCGCCCACCCGACTTCGGCAAGTACCGCAAGCGGCCGTGAACATCGTCGCAGCCGACTGGCTGCCCTACCAGCTTCCGTTAATTCGACCTTGGCAAACCAGCCAGGGAACATTCGACGAGCGTAGCGGCCGTCTGTTCAGGCTGCAGATAGAGGACGGATTGACCGGCTGGGGCGATGCCGCCCCGCTGCCGGAATTCGGCATCAGCGAAGCAGCAGCCACCGCCTTTGCCAACGAAACGGCATACCTCGACCTGGCCGCCCAAAAAGCGGGGCTCCCGCTTCACGCCTGGCTAAGCGGCGAGGCGCCCATTCCCGGCGTTGGGACCAATGCCAATCTGGGGGTAATTGCCAACATCGATCACCACGCCCTGAAAAGCGCTGCTGACGCAGGCTTTTCCATCGTCAAGATCAAGCTCGGCCAGCAAACCGTGGCCGAGGAAATCGCCTTGCTGCGACAACTCGGCAACGGACTTCCTGCCACACTGAAGCTGCGCCTCGACGCCAACCGGGCCTGGCACTTTGCCGAGGCGAAAACCTTTATCGAGGCCTGCGCCGGCCTACCCATTGAAGGGCTGGAAGAGCCGCTCGCCGAGCCTGACCCGGACTTGCTCGCCAGCTTGCAGTCGGCGGCAAACTTCCCACTCGCCATCGACGAGTCGATCCACTTGCTCGATGCCCATTTCTTCCGGCATCCCGCGGTACGCCGCATCGTGATCAAACCGGCACGCCAGGGCGGCCTGCTGGCCAGCATCGAACTTGCCCTGCGCGCCCGGGCCTCAGGCCTCGAAGTCATCATTACTTCCAGCCTGGAGAGCGCCTGCGGCCTGCTCGCCTGCGCCCATCTGGCAGCGGCAATAGCACCGAACTCCATCCATGGCCTGGCCACAGCAAACTGGTTTTCACAGGATACCGGAGCGGCACCGACCATCAGCCACAGTCGCTTGCTGCTTCCAAGCACGCCCGGCTTGGGTTTTCAGTACACCGGCTAAAACACCAGCGTAAGTATTGCGAGCCTGGTCCAGGCGACAAATTTCAAGGGCGAACGCTCAGCCAGCGTAACAAGGTCGCGTAAAGCACATCCGGATTGACCGGTTTGGGAATGAAATCGTTCATGCCGGAAGCCAGGCAACGCTCGCGATCCTCGGCAAAGGCATTGGCCGTCATGGCCAGAATGGGAACCGCCTCACGCCCGGGTAATTTGCGAATTTCCCGCGTTGCATCGAGGCCGTCCATTTCCGGCATTTGCATGTCCATCAGGATGACGTCGTAGTCCTTCGCCATAACCATGTGCACCGCCTGCAAGCCATCGCCTGCCAACTCGACCACCAGGCCAACCTCTCGCAACAGCTCTTCGGCCACTTCCTGATTGATTGGCTCATCCTCGACCAGCAAGACCCGCCGACCGCGACACTCGCTTAGAAGAACCGCCTCGGGGTCAGCCGCCAAACCAGTCTTTGGCGCTTCAATCAACTGCCCCTTGCCCAGTCTCGCCGTCAGCCAGAAAGAACTGCCTTGTCCGGTAACACTGCTCACGCCGACCTCACCGCCCATCAGGTGGGCAATATGCTGGTTGATGGCCAGCCCCAGGCCCGTACCGCCAAATTTACGTGTCGTCGAACTATCCGCCTGCTCAAAAGGAAGGAACAGATTCGACTGCTGGTCGGCAGTCATGCCGATACCGGTATCGCTGACTTCGAAGCGCATCAGGTAATCCGCATCGGTTTCCTCAACGACACTGCCTTTCAGGGTAATTCCGCCGCGCTCGGTAAACTTGAGCGCGTTGCCGAGATAATTGACCAGCGCCTGTGAAAGTCGGGTCGGGTCGCCACGCAACGCCTGCGGAGCGGCAGAGAGATCAGCATGCACCGTCAGCCCCTTGGCCGCCGCAGCCTCGCCAATGACCGTCAGTGCCGTATTTACCACTTCGGACAAGGAAAATTCTTCCTGTTCCAGAACGAGTTTTCCGGCCTCGATCTTGGACAAATCCAGAATGTCGTTGATGATGCCAAGCAGGTGGGTGCCGGAGCTGGCAATCTTGTCCAGTTGCTCGAGCTGCACCGGGCTTGCCCCGGCCCGCCGCATCAGATGAACCATGCCGAGGATGCCGTTCATCGGCGTTCGTATCTCGTGGCTCATATTCGCCAGGAAAGAACTCTTGGCCCGCGTCGCCGCCTCGGCCAAAGTCCTTGCCTTCGCCAGTTCTGCGGTACGGCTCTCGACCAGTTCCTCAAGATGATGGCGGTATTGCTCCAGTTCCTGGGCACTCCGCTTGCGCTCGGTAATATCCTGGATCGTGCCATGGAGATCATCAACCGTCCCATCAGGACCACACGTCGCCTCACCACGCACGGTCACCCAGCGAGCTGCTGCATCCGGAGCGATGATCTCGACATCGAGTTCGTAGGGTTCGCCATCATTTAGACATTTGTCGACCGCAGCCGAAAGCTGTCGCCAGTCGTCTGGCTTGAAGTATCTGCCAACCTCGGGATAGCTGATCGGCGGCAAGTGTGGGTCACGGCCATAGATGCGATATACCTCTTCGGACCATGAGTGCTCGCCGGTTCGAATATTCCATGTCCAGTTGCCAATACCCGCCAGGCGTTGCGCCGCTTTCAAGGCTGCCTCGCTGGTCACCAGTGCGACCATTGCCCGCTTGCGTTCGGTGATTTCGCGCGAAATGCCAAAGAGTCCGACAACACGCCCCTGGCGATCGAAAACCGGCCCCTTGGTGACCAGAAAAGCCAGGTCTTTGCCATCACGTGTCCGGAGAAACTCTTCGTGCGTCGTATTTCTGGCGGCCAGCATGATCACCCGGTCGCTGGCCATCAAATCACGAGCAGTTCCTTCCGGAAACAGATATGCATCATCGTGACCAATGATTTCTTCTTGTGTCCGTCCGACAAAGCCTGCCGTTGCGGTATTTGCCAGGAGATAACGCCCTTTCGCATCCTTCAGGAAAACAGCATCCGAGGTTCCCGAAACGATCGTATCGAGCAGCAAGCGATTGACCTCGGCTTTGCTCCGTGCCTTGTGCAGAACTTCACTGAGCAAGCTGACGGCAACACCGTTAATGATCAGGAAACTCCAGTGAAACAGGTCATAACTGGAAGCAATGCCAAAGCTGTGCAGGGGAAACATTGCCAGGTAATTGACGCCCAGGGCCGAGAATACCGTGGAGAGAAGACCAGGGCCCAAGCCACCCAGCAAGGCGCTGAGGATAATTGGCAGCATGAACAAAATGAGCATCGGCCGCTCATTGAATGGCAGCGGCAAGCCGGCTCGCAGCATCAAGACCAGCATGGTGACAACGACTGCGAAGACATAAGTGGCCCAGCGCGGCCATCGCCCTTGCGTTAAACGATGAAGCAGCGCATTTTGCGATGCGTCACCGATTGCACTACTGGCCATCGGCACGGCACGCATGGCGAGAAAAAACATCCCCGCAGTCGCGACAACGAAAAACACACCTTTGACGGTCGACAACCAGACCATGGCTTCGATATCGGGAAAGGCAGACAGCAATTGATCGGAAAGAAATATCCAGAGCAGGGAAAAAACCGCGTAACCAGCCGTAGCCAGAAAAATAAAGCGATTACGCGAATTAAAATCCATAAAACCTGCTTACCTTTCATCGCCTCGGCGATACTTAGCTACAGTAAAGCGTTCGGCTGAACCGTGATAGCAAATAACAAAAATTCGACAACTTGACAGAAGTTATCGTATTCGGCCTTGCCGTGTCGACTGTGGATTTCCTCTATCACCGAATCACATGCCGGCGACGGTGGACGAACGCCATGGCTGCACGCTCCGGCAATACTGCCACCACCTGACTGCGCTCCGCCGAAGCACGTGAAAGCCACATCACTTCTCACTGTTCAATGGAACGCAGCAGATGACGCCCTGCGGTTTATTGTCGAACGCCAACCCGAAGCGGATTGCACATCGGCCGGATATGACGTGCTTTGCAGCCGTTGCTGACGGCAAAAAGCAGAAACCTGAGTCTCTCAAGAGAAAACCGGCAGACGAGACAAGACGTCCGGGCAACAGGTACTACGGGAAAAATGACGCGCCCCGACCAAGCCGCAGGGCGAAAAGAGCAATAAGGCCGGGCAAACGCCGGCCAAACCGATTACTTCTCTTCTTTATCCGCCGGATTGAGCAAACCGGTGATAAACATGTTCCGCGTCTGGCTTTGCAGTTGATCCTGCATCGACTGGAACATCTTTTTGGACTGATCCATATAGGTAGTCATCATGCTTTGCATGGCCGGCTGCTGAAAATTCAGGAACTGGTTCCAGAAATCTGCCTGCATGTGAGCATTGTCGCCGCCGTTGGGGCCACCCATGGTGCGCGTCTGATCCTGCAATTTCTGCTGGAAATCAACAAAGGTCTTCATGTTGTTTTCCAGGTACTTGCCGAGCATGCCCTGCATCGTGCTGCCGTAGAAACGGACAAAACCAGAGAGCAACTCGCTGGAGAACAGCGGCACGCCGCCGGTTTCTTCTTCGAGAATGATCTGGAGCAGGATGCTGCGGGTCAGGTCATCGCCAGTCTTGGCATCGACCACCTTGAATACTTCAAACTTGAGGACCAAGTCCTTGACATCACCCAGCGTGATGTACGCACTCGTCTTCGTATCGTAAAGACGACGGTTGGGGTATTTCTTGATCAGGCGTACCGGTTCCGACATGCTGCGATCCTCAATACAAAGTTTTAGTGCAGTGCAGCATTATAGCGTAAAAGAAAGGCGCCCGGAGGCGCCCTTCCTTGCTGCATTGCAAAACTTCCGCCATATTTGCTGCAGATTACTGGTAGTACAGACCGCCGTTGATGTTCATCGTGGCGCCGGTCATGAAGGCTGCCAGATCGGAAGCCAGATAGGCACAGGCGCCACCAATTTCTTCCGGCTTGGCCAGACGCTTCATCGGCACGGTGTCGATGATGGACTGCAGCACTTCCGGCTTGATCGCCATGACCATCTTGGTGGCAACGTAGCCCGGGCAGATGGCGTTAACGGTCACGCCCTTGGCGGCCAGTTCGGCAGCCAGTGCCTTGGAGAAGCCGATCACACCAGCCTTGGCAGCGGAGTAGTTGGTCTGACCAGCCTGACCCTTGACGCCGTTGACGGAGGAGATGTTGATGATACGACCCCAGCCGCGCTCGGCCATCTTGGCGGAGACTTGCTTGGTCATGTTGAACAGCGAGGTCAGGTTGGTGGCGATAACAGCATCCCAACCGTCCTTTTCCATCTTGGCGAACATGCGGTCACGGGTAATACCGGCATTGTTCACCAGGATGTCGACCTGGCCACAAGCGGCTTCAGCGTCGGCAACCATCTTCTGGCAATCTTCCAGCGACGACACGTCGCCAGCGACACAGACGAAATCCTTGAAACCGGCTTCAGCCATTTCGGCCAACCAGGCATCCTTGTTGTCGAATTGCGGGTGGTAAGAAGCGACCACCTTGTGGCCAGCCTTGGCCAGTTCCTGACAGATTGCGGTTCCAAGACCACCCATAGCGCCGGTAACGAGAGCAACACGTTGAGTCATAGTTATTCCTTCCTGTTGTTAAATTAGAGCGGGGTAAAAAATTACAGCGGTCAGTACATGTGCTGACCGCCATTGATGGAAATATTGGCCCCGGTCACGAACGCCGCTTCATCGGAAGCGAGGTAGGCAACAAGGCCGGCGATTTCTTCCGGCTTGCCCAGACGATTAACCGGGATCTGCGGCAGAATCTTTGAATCAAGGATTTCCTGTGGGATCGCCGTCACCATCTTGGTGCCGATGTAGCCCGGGGAAATCGTATTGACGGTGACGCCCTGCTTGGCCACTTCCAGCGCCAGCGCCTTGGTAAAGCCATGCATGCCGGCCTTGGCCGCCGAGTAGTTGGTCTGCCCGAAAGCGCCCTTCTGGCCATTGACCGACGAAACATTGATGACACGACCCCACTTGCGTTCGATCATGCCATCCATGACCTGCTTGGTCATGTTGAAGACAGAATCGAGATTGGTGTGAATGACCGCATCCCAATCGCCCTTGGTCATCTTCTTGAAGGTCATGTCGCGAGTGATGCCGGCGTTGTTGACCAGCACATCGACCGGGCCGACCTCCTTGGTCACGGTCTCGACACACTCCCGGGCCGACTCGAAATCGGTTACGTCGCACGGGTAGGCCTTGAAGCCATAGCCCATGTTATTCATGCTCTTCAGCCAGTCCTGAACCTTTGCATTACCGGGCGAATAGGTCGTTACAACCTTGAAGCCCAACGCTGCCAACTTGATGCAGACAGCCTCGCCGAGGCCGCCCATTCCTCCAGTAACCAGTGCAACTCGCGACATTTTTTGTCTCCGTGAGAAGTTCTTATACCGCGCGTTCCTTGACGTATCTGCCTGGCGCCGGTTCGATCGGCTTGTATTTGGCATTCCCCGGTTTACGCGGTGCCCGCTGTTCTCCTGACAACGGTTTCAGCCAGCCAGCCCAGTCGGCCCACCAACTGCCCTTCCTCTCTTCGGCCGATGCCAACCAACCCTCAGCTTCATTTTTCACATCTTCATTGACCCAGTAGCTGCGCTTGTTCTTGCTGACCGGGTTGATCACGCCGGCAATGTGGCCGGAGGCGCCCAGCACGAAACGAATCTTCCCGCCAAGAATGCGAGTGCTCTGATAGGCCGATTGCCACGGCACAATATGATCTTCACGCGTTGCCAGCAGGTAGACCGGCATGTCGAGCTTGCCGAGATCGACCTTGGTCCCGCACATGGCCAGTTTGCCAGGCACGCGCAGGTTGTTTTCGAGATACATGTTGCGCATGTACCAGCAGGCGAACGGCCCCGGCAGGCTGGTCGAATCGGAATTCCAGTAGAGCAGGTCGAAGGCCTTCGGCTTCTCGCCCTTCAGGTAATTACCGGTCACGTAGTTCCAGACCAGGTCGTTGGCACGCAGGAAGGAGAAGGTGTTCTGCAGATCACGGGCCGGCAGCAGGCCACCCTTACCGATCGTACCTTCGCGGGCAGCAACCCCCTTTTCGTCGATAAACAGGCCAATTTCGCCGGTATCGGAAAAATCGAGCAGCGTGGTCAGCAGCGTCAAAGAGGCAACGGGGTCTTCACCACGCTCCTTGAGCACCGCCAGTGCTGAAGTCAGAATCGTGCCACCGACGCAAAAACCGAGGGCGTTGACTTGCTTGACCTTGGTAATTTCCCGGGCTGCATGCAGGGCAGCGATCGGGCCGTGTTCGAGGTAGTCATCCCAGCCGAGGTGACCCTGCGCTTCCGTCGGGTTGCGCCAGGAAACCAGGAATACCGTATTGCCCTGCTCGACCATGAAACGGATCAGCGAATTATCCGGCTGCAGATCCATGATGTAGAACTTGTTGATGCACGGTGGCACAACGACCAGCGGCCGCGTTGCAACCTTCGGCGTCAGCGGCGAGTACTGGATCAGCTGCATCAACTCATTTTCGAAGACGACCGCACCTTCGGTCGTCGCAATATTTTTACCGACCTCGAACACCGATTCGTCGGTCATCGAGATACGACCCTTCTCGAAATCCTTGATCAGGTTGTTGATACCGTCGGTAATGCTCTGGCCCTTGGTTTCCATGGCCAGCTTGATGAATTCGGGGTTGGTCGCGGCAAAATTGGACGGTGCCATCGCATCAGCCACCTGGCGAGCCAGAAAACGCATGCGCTCCTTGGCTTTCTCGTCCTCGGCCGGAATGACTTCGACCATTTGTTTCAGATACTGGGTATTGAGCAGGTAGGCCTGATGCAGATAATCGTAAATCGGGCTTTCTTTCCACTCCGGCGCCGAAAAGCGGCGATCGCCTGGCTCCGGCGCAACCTTGAAGGCAGGCTCCTGGCCCTGTTGTTTGCCCAGCACCGACTGCCAGAGCGACATCTGCTGATCCATGAACTGCTTTTGCAGTGCCGTCATGGCCTGTGGATCAATCGCCGGGGGAGGAACCTTGGCGGCAGAATTGCCTGTCTTGCCTAGGTAATCCATGAACTGCTGCATCATGTTCTGACCTGCCTGCATAAACTGCGTGGCAGAACCCATGAATGCGTCGTTATCGTTCGGTCCCTGCGCCATGAGAAGACTCGTATCTGTTGTTATCGGGGTTTGAGCTTTTGGATTCTCCATACCCGCTTCAGCGCTGTCAATGCATTTGCATGCATAATTAGGGCACCTTTGAAGCCCCCGAATATGTACATTGTTGCAATTCGCTGGTGCAGCGCAACACGGAGATCACCCATGAAAGACCTACTCGAAGTGATCGCAGCATCAATCGCTGCTGCCGTCATCTTCGGCGCAATATTCATCCTGCAGGGCAATCCGAGCCTGTGGGACAAGTGGCACGACGAAGCGATGGGCAAATGTGAATGCGCGAGTGCGAAAAACTGACTCGCCCAACCCCGATTGCCATAAAGCCCGCCATGTGCGGGCTTTAGTTTTTGGGGCGACCCGAAATACAATGCGCCATGCCCTTCGCCATCATTATCGTCATCGGCTGGCTTTACGTGACTGTTCTGGTCGCAGCCAATGAACCGACCATCGTCTCCGGGATCATCTCGTTCCTGTTCTACGGCGCCCTCCCCTGCGGCATCATCGTCTACCTGAGCGGATCGAATATCCGCAGGCAGCGCAAGCGTTTCCGGGAAATGTCATCTGAACGAAACAATGAAAACGACGCTGGCTAAGACGTATTGATGCCAGCACACCGGGCATCAATGCCGAGCACCTTGCAAATTACTCGCCAACCAGCGCCTGAACAATGGCGATCGAGGCAATGCCCGAACCGATCAACAGAACCTGCAGGATTGATTCCTTGAGGGCTGTACGTTTGTGCAACCCGGGAATCAGGTCCGCCACCGCCACGTAGATCATGCTGGCGGCACCGAGTGCCAGCAATGACGGTATCCATTCGGTCAGCTCGGCCAAGGCGAAATAGGCCAGCATGGCGCCGACCAGCGTCGCCAGACTCGACAGCAGATTGAAAGCCAGGGCGCGTACCTTGCTGTAGCCGGAGTGGAGCAGGATCAGGTAATCGCCGACTTCCTGCGGAATTTCATGGGCGATGATGGCTAGCGCCGTAACAATGCCAAGCTCGGTGTTTTCGAGAAAGGCCGCGGCAATCAGAATGCCATCAACAAAATTGTGGAAGGTGTCGCCAACCAGAATCAGCAGACCTGAACGCCCATGATCGTGGGCCGGCGCATGGGCGTCATGTGCCTCGCAGTGGTCGTGATGACAATGTCGCCAGAGCACCAGCTTTTCCAGCACGAAAAACGCCAGAATCCCGAACAGCACGGTCGCCGCCGTCCGATGCGTATCGCCATGCTCCAAGGCATGCGGCAATATTTCCAGGAAGGCGGCCCCGAGCAGGGCGCCAATCGCATAGGAAATGAGCATGCTGATGCGATGCGCGCCCAGAGCAATGCTCACTAACGCCGCGGCAATGACGCTCAATGCGCCGCCGGCCAGCGATACGACAATGATCCAGGAAAGAGTGCTCACGGAAATCAGTTCGATGAAAAGCCGCGGATTATACGCCGTCGGCCGCCAGCCAGATCAGCGTGGCCATGCGTCCGGTCATACCATCCCTGCGATAGGAAAAGTAACGCTCAGGTTCGCTGACGGTGCAAGAACCTCCGCCATAGATCTCTTTAATGCCACTACGCTGCAAGCGGCGACGGGCCAAGGCATAAATATCGGCCAGCCACTTGCCGGGGCCTGATGGCAAAAATGCATCGCCCGCCTCGGGGTCAGCAGCCACGAAAGCCGCCCGAACCTCGTCGCCGACTTCGAAACACTGCGGACCGATGGCCGGCCCCAGCCAGGCCAGCAGCTCTCCGGCCGGCGCTGCCATGTTTTTGATCGTGGCTTCGAGAACGCCAGCCACCAACCCACGCCAGCCAGCGTGAGCGGCGGCGACCACCGTTCCGGCCCGATCGCAGAAGAGCACCGGCAAGCAATCAGCAGTCATCACGGCGCATACGATATTGGCTCGCCGGGTAAACGCCGCATCGGCCTCAAGCGATTTTGGCAAGTCTCCGGCCTCGATTGCTGCAATACCGTGCACCTGCTTCAACCACAGCGGTTCGCTCGGCAGATACGTGCACAAGCTTGCCCGGTTGGCCAAAACATGAGCCGGATCATCACCGACGTGGTAACCCAGATTGAAACTGCCCCATGGCGCCAGGCTGCAACCGCCCGTACGCAGGGTTTGCCAGGCGTGAACCCGGGCTGGCGCTGGCCAGTCGGGGACCAGCAGATCAGCCATAGCGCAGGTTATCGAGCAGGTTGCGCATATCTTCCGGCATCGGCACTTCCCACTGCATTTTCAGACCGGTGAGCGGGTGAACCAGGCCAAGACGGGTGGCATGCAATGCCTGCCGGGGAAATTCCGGCAACTTGGGATTGTGCTTGCCATAGACCTGATCGCCGACCAGCGGATGATGGATCGCCGCCATGTGCACGCGGATTTGATGCGTCCGCCCGGTTTCCAGCGAGCACTCGACAAAGGTGGTATAGGTAAAGGCTTCGAGAATCCGGATGTTCGTAATTGCCGGCTTGCCGCCCCGGTTTTCCGGCACGATAGCCATCTTGATGCGCTGCGACGGATGCCGGCCGATCGGCTCGTTGACCGTGCCTTCGTGTTTCATCGCCCCCGCTGCCAGCGCCAGATAAACCCGTCGCACCGTCCGTGCCTGCAACTGGCGGACGAGATCCGTCTGCGCCTCCAAGGTCTTGGCAACCACCAGCAGGCCGCTGGTGTCCTTATCCAGACGATGCACGATGCCGGCGCGCGGCACCACCTCGATACCCGGCAGATGGTGCAGCAGCGCATTCATCAAGGTACCGCTCCAGTTACCACTACCGGGGTGAACCACCAGCCCGGCCGGTTTGTTGATGACGAGCAGCGTCTCGTCCTCGAAAACGACATCGAGCGGAATATCTTCGGGCAGCTCTGGCTGGTTGCGTATATCTTCCGGCTCGCTGACCAGCAGCTTTTCACCCCCCATCATTTTGCGCTTGGGTTCGCTTTCCGGCTTGCCATCAACCTGCACACAGCCCTCGCGAACCCACCCCTGCAGACGGTTACGCGAATGCTGCGGCAGCAGATCGGCCAATACCTGGTCGAGACGGCGACCATAGTAGGCGTCAGGAACGGTCAGGCGGAGCGGTTCAGTTCGGCTATAATCGCCGGCATCTTCAATAGGATCATTCATGATGCGAAGTTTACCCGCATTCCAGTCATTCCCCGCCCTCTTCCGTTTGCTGATGGCCGTTTTCCTTGCCGCTTTGATTGCTGGCTGTGGCTCGACAAGCGAAAAATTCGATGAAACCAGCGGCTGGTCTGCCGGAAAACTCTATAGTGAATCCAAGGACGCCCAGGCCGACGGTAACTGGGAAAAGGCCGCCAAGTACCTGGAAAAGCTTGAAGCCCGTTTCCCCTATGGCCGCTATGCCCAGCAGGCCCAGCTTGAACTCGGCTACGTTTACTGGAAGGGCAATGAACCCGGCTCGGCGCTCGCCGCCTGTGACCGCTTCATCAAGTTGCATCCCAGCCACCCGACTGTTGACTATGTCTATTACCTGAAAGGCCTGATCAACTTCAACGAAGACCTCGGCCTGACTGCTTACATCAGCTCGCAAGACCCCACCGAGCGTGACCCCAAGGCAGCGCGCGAAGCATTTGACGCCTTCAAGGAACTGGTTACCCGCTTTCCGGACAGCAAATACACGCCAGATGCGCGGCTACGCATGAACTATCTGGTCAATGCATTAGCCTCGCTGGAAGTTCACGTTGCCCGCTATTACGTCAAACGTGGTGCCTATATCGCTGCCGCCAACCGCGCCCAGTTTGCCGTCAAGACCTATCCGCAGGCCCCGGCCATCGAAGAGGCCATGTTCATTCTGGTCACTGCCTACGACAAGATGGGCATGAACGATCTGCGCGATGACGCTGACCGGGTGATGAAGAAGAACTTCCCGAACAGCCGATATTACAAGGATGGGCTGGAGCGCAAGACCGCCTGGTGGAAGCTCTGGTAGCCTTGATCCTCAGATTCAAGATAATGCCCGCTGATGCGGGCATTATTGTTTTGGCCTGGACCAAACACCAGTGAAGGATCGAGCTTACTGTCCTCAGGAGCCCTGCTTGATGGCCAACACGGCCTGATTGCGCAGCGTCCGCAGCAACTGCAACTCCTTCTCCGGAATCGAAATCCCCCCCGGTTCATCGCGGTCGGCATAGATCAGCGCCACCGGACTCCCCTTGATATTCAGCGGGAACAGCACGAATGAATGCGCCGGGACAGCCTTGCGATACCAGTCGGGAATACGGCCGGCGATCTTCGGGTCGTTGATGTCACTGATCAGCAGGTCAACCCCCTTCGATGTCGCGGCATGGAAGATATCCGGGGTAAAGCTGAGCGGAAAACGAAAAGCCCGGGCGACCTCGTTGGCGTTCGGCCCGAAGCCAAAGCGCCCCTGCATGACGCCAGCCTTGGCATCACGAATGCACAGCACGACCCGCTTGAAACCCATGGCACGATACATCGTCTCAAGAATGATGCGCAGAATGTCATTCAACTGGAAGCCATCAATCAGCGTATTGCTGATGTCCTGAATCCCTGCCGTCAAGACCGCCTGTGCATCCAGCACCTGCTGTCCTGCCTCCCCTGCGATGGCCCCCAGCGGATCGCTTTCACCAAGCACGGTGCCATCAGCGAATTCCCCCGTACCCTCATTCTCATCAACCTCGCTTGTGCCATTTTTTGCGAACAGACGCATCTGCTTGCCAAAGCTTGTCTGCTGCAGGTTGAGGTGGATGACGCGAGCAAAATCAGCCACTTCCTCGACGGCCCTTTGCATCGTCTGGTGCACATCCCTCAGTTCGAGTTCAACTGCGTCAGCAAACCGTGCCATCGCTTTCTTCAGCTCACGATCACGAACCTCCGGGGTTGCCAAGGCAATGGCGTCGCACAATTCGTTGGAGAATCCGGACAGCACGCGCAGCCTGTCTTCCTGTTGCGCCGGTTTCTTGACCGGGCCGGCCGGCAATTTGCGCATCGAACTGACAATCAGCGGCGGGAACCCCCACTGGCGGGCAATCGCCATGCCCATATCTTCCAGGGAAATACCCAGCACCTGCAACGCCGCGTTTTCTTCGCTGCAGTTTTTCTGGGCCATGACACGCCGGATCTCGTCCGATTCCTCGGGGAAGTAAAACTGTGACAGCAGGCGACCCAGGCTGTGAAACAGCGAGCAAATGAAGGACTGCTCCAGATCGCGCATGTGCGCGGTGGCACCAATGTCCTTGGCCAGAACGCCGGCCAGGTTGGCGCGCAGGAAATCCTCTTTCAACTGGTTGGCATTGCCTTTGTTCTGCAGGTGTTCGAAGAGCAGAACGGTAATGGCGATATTGCGCACAGCCTCGAAGCCAAGCACGATCACGGCCCGCGATACGGTACTGATGCTGCCGCCGCCCGCCGGCCTGAAATAGGCGGAATTGACCAGGCGCAACAGTTTGTTGGTCAGGGCAAAATCCTTGAGGATGGTGTTGGAAAGCTTGTCGATGCTCTCCGTTTCGCTGTTGGCAATCTTGTTGATGGCGCTGACTGACTCGGACAAGGCCGGAAAGTCGCTCTTGTGCCGCATGCGGCGCAACAGGAATTCCAGCGTTGCCTGTCGGCCGCTACCGGTAATCTCAATCTCGTCTTCAGGATTCAGGTAATTTTCCAGCGCTTCGGCAAACTGCGCCGCCGTCTGAAAACGCACCGACGGATCGCGTGCCACCGCCTTGTTCACAATGCTGCTCAAACGCGCATCCACCGCAGCTTCGTCGGGCAGCACCAAGTCCTCCCTGGCCACCCGCTGCATGATCTGTGCAACGTTATCGCCGGCAAACGCCCGCTGGCCGGTCAGCATCTCGAACAGGATCACCCCGGCCGAGAAGACATCCGAACGTTCGCTCAGTTCGCGCTTCAGAATGTACTCGGGAGACATGTAGGCAGGCGTCCCGGTCACCCGGTCAGAACCTTCATTCGCACCATCGATGCGTGCGGCGATACCGAAATCCATGACGCGCGGCGTACCGTCGTCGTCAAGCAGAATATTGGACGGCTTCAGATCGCGGTGAATGATGCCCTGGGCGTGTGCATGAGCCACGGCATCAAGCACCTTACTCAGGATGGTCACGGCCTTGACGGGCGGCAAGGCGCCGCTCTGGCGCAGGAACTCGGCGAGGTTCTTGCCGGGCACGTACTCGAAGACCAGATAGAGGTCACCCTCGACCTCACCAGCCTCGAAAATCGGCACGATATTGGGATGGCGCATTTTGCTGACGGTCCGTGCCTCGTCGAGTAAAACCCGGTTCTGGGCAGGATCCGGCCGCGAGAAATGCAGGGTCTTGATGGCAATCTCACGCTGCAACTGCGGATCGAAACCGAGATAGACCACACTCTGCGCGCCGCGCCCCAATTCACCCCGGACTTCGAAACGGCCGATTCTTTTGCTCATTGTTCGCTTGCTTCTACCCAGACGAGATGCGGCACACCATCGGCGCCACCGCAGATCAGTGCATTCTGCCCGTAATCCTCGGCCAATGCACAGGCATCCTCGGGCGCCAGATCTGGGATGAAACAACTTTCTTCAACCGGCCAGGCATCGCCGTCCGGAATATTCTGGCCAGCGTAGGGCTCGTAGTTGCCCTCCAGCAGGTCGCACTCCAGCTGCGCCTGGCGCTCGGCATTGATCGCCTCTTCGGTTGGCTGCGAGCCAGGATTGTGGGCCGTGATAATGGCAAACTGTTGGCAGCCGGCCGTTTCCAGCCAGCAACGCAGCGTTTCACAAGCTTGGCCAATCCGCAGATCACAGATGCCGCCAGACAGATACACCCGGTAGGTCGTTGCCTTGTAGGCAACTTCCAATTCACTCGTCTTCGCCATCGAGATCCACCACACCGATCAATTGTTCAGATTCTGCCGCCGGCAGTGCTTCAACTTCCTTCAGCTTGCGCGATAGTTGTCTGGTTCGCGTTTCCGCCTTGGCGATGCTGTTGCTCGCCTCGTCCAGCTTCTTCCGGGTGTGCGCCAGGGCCTCGCCAAACTTGCCGAACTCGGTCTTCACGGCCCCAAGCACGGCCCAGACCTCGGCCGAGCGTTGCTCGATGGCCAGCGTACGGAAGCCCATCTGCAGGCTGTTGAGCAGCGCGGCCAAAGTCGTCGGCCCGGCCAGACTGACACGAAAATCGCGCTGCAACGTCTCAGCCAGCCCCGGGCGGCGCAGCGCTTCGGCATACAACCCCTCGAGCGGCAGGTAGAGCATGGCGAAGTCAGTGGTATGCGGCGGCGAGACGTATTTCTCGTGGATACTCTTTGCCTCGTTCTTCAAACGAGTTTCGATGGCGCGTGAGGCCTCTTCAACCGCCAGCGGATCGGCGCGCTCCTGCGCATCGAGCAGACGCTGATAGTCCTCGATCGGATACTTGGCATCGATCGGCAGCCAGACGACGGCACCGTCGCCCTTGCCCGGCAAGCGGATGGCGAAATCGACGCGCTCGTTGCTCCCCGGCCTGGTCACCACATTGGCCGCAAACTGATCGGCCGTCAGCAACTGTTCAAGCAGCGCCGAAAGCTGGACTTCGCCCCAAGTGCCGCGCGTCTTCACATTGGTCAGTACGCGCTTCAAGTCACCCACACCGGCCGCCAGCGTCTGCATTTCGCCAAGACCGCGGTGCACCTGCTCCAGGCGGTCGCTGACCAGTTTGAAGGATTCGCCAAGACGCTGCTCCAACGTCGCATGCAGCTTCTCGTCGACCGTCCGGCGCATTTCTTCCAGCTTGTTGGCATTGTCCGTCTGGATGGCGGTCAAGCGCCCTTCGACGGTCATTTTCAGGCGCTCGAAACGCTCGTCCAGACCCAGCGAAAAACGATTCAACTCGCGGGCAAAGGCCTCCAGACGCTCGGCCTGCAAGGTACCGAACTGACCAACCTGCGTCGTGATCGTCTGGCCCAGCAGATTGGATGACTGCGCCCGCTCCTCGCGATCGCGGAATGCCTCTTCGGCATCCTCGCGCCGGCCGCGGGCCAACTCTTCGCGCAACTCACGCTCCAGGCGCATCAAGCCTTTTTCCTGCGCCTCCTGCAGCCCCCGGAAGCGCTCTGCATCATCCTGTTTCCGGTTGCCACGCAACAGCAAGGCCACCTGCAAAAGGATGATGACCACCATGCCAACCGCCAGGGCCAGCCCCATCGTTTCACTCATCAAATACTTACCTCAAGGAAAAATCGGCTCGGCTACCCTTGCCCTTGTCGTCATGCTCGACCTTGGACGGCAACAGGAAAACCCGCTCGGGCGGCACCTTGCCCTGCTCTACCAGCCAGCCCTGCACAGCCTCGGCCCGGCGATCAGCCAGCGCCTTGATGTCGTCATCGCTGGCCGGCAAGTTGGTCAGCATCAGCTTCTCCATCTCCTCGACCGGCAAATCCTTCTGCAACCCGACCACGTTACGTGGCTTCGGGAACTTGGCTTCCTTGTAGGCGCGGGTCAGATAGGCCTTGTATTCCTCGGGGGCAATCTCGATATCCTCCAGCGACTTGCCCTCCCCGGCCTTCTTCAGATCCTTGAGCTTCTCGGCCTTCATGGCACGCTCAATGGCGACGCGCTTGACGCCTTCCTTGTCGGTTTCCGGATCGGCCCGGCCGGTAATTTCAAGTCTCAGTGAATTGCGCTCGACCAGGGCCTTGGCCAGACTTTCCAGCTTCTTTGTCCCGGCAGCATCAATCCCGACGCGACCAACAGCGAATTCGATGTTCGACAACTCCTCACCGCTACCGAACATTGAACCGAGCAGTGCAAACGGCGAGGTCACTGCCTTGACGAACAGATTGACGATCACCTTGATGACCAGGCCACCAATTGAGAACTGCGGATCGTCGAGCGAACCGGCAATCGGCAAATTGAGGTCGATCTCACCACGATTGTTCTTGAGCAGCGAAATCGCCAGATTGACCGGCAACTTGGTGGCATCCGGGCTATCGATCTTTTCACCAAAAGTGAATTGATCGATGAACAGCCGGTTCTCTGCCGCCAGCTGGTTATTTTCCAGCTTGTAGGCCACATTGAGCGACAGCTTGCCCTTCTCGATGGCATAGCCGGCGTACTTGCCGGAATACGGCGAGAAACCGGTCAGGTCGACACCGGTAATGTCCGCCTTGAGATCGAGATAGCTCTTGGCGGCCAGCGGGTTCAGCTTGGCCAGGATCTGCACCGGTGCCGAGTTGGCGTATTTGCCACGCACTTCCATATCGGCCACCGTATCGGCCACCGACGACAGGCCACTGACCCGACCGCCGAGCTTGGTCAGGTTGACCGTGTAGTTCGGCTTGACGAAGAAATCGGAAAAATTAACCGTTCCGTTCTGCAGGGTGATCTTGGCGATCTTGATCGGTACCGGCGGCTTGGCCGGCGCGGCATCCTTGGTGGCGAGCTTGGCATCCGCCTTGCCCTCAGCCGGCTTCACTGCCTCCTTGGCGGTCTCGCCCCCCTCCGGCTTCCTGACGATGTCGGCGACGTTGAGCTTGCCGTCCTTGTTGAGGATTAGCCGCGAGTAGAAATCGGCCAAGGCGATTTCGCCAATATTGATCGCCAGCGGCTCCAGCTTGAAATCGATGCCACCGAAATACAGTGATTTCCACTTCAGGAAATCGGTGCTGTTCGCCTTGTCGACCGCCACGAAGTCGCCGAGCGTGAAATTGCCCTTGTAGCCGGCTTTCAGGCCCGAAGTATCGAGTTTGGCCGTCGCCTCGCCCTTGTTCGAGACCTGGCCACGGGTCAGCGAGATGTTCAGGAACTGCCCCAGGTAAGGCTCGAGCGGCATCAGGGGAATGGCAATGGTCTCGACCTTGAGCTGCGCATCAAGTGGATAGACCTGCAGGCTGCCATCAACATTCAGGCTGCCCTTCTTGTTGATCTTGCCTTGCAGCGCGATCCTGCCCTTCTGGTTAGCCTCATTGGTCAGACCTTCACCGTGCAGGCTGAATGCCTCGATCTCCTGAACGGCCGCCGGTTTCATGCTCTGATCTTCGAAGCGGAAGGCGAGATCCTCAACCGCCAGCTTGCCGACCTTGCCGATCCATGGCTTTTCCACCTTGGCATTCGCCTCTGCCTTGGCATCGGTGGCACGAATGGTCTTCAGCACCGGCGAGCTGACCCATTCGATCTTGCTGTCCTTGTTGCGCAGCATACGGGCACGAGCGCCGGTATTGATCACCTCGGCAATGTCGACACGCCGCCCAGGCAGATCCAGCTTGATGCCATTGATGGCCATCTTGTCGACCCGAAAGCGCTCGCCGAGATCAACCTGATAGCTGACCTCCTTGATCTCGATCGGCTCGACCAGCTTGCCGTCCACCTTGCCAACGCTGACCAGCAGGTTGCGGACTTCGCCAGCGACCGGCGTCGGGTTCGAGTCATCCTGCCAGCGCAGCAGACCGTTGCTCAAGGCGAACTCGCCCAGCGTCCACTCGAACGGCTTGGCCGGCTCAACTTTCGGTTCAGGGGCTGCGGCAACCGGCTTGGCCAGCTTGTCGAGCAACCGCAGTACGTTGAACTCGCCCTGCTTGTTCACGGCCAGACTGACATCCAGCCCATCGAGGGCCACCCGCTTGACGGCAGCCTTGCGGTTAAGCGGGTCAATACTCTCCAGCTCGACATCCAGGCGCTTCCAGCCGACCAGCGCCTGACCGTCGCTTTCCGCCACAGCCAGGCCGGAAACATGGGCCGCGCCAATCACGGTCACCGAATAAACCTGGTCCGAGACCTCCTTGAACATGGCCTTCATTTCGGTATCGAGGGTTCCGGCATTGAGGCGGAAGGGCAGTGATTCCGGCAGGTAAGGCTGCAGCACGGCCAGATCGAAACGATCCAGATCAAGGCTCAGGTGGCTTTCGTGCGTACTCGCAAACGGCTTGCTGTCACCGGTCAGGGCCAGCGGCGAGCCGTTGATATTGGCTGAAAACGAAGGCTGGATGAGCACTTCGGCCTGATACGGCAGACTGGAAACGAAAGGTACGGCCAGATTGATGTCGCTGATCGTATGAACCTTGCCCTTGGGCTGGTCATCGAAGACGATCTTGGCGTTGATCAACTGGATATTGTTCAGCGAAAAGCGCGGCGTGTCCTTCTCCGGCTCATCCTTGGGTTTCATCCACTCGTCGAGCAGATCGGAAATATCGTAACGCCCTTCGGCCACCCGGGCCACGGCAATGCGCAGACCCTGCAGACGAATTTCATCAACGACAGCCGCCAGCTTGAATATCGAAGCCGAAGAGAGATTGACGAACAATTCGTCGAAACCGGCCACCTCCTTGCCACCATCGGCCTTGATCGACAAACCGTTGACCTTGGCAGACAAGGCGTAGGGATTGATGGCGATCTGCTCGATGCTGACTTCACGGTGCAGCTGCTGCGAGAGTTGCTTCTGCAAAATTGATTTAAGCAGCGGCGGCGCCGCGAAAAACCCTAAAACGCCGATAACCAACAGAAATATCCCCAGCCATTTGCCGAGCTTCATGCTGTGAGGGGATTTCAGCGCGGCAGAAAGACGTGACATTGATACTGATTTGTTAGCCGTCTGCTCTGCCATGATATTCTGCCTTGAATACTATATATATCGGCCAAATTTAGCACACCGGCGCCGCAACAATATCAGCAAGAAAACATATGAACTGGATAATCGACGACATTTACCGCGCCATTGTGCAACTTAAGCGCTGGCAAACCTGGCTGGTGATTAGCCTGATTGGCATTTTTGCCGGCCTGGCCTATCTGCTGGTCAGTTTTGCCTTCAGAACCGATGACATCCTGATCTACCTCCATCGCACGGCTGGTTCCTGTCGTGAACTGAGCAATGGCACCATCATTGCCATGTTCTGCGGAATGATTTTCTTCCTATTTTCCGCACTGCTCACGCTTGGTGAATTTCAACGCTATTTCCAATTCAAGCAACAGGCCGCGCACCACCAGACGCGCCAGGCGCTGACCTGGGGTATCGGCTGGGCAATAACGGCCATTGGAATTGCCGTTGTTGCGCTGGTTTTCTTCAGCAGTTATTGCCGTTAGACTGAGCGAATCGAGTTCGTGTCGCCGCCATGAAAATTCTCGTTGTTGAAGACAGTCGTTCCAGCCTTGCCGTACTGACCAAGTACGTCGAACACTTCGGTGCAACAGCCATTGCGGCCGAAAATGGTGAAGTGGCGCTTGAGCTCTTTTCACGCAATCGCCCCGATCTGGTCCTGCTCGACACCGCGCTGCCGGACATGAACGGATTTGCGCTTACCCAGCGTATCCGGGCCATGGAAAAACCGGGCGACTGGACACCGATCATTTTTCTTTCTTCGCCGGACCAGGACGCCGAGGTCGAGAAAGGCATTGCCGCTGGCGGGGACGACTATCTGACCAAACCGGTCAGCGAAATCGTGCTGGGGGCAAAAATTCGCGCTATGCAGCGCATCGTTTTGATGCGCGCCTCGCTACTCGCTGTCACGCGAAAGCTCGATGCAGCCAATCAGGAGCTGATCCGGATTTCTTCCAGCGACGGTCTGACCGGCGTCGCAAACCGGCGCTATTTCGATGAAGCCCTTTCCGTCGAATGGCGCCGGGCCCGCCGGCATTCGAACAGCATTGCCGTCCTGATGTGTGACATCGATCATTTCAAACTGTTCAACAACACCTACGGCCCCCTGGCCGGTGACGAGTGCCTGCGCAAGATCGCTGCCGCCATCAGCCGTCACACCGAGCGCCCGTCCGATACGGTAGCCCGCTATGGTGGCGAGGAATTTGCCGTGATCCTGCCGGAAACGAGTATCGCTGGCGCCTTGATGGTTGCCGAGAAGATTCGTCACGGCATCAGTGAACTGAATATCGCTCATGCCTCATCGCCCACCGGCCAAGTGGCCCTGAGTATCGGTATTGCCTCAGCCGCCCCGGGTTTCGACAATCCGCCGGATGACCTGATCCTTGCTGCGGACAAGGCGCTGCTCCGGGCCAAGCAAGAAGGTCGTGATCGCGTCTGCCGCGCTGACGCCACCTAGATCCCGACAAATCATGGCCAGAAGACGCATTTCCGTCATCATCGTTGACGACAATGACATGATGCGCAGCATCCTCCGCGGCATGCTGCGCGGCGAGGAATACGATGTCATCGGCGAGGCGCGCAACGGTGTGGCGGCTATCGACCTGGTCGAACGCCTGAAGCCGGACATTGCCTGCATGGATGTCATGATGCCGGAGAAAAACGGCATCGAAGCGCTGTGTGAAATCAAGGCGGCATACCCGGCGACCGAGGTCATCATGGTGACCAGCAACTCAGACCCGGATACGGTTCAGGAAGCAATCCAGAACGGGGCCAGCGGCTTCATCATCAAGCCTTTCAATGCGGCCCGCGTGCTCGACACGCTGGAAAAGGTCAGCGGACGCGTCCGCCAGAAAAAATCCTAGAAGTTGTTTCGCCAGCCACGGATCGCTGCAAAAACAGCCGTTTTTGAACGATCACAAGCGCCCATAGCTGGCGAGGCATGATCCTTGAGCAGACTTTGGTCAGCATGCTGCACACCGGCCTTGATCACGACCGATTCCTGACAACGCAGGAAGGGGTTGGTCGCTTTCTCCTCCCCCAATGTCGACGGCACACTCGGCAAACCGGCCGCCCGCAATGCAGCCACCCTGGACACACGAGCCTGTAAAGCCGGACTATTCGGCTCGACAGCCAGCGCAAAACGCAGGTTCATTTCGGTGTATTCATGCGCGCAGTAGATCAGCGTTTTGTCGGGCAAGGCGGCGATGCGGTCGAGCGAGTCCGACATCTGGGCCGGCGTTCCTTCGAACAAGCGCCCGCAACCGGCGCCAAACAGTGTGTCGCCGCAGAAAAGCGCCCCCGGCGCGTAATAAGCCAGGTGCCCCAGCGTGTGGCCGGGAACAGCCATGACCATCACTTTCTGACCGAGCACATCGATGCTTTCGCCACCGCTCAGGGGACGGGTGCAGCCTGTGATAGACTCGTTGGCTGGTGCATAGACCTCGGCATGCCAGCGCGTTTTCAGTTCGGCAACGCCCCCCTGATGATCGGCGTGATGGTGGGTAATCAGGATGCCTTCCAGCATCAACCCGTCGGCCTCCAGCCTGGCCTGCACGGGCGCGGCATCACCGGGATCGACGACGAAGGCACGCTTGCCCCGGGTCAGCAGCCAGATGTAATTGTCTTTAAATGCGGGAATGAAAGAGATATCGAACATACCGGAACTATCGAGCGACGCGCCCCGGATGTCAATTCCCGGCCTGGACGCGTGGCTGGCCTCGGCGCCCGGCCGCTATGTGCTGGACTGGGAACAGCGCCAGATCGATGGCATCGTCACCGACATTTTCGGTTTCAACGCCCTGCAACTCGGCCTGCCCCAGGGCGATTTCCTGCGCGCCAACCGTATCCCGCTACGCCAGCGAGGCGGCGAACTCGGCCCGGTCGACGTACTGTGCAACTACACCGCGCTACCCTTCGCCTCGAACAGCATCGATCTCGTCGTTCTGCCGCATATTCTCGAATTCAGTGATGAGCCGCACCAGATCCTGCGCGAAGTCGAACGCATCCTGATCCCTGAAGGTCAGGTCATCGTCGTCGGCTTCAATCCCCTGTCACTGTGGGGACTGAAACGAAAACTGGACCGTAGCGGCGAGTTCCCGTGGAATGGCAGTTACCTGTCGATGAATCGCCTGAAAGACTGGATGAAACTGCTTGGTTTCGAGGTCGACCGTGGCCACCTGGGGTGTTACATCCCCCCCATCGATCAACTGAAATGGCTACAAAAAAACTGGCGTTTCATCGAGAACGCCAGCAATCGCTGGTGGAATTTCGCCGGTGGCGTCTATGTACTGCGGGCCATCAAGCGCACGCACAGCATGCGCCTGATCACCCCAAAATGGAAAACGCAGGCGGTACGCGCCAAGGCACTGCGCCCGATTGCTCAAAAGGAAGGTCATGACCACTGAAGAAACCGTTGAAATATTTACCGATGGCGCCTGCAAGGGCAACCCAGGCCCCGGCGGCTGGGGAGCGATCCTGCGCCTCGGGCCACACGAGAAGGAGCTGTGGGGCGGCGAGAAGGAAACGACCAACAACCGCATGGAACTGACCGCCGCGATCCGCGCCATCGAAGCCCTGAAACGCCCGATTGGCGGCAAGATCTACACCGACTCGCAGTACGTGCTGAAGGGCATCAACGAGTGGATTCACGGCTGGAAAAAGAACGGTTGGAAGACTTCGGACAAGAAACCCGTCAAGAATGCCGACCTCTGGCAACTGCTCGACGCCCAGGTCAAGCGGCACAAGCTGGAATGGATATGGGTCAAAGGGCATGCCGGCCACCCGGAAAACGAACGCGCCGATGCGCTGGCCAACCGCGGCATTGATGAATTGAAGAATTAAGGAAGCAGCATGAGACAGATTGTCCTCGACACCGAAACCACCGGCCTCGACCCGCGCTCGGGCCACCGCATCATCGAAGTGGCGTGCATCGAAATGGAGAATCGCCGCTTCACCGGCCGTCACCTGCACAAATACGTCAACCCGGAGCGGGAAATCGACGAGGGTGCCCAGCGGGTGCACGGTATCAGCCTCGAATTCCTGGCCGACAAGCCGAAATTCGCCGACATCGCCGATGAATTCCTCGAATTCATCAACGGTGCCGAACTAATCATCCACAACGCCCCTTTCGACATCGGCTTCCTCAACGCCGAACTCGACCGGCTGGGCCGCGTTCCGGTCGGTACCATCTGCAACGGCGTGATCGACACCCTGCGCATGGCCAAGGAACTGCACCCCGGCAAGCGCAACAGCCTCGATGCGCTGTGCGAACGCTACGAAATCGACAATTCGAGCCGCACCCTGCACGGCGCGCTGCTCGATACGGAACTGCTGGCCGACGTCTTCCTGGCCATGACCCGCGGCCAGAACAGCCTGATGATCGAGCCTGATGCCGCCCCCCGCCCCAACATCGGTGCCGATGGGCTGGTTCGTGAACGCAAGCCACTCAACGTTCGCCGAGCCTTGCCCGAGGAAATCGCCGAGCACGAGCAAGTGCTGGCCGCCATCGACAAGGAATCGAAAGGCGCCTGCATCTGGCTACCCAAGCCAGAAACCGAAGCGGCCTGATTTCGCCATGCTGCCCATTTCCCTGCTCATCTGGATCGCTCTGGAAGTCACCGGCTACCTCTACATCGGTCGCCACTTCATGCATCTCGACTGGCCGCTCGCCATCGTCGGTGCCATCAACTGCCTGCTCGGCCTGCGTTTCTGGATGAATGCCACGACCTGGACATTCGGCATGGCCTTTGCCTCGCCGGCGCCGCGCCTCGGCTTCTTCAAGCGGCTGGCGATCATGGTCGGCGAATACCTCGCCTTCCTGCTCACCTTCCTGCTCGTCATCCCTTTCGAGCGGCTGTGGATGCCGGCTGACCGGCTGCCCGCCGGCACCCGCCCAATCCTCCTCGTCCATGGTTACGGCTGCAGCCGTGGCATCTGGTGGCTGCTCCGCCGGCGCCTCGAAGCGGCCGGACATACGGTCGCTTCGGTCAGTCTGATCCCGCCCTACACCAGCCTGGGCAAGCTGGTGCCGCAACTGAATCAGCGGATCGAAGAAGTCTGTGCCGTTACCGGCAGCAAGCAGGTCACGCTGATCGCCCACAGCATGGGTGGCCTGATCTGCCGCTCCTACCTGGCCCGCCACGGCGCTGAACGTGTCGACCGGCTGCTGACGCTGGCCACCCCGCACCAGGGTTCGGCCCTGGCCCGCATCGGTATCGGCAAGAACGCCCGTGAAATGCAGCCGGGCTCACTATGGCTGCGCGACATGGCGAGCGAGACAATCAAGATTCCGTTCGTCAGCCTGCGCAACGCCTACGACAACTACGCCATGCCACAGGACAACCAGCGCCTGCCCGGGGCGCGCGACGTCGAACTTCCGCCGGTCGGCCACATCGCCATGCTTTATGATAGACGCATCGCCGACCTGCTCATCGAACTGCTGAAACAGAAATCACCATGAACATTCCCGATTCCACCCGCAGCCAGGCTCAGGACCTGCTCGACTTCATCGATGCCAGCCCCAGCCCCTGGCATGCCGTGCAGACCTGCGAAACCCGGCTGCAGGCGGCCGGATTCAGCCGGCTGGAAGAGGTTGACCGCTGGACACTGAGTGCGGGTGGTCGCCATTACGTGGTGCGCGGTGGCTCATCGATCATCGCCTTCATCATCGGCCAGCAAGCCGCTGCCGAAACCGGCCTGCGGATGATTGGGGCCCATACCGATTCTCCCGGTCTGCGCCTCAAACCGAAGCCGGCCGAGGACGTGGCAGGCATGATCAGGCTCGGCGTCGAAGTCTACGGCGGCCCCATCCTCGCCACCTTTGCCGACCGTGACCTGTCGCTGGCCGGGCGCGTCAATGTCCGCACGCCGGACGGCTTCATAACCCGGCTGGTGCACTTCCGCGAACCCTTGCTCCGCCTGCCCAATCTAGCCGTCCACATGAATCGGGAAGTTAACGAGAACGGCCTGAAATTCAACAAGCAGACCGAACTACCGCTGCTACTGGGCGTTTCCGAAGACGGCACAAAAGCCGAGGCGCGCTTTCGCCAGCCCATCGCCGCCGAACTAGGCGTCGAACCGGGCGACCTGCTGACCTGGGAACTGAACGCCTACGACACACAAAAAGGCAGCTTCTGGGGTGTGGACCGCGAGTTCATCGCCAACAGCCAGCTCGACAACCTCGCCTCCTGCCATGCCGCGCTGAGCGCCCTGCTCGCCACCAAAGAACCGCTGGCCACCTGCCTGTGCGCCTTCTTCGACCATGAAGAAGTCGGCAGCGAAAGCGCAGCCGGGGCGGGCGGCAGCTTCGTTTCCGACGTCATCAGCCGACTTGCCGCCAGCGCCGGCCTCGATGGCGAAGACCAACACCGGATGCTGGCGCGGAGCTTCTTCATCAGCGCCGACATGGCACACGGCTGGCACCCCAATTTCCCGGCCGCCTACGAACCCTGTCACCACGCGACAGTCAACGCCGGGCCGGTGATCAAAAGCAATGCCAACCAGCGTTACAGCACCAATGCCGATACTGCCGCCCGCTTCATGGCCATCTGTGCCAAAGCCGGGGTGCCCTGCCAGCAATACGCCCACCGCACCGATCTCGGCTGCGGCAGCACCATCGGCCCCATCGTCGCCTCGCACCTGGGCATACCGAGCGTCGATGTCGGGTCACCGATGTGGGCCATGCACAGCATCCGCGAAAGTGCCGGTGTCCTTGATCACGCCTACATGATTGCCGCCTTGACCACGAGCTTCACGGACTGACATGAACGACTCCATCCTTTTCCTGATCGGCACGCTTGCTGTCATCTGGCTGTCGCGCAAGCCACTGCGCAAACCAGGCAGCCACGGCTTCTACCGCTTCTTTGCCTGGGAAGCCATCCTCGGCCTGATCGTACTCAACCACGGTGTCTGGGGGGACGATCCCTATTCCCCGCACCAGTTCACCTCATGGATGCTGATGCTGCTCAGTATCTTTCTGGTGGTGGAAGGCACGCGTACCCTGCGCCGTCATGGTGCCGCCAATAAAAAACGCGATGATGGCTCGTTCTACGAATTCGAGAAGACCACCCAGCTCGTCTCCCGCGGCATCTTTGGGCACATTCGCCACCCGATGTACGCGTCTTTGCTGGCGCTGGCCTGGGGCGCCTACTTTCAGGACCCCAGTACAATCGGCACGGTCATCGTCGGGATCGCCTCATTCTCGCTCTGGCTGACGGCAGTCACCGACGAGAAGGAATGCCTGGCCTACTTTGGCCCGCCCTACGCCGACTACATGCAGCGGACCAAGCGCTTCATTCCTTACTTACTCTGAGGCAGGTTTCGACCCCATCATTTCGTTGCAGGTCGCCCGACCGAAGGTTTCGGCCTTCTTCGGGCTGGAAATCTGCGGCTCTTCATAGATGCGCTTGATGATGAGATTGGTGATACGCGCGCCATCGCTGCCATCCTCGTCGAACAGTTTGATTTTCTGCCCGCGCTCACGATTATAAAAAGCCTGCAAGGCGTGATCCCGAACGCGCTCGCAGAAACGAATTTTCTGGGCGTCGGGCATGCTGTCGTCGATCGGGCCCGAATGGCCATGGGCCCAGGCACTGGATACTGCCAGCAAGGCCAGCAGCGTGAAGCTGATTCGTTTCATTCCTTGGGTTCCTGAATTGAGGTGAGATAGGCCAGAATATCCTGAATATCCTGCGCCTTCAGGCCGTTCAGCACGCCGACCGTGCCCTCTTCGTCATGTGGCCGGTCCCCCTTAAGATAGAGCTCGACCTGGCGCTGCAAGTAATTCGTGTATTGCCCAACCAGCATCGGGAACATGCCGCGGCCCTTGCCGGCCTTGCCATGGCAAGCAGCACACTGCTTCTGGTAGATCTTTTCACCATTGGCCAGATCGCCCTCTGCCCGCGGAATGATCATGACCTTTTCCGCCATCAGCAGCCTGGTCAGCGCATCTTCCTTGCCTGTATAGGTCGGCATCTTGGTATCCAGCTCTATCCCGGTCAGATAGGCGGCAATGTCCTTGATATCCGCATCTGACAGCTCCCGCTCCTGCGTATAGGGGAACATCGGGATATTTACCCGGGTCCGCGCCCGGAAATTCTTTAACTGACTTTCAATGTATTTGACCTGCTGGCCGGCAATTCTCGGGTACTCGCCCTTCTTGCCCCCCTGGCCATTATCGCTATGGCAGGCAGCACAGGTACCATTGATTTCCTTGCCTTTTTCAAGATCGACCGCAGTAACAGGCAGGCTCGCCATCAACCCGGCAAGTAATAAAGGAATCCGTAAATAACGCAACATGCAATGGCCACTCCAAATTAAGCTGCGGCGAATTGTCGCATCTTCCAAGCGACTGAAAATTGACACAAATCACGCATAATCCCGCCATGGCAACAGCCCCCTGCACCACCGAGAACTCCGAGCACCTGGCCAACCTGCGTCGACTGGTCGCTGGCCGCTGGATCATACTCGCGGCACTGGTGCAACTTATCATGGTCGTCCCCGGCCTGCTTGACATCCCGGTGCCGCAACTCCCCCTCCTTGGCATCGTCGCCATCGCCGGTTTGTTCAATGCCTTTGCGCAATGGCGCGTTATCCGCTCGAAAACCGCCAGCGCCTGCGAACTGTTCGTTCAACTGCTTTTCGACATCGGCGCCCTGACTGCGGTCGTCTTCTTCAGCGGCGGCGCCGCCAACCCGCTGGTTTCGTTACTCCTGCCGCCCGTCGCCATCGCTGCCCTGACCTTGCCGGCACGCTTTGCGGCCATTGTCAGCGCAGTCGCCATCGCCGCCTACTCGCTACTGATGGTTTTCTACCTGCCGCTGCCGATGCCGGATGCGACGCGTGCCACCCGCCTGCACCTGATCGGCATGTGGCTGATCTTCGTCCTGTCGGCGGCCATGATTGGCTGGATCATCGTCCGCATGACCCGCCAGATTCGTGAGCGCGACGCCGAACTGGCGACGGCCCGCGAGCAGGCATTGCGCGACGAACGGGTGATGGCCATGGGCACCCTGGCGGCCGGCGCCGCTCACGAACTGGGCACACCACTCGCCACCATGGCCTTGCTCGCTGGCGAGCTGGCCAACGATCCCGGCCTGAGCGAACCGATCCGCGAAGACATTGCACTCATTCGCCAGCAGATTGGCGTCTGCAAGGAAATCATCACGGGTCTGTCGCGCCGAGCCGGGGCCGAACGCCTGGAAAATGCCCCGCTCGAAGCGGCCAATCGCTGGCTGGACAGCCTGCGCCAGCGTTGGCATGCGGCGCGTCCGCAAGCGAGCAGCCGGCTGGTTGTTGCCAGCGACGGCACGCCTCCTGAAATCCTGGCCGATCCGCGGCTGGAACAAGCCATCCTCAATCTGCTCAACAACGCCGCCAACGCAACACCCAGCCCACTGGAGGTCCGCCTTGCCTGGTGCACCGACAGCCTGTGCATCGACATCCGCGATCACGGCCCCGGTTTCCCACCAGAAGTTCTGGAACAGGGTGGGCAAACCAGCTTCCCGGCCCATGAGCGCGGTAGCGGTGTCGGCCTGATGCTGACCCGCAGCGCCATCGAACAACTCGGCGGCACCCTGACCCTGAGCAACCCGGAAGACGGCGGCGCTCTTGCCCGCATCGAACTGCCACGGATACAAGCATGAACGAAATAACACTGATTATCGACGACGACCCCAGTTTCAATGCCATTCTGGTTCGCACCATGGAGCGACGCGGACACCCGGCGCGTGGCGCAAAGGATGCAACATCGGCGCTCGACCTGGCCCGTGAAATTCGCCCGGATCGCGTCGTTCTTGATCTCAACCTGAATGGCAGTTCCGGTCTGGCCTTGATTCAGCCTCTGCTCGAGAACAACCCGGATTGCCGCATTGTCGTGCTGACCGGCTACGCCAGCATTGCCACCGCAGTCGATGCCGTGAAGCTGGGCGCCATCCAGTACCTGGCCAAACCCGTTGAGATCGAAGCCATCCTGTCCGCCTTCGAGGATGACGGCGGTCCGGATTTCGACGTCGCCGCCTCGGATGAACCGCTTTCTGTCGACCGTCTGGAATGGGAACACATCCAGCGCGTACTCAATGAAAACGACGGCAACATTTCAGCGACCGCACGTGCCTTGAAGATGCACCGCCGGACGCTGCAACGCAAACTGTCAAAGCGACCCGTCAAGACCTGATTCCAAATGCCGGTTTTCTGGCAGACCGCCGGCCATTTCAAAAAATACCAAAGTCATTTACTTGTATGACTTTAGTAAAGAAAATAAACTGTAATAAGAAAACAAAATAAATAACTAAAAAAAATACTCATTCACACCAAGTAGCGGAGACTTAATTGCTGGACGCAAAACGAGAGTATCAGGCGTTGATGACCAACGCGCCTGTGGGGATTCTTTTCACCAAAAAAGGCGTCATGCTTCGGCACAACGCCAGGTTTTCAGAAATTTTCGGTTTCGACAGTGAAGTCATTGGCCAGCCAGCAAGATTGCTCTTGCCCTCGGATGCCGACTATGAAGCACTGGGCGAAATCGCCGGCCCCATCCTGTCATCCGGTAAACCGTTTCACCAGGAAATTCGCCTCAAGCACAACGACGGGCATGTATTCTGGGTCGATGCCGTGGCCTATCTGGTTGATCCGGAACAGCCTGCCGAGGGAACGATATGGATCGTCAACGATATTTCGCCCCGCAAGGAGGCTGAGCAGCATCTCGACGAAACCCTGCAGGAATTGCAAAGCATCTTCAACAACGCCTCCGTGGGCATCGTGTTCACCGGTCATCGTACCGTCCTGCGCTGGAATCGCCGCTTCGAGGAAATCGTCGGGTACACGGCCAATGAACTGCGTGGCATGCCCACCGTAGAACTCTACGCAAACCCGGAAAGCCATGAAGAGCTGGGACGTCAGGCCGCCCCCCTGCTCTCGACCGGGAAAGCCTTCAACACCACCAGGCAGTTCCGAAAAAAAGATGGTCACCTGATCTGGTGCCAACTATCGGCAAAAGCAATCGACCCCGAAGATGCCAATCGCGGCACCGTTTGGATCATTACCGACATTACCGAAGCGGTCAGCACCCGGGACGCGCTGGAAAAGTCATCGCGGGAAATGGAAGCGCTGATGGCCAATTCATCGGTCGGCATCGTCGTCACGCATGACCGAAAAATTGTCCGCTACAACCAGCGTTTCGGCGAACTGTTCGGCTTTCCCGGGGATAACGGGATCGGTGTGGACACGGCTGCGCTCTACCGCTCCGCCGAAGAACACACCGAGCTCAATCGGCGCGCAGCACCGGCGCTGTTTCAGGCCAAGCCCTTCCAGACCGAGCTCTACATGCGCCGCCAGGATGGCAGCGATGCCTGGATCAATCTGATCGGTTACGTCGCCGATCCGGGCGATCCGTCAATGGGGGTCTTCTGGATCGCCGAAGACCGCACGGCGTTCAAACAGGCCGAAGAGGCCTTGAAAAAAGCCTATTTCGACCAGCGTCTGATTTTCGATCACTGCGTTGCCGGGATAGCCTTTGTCCGGAACCGGATATTCCAGCAATGCAATCGCCGGTTCGAGGAGCTATACGGCTACGGCCCCGGTGAGTTGACGGGCCAACCGACACGGATCACCTATTTTTCCGAGAAAGCTCATGCCGAAACCGGCGCCAAGGCTTACGAAATGCTCGGCAGAGGCGAAACCTTCGTTTCCGAGATCATTCATCGGCGACAAAACGGGGACCCGATCTGGTTGCGGATCACTGGCCGGGCCATTGATCCAGCCCATCCCGATGATGGCTCGATCTGGAACTATGAAGACATCACCTCGCGCAAGGTGGCCGAGGATTCCCTGCGCGAATCGGTCATGCTGCAGCGCGCCATCCTGAATAGCGCCAAGCTGATGATCCTGTCGACCGACAGCGAGGGTCGCATCGTTTCCTCCAACCCGGCCGCCGAGCAGATGCTGGGTTACCCATCCACGGAATTGCTTGGCCGAACACCGGCTGAGTCATTTTTACTGCCAGAGGAAATCCAGCGACGCCGCCTTGCGCTTGCCACCGAGTTGGACCTCAGGCCGCAGAGCGACATTGACGTGGTGCTGGCCCAGGTCCGGCTTGGCTCGGTCGATCAGGACCAATGGACTTTCCGGCGCCAGGACGGTGGAAAATTCGTGGTCGAACTCTCGATATCAGCCCTGCATCCTGAAGGCAAACATGCGCAGGGCTTTCTCTTCGTGGCTAGCGACATCACCGAACGGAAGCGTGCCGAGGACGCATTGCTGCGCTCGCGGGACGAGCTGGAACTGCGCGTCAAGGAACGGACCAGCGAACTTGAAAGCGAAGTTCTCGAGCGCCGGCGCATCGAAGGCAAGTTACGTTACCTGGCCCACCACGATGCCTTGACCGGGCTGGCCAACCGCACCCTGCTCCAGCAACGGCTCGGCGAGGCGATGGACAATGCAGCCCAGGACAATACCAAGGTCGCCATCTTGTTCATTGACCTTGATCGCTTCAAGACGATCAACGACTCTCTGGGCCATCACATTGGTGACACCCTGCTCAAGAAAGTGGCTGGCCGGCTGACTGAAACGCTCCGCGCCGATGACACGATCGCCCGACTGGGCGGTGACGAGTTCATGATCGCCCTGCCCCTCAAGCAGAGTGAGGCCCTGGCCGGAAAACTTGCCTCGAAGATTCTCGAATCCTTGCGCCCGCCCATTCGGATCGACGGGCACGAGTTGTTCGTCACGCCATCCATCGGCATCTGTTTCTACCCGAATGACGGTGTTACGGTAAACGCCCTGATGCGCAATGCCGATACCGCGATGTATCAGGCCAAGGCGAACGGACGGAATACCTATTGCTACTTCACGGCCGAAATGAACGCCGCCGCCGACAACTACTTCCAGATCGAATCCGACCTGCGGCGCGCCGTCGACCGGAACGAGTTCGAAGTTCACTATCAGCCGGTGATCAATCTCAAAACCGGCCGTATCACGTCGTACGAAGCCCTGGTTCGCTGGCGCCACCCGACCAAGGGGCTGGTCGGCCCAGCCCAGTTCATCACGGTCGCCGAAGAAAGCGGCCTGATCGGAGAAATCGGCACCATCGTCCTGCGTCATGCCTGTTCGCAATTACGCACCTGGATCGACCAGGGTTTCACCCCACCGCCCCTGGCACTGAATCTCTCGCCCATTCAGTTCAACGACCCCAACCTCGCCGAGAGCATCTGCAGCGTCCTGGCCGACTACCGCCTGACGCCGGATCGCATCGAACTGGAAATTACGGAAACCGTCATCATGCAGGATGGCGAGCTGGCACTGGGTACCCTGCAAAACCTGAGCAACCGCGGCTTCCGCCTGTCTATCGACGACTTCGGCACGGGCTATTCCAGCCTCGCCTACCTCAAGCGCTTCCCTGTCGACACATTGAAGATCGACCGCTCATTCATCACCGACATGACCGAAAACGACAACGATCGGGCAATCGTCACCGCCATCATGGCCCTGGCCAGCAGCCTGCACCTTTCCGTCATTGCCGAAGGGGTCGAGACCAGGGAGCAGTACGATGCGCTGTCAGCGCTGAACTGCAACTTTGCCCAGGGCTACTACATGGCCAAGCCGATGCCGGCCAGCATGATCCGCCTGGAAGCATCGATCGGGGATGCCCAGGCCAGTTGATCGCCGCCAAATGACCAAAAAAAGGCGCCCGGTCTATCTTGGCGCCCTTTTTCACCACAAGGACCTGACTTTCGTCAGGCGCTGAAGCACGATCTATCTCAATGCTTATGTTCCGACATCGGCATGCCGGCAGCCATCGGCCGCACAACCTTGGCGTCGACCTGCTTGGCGCTGCCATCATCGAAGGTCAGCGTAATCGGCACAACGTCGCCTTCCTTCATCGGAGCCTTGAGATCGATCAGCATGACATGCAGACCGCCCGGCTTGAGCACCGCTTCACCCTTGGCCTTGACGTCGATGGCCGGCACCGGACGCATTTTCATGACCCCGCCTTCGTTGAGATGCGTATGCAGTTCGGTCACCCGTGAAACCGGGTTATCGGCCTTGAGCACCTTGATGTCCTTGTCGCCATTGTTCTTGATCACCATGAAGGCACCGGTTGCCGGTGCATTGGGCGGCGCCAAGCGAACATAGGGGTCCTGCACGGAAACATTGTCGGCAGCACCGGCAATTACCCCGGCTGAAAACATCAGGCTGGCGGCGAACATTGACAGTTTTTTCATGGCTTTTCTCTCCATCATGGTTGTTTTAAATGCTTGCGTATTGCGACGACGACCTGATCAGGCGGCGTCGCGTGGGCGATCTTGCCGACCAGTTGCCCGTCCTGAGCAACGATAAACGTATCGGCCGAATGATCGACGACATAGCCGCCACCAGCGGTCTCGACCTTTTGTTCGGCGTAGAAAACGCCGTAACGCTTGGCAATCTCAGCAATATTCTCGGCGCTACCCGTCACCCCGACAATGGCCGGGTGAAAGAACTCGACATACTCCTTCAAACGATCCGGTGTATCGCGCTTGGGATCGACGGAGACGAAGATCATCGCCACCTGGGCAAGTTCCTCGGGCTTGAGCTGTTTGAGGCCCTCAGAGGTTGCTGCCAGCGAAGTCGGACAGATGTCGGGGCAAAAAGTGTAGCCAAAATAGAGCAGGACCAGTTTGCCGCGGTAATCCTTCAGCGAAACCTCACCGCTGGCTGACTGCAGCGTAAAGTCACCGCCCGCCGCGATCCTGGCTGCAGGCAAGGGACGTTCCGGCATTTCCGGTTGCCAAAACAAAGCCACACCCGCCACGACAAGGGCAAGCAACGCAGCGACTGCCATCAAAATGCGTTCAGCCATCACTCATGACTCCCTGAACTGAAGCGATAGGGGATGGCGATGCGCTCGCCTCCCGTTTCGATCAGCACTGTCGCCTGCCAATCCATAAAGCCGGTAATGCAAACCGGCAGCGTTGCCTCGCCGGAAAAACGGCCGTCGCCGCGCTGCGCCAGTTGTGGTCGGTTGTACCCCATATTCATGTCGATGCCGGTGAAATCCACCTCGACGCGAGAAGGGGAAAAGCCACTCGTGGCCACTATCACTTCAAACGGCTTGACCAGCGGAATCGGATGCGGCGCCATCGACAGTTCCACCTTGCCACCGGACGGCAGCGTCACGCCGCAAGCCTGCTGCTGCAGGTTGCAGAGCGGATCAGGCTGAATGGTTACATCGGCCTTCGGCAACAGCATCGGCGACAACTTGTAGCCGATGACAACGATCAGAGCGATCAGCTCGATACCGATTATATCGATCAGTATTTTCTTATTCACTAGAGTATTTCTGGGTCTTGAACCGTTGGGGAGGATGCATTTTCGCTGATCACGCGGGATTGAATTTAACAAAGATCAATTCTTTCACCGTCAGCGCGGAATACATTGTGCGGCATATTGTCGCAGTGACACTTTGTCGCAGGCGGTGATGGGGGAATGGAAGTTTTTACTTCTGGTATTCATGGGAGAATCAAGATGAAGAAATTTGTAGTTAAAACCACCGCAGTGCTGCTGGCTGCTGGTTTTGCAGCAACGGCATGGTCTGCCGAATCGCTGCAGGACGTCATGAAACGTCGCGGCCTTAGCCAACAAGATTTGCTGGCTGCGTCCAAGACCTACGTTCCGACCGGCAAGCGTGACGAATTCATTGCCTTCAGTTCTGGCGGCCAGTCCGGCCAGATTCTGGTCTACGGCATTCCGTCCATGCGCATCCTGAAGTACATCGGTGTCTTCACGCCGGAACCCTGGCAGGGCTACGGCTTTGACGAAGAATCCAAGGCCGTGCTGCGTCAAGGCAACATCGACGGCAAGGAAATCAACTGGGGTGACACGCACCACCCGGCCATGTCCGAAACCCAGGGCAAGTACGACGGCCAGTTCCTGTTCATCAACGACAAGGCCAATCCGCGCCTCGCCGTGATAGACCTGCGTGACTTCGAAACCAAGCAGATCGTGGTCAACCCGATCTTCAAGTCGGAACACGGCGGTGCTTTTGCCACCCCGAATACCGAATACGTTATCGAAGCCGCCCAGTACGCTTCGCCGCTCGAAAACAAGAAGTTCTACCCGCTCGAAGAGTTCAACGAAAAGTATCGCGGTGGCATCACCTACTGGAAGTTCGACCGCAAGGAAGGCCGCCTCGAGCCGAAGGATTCCTTCTCGCTCGAATTGCCGCCGTACTCGCAAGACTTGTCCGACGCAGGTAAAGGCCCGTCTGACGGCTGGTCCTTCACCAACTCCTTCTGTTCCGAGCGTTACGTTGGCGGCATCGAAAAGGGCCGTCCGCCGTATGAAGCCGGTTGCTCCGCCAAGGACACCGACTATCTGCACGTGATCAATTGGAAAAAAGCGGCTGAACTGGTTGCCCAAGGCAAGGCCAAGAAAATCAACGGCCACAACGTGCTGATGATGGAAACTGCCATCAAGGAAGGCATCCTCTTCCTCGTTCCGGAGCCGAAGTCGCCGCACGGCGTCGACGTCACCCCGGACGGCAAGTTCCTGACCGTCGCCGGCAAGCTGGATACCCACGTTTCCGTCTATTCCTTCGAGAAGATCCAGGCCGCCATCAAGGCCGGCAAGTTCGAATCCAAGGATCCGTACGGCATTCCGGTCATCGGCATGAAGGATGCACTGCACACCCAGGTTCAGCTTGGCCTCGGCCCCTTGCACACCCAGTACGATTCCAAGCCCTGTATCGCCTACACCTCGCTGTATGTCGACTCGCAGGTCGTGAAGTGGAACCACTGTGAAGGCAAGGTTCTCGACAAGATCTCGGTGCACTACAACATCGGTCACCTGATGACCATGGAAGGCGATTCCATGGATCCGAAGGGTCGTTACCTGGTCGCCCTGAACAAGCTGTCGATCGACCGCTTCAACCCGGTTGGCCCGCTGCACCCGCAGAACCACCAGTTGATCGACATCTCGAACGACAAGATGCAACTGTTGTACGACATGCCGCTGCCGCTGGGTGAGCCGCACTACGTGGTGGCCATTGAAGCCAACAAGCTGAAACCGGGCGTTCGCTACAAGGTCGGCACCAACAGCCGTACCGACAAGCCGAGTCCGTTTGCAGTCCGTGCTGGCGAAGAGCACACCGAGAAGAAGGGCAACAAGATCGAGGTCTTCGGTACCCTGATCCGTTCGCACATCACGCCGGAAACCATCGAAGCTGAAGTCGGCGACGAAGTCACGGTACACCTGACCAACCTCGAGCGCGCCCAGGACGAAACCCACGGCTTCACCGTGTCGACGTTCAACGTGCATGCTTCTGTTGAGCCGGGCAAGACGGTGACCGTCAAGTTCAAGGCAGACAAGGAAGGCGTCTATCCGTACTACTGCACCGAGTTCTGCTCCGCACTGCACCTTGAAATGCAGGGTTACCTGCTGGTCAAGCCTAAGGGCTGGAAGCCGACCAAGACTGCTGATGCAAAGGCTGTCTATACCGAAGTTGACTACAAAGCAACGGTGAAGAAGGTAGCTGATACCCAGGTCGTTATTGATTCCGTTGTTGGCTTCATCACCAGCCACAACTTCAAGGACTTCCCGGATGTCGTCGCCATGGTCGAAGATGCAACCGACCAGTTGAACAAGATGAAGGATGCCAAGGCCAAGCACGAAGCCGCAGCCGCCAAGAAGGATTGGGACCAAGCCAATCTGTGGGCTGAGCAAGTCTGGCAATACCAAGTCAAGGCAGCCGACATCGGTCTGCGCGCCAAGACCTACCTTGAGCAAAACGGTGCCAAGAAGGTCAAGTAAGCAGCAAACTTGATCTGACTTAAGGCAAATTACGGGGAACAGAATCATTCTGTTCCCCGTTTCACTTTCAGGAGGGAATAACCATGAAATTTGTAATGACTCTAATCGCCACCGCGTTCGTTGCAGGCTCTGCCATCGCCGCTCCGGATGGCGCCACCCTTTTCCAGGAAAAGACTTGCTGGTCTTGCCACGGCAAGGATGCCAAGAAAACCCTGTCGCCTGCATTCCCGAAGCTTGCCGGCCAAAATGCAGTTTATGCCGAACAGCAGATGAAGGACATCAAGAGTGGTGCCCGTAACAACGGTCAGACCGCCGCGATGAAGGGCGTAATGGACCTCGTCAATGACCAGGAAATCAAGGCGCTTGCCGAGTACCTTTCGAAACTAAAATAATCTGGAATGGCCCGTATTCACGGGCTTATGACCAACATCAAGGAACGCTGATATTGGTTGATCGAGAATACATACAGCGTTCGAATAACTTGCCATATAAGGACACCAAACATGAAAGCATCACTTCTGTTGATCGGCCTGCTCAGCGCAGGCGTCGCCTTCGCCGGCCCACCGGCACCGCATAAAGAAGGCATCGAGAGCAAGAACTACAAATGGAACGCCGAAGGTGGCGAAAAGATGGAAGCCCTGCACAAGAAGGGCAACGTCAAGAACGGCGAAGAAGTCTATGAAATCTGTGGCGCCTGCCACCTGCCCTCCGGTGCTGGTCGCGCTGACGGCACCTTCCCGCAACTGGCCGGTCAGCATTCCACCGTGTTGATCAAGCAGATGGCCGACATCCGTTCTGGCGAGCGCGACAATCCGACCATGTATCCGTTTGCATCCACCCTGACCGATCCGCAGGAACTGGCCGATGCATCGGCTTACATTCAAAGCCTGTGCATTCCGCTTGAGCACGGCAAGTATGAAGGTGCCGATGCTGCGATGATGGTCGCCAAAGGCAAGGAACTGTACGAAAAGGAATGCTTGGAATGCCACGGCAAGACTGGCGAAGGCAATAAGGAAAAGTTCTATCCGGTGATCGCCGGCCAGCACTACAAGTATCTGTTGCGCCAGATGACCGAAATCCGTGATGGCAAGCGCCGTAACGCCAATCCGGACATGGTCAAGATCATCAAGAAATATGACGATCAGCAACTGATTGCCATCTCGGCCTATCAATCGAGCATGGTTATGCCGGGTGCAATGTGCAAGCCGAAGGCTGGAAAAAAGAAGTAAATCTGCAGTAAGCTGGACTGGTTGCCTGCAATCGCAGGCAACCAATTTCCCGGCTCCAAGCCGGGAGCATTAGATGACAGAGAACAGCAAAATGGAAAAACAAAACAAAATTATCGGTGGCCTGACCCTGATTTCCCTGATCTGCCTGGTCGCCGCCTATTTCGCCCCGATCTGGTGGGTTTCGCTGACAGCCCCGAACTACCCGCCCGATGCCTTCCCTGATGGTATCCGCATTCATTTTCATTTCGATGGCGTCTATAACGGCTGTAGGGCCGCCGGCAAAGACACCCGCATGGCCGGCGAGATCATCCAGAAGGATTTGGCGCACGACGATGAACGCTACAACCCGATCACTGATGCTGCAAAAAATGTAGATAAGGGCGCTGAGGGTCTGGATTGCGTTCATGAGATGAACACCATCAACCACTACGTCGGCATGTTCCCGATTGCCACTGGCGCACCGGTTGAAAAACCGCTGGCCAAATTCTTCTTCGGCTTCTTCGCCGTGATGATGCTCGCTTTCGCGATGGCCAAGAAAAAACCACGATTAATCATTTTGACCGCAGGTTTTGCTGCCGTCGCCGCCTGGATGATTGTCGATCAATTCGTGCTCGGCCACCTGGAAAGCCACGTTCAAGCTTACATGCAGGAATCCGGAACCTTCTTCAAGGACATGGACCGAATCCAGGTTTGGGGTGACAACGTCCGCAACGTCTCGAAGTTGGTCATATTCGGCCTGATGGCCGTCATGCTGATCGTCATTGCCGCAACTGCCAAGATTCGTCCGTTCCAGTTGTTGCTGGCACTGGTACCAGCCTTGCTGCCCGTCTTCTTCGTGATCACCTACGCCGGTTGGCTGTGGTTCTTCGGCCACAACATGCACCCGTGGGGCGCCTTTACCGTCAAGCCTTTCATGCCTACCGTCTTCGGTGAAGGCAAGGTCGCCCAATTCTCGACCTTCTCCTACCCATACTGGGGCTATGGCCTGCTGGTCGCGATTTTCATCTGCATGATGCTGGCCCTGCTCATCCGCCGCAAACAACTACGTGAAGGCACTGCCGAGTAAGCACCGTGAGGCACCTTCAAACGCTGGCAAAAGGAGGGCTGACGTTCGCCCTCCTCCTGACGATCTCAAACAGCTTCTCCGAGCAGCAACTGGGCGCGGGTGCCGACCTGAGTACTGCACCCCGAGTCGAAATAGATCGACCGAAACCGACCTACATGCTCCATGAGCGTAATGCCCGAATCCATGGTCTGAAGCCTTTTCAGGATCTCGTCGACAAGGCCCCTGCTGGATCGGTGCTCAAGCCACCACCGGGCACCTATTCCGGCCCCGTCGTCATTAACAAGCCCTTGACTATCGATGGTGGCGGCAAGGTCACCATCGACGCGGGCGACAGAGGCACAGTGGTTGCTTTGAATGCCAGCAACTCTGTCCTGCGTGGCTTGCATCTGACGGGTTCCGGTGACTCGCACGATACCGATGACTCATGCTTGGATGTCCGTGGACATCACAACACCGTTGAAAACCTTGAAGTCGACAACTGCCTGTTTGGCCTCGATTTCAAGCAGTCGAACAACAACATCGTTCGTAACAACAGCATCCGCTCGAAAGACCGGGAACTCGGCGTGCGCGGTGACGGACTTCGACTGTGGTACAGCAACGATAACCTGATCGAAAAAAACCAGATCATCGATTCCCGGGACATGGTGGCCTGGTATTCGAACAAGAACGTCTTCCGTGAAAATCTTGGGAGACGCAGCCGCTACTCCATCCACTTCATGTTCGCCAACGAAAACATCGTCGAAAACAACCAGTTCTACGACAACGCAGTCGGGATCTATTTCATGTACACCGAGGGTGGCGTGGCGCGCAACAACATCATTTCGCATGCCACAGGGGCTACTGGCATGGGAATCGGCTTCAAGGAAGCCTCCGGCACGATCATCGAGAACAACGAGATCATCTACTGCGGCATCGGCATCGGTTCCGACCTCTCGCCCTTCCAGCCCGACAGCTCCATTGAAATACGCGGCAATCGTTTTGCCTACAACGGTATCGGCATCCTGTTCAACAGTGAAACCGGCGGCAATAACATGCTCAATAATGTTTTCGAAGGCAATCTGACCCAAGTCAGTTATGGCGGCCATGGCGACAACAACAACAGCCCTAAAAATGTCTGGATCGGCAATTACTGGGACGATTACCAAGGCTTCGACCGCGACGGCGACGGCATCGGTGACAAGACCCATGAACTCTACGCCTACGCCGATCAGATCTGGATGGAACTACCGGTCGCACGCTTCTTCCGCAGTTCGCCGGTCATGGAACTTCTCGATTTTCTGGAACGACTGGCACCTTTCTCAACACCGGACCTGATCCTGCGCGACGACAAGCCGCGCTTCGTCAAACCTGCAAGGACGGCCACCTCATGAGTGACGACAGTACTGACGACGACAATGGCAAGCGCAAGCCTGCCCCTAACGCCAAACCCGCTGTTTCGATAGCCAAGAAGCAAACCAACCGTCGGCGCATTCTGCGCACCATTCTGCTGACTGGAGGCGTTCTCGGCGCCGCGGGTTCCGGTTTCCTGCCGCTGGTCTACTCCAAGAAAAGCCGTCTGCGCCCCCCTGGCGCACTTGATGAGCGGGATTTTCTCTCGAGTTGCATCAAGTGTGGTCAATGCGTGCAGGTTTGTCCGGTTCAAGCGATCAAGTTGGCTGACCTGATCGATGGTATGGGCGTTGGTACGCCTTATATCGATGCCCGCCAACAGGCCTGCGACTTCTCCTGCGATGCCGTGCAGTGCATCCTCGCCTGCCCTACCGGCTCACTGACCTATCATAAGCCGGCCCATCTGAATATTCGGGCGGGTGCCGAACTGTCGAGCAAACCCATCTTGCTGGCCAAAGAAAAGGATGCCGAGCCGACGCTGAATCTCGCCGAACGGATCGGCGTCGCCCGCCTGACCCGCCCGGAATCCTGCCTGGCCATGCAAGGCAAAGGCTTCAAGGGCACTGCACGAGGGGCCAGTTTTGACGGCAAGCTCCGCTACATGTCGGTCGACCGCTGGAAACCGATCCCCGTCCGCGACTTCAAGTATGAGCGCGAAGTCTGCGACCTGTGTGAACAGGCCTGTCCGATCAAGGGCGCCATCACGGTGGAAATGGGTACCGGCAAGGATGGCAAACTCAAGGGTATCCCCGTTGTACACGAAGCCTGTGTTGGCTGTGGTGTCTGTGAAATGGTCTGTCCGACCGAGCCGGCCAGCATCGAAATCATTCCGGGTGAGGGGTGGCGAGCATGAGCGCTTTATCGCATAAACGTTTTATCGATCAGATCAAGGTGCTTTTCGGTGCCGAGCCGACAAAACCCACCAAGCCCGAAGACATCAGTCCCGCCGCCCAGACGATTCACTTCTACAAGAAGGGCAATCGCGACCTGATCGCTGAAAAGCAGCACGCTCGTGCACATGACGAGCCCAAACACACTTGGCGCAACCGTCGCTGGGCGACGCTGATCGTTGCCAATCTGCTGTTCGTACTCTCCTTCGCTCTCGATATCCAGATTCTTGAAGGCGCCCTGACCGCCTCGCGCTTCATCGGTTTTCACCTGATCGACCTGAACTCAGCGCTGCAGGTGATGCTGGCTCACAAGCACATCATCAACAACCTGCTGATCGGCACCGGTACCGTGCTAGTACTTTGGGTGCTGCTCGGTGGGCGCACCTTCTGCTCATGGGTTTGCCCGTACCATCTGCTGGCCGAATGGGCCGAGAAAATTCACCTTTATCTGGCCAAGAAAAAACTGGTCACCGACCAGACCATGGACCGCCGCCTGCGCACCGTGTTCTGGATCATCTTTGCACTGCTCGCCCTGGCTACTGGCTATACCGTCTATGAAGCCATTTCGCCGACCGGCATTCTCTCCCGCGCGCTGATCTACGGCCCGGGGCTGGCCGTGCTCTGGGTGCTGGCACTACTCTTTTTCGAAGTCTTCTTCTCGCGCCGGGCCTGGTGCCGCTATGCCTGCCCGATCGGCCTGACCTACGGTGTCGTCGGCATCATTTCGCCGGTCCGCATCAAGTACAAACTCGATGGCTGTTTCCATGAAGGAGATTGCCGCAAGGTCTGCCTGGTTCCGCATGTGCTCGACACCGTCATCAAGGGTCGTGCTGTCGACACCGAAGTCGCAATCGGGCCGGACTGCACGCGCTGCGGCCTTTGTGTCGACGCCTGCCCGACCGGTTCGCTGACTTTCGAGGTCAAAGGTCTTTCCAAGCTGGCCTGAACACTGCCATGGCCTGTCGAACGGCAGGCCCGGCAAGGCTATGTGTCATTTCGGATATTTGATCGAAGTTCAATGTCGACGGTCACCCCGCCCCCTATAATCTGGCCCCATGATCAAGTTCACCAACGTCGCCAAGACCTTTCGTAAAGCACGTGTGCTCGATGGCATCAGCCTCGACATCGGCTTAGGCGAACGCGTCGCCCTTATCGGCTCCAACGGGGCCGGCAAAACCACCCTGATCCGCTGCTTGCTCGGTGAATACACCTATGATGGCGAGGTTGCCATCAACGGCCTTGACCCGCGCAGCAACCGTACCGCCGTTCTCGGCAACATCGGCTTCGTGCCGCAACTGCCGCCGCCGCTAAAAATGCCGGTTGGTCAGCTGATCGACTTTTCTGCCTCACTGTGCGGCACCGACCCGAAGCGCATTCACGATATCGCCAAGCGGCTCGGCCTGGACATTGACGGCATTCTGTCCCGTCAGTTCGTTCGCCTCTCCGGCGGCATGAAACAGAAGCTGCTGATCGCCATCGCCCTCGGCCGCAACGCCAAAGTACTGGTCATGGATGAGCCGGCGGCCAACCTCGACCCGGAAGCGCGCAAGATTTTCTTCGACCTGCTGGCCGAGCGACTCGAAGATGCAACGATGATCATCTCCAGCCATCGTCTTGACGAGGTGTCGGCGCTGGTCAATCGCGTCATCGAAATGGACATGGGCAAGGTCGTCCTCGACGACAAGGTGGCCGATGCGGTCACGCTGACCGCCAAGCTGGCCTGCCGCATCGTACTCAGCCGCTTCGAACCCGCCTTTGCCAAGGCGCTGGATGGCTGGAACTTCAGCAGCAAGGACGACAACCGGGTTTGGGAAGGCGATATCGCCGGACCTGATCGTCTCCGTTTCCTCGGCATCATCTCGCGCTACACGGCATTGGTCAGTGACCTGTCGCTAGCCGAAAACTGACCATGTGCCAGCATCACCGCCGTGAATTTCTTGCCCGCATCGGCGCCGGTAGCCTGTTGCTGACACCACTGGCCCTGGCGCTGTCTGGCTGCAAGAAAGACAACTGGCCGGACGAAATGGTCGACATCAAGTGGGACCGCGACACCTGTGTGGTCTGCAACATGGTCATTTCCGACCGTCGTTTTGCCGGCGAAATGCGGGGCGGCCCGAACAAAACCGTCTTCAAGTTCGACGACCCTGGCTGCATGGCCATCTGGCTCAAGGAAAAAGCCGAAAAATACCCATGGCTGGCCGATGCTGCAACGAAAATGTGGGTTGCCGACTACAACAGCAAGAGCCGTGACGACATGAACTGGCTAGATCCTCGACGCGCTTACTTCGTGACGCGCACTTCGCCGATGGGTTTCAATTTCGCCGCCGTTGCCGCCCCCCTGGCCGGCGCCCTCGATTTCACCGACATGCGCCAGCACGTACTGGCAAGGTTAAAAAAATGAAGCAACTGTGGCTCACCGCCAAACTCGATATCGTCGAATCCCTGCGCGCCCGCTGGTTCCAGATCTACACGCTGGTCTTCGGTGGCATCGTTGCACTCCTCTTCCTGTTCGGCCTGACCGAATCTCGGGTGCTTGGCTTCATCGGCCTGTCGCGCCTGCTGGTCACCTACATCCAGTTGACCATGGCCATCCTGCCCATCTTCGTGCTGATCACCACGGTCCGCTCGGTGGCCGGCGACCGCGAGGCCGGCGTTTTTGAATATCTGCTCTCGCTACCGGTATCGTTATCGGCCTGGTTCTGGGGCAAGATCGTCGGCCGCTACATCGTCGTTTTCGCACCGGTTTTCCTGGCCATGCTCGGCGCTGTCATCTGGGCGACCATTCAGGGCATCGAGGTGCCTTGGGACATGTTCGGCTATTACACCGCTTTGCTCGCCGTCATGGCCATGTGCTTCCTCGGTATCGGCATGCTGATCTCGGCCATCGCCCGGACCACCGACATGGCGCAAGGCGCCGCCTTCATGGTCTGGCTGTTCCTGCTGCTTTTCCTCGACCTGATCCTGCTCGGCGTCATGATCCAGGGCAAGGTCGCACCGGAATTGGCCGTCACGCTGGCTCTGGCCAACCCGCTGCAGGTCTTCCGCACCGCGGCGCTGGCGCTGTTCGACCCGCAACTGATCGTCCTTGGCCCCTCGGCCTACGTCATCCTCGATTTGTTCGGCACCGCCGGCTACAAGATCTTCGCGCTGGCCTACCCTGCCGCACTGGGGATCGTCAGTGCTACTGCCGGCTACTTCATTTTCCGTCGCGGTGATCTGCCTTGAGCAAACTGTTTGCCACGTTGGTTTTTTGCGTGTTTTCCGGACTGGCCAACGCTGACGAGTTGCCCTCCTCTGCCCCGCTCTTTGCGGCGACGCTCAATGACCTCGACGACAAGCCGGTGGCTCTGGAGCGTTACAAGGGCAAGCCGCTCGTGGTCAATTTCTGGGCCCGCTGGTGTGGCCCCTGCCGGGCAGAAATCCCCGAGCTGATCAAGTTCCGCGCCACCCACAAAGGCAAGATAGAAGTACTCGGCATCGGTATTGAGGACAAGGCTGAACCGGCCAAGGAATTTGCCAAGGCTTACGACATGGACTACCCCGTCTTCGTCGCCAAGGAGAAGGGCATTCCCTTGATGCAGGCCCTCGGCAACACCAAGGCAGGCTTGCCTTACACGCTGTTTATCGACCGCAACGGTCAGGTCGTGCAGAAAAAAATGGGCATCGTCAAAAAAGCTGACTTCGACGCCGTTCAGGACGCGTTGCTGAAAAAATAGGCCGCTCGGTGACCTGAGTCACAGACCCGTCCAGCCCAGATCACTATAGTCACCCGGAATGCTCTCCCGTTACGGCAGGGCCAACTTCAACAACCGTTTTTCCGGAGAGACCATGAAATTCACCCGCCTCGCTTCCGCCCTCCTTCTCACTGGCCTCGCACTCGGCACGACCGCCAGCCAGGCTGAAGGCCTGCGTTTCTTCCCGGGGGTCGAGTCCGGCTTCAAGTTCGAACCCAGCGTGGCGCTGACTGCGGGTGTCATGAACATCACCGCCGCCAACGACAATACGAGCTTCGTCTATGGCCTCGATTTCAACATGAACTGCGGCCTGATCCAGACCCCGGACAACCGCATTCGTACTCACGTGCAGATCAACCGGGTTGACGATTCCGGCGTCAAGGCTACCTCCATCGAGCTCTCGCCACGCTATACACTACCGCTCGGCGGCGGCTTCTCCATCGGCGCTGGCCCGGTCCTTGGACTGGTCATGGCCGACAATGGAAACGCTGACAAAAATCTGTTTGGCTATGGCGCGGTCGTCGGCGCCAATTTCCGTAAAGGCATTTACTACTCGGGCCTCGACCTGCGCTATCTGAACACCAAGGAACGCAGCAACGTCGATTTCGAGAACTGGGCCCTGATCGCCAAAGTCGGCATCAACTTCTGATCGTTAGGAAGTCTGAAAAAGAAATGGGGAAGGTTTAAACCCTCCCCGTTTTTGCATTCTGCTGCCACCTGAGCGCAGCACCCTGCTACTTGAGTGCCGCCAGAAAATCATTCCGTGCCTTTGCCAATGCCTCGCGCCGGTCTTGATCAACCAGACGATTACAGGTTTCGAAAAAGGTATCGAAGGCAGTACGTACTGTCCTCAAGTCGACTCCTTCCGGACCCTCGCGCTTTCCGTCTGCTCGCGGGAGGTCGACCGGCTTCAAAGTCGCTGAACGAGGAATGATGCGCGCCCCACCCTGCTCCGATGAAGCTGTGAGCGGGCCGGTTTTGACATAAACCGCGCCCTCATATTCGAAGCGCGTACCAATGGCGAGATGTTGTAGTTTCACGTTGATTAAGCCTCGACGTTCGCAGCTCACTCAGCCCTTGACGGAGCAGACCACGAAATCCATTCCGGTCTATTTTCCGCCACATGAAACAGCGCCGCCACGACATGGCGATCATATTTGCTGCCGGACTCTTTCAATAAGCGATCGAGTGTTTCCTCCATCGGGACGCCGGCGCGGTAGGCACGAGCACTGACCATCGCCACGAATGCGTTGGCCACGGCCAGAATCCGGCTTTCCTGCAGGAGTTCCGGCTCTTTCAGCCCAGCCGGATAACCCGAGCCATCCAGATGTTCGCTTTTCTGAGCAATGACATTGATAACCGGCCCCTCGAAATCAATGGCCTTGAGCACTTCAACGGAGTGTTGAACATGGGAATGCAGCAGTTGCTGCTCCTCCGTGGTCAGTGGCTCAGGCTTGGTCAGCAACTCTCTCGGCAGGAACATCTTGCCGACATTGGCCAGCTTGGCAGCCATGTCGAGTACCTCGACGGCTGCATCGTCCAGTTCAAGTTCCCGGGCGATGGCCCCGGCGACCAGCGCCGTCCGCATCGAGTGCTCACTACAATAGGGATCATGTGAATCAACAATGCATGTCAGCACACCAACGACCTGCTTCATCAATGCCTGCCGTTTGCTCTGTGCTTCCTGTTCGGCGGTCATGTCACGGGACAGGCAGAGAACCAGGCCAGACTGATCGGCACTGGGAATGGGTAGTGCCGTGAAATATTCATGCCTGATCGCTGTATCGGTTTCCAGATACAGCATCCGGGAAACGGCCTTTGCGGTTTTGCTGCTTTCGGCAATGACAGCCTCGATTCGGTGCGCCGTTGCCGGCCCGAAAACACTGGAAAGTGTCTTCTCCCGAAGCGCCTCTGGAGCCTCTTTGAGCAAGACACCGAAGGCCTTGTTGCAGAATTTCAGGTGATCCTGTTCCACCGTAAAAACCAGATCCGGCGTGCCATCCACGACACTCTGCAACAAAGCAGACTGTGTGGCCAATTCGCGTGACTTTTCACGCAGCGTTTCAGCAATGGAGCGATCCTTGACGCTGGCGCCATGCCACCATGCGGCAACCAGACCGGCACCAATCACCAGAACCCCGAAAATCAGCGAAGCAAGGAGAAAGCGCTGATGATCCCGCGACTCCTTGAGCGCCTCGGCTGCATCAATTTTTTGGACCAGAACCCAAGGTGTCTGACGAAAATCCCGGCTTACCATCAACACTTCGCGGCCAGAATAATCAGGCCTCAAGGAGAATCCACCAGGTTTGCCCAAGGCCTCTGCCTCAGCCAGATTTGCCGTAGTCGATGCGATTCGTTTGCGCAGCGGTGCGGTGCCATCGGCCAATGGCGACACAAAAGCAATAGCCTCCCCTTCACGTCGCACCAGCAAGGTCTCGTCAGCACTGGTCAAGGTCCCCTTTCTCAACAACAAGGGAAATAACTCGTCGCGAGCGCGCTTGACACCAGCCACCGCTGCAATTGCCTGTGCCCCTGATCCGGATTGCGCCGCGAAGACCGGGATAGCAAAGCCCAGCACAACCTCGCCTCGTCCATTTTCATACAAATCCTGCAGGGTCGGCTTCCCGCTTTCCATGGCCCGAAGCAAGGTGGCTTTCAGGGTCTCGTCGCTCTGGAATCCTGAGGTCTCAACAACCACCTTGCCGGCTTTGTCAATAATGACAATGCCGGAATCGGAAGTCGCAGCGACGTTGGCTTGAATCTTTACCTGCCTGGACAACTGCGAAAAACCGCTTCGCTCTGCAGTCGTCTCAAGAAGATTGCGGAGGTAACCGGTTTGGGCTGCCTGAGTCTCCAGAGATTCGGCGTTCGATGCAGCCGTGGTCTGAGACAAGTAAAAGCGGAGAGAGGCGTTCTCAGTCAGTTCCCGAATCACCGCATACTGGCTATCAACCCACTGGTTAACACTCTGGGCACGACTCTCGGCGACTACACCGAGCAAGGTTTCCCAGGCACGAAGGTCTCGCTCCTTCTCGCTTGCCGCATAGTGAACGACCGACCAGATACCCATGACCAGCAGGAGAACCAAGCCAAGAATCGCCGGCGCCCGATGAGTACGCAAATTTATGATATTCATGATAATTCAGCCGATGGAAGGAGACATTCATCCCAGCCGGCACAAAAACGTACCGACACGGGCGCACAAGACGAACACGAACAACTTGTGACACAACTGCAAACAATTGGAAAAATCATAGGTCTTAGCTCATGCTTTGACAATTGGCAGGAAGCACCGGCAATCATGGCAGATGCATCCACCAATTGCGCTCATTCAAGGAAAAGACGGGCACATAATGCGCCACATTTCGGTGCGAAACGATTTCCCGAACCTGATTGTCCAGAATCAAAATATCGTCGCGGGTATAAACTGCCAATACAGCATGCGGTATTCGCAAGTTGGCATCCTGAACAACAACGATCCTCAGCGACTCGGCCGGAATCCCCAGTTGTCGCAGAGAGAAATACTTGATGATGGCAAAGTCTTCACAATCCCCGCCCAAAGTCAGGAACTCTCGGGGAATGGCCCAGTAATCTGAACGGCCATAGTTATCCTGATCCTGAACGTAGCGGAAACGATTTGCAAAGTCGTTAACCGTAAGCAACTGATCTCTGGTGCTACGGCCACGCATTGAACTGATCATTTGCTGCCAATCGGGCACTTTGCACAAATTGGCTGGGCAATTTTCAAGCGTTGGATGGTCTTCCGCGTGCCGGCGCATGACTGAAACCCACTGGGGAAAAATCCCGAAACCTTCTTTACGCTCTTCTCTCGTATTAAACAGCTTCCCGTCTGCTGCCTGATTCTGCGCAAACACCTCTACCAAGGGCAAACCGACCCCAAGCAAAATTATCAATACGCTAAACCATGAGCACTTGCGGGAATGCACAAAACTGCCTCAGGATTGATTAGCCATGCATACGATTACGACAAATTTAATCGATATATCAAACATGTAAGCATGTCGAATAACCTTACAGTTGCAGAAACACGACAAATCAAGCGATCCAGGTTTCGGGATTAGCCAAGCTCATGACATTGGTTATCGCAGCAGATACAATCGACTCGATTAACATTTGGTTACATTCCGAAATACACGATAGAGGCACGATACATGAATGCTCTGAAAGCAGAAACCACCGGATCCCTGAAACTCACCTGCCTGTCTGTCATGCTGGCTCTTGCCGGTCTGAATTCGGCAACAGCCCAAGAAGCGGTCGATACCGACAAGCTCTTCAAGGAAGGCATCTTCCTGCGCGAACAAGGCCAGGTATTCAGCTCCATCGAAGCGTTTGAAACGGTCCTGAGCAACAACCCCGCACTCAATCGTGCCCGCCTTGAACTGGCTGTTGCCTACTATCGCGCGCTGAACTACGACCAAGCCAACCAGCAAGCCCAAAAAGTTCTTGACGACCCGAAGACCCCGGAAAATGTTCGCCTCGCCGTTCTGGCCTTCCTAGCCCAGATCAAGCGTGACCAAGTAGCCCTTGTTGCCAAACCCCACACCTTTGAAGGCTCTATCTCTGTTGGTGGGCAATACGACTCCAACGTCAACGTTGGCCCCGGTGGCGCCATTCTGCCGGGTGGCCTCATTCTCGACCCGGGCTCAGTACCCAAACACGACTGGGCAACCGTTGTTCAGGCTGGCGCTACACATACCTATAATTCACCGAGTGTCGTTCGTCTTGGCGAAACAGCTACCCGCTTCCTCTGGCAAACCAGCGCTGGCCTCTACCAGAAGAACTATTTCAGCGTCACCGATTTCAACCTAACCGCACTCAGCCTGTCGACCGGCCCGGTCCTCGTTGCTCCGGACAAGTGGCGTGCCAAGCTCAACCTGCAGGTTGATAGCCTGTGGCTCGGCGGCAACTTCCTTGGCCTCTACACCTCGCTGTCGCCTACTGTTACCGTTCAGTTCAAGAATGGTGAGTTGACTTGGGATGCGCTGGTTCTAAACAAGGCTTTCGATCGTGACCTCGATGTCGGCCGTGACAGCAATTACTACTCCACCGGCGTTTCCTACGGCCACCTGTTCCTGCAAGGCAAGCTGGCCATCCAGGGCGGTCTGCACGTATTCATGGAAGATGCATCGGCAGCCCGTTATAGCAATGACGGCTGGGAAACCTTCATTGGTGCCAACGTAGTGGCTTGGCAGAACGGTAATGTCTATGGTCGCTACAGCTACAAAGACACCAAGTTTGATGGTATTGAGCCAGTATTTGGCATCAGCCGCGATGAATACGAGAAGCGCTATGAAGTTGGCTTTGGCCACAATTTCAAGGAAGGCTTCGCCAAGGATTGGCGTTTGTCTGGTAGCTGGCAAAAAACAGAGAACAACTCCAATGTCAGCATTTACACCTATAGTCGACATATTGCTGGTGTAAACATCGGACGCTCGTTCTGATTTAGAACAGACCATCCCGCAAAAAGGCGCCAATCGGCGCCTTTTTGCGTTCTGGATATACTGAAATGGAGTGAACTGATAAAAAAACGTCAGGATTTCTTACAGAAAAATTTCCACGAAATCATAACAGCATGATTAATTTGGATATTATTTTCTGGCCCAAAATATGCGTTGACAACATCGTAAAAACACCGACTTGCATTAATGCGATCGGGTACTACAGTGAAATCAAGAAGTTCTTATCAGTCAAGCAGTGAGGGACATCATGAAAACCAAGCGTACAATTATTGCAGCGTGTATCGCCACCCTCTTCATAAGCGGTACTGTGTTTGCAAAAGACTCGTGGGAATACCATGAAAGTGGCTGGAACAATGTTAAATCCTACGGCAAGGTCGTCATTGCTCAAGACTCCGTTGGCCAATGGGGTCCTTGGGAAGATTTCGTAGAACCGGCAGCTGGCGCTCCAGCGCCGGTAGCAATGCCGGGAATGTCAGGCGGCGATCAATATCGCAACAACCCGGACATTATCGTAATTCCGACGCCCACCCCAACTCCTGATGCCAAAGGCTGTGCGCCAGGCGCATGGTGCGGCTACGCAATCTTCAAGGACTCCACCAAAGTCAAACAGAGTGGCGGGTGGAGTTATTTGACATCAAGTTACGAAGGCAACAAATGCAGCACTAAACCATATTCCCCCGGTTTATTCACTCTAATGCTGACACCAGACAAGATGCCAGTCGCATGGTACGGAACTCGCGGGACAGGCGAGTGGAATCTTGAACCGCTGAACGGCGGGGAGGTACCCAATTTCGCTAACTCGGGCACCACTCTGGCAGTGACATTCTATGAGGATATGAACCACTTCCATACTCGAGGTGAAGGTGCTTCATTTGTCGATGGTGTTTCTCACAACGCATGGAACCTTGAGGCATATGCGATGTTTTCCGGTAGTGGTGACCGTTATTTTGAGAAGGCCATCACCGGCACCCAGTACAAAGTTGGCAAAGAACCCATCTACAACAAGTATGGAAAAATTATTGGTTGGCAAGATGTATATGTGACATTGAAAGCCGATCCAGATGTTGCCATTGGTCAATTTGAACGCTCGGTTGAGAGTTATATGAAAGGTGGCGACAATCAGACGATGATTACCACCACAACGACGACTGGTTATTATGTCGCCGGGATCGCCACTCCTCAGTCTTATCTGGACTCCCAGCGCGCTGGCAATGTAACCGCAAACTATGTCGGTGGCAGTTTTGATGGAAGCCAACAAGGTAAAGTAACAATTAACGTCAAGTTTGCGACTTCAGACTGGACAGGAAACTGGAGCCAGAACGGGAACTTTAATTTTGATGCCGCAGGGAAAGTAAACGGAGCAAACATCGCTGGTGGCGTTGTGGGCACTCCGAATATGAGTGGCACGGTCAATGGCACGTTCTACGGCCAACAAGCTGGGTCGATTGCTGGTGTCTCAGACGTGACGAGAACCACTAAGTATGGAAGCGAATCCCAAGCCGCTATCTTCTTGGTCAATAAGGTGCCGGCTGCTCCGGTTCAAGCCAAACCATAATGAATTCACCGCTCTGAGCTTAATTCTTAGATAAGAGCAGAAAGGCGCCGCAAGGCGCCTTTCTATTGAGCAGTCATCTGCTGAGGTGCATCGAAACAGGAATCCGGCGCACCAATTTCAGATCAGAAAAGTTCTTCGCCAAAACCCAATAGTGCGGCATCACCGGCCATCACCGTTTCAGCATAGGCGCCTGCCTGCGGCAATAGCTGGTCAGCGTAGAAACGGGCACTCGCCAGCTTGGCGCGGTAGAAGGCTTGGTCGCCCTCGCCTTTGTCCAGATAGCCCGCGGCAGCCAGGGCTGCTTTGCCCATGAACCAGCCGCCGGTAACGGTAAGCGCCAGGTGCAGATAGGGGACTGCTGCGGTCAAGACGCCGGAGAGACCGGTCTTCGCGTTTGCGGCCAGCCATTCGGTGGCGGTGGTCCATGCCTTCAGGGCGACGCCAAGGCGCTGACCGATGGCCATCAGTTCCGGCTTGCCGGAGGCGCCGAGGGCCTTGGCGGTGGCGTAAATCTCGCCAAAGATGACCTTGGCGGTGGCGCCTTGGTCGCGCATCAGTTTGCGGAAAATCAGATCGTTGGCCTGGATGCCGGTGGTGCCTTCGTAGATCGTCGTGATGCGTGAATCGCGCCAGTGCTGGGCGGCGCCGGTTTCCTCGATGAAGCCCATGCCGCCATGCACCTGAATGCCAAGCGAGGTGACGTCGATGGACATCTCGGTACCGCCACCCTTGACCAGCGGGATCATGAATTCGGCCAGGAAGAGGTCGCGCTTCTGCTGCTCCGGATCGGCACCGCCGGCATGGACGCGGTCGAGCAGGCTGGCGGTGTAGTAGGCCATGGCGCGGCAGGCTTCGACGCGCGACTTCATCAGCATCAGCATGCGGCGGACATCCGGGTGCTTGTCGATAGTGACCAGGGCTTCGCCAGTCAGGGCATCGCGGCCCTGCTTTCGATCCTTGGCGTAGGCCAAAGCGCGCTGGTAGGCGCGTTCGCCGAGTGCGATGCCCTGCACGCCAACACCAAGGCGTGCGGCGTTCATCATGATGAACATGTATTCCAGGCCGCGGTTCGGTTCGCCGAGCAGGTAGCCGACTGCGCCGCCGTTGTCGCCGTAGGCCATGACGCAGGTAGCGCTGGCGTGGATACCGACCTTGTGCTCGATGGATACGCAATGGGCGTCGTTACGGGCGCCGAGCGAACCGTCGGCATTGACCATGAACTTGGGCACCAGGAACATCGAGATGCCCTTGACGCCGGCCGGGGCGTCCGGCAGGCGAGCGAGGACGAGATGCACGATGTTGTCCGTCATGTCGTGATCGCCGTAGCTGATGAAGATTTTCTGGCCGAAGACCTTGTAGCTGCCGTCAGCCTGCGGTTCGGCGCGGCTACGAATCAGGGCCAGGTCGGAGCCGGCTTGCGGCTCAGTCAGGTTCATGGTGCCGGTCCATTCGCCGGTAACCATCTTTTCCAGGTAGATCGCCTTCAGTTCATCGCTGGCGCAGGTAAGCAGCGCTTCGACAGCACCCGAGGTAAGCAAGGGGCCGAGCGAGAAACCCAGGTTGGCCGAACAGACCATTTCCTGCACAGCGATACCGAGCGCATTGGGCAGGCCCTGGCCACCGAATTCACTGGGCAGCGTGATGCCGTTCCAGCCAGCCTCGCGAAAGGCGTTGTAGGCCTCCTTCCAGCCGTCCGGCGTGGTCACGCCTTCCGGTGTCCAGGTGCAGCCCTGCGTGTCGCCGACGCGGTTGAGCGGGGCAAGCACTTCACGAGTGAACTTGGCAGCTTCGTCGAGAATGGCGTCAGCCATGTCCGGTGTGGCATCGGCATAGGCCGGAATCTGGCTGAGTTGCTGGAAGCCGGCAATTTCGTCCATGACGAAACGCATGTCTTTGATCGGCGCACGGTAGTCGCTCATTTTGTCTGTCTCCTTCGGTTATATGCGGATCAGTCATTCCTGCCTGTGCGGGAATGACGGTAAAAATTCAGTTCAGAATGGATTGCTGCACAGCGCGCTCTTGGCGCTGCGATATTCCTGCTGCAGGCGGGCGACCAATTCGGCGGTCGGCATCACGTCATCAATTGTGCCGACACCCTGGCCGGCGCCCCAGATGTCTTTCCAGGCCTTGGCCGCCGTCGCGCCACCGAAGTTCATTACGGTTTTGTCCCGCTCTGGCAAATTGGCCGGGTCAAGGCCGGCAGCGACAATGCTCTTGCTCAGGTAATTGCCATGCACGCCGGTGAAGTACGGGGTATAGACCACATCCTTGGCGGCCGAATCGACGATGGCCTGCTTGTAGGCATCGACCGCATGGGCTTCCTGAGTGGCGATAAATCGCGTACCAATGTAGGCAAAATCGGCCCCCATGGCCTGCGCTGCGAGGATGGCCTGTCCATTGGTGATCGAACCGGAAAGCGCAATCGGACCATCGTAGAACTTGCGGATTTCGCCAACCAGCGCAAACGGGCTAAGCGTACCGGCATGGCCACCGGCCCCGGCGCAGACAAGGATCAGGCCATCGACACCGGCTTCGAGCGCCTTTTCAGCATGACGAACGCTGATCACATCATGGAAGACCTTGCCACCGTAGGCGTGGACATGCGGCACGATGGCCGTCGGCGCCGACAGGCTGGTGATGATCAGCGGCACTTCATGCTTAACACATAGCGCCATGTCGTGTTCCAGCCGCTCGTTGGACGGGTGGATAATCTGATTGACGGCAAACGGCGCGGCCTGCGGATCAGCGGACAGCTCGGCCTTGATCCGTGTCAGCCATTCGTCGAGCGCCTCCTTGGGCCGGGCGTTGAGCGCCGGGAAGGAGCCGATGACACCGCTCTTGCACTGAGCAATGACCAGATCCGGGTTGGAAATAATGAACATCGGTGCACAGATGACCGGCAACGACAGGTTCTTGTTCAGTGATGCTGGAATCGGCATTACGCCCCCTCTTTCAAAGCACGACGCAGGATCTTGCCGACGTTGGTGCGCGGCAGGTCGTCGCGGAATTCGACATGTTTCGGAATCTTGTAGCCGGTTAGCAGGCCACGGCAGTGGTCGATCAGCATGCGTTCGGTGACCTTCGGGTCCTTGCGGACAACGAAAATCTTCACCGCTTCGCCGGAATGCTCGTCGGCCACACCGATGGCGGCAACATCCATCACCCCCGGGTGCATGGCCACGGCCTCCTCAACTTCGTTCGGATACACGTTGAAGCCTGAAACCAGGATCATGTCCTTCTTGCGGTCGACCAGGAAAACGAAGCCCTTTTTATCCACGTAGCCCATGTCGCCAGTGCGCAGGAAGCGGTCGGGGTAGAAGACCAGCGCTGTTTCATCGTCGCGCTGCCAGTAGCCCTTCATCACCTGCGGGCCACGGATACAGATTTCGCCAACCTGGCCGAGCGGCACTTCGTTGCCGTAATCATCGCGGATCGACACCTCGGTCGAGGAAATCGGCAGGCCGATGGCGCCGTTGAACTCCTCCATGTCGAGCGGATTGATCGTCGCAGCTGGCGATGTTTCGGTCAGGCCGTAGGCTTGCAGCAAAGGCGTGCCCGTGACTTGCCGCCACTTGTCGGCGACCGGTCCCTGTACCGCCATGCCGCCACCTAGGGTGACGTTCATGGTAGAAAAATCGAGCTTGTCGAACTCGGGGTTATTGAGCAGTGCGTTGAACAGCGTATTCACGCCGGTCACCACCGTCACCGGATACTTGCCCCACTCCTTGACGAAGCCGGGAATGTCGCGCGGATTGGCGATCAGCAGGTTGCGCGCCCCGATCATCAGGAAGGTCAGGCAGTTCGCGGTCAGCGCGAAGATGTGATACAGCGGCAAGGCAGTGATGATGAATTCCTCGCCTTCGCGCACCACCGGCTTGATCCAGTTGTAGGCCTGGGTCACGTTGGAGGCGATGTTGGCGTGGGTCAACATCGCTCCCTTGGAAACACCGGTCGTACCGCCGGTGTATTGCAGGAAGGCCAGGTCGCCCTGTTCCAGCGCCACCTTCCGGAAGCCATTAGCCCGACCCTCTGCCAGTGCCGTCTTGAAGCTGATGCCACCCGGCAAGTGCCAGGCCGGTACCATTTTCTTGACCCGGCGCACGACGAAATTGACGATCATGCCCTTCAGGCCGCCCAGCTTCTCGCCCATCGAAGTGACGATGACATGGCGGATCGCCGTGTGGGCGATCACCTGTTCCAGGGTATGCGCGAAGTTTTCAACGATGACGATGGCCGCCGCCCCGGAATCCTTCAACTGGTGCTCCAGTTCGCGCGGCGTGTAGAGCGGGTTGCAATTGACCACGACACAACCGGCCCGCAAGGTACCGAACAGCGCCACCGGGTATTGCAGGATATTGGGCATCATCAGCGCGACGCGGTCGCCCTTCTTCAACCCCTTCGCCTGCAACCAGCCGGCAAATTCCGCAGCCTCGGCGTTGAGCTGACGATAGGTGATCTCGCGCCCCATGCTGATGTAGGCGACCTTGTCGGCAAACTTCGTGCAGGCATCTTCGAACAAGGCGACCAGCGACGGGATATGGTCGATGTCGATCTCGGCCGGGACGCCTTTCGGATAACTTTGTAGCCAGATTTTTTCCATTTTTGTCTCCTCCTCCGTTCGTCGCCTTAAGCGCCGAGCAGTGCCTTCTTCAGCGAAGCATCCGCCGGCTTGTCGCCCAGCCAGACCTTGAGCAGCGCCTTGGCGAAGTTCGCACCGGCCACCTTGCCACGAGCTTCCCCATTCAGGCTGAGGGCCACGCCTTCGGCCGAGAAATCAATGGCGATGGTATCGCCTTCCTTGGCCTTGCCGATAGCCTTCAGGATGGCCGCGAACTGCTCGGCTTGGGGTTTCATGTCGGCCAGTTCGGCCGGCGTGTGGTTGTTTTTCAACCCCTCGTCGAGTGCCGAATGCAGCGACTCGGCATCGAGGTCGCGCAGCAGGCGCATCGCCATGCGGCGCGGCTGCGGGCTATCGTAGATCGCCGTCGGCGTCGTCGACTTCTGGCCGACGTAAAGGGCGCCGACGTAAACCTTGATGAACAGCTTGCTGCGCAGCCCGGCACCATTGAGCACCAGATCGCTGCTGCCGATACGAATCTTGTCGTCGACCTTGACGCCGGCCACCTCGGCTGCGTGCAGGCCGGGAACAGCCAGCAATGCAGCAACAAGGGCGGCCCGCCGAACACTTGACGATGTAATCATTGTTTGTCTCCTCCACCGCTCTTTTGTCGGTAGTAATGTTTGTCGGCGATGTAAACCGTGCGTTCCACCACGGTATGCACAGTGCCGTGCGCATCTTTCAGTTCGACCAGAAAAGTCCGCTCAAGCTCCGGATTCTTGGCCAGTTCGCCCCGAATACCGGTCAACTCCTCGTCACTCAGCACAAAATCGGCATACAGCGTCGAGAAACCCGGCTTGCGGTAGCGAATGCTGGCCGCCTTGTCCCAGACGATATAGCCATCACCCAGCGCCGCCATCAGCATCATCGGGTGGGCCCCGTCGGTGATCGCGAACAGCGAACCACCGTAGAGCGAACCGACAATGTTCTTCGTCTTCCAGTTCAGCGGCAGGCGGACCCGGATGTGGCGCAAATCCTTCGCCACATGGGTCACCCGGCCACCGGTGCCGCGAAAGGCGGGATGGAAATTGAATCCCATCCGCACCATGCGCGCCCGCCAGGTCGGCGAAAGCTTGGCCAGCCAGGCGGGTTTCACGGCTTACAGCGCCTCGATGATGCCGGCCGCACCCATGCCGGTGCCGATGCACATGGTCACCATGCCGTATTTGCCACCGGTACGACGCAGGCCATGCACCGCCGTGGCGATACGGATGGCGCCGGTTGCCCCGAGCGGGTGGCCGAGGGCGATAGCGCCGCCGAGCGGATTGACCTTGTCCGGGTTGATGCTGAGTTCCTGCATGACAGCAATCGATTGCGCGGCGAAGGCTTCGTTCAGCTCGATCCAGTCCAGTTGATCCTGCGTGATGCCGACCTGGGCCAGCACCTTGGGAATCGCCGCAATCGGGCCGATACCCATGATCTCCGGCGCCACACCGCCGACGGCATAACCGGCAAAGCGGGCGAGCGGGGTCAGGTTGTGTTCCTTCAGCACCTTTTCCGAGACCAGCATCACCGCACCGGCGCCGTCGGACATCTGCGAGGAATTGCCGGCCGTCACCGAACCGCGGGCATGGAAGACCGGACGCAGCTTGCCGAGCTTTTCCAGCGAGGCATCGGCCCGCGGGCCTTCGTCGAATTCGACAACACGCTCGCGCAGCTTGATCTGTCCTGTCTTCAGGTCAGGCAGGCTTTCGCGGATGGTGTAGGGCGTCGTTTCCGCCTTGAAGTGACCGGCCGCGATGGCGGCGCAAGCCTTCTGGTTGGACGCCACGGCGAAAGCATCCTGCGCTTCGCGGCTTACCTTCCACTGGTTGGCCACCTTTTCGGCGGTCAGGCCCATGCCGTAGGCGATGCCAAGGTTTTCCTCTTTCGCGAAGATGGCCGGGTTCATCGACATTTTGTTGCCCATGATCTGCGGCATCACCGACATCGACTCGGTGCCGGCGGCAATCATCACATCGGCCAGGCCGAGGCGAATCTGGTTGGCCGCATCGGCCACCGCCTGCACCCCGGAGGAGCAGAAGCGGTTGATGGTCAGCCCCGGCACTGTAATCGGCAGCCCAGCCAGCAGCAGGCCGATACGGGCTACGTTCATGCCCTGCTCGGCTTCCGGCATGGCACAACCGACGATCACGTCGCCGATACGCGCCGGGTCGATGCCCGGTACCTGGGCGACAACCGCCCGGATCACTTCGGCCAGCATGTCATCCGGTCGGACGTTCTTGAACATGCCGTTGCGCTTGGCCACCGGCAGGCGGGTGGCAGCGACGATGTAGGCTTCCTGAATCTGTTTCATAGTTAGTAGTCCTTAGTTGTTAGTCGTTAGCACTTGGTCGCTAGCCCCTAGTCGTCAGCTTTTGCTAACAACTAGCGACTAACTACTAGCAACTAGTTCCTCAACGGCTTGCCGGTTTCCAGCATGTGCTTGATCCGGGCCTGGGTTTCGGGGGTCTTCAGCAATTCGACGAACAACTGGCGTTCGACGGTGAGTAACCATTCCTCATCGACCAGGCTGCCGGTTTCGATCTCGCCGCCGCACAGGGCGGTCGCAGCGGCCTTGGCAACCCGGTAGTCGTGCGCGGAAATCATGCCGCCCTCCTTCATGTTGACCAGCATCATTTCCAGGGTCGCAATGCCGTTCTTGCCGGCGACCGGGATGCCGCGGGCCATGGTTGGCGGCGCATAGCCGGCCTCGGCCATGGCGCGAGCTTCCTTGATCGCGACGAAAAGCAGTTCATTGGCGTTGAACAGGATGGTGTCTGAGGGCCTACCAAAGCCCATGTCGATGACCTCGACGGCGCTCTTGGCGACCTTGGCCATGGCGATGGTCTGGAACACCGGCTGCAGGAAGTTGAACACCTCGCCCGGCGTGGCCGACTGGGCGGCCCACTCGGCAGCACGCACGGCAAATTCCTTGCAACCGCCGCCGGCCGGAATCAGGCCGACACCGGCTTCAACGAGGCCGACGTAGCTTTCCAGCGCCATCACGCGCTTGCCGGCATGCATGACAAATTCGCAGCCACCACCCAGCGCCATGCCCTGCACCGCAGCAACCACCGGCACCTGGGCGTATTTCAGGGTTTGCGAAGCGCGCTGGAACTTCTCGACAGTCGCTTCAAGAATATCGAACTGACCGGCAGCGCAGGCTTCACCGACCTGTTGCAGGTTGGCGCCAACAGCGAACGGTGCTTCGTGCCAGACCACCACGCCGTCCAACGTCGTTTCAGCCTGACGCACGGCAGCGATCACACCATCGAGCACCTCGTTGCCGATGGTGTGCATCTTGGACTTGATGGACAGGATGCCGATGCCAGCATCAAGCGCCGGCAATTTCCACAGGCGAACGCCATCGTTTTCGTACAGCGTTTCACCGGACTTTTCCGGAGTCGCACCGCCCTCGCCCAAAACACGTTCCGGGAAAAGCTGGCGTTGGTAGATCGGCAGCGCGGAGCGCGGCGCGTAAGCCTTGTCGCGAGCCGACCACGAACCATCCGGCGTATGCACACCAGTACGGCCGCCTTCAAGCACCCAGGCCGGCAACGGTGCATTGCCCATGGTCTTGCCGGCGGCGATATCGGCCGAAATGCTCTGGGCAATGTCGGCCCAGCCAGCCGCCTGCCAAGTTTCGAACGGCCCCTGCGCCCAGCCGAAGCCCCAGCGCATGGCGAAATCGACGTCGCGGGCATTATCGGCCACGTTTTCAAGTTGCACGGCGCAGTAATGGAAGACATCGCGGAAAATGGACCACAGGAACTGGGCCTGCGGATGCGCCGAGCTGCGCAAGGCAGCGAATTTCTCGGCGGGATTCCTGATTTTCAGGATGGCCGCGACTTCGTCGGCAATCTCGCCGGCGGAAGTACAGTAATCCTGCTTGGCCAGGTCGAGAACCTGAATTTCCTTGCCCTGCTTGCGGAAGATGCCACAACGGGTCTTCTGGCCGAGCGCGCCTTGGGCGATCAAGGCCTGCAACCAGGCCGGATTGGTGAAATATTGATGCCACGGGTCACCGGGCAGCGTGTCCTGCATGGTCTTGACGACGTGTGCCAACGTATCGAGGCCGACCACATCGGCGGTGCGATAGGTGGCGCTCTTCGGGCGACCGATCTTCGGGCCGGTCAGCGCGTCAACCTCGTCGAAGCCGAGGCCGAAAGCCTGGGTGTGGTGCATGACGGCGAGAATCGAAAAGACACCGATCCGGTTGGCAACAAAGTTCGGGGTGTCGAGGGCGCGAATCACGCCCTTGCCCAGGCGCGAGGTCAGCCAGGTTTCCAGCGCATCGAGCGTGCTGCCTTCGGTCGTCTTGGTCGAGATGATCTCGACCAAATGCATGTAGCGCGGCGGATTGAAAAAGTGGATGCCACAGAAGCGCGGGCGAATATCAGCCGGCAGGCTCTCGGCCAGTGCATTCATCGACAGGCCAGAAGTATTCGAAGCAACAATGGCGTTCGGCGCGATGTGCGGCGCGATCCTGGCGTAAAGATCGTTCTTCCAGTCCATGCGTTCGGCGATCGCTTCAATAATCAGATCGCACTCGGCGAGCAACGGCAGATGCTCGTCGTAATTGGCGGCATCGATGAACTTCAGCTTGCCCTTGCTGGCCAGCGGCGCCGGGTCCAGCTTCTTGAGGCCATCCAGGGCCTTCTTCACGATGCCGTTCTTGTCTCCTTCTTTGGCCGGCAGGTCAAACAGCACGACCGGCACATTGGCATTGGCCAGGTGCGCAGCAATCTGCGCCCCCATCACACCGGCGCCCAGCACGGCGGCTTTCTTCACGATCAGCTTGTTCAAGCGTTTCTCCTTTAGGTCTTTTTTGCGGCTTCGTTAAAATAAAACGAACGTTTGAATTATAGACAAGCCGACCTTGGGGTCAAGGTTTTTTTGAAGCCAATTAAAAAAAATCCCCGGGCATGCCGGGGATCAAATTCACGCAAGGTTCTTACCTAATCAGAAGGCGTAGTTCAACTGGAGCGACAGATAGTCGACCGAGGTTTCGAACTTGCCGCGAACAGTCTGTACAACCGGCGTTTCAGCCGTACTGCCGTAAACATTACGTGCGGTACGGGCTTCCTTCACAAAAATGTGGGCATAGCCGACATCAAGCGAAGCCTTAGGGGTGATCTTCCACTTCGCCCCCAGTGCCAGCCAAGTACGATCTTGATCAGGCACGGTCATCGTACGGGAGACATCGTCAGGAACGGCACCCTTGTCATAGGCGACGCCCATTCGCAACATCCACTGATCGTTCAATTGGTAAGTGGCACCCAGACCGATACGGTACGTGTCCTTGAAGTTGTAGCGCAGCGGCGCCACAGCACGGCTTCCATCCGAATAGACCGGTTCAAGCTTCTGCAGCTTGCTCCAACCAGTCCAGGTGAAGTCGGCAAGGGCCGCCCACTTGTCGTTGAACTGATGATGGAATGCCAGGGAGGCGGTATCCGGCATCGTCAAGTCGGCATAGATGCTGCGGGTCGCCTGGCCGGTCTGAGTTTTATCACCTTCAAGATCGAACTTGATCTTGGAACGATAGCTCAGGCCAGCACGCGTATCCTTGGTGATCTGGTACATCGCGCCAAGGTTATATCCCCAGCCGGCAGCATCACCCTTGAGGGTACCCGTGCCATCAGGGTTCGCCCCATTAGGAACCGCCTGATTGAATTCAACATTTGCCTTGGCGTAATTGATGCCAAATGCCACCGACAGCGCATCATTGACCTTGTAGGCCACGGACGGATTGACGTTGACGATACGGATCTTGGTTCTTAAACCGGAATAACGGCCGGCAAAATTCTTGTCGTACTCGGTCTCATCCGCAAAGGTCGGGTTGACGGCCAAACCCAGACGCCACTGCGGTGCGACGGCATAGGAATAATAGATTGCGGGAACTGCATGCAGCCCGCCACCATCACCACCGTTACCTCCGACCGGATAGACGCCGGCCAACCTATTCGTGCCCTCGTCGGTAAATCGGGTGCTGCGATCCAGCAGCGTCGTGGCGAAGCTGATGTTGTGCCCCTCGGACAGATAGGTCATCCCGGCCGGGTTGTAATACAGGGTGCTGGTATCTTCCGCCGCGGCGGCAGCACCGGCATTGGCCATACCAACCCCCGAAGCACTCTGCCCGGTTAGCTGAAAGGCTGCTGCGAAGGCACCACCTGAAAACGAAACTGCGATCAGCGCCGGGATCAGGCGCATGGTGATTCTTTTGTGCATTGATTTGTCTCCTGTTGTGATTGTGTTGGGGATTTCCCCGGTTTGGTGCATCAATTAAAACTCAAACAAACGTTTGAAATATTGTTTGATTTGAAAAAAACTTACATCCTGTTGCAATTACACAACATCATTTTCCTGGGCTTGCTCGGTAATTCAATGGCCCGCCGGTAAAAGGCGCGAAGCCTGTACCAAAAATCACGCCGGCATCGGCCAGATCGGCTTCGCCGATGACGCCCTCGGCTACCAGGCGCTCGGTGCGTTCGATCAGCGGTTTGACCAGACGCTCGGCCAGACCAGCCGGAACCGTCCCTGCAGAAACTTTCGCTGCCTTGCCGGAAGACCAGTCGTAGAAGCCCTGCCCGCTCTTCTTGCCAAGCTGGTTCTTTTCCACACGCTGCAGCAGGCAACGCGGTGCATCGGCACCACCGGCCAGTTGTTTTCCGGCGGCCATCGCTATATCCAGACCCACGGTATCGATCAGTTCGATCGGCCCCATTGGCATGCCGAAAGCGAGCATGGCTTCGTCTATGGTCTCTGGCGAGATGCCCTCGTCGACCGCCCGCATGGCGGCCAGCATGTACGGCGCCAACACGGCATTGACCAGGAAGCCGGGGGCACTCTTGACTGGCAGTGGCAGCTTGTCGATCTGCTTGACGAAGGCACAGGCTGCTTGCACGGCAGCGGGATCGGCCCCTTCGGCTTCGACCACCTCGACCAGCGGCATCATGGATACGGGGTTGAAGAAGTGGATGCCGACCAGCCGCTCCGGCCGCTGCAGCACCGTGCGCAGATCTTCGAGCTTGAGGCTGGAGGTGTTGGTGGCGAGCACCGCCCCCGCCTTCATGCGTGGCTCCAGCGAACTGAACAGCGCATGCTTGGCCTCGACGTTCTCGAAAATGGCTTCAATGATCACATCGGCATGCGGTACGCCGTCGCCTTGCGGGTCGGGAATCAGGCGGTCAAACGCGGCGCGTACTTTGAGCGGTTCGCGCAGACGCTTGGTGAACAGGGCATGGGCCCGCTTCAGGGCAGGTGAAATGCGCTCCAGCGTTTGATCCTGCAGGGTCACGGTCATGCCGCGCAGGGCGCACCAGGCGGCAATGTCACCGCCCATCACGCCGGCCCCAATGACATGAACTCGCTTGGCCTTGAAATCGGAGCTTTTACCGAAGCTCTTCAGCCGCTCCTGCAAATGAAAGACACGCACCAGGTTGCGGGCAGTCGGCGAGCGGATGATGCGGTCGACGACGTCCGGTGCAGCCAGCGCATTGCCATCATGTTTCTGCCACAGGTCAATGATGGCGTAAGGGGCCGGGTAGTGTTCCGGACGCGCCTTCTTCGCCACCTGCTTGCGGGCGCCATTGGCCACTATGGATTTGAGCGGGCCATTCATCAGGCGCTGCATGAGCGGCAAGGGGCGGCGAGCCTGGCCGGAAAGCAGCAATTGGCGGGCGGCCATTTCCATGACGCGCGGCGGCACACAGTCATCGGCCAGCCCCATTTTCTTTGCCCGCTTGGCATCCAGCGTCTTGCCGGTCAGCATCAGATCCAATGCGGCAGCCGGGCCGACCCGCTGCGGCAGGCGCAACATGCCGCCCCAGCCGGGGAAAATGCCGAGCATGACTTCCGGCAGACCCATCTTGGTTCCTGGCTCATCGACCGCCAGCAGGTAGCGGCAGGCCAGCGCCAGTTCGAGACCGCCACCCAGGCAGTGGCCGCGGACCAGCGCCAGCGTCGGGTATTTGACCGCCGCCAGCCGGTTGAACAGATTCCAGCCCCGCTCGACCAGCGCCCTGCCCTTTTCCGGGGTATCGAGTTGGGAAAACTCCGTGATGTCGGCTCCGGCAATAAAGCCGGCTTCCTTGCCCGAACGGATGATCAGGCCTTTCGGTGGATAGTTGTCCAGCCGGTCGAGAATTTCGGAAAATTCGCGGAGTACCTCAGCCGACAGGGCGTTGGCCGACTCGCCCGCCTTGTCGAGCGTCGCGGTAGCGATGCCTGCCGTATCGGCGACCAGTTTCCAGTGTTGCAGATTCATGATCATTACCTTGTTCCTAGTGAGCCTGATGGCCCTTTGCGGCAAACGCCAGCGACAGGGCACCCGGCCCGACATTGACGGCCGCCGTCTTGCTCATCGGCGACACGAGAATTTCCACGCCGTTGTCCTCGGCTGCCTTGGCCAGCCTGGCGTACCCCGGTAGTTTGTAAACGGCCGACGGCTCGCCGCCATAGCTGATGCAAATGCTCGGCGAATCGAGACCATCCGCGATGCGCCGGATCGCCTTGTCGAACAATTGCTCGACCCCGGCCTCGAAGCCCCGCACCTTGTCGACCGTCGTCGTCACATCGCGATGGCAGTGCAGGATGGGCTTGACGTTCAGCCAGGAGCCCAGCGTGTAAGAACCCCAGCTCAGGCTGGTATCGCCTTTTTTCGAGGCCCGCTTGTAGATATGAAAGAGGTCGGCCGGCACCAGATAGGTGTGGGTTTCGTCGATCAGGTGCTTCAGGCGCAAGCCGATTTCGCTGGGCAAGCCGCCCAGACGGATCAGGCGCACGGCCTCGGCGACCGGCACGGCCTGCCCGGTGAACAGGTTGCGCGTCGACAGCACTGCCAGCCCGAAACGCTCTTCCATGCCGGCTTCCCGGCGGATCGCCTTGTACTTGGTCAGGATGGCCCGCGACGCTTGCATCGCGTGGTCGAAAATCGGACTGCGCGTACTGGTGATGGTCAGGCAGAACACGTAGTCGTAATCCAGCACCAGACGCTCGAGAAAGAGATTTTCAATCTGCGAAACCGAATACGGGATCGATTCGGCGAAATCATCCTCGCCCTTGCGATCGAGATGGCGGGCATAGAAAGCCTGCGTCTCTTCGGGATGGCGCCGGTCTTCGACCAAGGCATCGCCAATGCGCAGGGTGATCGGCATAATCAATACGCCATGTCGGTCCAGAAACTCGCGCGGCAGATCGCACGCCGAGTCCACAACAAGTCCGATACGCATGTCAGTTCAGGCTCTCGACCAGCATTGCCCCGCCCAGACCGCCGCCGATGCAGATCGTCGCGATGCCGCGCTTCGCCTTGTTCCGGCGCAGCACATGCAGCAAGTGCAGCACGATGCGGGCGCCGGAAGCACCGACCGGATGGCCGATCGAAACCGCACCGCCATCGATGTTAAGACGATCCTCGGCGATGCTCCCGAAGGCACCCATCAGGCCGAGTTGCTCGCGGCAATAGGCATCGTCCTGCCAGGCAGCCTGACAGCCGAGCACTTGCGCGGCAAACGCTTCGTTCAATTCCCAGTAATCAACATCGGCCAGTGTCATGCCATGGCGTTGCAGGATGGGCGTCGTGGCATGCACCGGACCAAGACCCATTTGTTCGGGCTCAAGGCCGGACCACTGGCTATCGACGATCTTGCCGATCGGCTTCAAGCCCCATTTCTGCACGGCCTCTTCCGAAGCGAGCAGCACCCAGGCTGCACCGTCGGTGATCTGTGAGCTGTTGGCGGCGGTGATGTTGCCGTACTTCTTGTCGAAGAAGGGCTTCAGCTTGGCCATGCCGGCCATACTGGCATCGGCGCGCACGCCGTCGTCCTCAGAATAGACGTTGCCTTGGCCATCGACGACCGGCACGATCTCGCCGAGATGCCCGGCCTGACGCGCCGCCAGGGAGCGCTGGTGACTGCGCACGGCAAATTCGTCCATTTGCTGGCGGTCGATGCCGAAGCGCCAGGCGAGATTCTCGGCCGTCTGGCCCATCAGCATGCCGACGACCGGATCGGTCAGCCCTTTCATCAGGCCGATGACCGGCGTCAGTAAGGCTGCCGGGCGCAGCTTCAGGAAATGTTGCAGCTTCTGCCCGGCGGTACGCATACCCATCATGACTGCGAACCAGCGCACCATCGCATCCGAATAGAGCAGCGGTGCCCGTGACAGCGCATCGACACCGCCGGCCAGCACCAGTTCGGAACGCCCGCACTGAATGTTGGCGATGGCCGAATCGATGGCCTGCATGCCGGACGCGCAGTTGCGCATCACCGTCCAGCCCGGCACTTTCTTGCCGCAACCGAGGCGCAGGGCAACCATGCGGCCGATGTTGGTTTCGTCCGGCGAAGGTGCGGCGCAGCCAAGGATGACTTCATCGAGATCGCTCGGCTCGAACGGCTGACGCAGCAGCAGCGCCCGCCCGGCCTGGGTGGCCAAATCGGAAGCCGCGAAAACACCCGGCCCTTTCTGGGCTTTCAGGAACGGCGAACGGGCGCCGTCGACCACGTAGATCGTCTTGCTCATGTTCAGGCGGCCATCCGGCATTCGGCCGGCTTGTTGGCGGTGACCACGCCGTAATCGAAGGGGAAATCATCGACATGGACCACGATGTCGCGCAGATGGTTGCGCTGCTTCATGATTTCGTATTCAGCCGCGGAGATCACCCCGACCTCGAAGGCAACGATAGCGATGTCACGCACATTGGCCAGCGGGTTATTGTCAAAACGCCCTTCCTTTTCAGCGGCACGAATTCTGGCTTCGATCGGCTCAGCCAGCAGGGTCGCCTTCAGGGCCAGTTCGATGGCGCCGACCGGCTCGGTCTCGACCAGCGGCAGATAGCATTCGGCCGTCAGGCGGTCGCGAGTGGCCGACGGAGAAATCAGTGACTTGGCAACCTGATGGCCGACATCGTCCGATGGCACGACATACGGATGACCCCACGGGAAGATCGAGCGATGCAGGAAGGCGGCGATGAAGCGCACCGGGAAGTTGGCAATCACGCCGTCGAAGGCTTCCTGCGCCTTGTACATGGCATCCCAGATCGCCCAGTGAGCCAGCGGCGCATCTTCGGCCTTGCGACCTTCGGCTTCGTAGCGCTTCAAGGTGCAGGAGATCAGGTACATCTGGGCCAGGATGTCGCCCAGGCGGGCCGACAGCTTTTCGCGACGCTTGACGCTACCACCGAGGACCAGCAGCGAGATGTCGGACATGAAGGCAAAGGCCGCCGAGAAGCGCGTCAGTTGCTGGTAGTAGCGGCGCATTTCCGGCGCCGTATCGACATTGACACCCGCAAAGTGTGAGCCGGTCATGCCCAGCCACAGGGCTTTCAGACCATTCTTGATGGTGAAGCCGATATGGCCAAACAGCGCCTTGTCGAAATCGACCAGGCCCTGCTTCTGATCCGGGTTCTGCGCTGCCTGCATTTCCGGCAACAGGTACGGATGGCAGCGAATGGCGCCCTGACCGAAGATAATCAGCGAACGGGTCAGGATATTGGCGCCTTCGACCGTGATGCCGATTGGCACCTGCTGGTAGGCACGGCCCATGAAGTTGGAGGGGCCAAGACAGATGCCCTTGCCACCGATGACATCCATGCCGTCATTGACGACCTGACGCGCCCGTTCGGTCACGTGGTACTTGGCAATAGCCGAAACCACCGATGGCTTTTCGCCCAGATCGACGGCGCCCGCCGTCATCTTGCGCACGGCGTCCATCATGTAGGTGTAGGCGCCGATCCGGGTCAGCGCCTCCTCGACACCCTCGAACTTGCCGACGGCCATCTTGAACTGGCTGCGAACACGGGCATAACCGCCGACGGCGCGGGCCGTCATCTGGGCCATGCCAGTATTCGACGACGGCAGCGAGATCGAACGGCCCGCGGCAAGGCACTCCATCAGCATGCGCCAACCGTGCCCAGCCTTTTCCGGACCACCGATAATGAAATCGAGCGGCATAAATACTTCGGTACCGCGCGTCGGGCCATTCATGAACATGGCGTTGAGTGGGAAGTGGCGGCGCCCGGTATCGACACCCGGATGGTCGTAAGGGACCAGCGCGCAGGTAATGCCGATATGCTTCTTGTTGCCAAGCAGGCCATCCGGATCGTACAGATGGAAAGCCAGACCAAAGACGGTGCACACCGGCGCCAGGGTGATGTAGCGCTTGTCCCAGCTGACACGCATGCCGAGCACTTCCTTACCCTGGTACACGCCCTTGCAGACGACACCGGCATCCGGAATCGATGCTGCATCGGAACCAGCCCACGGGCTGGTCAGCGCGAAGGCCGGCACCTCGACGCCCTTGGCCAGGCGCGGCAAATAATGGTTCTTCTGCGCCTCGGTGCCGTAGTGCAGCAGCAGCTCGGCCGGGCCGAGCGAGTTGGGCACCATGACAGACACCGACAACGCCGAAGAGCGCGTCGACAGCTTGGTCACCACCTGCGAATGGGCGTAGGCCGAGAACTCCAGGCCACCGTACTTCTTCGGGATGATCATGCCGAGGAAGCCTTTGTCCTTGATGTAGCGCCAGGCTTCGTTGGGCAGGTCGTACAGTTCGTGCGTTACTTTCCAGTCATCGACCAGGCGGCAGGCTTCTTCACATTCGTTGTCGAGGAAGGACTGCTCGGCCGGTGTCAACTTGGGCACCGGATAGGCATGAAGCTTCTGCCAGTCCGGCTTGCCACGGAACAGTTCACCCTCCCACCAGACGCTACCGGCTTCCAGCGCATCGCGCTCGGTATCCGACATCTGCGGCAACACCTTGCGATAGGTGGAAAAAATGGGTCGGGTGATGATCGCCCGGCGGACAGGCCGAACGATGATCAGCCCGACCAAAGCCACCAGGGTGACTAACCCGAGCAAAGGGATGATGCTGTTGAACATTGCTGTGTCTCCTTTTATGTCTTTTTGGTTTTGGTCGATTATTTGCTGTCGGCAGCCGCGCTATCCGAAAACTGTGGCAACTGGGCGCGCAGACCGCCGAGCAGGAAGGACATCAGGCGTGGCACCAGGCGATCCAGGCGGTCCACCGAGTCCTCATCCTCGATCTGCCAGTCGGTCACCAGCCGCAAGGCATCGGTACCGGCAATGGCGTAGGACGTCGCGCCGAGCATGAAATGGAAACGCCAGACGATCTCGGCCTTTGGCACATCGGGCAAGGCCTTGAACAAGGCTTCCTTGTAGCGATCCATGACTTCCTTGTATTCGTGAGCCAAAAAGGCTCGGATGAACTCGGAAGGCTCGGTCAGTGTCCGCCCCAGCAAGCGCAGGAAAGTCATGCCACCCCGCCGCTCGTCGCCTGCCATGCGCAGCAGGGTGCCAAAGAAACCATCAACAATCTGTGACGGCTTCAACGGCTTGCCGGCGGCTTCGGCCTCCATCGCGTTAAGCACCCGCATCCGTTCCTCGTTCAGCCAATCCAGCCGGCGCCGGAACACCTCCTGCATCAACGACTCCTTGGAGCCGAAGTGGTAATTCACCGCGGCCAGATTGACGCCGGCTTCTCCGGTGATCTGGCGCATCGAGGTGCCTTCATAGCCATGGGCCATGAACAGCCGTTCAGCAGCATCGAGAATGCGTTCGCGGGTATCGACCGAGCGGACTTCAACCATGGCTTGCTCCTATGATTCATACGTTCGTTTGAATCATAGGAAAAAGCACTAGCCTTGGCAAGCGTTATTTGTGCTTCAGGAATTGTATCGACGAATGAAGGCCAGGACTTCGTCGGCCGGCACCGGACGACTGAAAAGGTAGCCTTGCACCATGTCGCAGCCACGACTACGCAAGTAATCAAGCTGGGCCTGGGTTTCCACCCCCTCCGCCACAACCTTCAGCTTGAGGCTGTGCGCCAGGCCGATCGTCGCATCGGAGATGACACAACCGTCGACCTCATCGCCAATCTGTTCGACAAACGAACGATCGAGCTTGAGATGGTTGATCGGGAACATGCGCAAGTAGCTCAATGACGAATAGCCGGTACCAAAATCATCGATCGCCACGCTAATCCCCATGGCGTGCAGGAGATCGAGAATCCGCACCGTCTCGGTTGGCTGCTCCATGGCCACCGATTCGGTGATCTCGAAAACAAGATCATGCGGATCAAGATCGTATGCCTCGATCACACCACGAGCCAGCAAGGGCAAATTGCCGTTGCGCATCTGGATGGCCGAAATGTTGATACCCATCTTGATACCGGAAATGCCAGCCGCACAAAAATCGGCCAGCTGCCGGCACGCCGCCCATAACACCCATTCACCCAGCGGCTGAATCAGGCCGGTTTCTTCAGCAATTCCAATGAATTTGCCCGGCAGCAGCAAGCCTTTCTCCGGGTGATTCCAGCGGATCAGTGCCTCCAGGCTGGCCACCCGATTACTGGCCAGATCGATGACCGGCTGGAAATACAGGCAAAACTCATCGTTGGCCAGCGCCCGGCGCAAGCTGTGCTCGGTATTCAGCCGCTCCAGCGCGGCATCGTTCATCTTGGCGTCAAAGAACTGGAAGTTGTTCCGGCCAGCCATCTTGGCGTGATACATGGCGGCATCGGCGTTCTTCATCAGCACATCGCCATCCTCGCCATCGGTCGGGTAGATGGCGATGCCAACACTGGGGGTTGAATACAGATCGTAACCACCAATCTGATAGGACTGCCCGACGCTGAACACCAGTTTTTCCGCCACCGTGGCCACCGCACCGGTGTGTTCGACACCGGACAGCATGATGACGAACTCGTCACCACCAACGCGAGCGACAACATCGCTGTCCCGAACGCTCTCCCGCAGGCGATTCGCCACCTCGATCAACAACTCATCACCGACATGATGACCCAGCGTATCGTTGATCACCTTGAACCGATCCAGATCAACGAACAGCACCGCAACCCGCGAGCCATCCCGCCGGGCAGCGGCCAGCGCCTGATCCAGGCGGCCCTTCAGGCTCAGACGGTTAAGCAGGCCGGTCAGCACATCATGATGAGCCAAGTGTTCCAGACGCTCTTCGGCGGCTCGCTCCGACGAGACATCGGTAAAGTGCGCAACATGGTAACGAATCGCCCCATCCTCGCTACGGATGACCGAGATCGACATCCACTTCGGATAAATGCCGCCATCCTTGCGCCTGTCCCAGATTTCTCCCTGCCAGAAACCTCGCTCGGCAATACTGCGCCACATCCGTTCGTACTCTTCGTTCGTGGTGCGCCCGGCCGAGAGGAAGCGGGGATTGCGCCCAACGGCCTCTTCCGGGCTATAGCCGGTAAGGCGGGTAAATGCCGGATTGACGGTGACAATCTTGTTGTCCACATCGGTAATCAGGATCGCTTCGCCACTATATTGAACCGCACTGGCCAGGAGCTGCATTTGTGCCAGCATCTCCTGTTGAGCGGTCACGTCCTGCGAGGTACCGATCACTCGCAGCGGCGTGCCATCCCTGCCATATTCAGTCTCGCAAGACTCCAGGACATATTTGATCCGGCCATCCGGCATCAGCAGCCGATGCTGCAGTGAGACCGCCTGACGCGAGGCGATCGACTCATTCAGGATCTTGTCCACAATCGAGCGATCGTCAGGATGAATCAGGTTAAAGAATTCCTGATATGGCGAACCGCTTTCGCGCCTGGGCATTTCGAAAATCCGATACAACTCGTCCGAACACATCACGTGCATGGAAGGCAGCTGGATTTCCCAGCTACCCAATTGGGCAATTCGCTGCGCAGCATTCAGGCGCTCGCCGTTACGGCGCAACTCCCTGACTACTACCCGTTCCCGCTTCTGGGCGCGGAACAAGCCGAACATCACGATCACGAGGCAAGCCAGCATGGTGGTGCCCAGCATGCCGATCATCTTCGCCCGCTCCCGCCAGAAGGACATGACATCCGCCTCGGACAAGCCAGCCAGAACGTAAAACGGATAACGCTCCAAAACACGGTACCCATAAACTCGCGTCTTACCATCCACCTGGGCCGCAAACTCAAGCACCCCGCGGCGCTCCCCGGCAGTGATTCGCTGATAAATGGGATGCGATGGCTCAAGCCGGCGGTTGATTTCGCCCGCTACCGGCGGTTGCCGAACAACCAGGGCATGCGTGTCGCTGCGCCGAATTGCCAGCGCACCGGAGGCGCCCAGACGAAGCGATTTGTACAAACCTTCAAAATATCCAAGTTCAATCGCTGCACTGACCACGCCCAGGAAATGCCCGTCGGGCGAGCGCAATCCTCGCGCCGCAACGATGGTCTCCCGTCCGGTGATCCGCGAGGTAATAACCTCCGAGAAAAAGATCCCGCTGCCGCCATCTTCCTTGGGCAACCTGAAATAGGAGCGGTCGGCCAGATTGGCATAATCCCCGCCGCCAGACCGGTAAAGCACATTGCCATCGGCCGCGATGACCCGAAACCCGGCCACCTCGGGAAAGGCGCGCTGCGAGCGCTGCAACTCCTTCTCGATGGCGACACGAAAACGGGGCATCGCTTCAACGACCAGCGCCTCCTTGGGCACCCGTTCAACCATGTCATCCAGAGTCGCCTCGACGCGCCGCAAGGTTGAATCGAAGCGCGCCTCAAGCAGTTCCGACTGGCTATCGGCGACCGACCTGGTCTCGGCCCAGACGTCCTGATAGGCCGACCAGAGCACATAAGCGAGCAAGATGAAGCCCCCCGCGACCAGGGAGATCAGGGCAATCCACAGGTGATACCCATAACGAGAATTCTGTTCGGGTGAAGTTTCCATGCGTCGCGGTCTGTACTCAATGCGGCCGAATGACCATTCTGATCATCCAGAAACAGAATTGCAATGAACCATCGGGACAGGCCGTGGGTGCGGCTGCCGATATTCCAGGAAACGACAAGCTACTTCCCGGTTACTCAGGTTCTCATGCAACAACCTGACCGACTCCGCATGCAACTGCCAGCCATCAAGAGGAATCGTCTCGGGAAACAGGGTGTCGCCAGCAAATGACTGTTCAATCCGGGTCAGGTAAAAGCGGTGGCAATAAGGCCAGGCGGCGGCATAAACCGAGGCTCCGCCAATGACGAATACCGGCTTGCCAGTCGCCAGCGCCCGACACAGCCCCTCTTCCACCGAAGTGACCCGGGTACATCCTGGCCTTACGACAAGATCGGCCTGGCGGCTGACGACAAACGAATCCTCCGGCACCACATCCATCGACTCATAGGTCAGCCGACCAATGACCAGCGCAGCGCCAGCCACGGTTTTTTCGAAATAGGCGAGTTCTTCCGGAATGTCCCAGGGCAGCCAGCCGGCCAGCCCCAGCATGCCGTTACTGGCCACCGCACCGATGGCTGAGATCAGCGTTTCGTCTTTTGCCATTGCTCGCGCGTCAGGGAAAGCGAAATGGCCGGCGTGCCCTGGCCGTTATAGACGTGCGGCTTGTGCATCGAAACGAAAGCCGAACTGACGATAGACATGCCGAAAATGGCATCCATCACTTCCAGAATACTCGACTCCAGGCACTCACAATGTGCATTGGCTTCCAGCCGGCGAATAGCCAGGAAAATCACCTCGTAATCGACCACCTGACGAATATCGTGCGGGTTGGCCACCGCATCCATCGGAGCCCAGGCATCGGCGTGAACGAGCACCGCCTGCGGTCCGTGTTTCTCAAGAGGATTACATCCGGTACGCAATTGGATGGTGGCATCGACGGATGCGCACCAGTGGTTGGCTAGCAAAACGGACTCCCTTGTGGTTTTGTTGATATGACTGGCTGACAACGATACCAAGACCCTGATGAGATGGGCAAAAAAAAGGACGCCTCTGCGTCCATCGCCACACAAGACCCGCAAAAGCTCAAGCGGTCACATTCACCAGTGTTCCGGTCTCCTGCCCAAAAGAATTTACCACCGGTGCCGAGTTCGCCGCAGTAGTGGTCGTACTTTCCGACTTTAGCACCGTACTGATCTGCTCACGTAAATCGCTCAGTTGTGCCTGCACTTCACCCAACGATGACAGGCCTGCCAAACCCCGCCTCGCCTGGCTGGCCTCGCCTTGCGCCTGATTCGATTCAACCTTCAACGAACGGGCATTTTCCTGCGCCCGGTCAGCCACCGATTGGGCATCGCGAGCGCTGGCCGCCAGCGCCCTGGCACGTTGTTCAGCCTGATCGGCATTGCGCTGCGCCTGTTGCTGCTGAATCTGCCCCCACAGCGCACTACCGCCTGCTTGGCTACCGGATAAGGACGCTACTGCCATTTGATGTCTGACCTATCTAAAACCAAGGCCGGAGAATTTCAGGCAATCACGTTGATCAGGGTGCCTGTCGGCTGCCCTTGCGCGTTCACCACCGGGCGCGGTGGCTCTTCCTTCTTCTCGACGCGCTCTTCGGGACGTGGTTCACGCTTTTCGGCCTGCTGGGCCTGAAGCGCCTGCTGAGACTGTTGCGTCTGGCTGGCCTGAGTGCCCGTATTGGCGTAGGCACTGATGTTGGAAGTCACTGATTGAATGGCCATATCGTCACCTTCACTAACAAATAACCCTCTTCAAACTCTACACCATTCCATGAAATATTCCAGAAGTATCTGCCGCCACAGAATCAACAAAAACATAAAAAGCAAAAAACTCAGCACTCAATTTCCATCGAAATCACTGGCCGACCAAGCTGAGATCAGGGAATAAAGGGCAATTGAAGACCTGCCGTGCTGCTTGCCCCGCCGATCGCCGAAGCACAAAGCTGACGAAAACACCGCGCCGCGGCACTTTCAAAACGCTGCCGGTGGCGGGCGAAATAGAAACGCCGGCCCAAAGAAAACTGGGGAGTCTTGATCTCAATCAGACTGCCGCGACGAAAAGCCTCGCGCAACGCCAAGCGCGACAGGCAACCAATCCCCAGCCCGGACTCGACAGCGCGCTTGATTGCTTCGGTGTGTTCAAGCTCCAGACGCAAATTGACATGGCCCAGATGACGGCCGATTTCGCGATCGAAATGGCTCCGCGTCCCGGAGCCGCGCTCGCGCAGAATCCACAGTTGCCGAGCCAGGGTTTGGTTATCAACCGGCCCATGCCCGGACAGTTCGTGGCCCGGCGCACAGAAAACGACCAGTTCATCATCCATCCACGGTTCGATCAACAAATCGGGATGGCTGACCTCTCCTTCGATCAAGCCCACGTCGCAGTCGTAGCGCAGCAATCGCTCGACGATGGCATCGGTATTGGCCACGTGCAAGGCAACCGGTGCCTCCGGATGCTGGTGCATATAGTCGGCAATGATCAGCGTTGCCAGATAATTGCCGATGGTCATCGTGGCACCGACGCTCACCGGCCCAAGCTTGTCACCCGACAGATAGGCTTCGATATCCTGCGCCTGAGCGAGAAGGCTCTCGGCCAGCGGCAGCAACCCCTGACCGGTGGCATTGAGGTGCAAGGATTTGCCGATCCGGTCGAAAAGCGGGCAATCGAAGGCCCTCTCCAGTTCGACCAGGGCATTGCTCGCCGCCGACTGCGACATTGCCAGGCGCTCGGCCGCACGCGATACATTTTCCGTCTTGGCAATCACCGCAAAGATTTCCAATTGACGCAGCGTAAGTCTCATAGCGAAATTATAGCTAAGCGATATACAAATTACCCGATTTACCAGATCAATCAGTCAGCCTAGCATGCAAAGCTTACTAACCTGCAGGCCGCAAGCATGAGCAACTTCGCCACCGAAACCGTCCTCTCCGTTCATCACTGGAACGACAACCTGTTTACCTTCCGGACGACGCGCGACCCCGGCTTGCGCTTCAACAATGGTCAGTTTGTGATGATCGGCCTTGAAGTAAATGGTCGCCCCCTTATGCGTGCTTACAGCGTCGCCAGCGCCAACTATGAAGAACACCTGGAGTTCTTCAGCATCAAGGTTCAGGATGGCCCGCTAACCTCACGCCTGCAGCACCTCAAGCCGGGCGACTCGCTACTGGTCAGCAAGAAACCGACGGGTACGCTTGTTCTGCGTGACCTGAAACCGGGCAAACGACTGTTCCTGTTTGCCACCGGTACCGGACTGGCCCCGTTCATGAGCCTGATCCATGACCCGGAAACCTACGAGCGGTTCGAGAAGGTCATTCTTATTCACGGCGTACGCTGGACCAACGAGCTTGCCTATCACGACTACATTGAGCAGGACTTGAAAGAGCACGAATATCTGGGCGAACTGCTCCGTGAAAAGCTGATCTACTACCCGACCGTAACGCGTGAGCCCTTCCGCAATGAAGGCCGGCAGACCGACCTGATCCTCTCCGGCAAGCTGTTCGATGACATCGGGGAAGCACCGCTCGACCCAGCCACCGACCGCGGCATGATCTGCGGCAGTCCGGCCATGCTGAAGGAAATATCGAGCATGCTTGATGGCTTCGGCTTTGCGATCTCCCCGCATATCGGCGTTGCTGGCGACTATGTCATCGAGCGGGCCTTTGTCGAGCAGTAGTCGCCCTCTGAGCAAGGAAATTGGCACAGGAATTGCATTTCAATGAATGTGTTCGTTGATAAGCATCGAGGTGATCAAAATGCTGGAACCTGAAATGCTTGTAATACTGAGTGGGGTCGCGGTTCTTCCCTATGCTGGAGAGGCTCTCTGGAACTGGATCGGGCGCAAGATCAGGCACCGCCAGGGTGCGTGAGCAAGCGCTCGATGCACTGCTTTAAAGCACCCACTTAGTCCACAGTTTCTGTGGATAAGTCTGTGGGCTGAGCGTTGGCAGTTTCAGACAAGGGCTTCGCCACCAGTGACTTAGCCGCCACGCTTAAAAATCAGGCGATTGCTTGACTGCATTTGGCAGATGACCCGGCAATACAAGCTATGGCATCCTGTTGGCGATACTTTTGAACACCCCAGCCAACAGAAAGAAAAACCACAATGCTACGTCGCCAGTTACTCAAATGGACGCTTGGATTACTGACCGCCCTGCTGGCCGCCCATATTCACGCCGCGCCAACCAAACTTCTCGGGCTGGAAGATATGTCCTGCCAGGCATGGAGCAATTCAAAGCCGGCCCCGGAGGAACGGCTCGTTTATATTGCATGGGCACGCGGCTTTTTAAGCGGCCACAACTATGCCAACCAGCGCCAGCAGGTTACCGACGTGTCCAACGGGACCATCGCCGGCTTTGCCGACCGTTTCTGCCGGGAGAATTCGAAAGCCTCCTTTGCCGATGCGATCTACCGTATGAGCGACGAGTTCTCCGGGCGTGGCGCCCCCTTGTCCAAGTAGACGCCAAAAGCAGTCAATGACGGCTGACCACGGTCATCGCAAAAAGAGAAGAGCGGGCGATACGTGATCCATGCGTAGAATTGCGGCCGATTGGCTCCTGCGAGCCGCACTTGAACCACCTTCAAAAAGAAATCACCGTGAATCAGTCTTTGTACGACATCCCACTTAACCGTCCGGATGGCTCTCCCGCCACGCTCGCCGAGCTCAAGAACCAGGATATGACGCCAGATGATCCGATACTGCCTGCCAGCATTGCAGCTGCGTTGAACTGATAGGTACTAAGTCAATAATGACCACGACACCAATACCCCGCATCCCGAAACCTGATGTATGCCAGCCTACAGGTTCGGCCGAGCTGGCCATGCTGGATGTCTATATGCCGATGATGAAGTCATCAGCCATCATCTCTGCCGGGCGCCTGGGTCTTTTTGAAGCATTGGCCGCAGGCCCGCTTTCGGTAGCGCAGCTGGCCGAAAAAATTCAGTCCAGCCGAAAAGGTACGGCGGCCTTGGCCGATTTTCTGATTGCCTTGGGCTACCTGGAAAAATCGGGCGAGTGCGTCGCCAATACGACCAGCACTCAGCGTTGGTTCACCAGTCAGGGGCAGGTTGATTACACACCGGGCCTGCTCTGGACGCATGAGGCCTGGCCAATGATGGGCGGGCTCGCCGAAGCGGTACGCAGCGGCCACCCGGAAAAAACGCTGTGGGATGCAATGGTTGAGCAATCCCATCTCGGGGAATTGTTTTCCTCCTACATGGCGGCGTTCGCCTCGGACCTGGGGCCCGACCTGCTCAAACACGTTCCCGTTTCCTCTGAGCATCATCGCTTGTTGGATCTGGGTGGCTCACATGGCTTGCACGCGATTCGTTTTTGCCAGCGCTACCCTCAACTCAACGCGGTCATCGTCGATCTGCCCAGCGCCCTGACAGAAACCGGCGCAACCATTGAAAAAGAACAACTTTCAGACCGTATTCGACTGAGTCCTGGCGACTTGCAGGCGCAGGATTGGGGGAGCGAACACGACCTGGTGTTTTATCTCTCGGTCGCCCATAACCATACGGCAGAAGAGAATCGCCACGTCATCGGGCGAATCGGCGAAACACTTAGCCCCGGCGGCTTGCTGGTCATTCATGAATACTTGGCCGAAACCCCGCTTGACGCGCTTGATGCGGCTTTTCGCCTGACCCTGCTCGTGGAAACCGGCACCCAGACCTACCGCTACGAAGACTATTGCCATTGGCTCACAAGCGCCGGGTTTGAGTCCATTGTTCGTATTGACCTCGATCCACGCGAAAAAGGCTCATTGATATTGGCACGGCGGCAAGTTTAGTCGCGAAGGATAGGTTCATTCGACAGGCAAGGGCCGTTCCCGAATGGGCAACGGCTTATTCGCCGGACTGACTATATCAGCCAAGAAAAAGTACCGATAAAACTGTAGACTTTTCTATCGAGAGGAGTAGTCTGGAATTGAAGTCTGACCGGTAGCTTGGTCAGGCCCCTCAAAAAACAACGCGACTGGAGGCAACATGATTGAAAGTCCGCCGCAGTTTGACGAGATGACTGAGTAATACCAAAACGGCGAATAGCCAGCTGCCTTGACCTTGAGTGCCGAGGCCCAAGATTTGAAAAGCCCATGTCCAACCAACATGGGCTTTCTGCTTTGGTGAGTCCCCCAATCGTCTGCGAACGACCCCCAAGTGATAGCCACTTGGATCATGACCAACAAAACAAAAAACCTGCAGAGCCGGAAGCCATGCAGGTTTTAAGTTGATTCTCTTGGTGCGAGCGGAGGGTTTCGAACCCCCGACCCCCGCCGTGTGAAGGCGATGCTCTACCCCTGAGCTACGCTCGCATTTTCAAGGACTTACTGATAATTTCTGTAGCCTTATGAGGTGGTTTTCCGGTAACAACCCAGATGAATACATTGCTCTGATATTGAGCCAACCGCCCAATAGAGAGGCGCGCATTTAACCATAAGTCGGGCAGCGGGTCAAACTCGGGTCGGATAGAATAGCCCCCTTTGCCAACGTATAGATTCCGCACGCCATGAAGCCAGTCCGCACCCGTTTTGCCCCCAGCCCCACCGGTTACCTGCATATCGGCGGCGCCCGTACCGCCCTGTTCTCCTGGGCCTACGCCCGCCGCCACGGTGGCACCTTTATCCTGCGCATAGAGGATACGGATGTCGCTCGCTCGACGCCGGAAGCAGTTCAGGCCATTCTGGATGGCATGCAATGGCTGGGACTGGAACATGACGAAGGCCCGTTCTACCAGATGCAGCGCATGGAGCGCTACAAGGAAGTCATCCAGCAGATGCTCGCCAATGGCAGCGCGTATTACTGCTACACAACGCGTGAAGAGCTCGATGCCTTGCGCGCCGAACAGGAAGCGAAGAAGGAAAAGCCGCGCTACGACGGTCGCTGGCGCCCTGAAGCGGGCAAGAACCTGCCTACTCCGCCCGCAGATGTTCCGCCAGTAATCCGCTTCAAGAATCCGCAGGGCGGCGTCGTTGCCTGGGATGACCAGGTCAAGGGCCACATCGAGTTTGCCAACACGGAACTGGACGACCTGATCATCGCCCGCGCCGACGGCACCCCGACCTACAATTTCTGCGTCTGCGTCGACGACTGGGATATGGGCATCACCCACGTCATCCGCGGCGACGACCACGTCAACAACACCCCGCGCCAGATCAACATCCTCAAGGCACTAGGTGCGGAAGTTCCGACCTA
>JAYREA010000001.1:0-437184 GCA_041909135.1 Azonexus sp. | reverse complement strand
CGCACCTACAAGCAGAAGGTCGATCCGGAAGGCCGCTTCAACAAGGGCAAGCTGATGCCCGGCGGCGACATGGGCAATGCCTACACGCCCTCGTTCAGCTTGCTTGGCACCGAATCGCTGATCATGGAGCAGTCCGAGATCGGCAAGATTTCCGACATGGTCAAGGACTGCCTGCGTTGCGGCAAGTGCAAGCCGGTCTGTTCGACCCATGTGCCGCGCGCCAACCTGCTGTACAGCCCGCGCAACAAGATTCTCGCCACTTCGCTGCTGGTCGAGGCCTTCCTCTATGAAGAACAGACCCGGCGCGGCATTTCGCTCAAGCATTTCGACGAATTCAATGACGTCGCCGACCACTGCACCGTCTGCCACCGCTGCCTGAAGCCCTGCCCGGTCGATATCGACTTCGGCGACGTTTCGGTCGCCATGCGCAATTTCCTGCGCAAGCAGGACAAGAAGCGCTTCAGCCCCGGCACCGCGGCGGCGATGACTTACCTGAACCTGAAAGATCCGGCGACCATCAAGCTGATGCGCGGCGTCATGATGGACTTCGGCTTCAAGGCCCAGCGCCTGGCCCACAAGGCGGCCAAGGCGATCGGCCTGGTCCAGGAGTCCCGTGCTCACCCGCCGGCGACGCTTGGCGCGCCGAGCGTCAAGACGCAGGTCATCCACTTCCTCAACCGGCCGATGCCGGGCAACCTGCCTAAACGCACCTCGCGCGCCCTGCTCGACATCGAGGACGACAAAGTCATCCCGGTCATCCGCAATCCGCACAAGACCAGCGAGGAGTCGGATGCCGTCTTCTACTTCCCGGGCTGCGGCTCCGAGCGTCTGTTCTCGCAGGTCGGTCTGGCGACGCAGGCCATGCTCTATGAAATCGGCGCCACCACCGTGTTGCCGCCGGGTTACCTGTGCTGCGGCTATCCGCAGAACGCTTCCGGCGATGCCGACAAGGGCCAGAAGATCACCACCGACAACCGCGTGCTCTTCCACCGCGTTGCCAACACGCTGAACTATCTCGACATCAAGACGGTGATCGTGTCCTGCGGCACCTGCATGGATCAACTGCAGAAATACCAGTTCGAGAAGATCTTCCCGGGCTGCCGCCTCTTGGACATCCATGAATACCTGATGGAAAAGGGCGTCAAGCTGGAAGGTGTCGAAGGGACGCGCTACATGTACCACGACCCCTGCCACACGCCGATGAAGGCCTATGCCCCGCTCGCCGTGACCAAGTCGCTGATGGGCCAGGACGTGCCGCTGACCGACCGCTGCTGCGGCGACTCGGGTTCCTTCGCCTATTCGCGGCCGGATATTGCGACCCAGGTGAAGTTCCGCAAGCAGGAAGAGATCGAAAAGGGTGCTGCCAAGCTGCGGGCCGATGGCTTTGCGGGTGACGTCAAGATCCTGACCTCCTGCCCGGCCTGTCTGCAGGGCTTGTCACGCTACGATGACGATGCCGATACCAAGGCGGATTACATCGTCGTCGAACTGGCCAAGCATCTGCTCGGCGACAACTGGATGGCGGATTACGTCGGCAAGGCCAACACTGGCGGCATCGAACGCGTCCTGCTCTGACTTTTGCGGCTTTGGGCCGCCGACCGTGAATTTGTTCTTTCGTTTGCGGCGGCGGCTCATGCTATTTAAACTCCGGAGTAGTTTCTTTTAGCGCACCGGAGCGTCTTAGCGTGGAAATCGGCAGTCAAGCCTGCGAACTTTGCAGCAATCCTGGGGGCGCTGTCCTCTGGCAATCGGCGCAATGCCGAGTCATTCGGGTCGATGATCCCTATTACCCGGGTTTCTGCCGCGTCATCTGGAACGACCACGTTCGTGAAATGACCGACCTCGATCCGGCAGCGCGGGATAGCCTGATGCATGTCGTTTATGCCGTCGAAACGGTCGTCCGCCAGTTGTTTTCCCCCGACAAAATCAATCTGGCCAGCTTTGGAAATGTCGTTCCTCATGTTCATTGGCATATCATTCCCCGGTGGGTGGATGATCGGCATTTTCCCGAGCCGGTCTGGGGGGCGGTGCGCCGTGAGGGGGCTGTGCAACGACCTGTCGTGAGCAATGAAGAAATGGCCCGGGTATTGGGCCGTGTCCTGGCAAAAATCGAATAAGGCTGGACTGAACATGAACACTACCGCCGCAGAAATGCCGCTGGATATTCCCGATTTGCGTACGGGGATGGACTATCTCTCCCAGCTGTCCCTGGCAAACCCGGTGGTTGCCGAGCGCCAGCTGATGCGCTTTCTCGATGGGTTGCTGATGGCCCCGCCCGATCCGGGCGTGTTGCTGGCCTTGCTCGAACAGGCACGGGCACCGATGTGTTTCGTCGAAGAGGAGATGGCGCGGCGCTACCACAATAAATCGCTGCCGCTGGCCGATGAAGAGGAATCCTACTTCCAGCAGGTCGTCGCCGCCTGGCGCAAGATGGGCAAGGCCTACGCCCTGTGCGCCCGCCTGGAGCAGCCCGATGCGGAAAATGCGCAGTATGTCTCGCTGGTCGCGACCATTCTGCACCGCTGCCTTTATTACACGGGCATGGTCATTCTCGAACATTTCCGGGCTCGCCGGGAACTGCCGCCCGGTATCTGGCTCGACCTGCACGGTTATTACGCGAGCGCCGAGGAATGGGGCGTGGCTTACACGCCGGTCGAAGATGTGCTGGAGAGCAATCTGCAGGCAACGCATTGTGCGGCGGCCTATACGACGCTGCTGTTGATCGACATCGCCAGTCCGTACAGCAACAGTGTCCGCAATCTGAACCTGATCCGCCGTTGGGCCGGCATGTGGGCGCCCCTGGTCTCCATCCACAAACTGAACGATGACCTGGAAGTGCCGCCCTATGTCATCGAGTTGATGAAGGATTTCCCGCTCCACCCCTCGATGGTGGCCGATGAGCCGGGAGCGGATACCCGGCGTCTCGATACGTCGCGCCTTGGGTTGCAGATCAACCACATGCTAAGCCAGTTGCGGCAACGCATTACGCCATCACAACTGGGTCTGGGCGAAGAAACGTCAGCGCATGTGATCGCCTTGCTCGATCATCTTTCCCGCCCCTGGACGCAGTCGGCTTCCCCGCGCCGTTTCAGACGTTTCTCGACCGAGGGGGTCGCCCGCGTCGCTGTCGGTTTCGAGGCAATGCACTTTTGCGTGACCAGCAAGGCGTTCGAGCAACCCGATTCGGCTGCCACCTATTCGCGGGGTGAATGTGACGAGTTGTTCACCTTCGGTGAGCGTGCAGATCCCGGACAGACCCTGGCCATCAAGCCGAAGATCAGTTTTCCGGTGGACGAATGGACCGTCATCAATCATTCGGCCAACGGCTTCCGTCTGGCCAGAAGCTGCGCTGGCATGAAGATATCGCATGGCCAGCTGATGGTGATTTGCCCGCACGATGGCGATCATTTCCTGTTGGTGCAGGCCACCTGGCTGATGGAGGAGGAGTCCGGCGGGCTGATCGTTGGCGTGGCGACGTTGCCAGGCATGCCGGTCGGTATCGGTGTTCGCATGGCCACCCAAACCAGCGGCAACAATGAGCGCTACGTCCGGGCATTCATGCTGCCGCCAGTGCCGGCGATCAAGGAAGAAGGCTCAATCGTCTTGCCGCCCGGGATGTATCAGGCGAGTCGTATCCTTGACGTCTATTCGGAAGAAGGCAAGAGCTGGCAATTGCGAATGAACCACATGCTGCAGCGGGGTACCGATTTCGACCGGATCAGCTATCAGGTACTTTGACCTATCTTGAGCCCGACAAGGGGGGAGTGCGCTAAACTAGCGGCCTTACCCCCGGAGGACACCATGGCTGGTATTGACCGCGATACGCCGATACCGAGCGAGATCAAGCTGCATCAGAAATCCCGCCGTCTCGAACTGATCTACGAAAGTGGCGAGACGTATTCGCTCGACTTCGAATACCTGCGCGTTTACACCCCGTCGGCCGAGGCTCGGGGTCATGGTCCGGGACAGGAAACCCTGCAGACCGGCAAGCGCAACGTCGCTATTGAAAGAGTCGAACCTGTCGGCACTTATGCGCTGAAACTGGTATTTTCCGACGGGCACGATAGCGGCCTGTACTCATGGGACATGCTTTACAACCTCGGCAAACATCACGACGAACTTTGGCAGGAATACCTGAAGCAGATCGAAAGCCAGGGCCTGTCGCGCGATATCGATACCTCTTCACGTCCCGCCGCCAGTGGTGGCTGCGGTCATCATCACTGAAATCATGAACGACGATAAAACACATTTCGGCTACGAAACCGTTGCCGAGCAGGAAAAGGCCCGCCGGGTCGCCGATGTATTCGACTCCGTGGCGAGTCGGTATGACCTGATGAATGACCTGATGTCCGGCGGCATGCATCGCTTGTGGAAGGCCTTCACCATCCAGCGCAGCGGTGTGCGAGAAGGTTCTCGTGTGCTGGACGTCGCCGGCGGCACCGGCGATCTTTCACTGGCTTTCTCCAAGAAAGTTGGCAAGAGCGGTCAGGTCTGGCTGACCGACATCAACAATGCCATGCTGGCTCGTGGCCGCGATCGCCTGCTCGACAAAGGCTACATGCTGCCGGTGGCGCAATGCGATGCGGAAAAGCTCCCCTTCCCCGACAACTGGTTTGATTGCGTCACCGTAGCCTTCGGCCTGCGCAACATGACGCACAAGGAAGCGGCGTTAGCTGAGATGCACCGCGTGCTGCGTCCCGGTGGCCGCTTGCTGGTCCTGGAGTTCTCCCAAATCTGGAAGCCGCTGGCACCGCTCTACGACTTCTACTCCTTCAAGGTGATTCCGCAAGTCGGCAAGCTCGTCACCAACGACTCAGACAGCTATCGCTACCTCTCCGAATCGATTCGGGTACATCCGGGGCAGGAAGAGTTGAAGGCGATGATGGAAAAGGCCGGCCTGGAAAAGGTTGAGTACTTCAATCTCGCGCTGGGGGTTGTCGCTCTACACCGTGGATTCAAGTTCTAGTCTCACAGACTGATGAATCTGCTCAATCAACTCGCGCTGCGTAGCTTGAATCATGTAATTCAGGGTGAGGCTTGGGCTCAGGAAAGATTGCGCCAGCATGCCGGAGCATCTATCTTGCTCGAAGCGGGTGGCATCAGCATTCGCCTTTCGATCGATGAACAGGGCCTGTTGACGCCTAGTGATGCTGCAAGTTTGCCTGACGTGACGATAAACCTGCCCGCCGATGCGCTTGGACATGCCCTGTTTGACCGGGAGAAAGTGTTCTCGTCCGTCAAACTCGGTGGGTCCGCCGATGTTGCAGAAACTTTCGCCTTTGTGCTCCGCAATCTGCGCTGGGATGCTGAAGCCGATATGGCTCAATTTCTTGGTGATATTCCCGCCCGTCGACTGAATTTACTCGGGCATTCACTGTTCAACGGTTTCCAGGGAAGCCTGCAAAGACTCGCCGAGAACGTCAAGGAATACGCGGTTGAAGATTCTTCATTGCTTGTTCCGGAGCGCGACATCAGCGCCTTCGGCACTGAAGTGAACCGCATCAGAGACGACATCAGCCGACTCGAAAAGCGAATTTCCAAGCTTGATTAGCTTGTCTTGCTGTACCCGCTTAAGCTCCGATCCCGTCTGACTTTTCCGTTCCTTCAAGCAAAGGTGACAATTTCCGTCAGGACGGGGCATGAACAATAAAAAAGGCAGCCTAGGCTGCCTTTTTTTCCAGATATGCTCCGGATTAGTGCGTATGTTTGCGCAAACGCTGGATTGCTTGCAACTGGGCAACAGCTTGGGCCAGTTCGGCTTCGGCTGCGGCGTAATCCATTTCGGCATTCCGATTGGCCAAGGCTTCTTCGGCACGCTTCTTGGCTTCCAGTGCTTTGGCTTCGTCCAGGTCGTGGGCGCGAATCGCGGTATCAGCCAACACGGTAATCATGTCGGGCTGAACTTCCAGCATGCCACCGGACACATACACCAGCTCAAACTCGCTCTGGTCGGGCACCTTCAAACGAATGGTGCCCGGCTTGATGCGAGTCAGCAGCGGCGTGTGACGCGGCAGGATGCCCAGTTCCCCGGCTTCGCCGGGGAACACTGCGATTTCCACCAGGCCAGAGAAGATCGATTCTTCAGCACTGACGACATCACAATGAACAGTCATAGCCATTACTAGCTCCTTTGCAGACGCGAATGATTACAGCGTCTTGGCCTTTTCGAGGACTTCCTCGATACCGCCCACCATGTAGAACGCTTGTTCCGGCAGGTGATCGTATTCACCGGCACAAATGCCTTTGAAGCCCTTGATCGTATCCTTGAGGGAAACGAACTTGCCCGGCGAGCCGGTGAAGACTTCAGCAACGTGGAACGGCTGCGACAGGAAGCGCTGAATCTTGCGGGCACGGGACACGGCCAGCTTGTCTTCCGGAGACAGTTCATCCATACCCAGAATTGCGATGATGTCACGCAGTTCCTTGTAGCGCTGCAGATTCATCTGCACGGCACGGGCAACGGAGTAATGCTCTTCACCAACGACCTGCGGGTCGAGTTGGCGGGAAGTGGAGTCAAGCGGATCGACAGCCGGGTAGATACCCAGCGAGGCGATGTCACGCGACAGCACAACCGTGGAGTCCAAGTGCAGGAAGGTGGTAGCCGGAGACGGGTCGGTCAAGTCATCGGCAGGCACGTAAACGGCCTGGATGGAGGTGATCGAGCCGACCTTGGTCGAGGTAATACGCTCTTGCAGGCGGCCCATTTCTTCAGCCAACGTCGGCTGATAGCCCACGGCGGAAGGCATACGGCCGAGCAGTGCGGAAACTTCCGTACCGGCCAGCGTGTAGCGATAGATGTTGTCGACGAAGAACAGGATATCGCGGCCATCATCACGGAAACGCTCGGCCATGGTCAGACCGGTCAGGGCGACGCGCAGACGGTTGCCCGGCGGCTCGTTCATCTGACCGAACACCATCGCGACCTTGTCGAGAACGTTGGAGTCCTTCATCTCGTGGTAGAAGTCGTTACCCTCACGGGTACGCTCACCCACGCCAGCAAACACGGACAAGCCGGCGTGCTGTTTGGCGATGTTATTGATCAGTTCCATCATGTTGACGGTCTTGCCGACGCCAGCACCACCGAACAGACCGACCTTGCCGCCCTTGGCGAACGGGCAGATCAGGTCGATAACCTTGATGCCGGTTTCGAGCAGATCAACGGAGGACGACAGTTCGTCGAACTTCGGAGCGGCCTGGTGAATAACGCGCAGCTCGTCGGAGTCGATCGGACCGGCTTCGTCGATCGGGCGACCGAGAACGTCCATGATGCGGCCCAGGGTGCCCATACCGACTGGCACGGAGATGCCAGCGCCGGTGTTGTTCACCTTCATGCCACGACGCAGACCGTCGGAGGAACCCATGGCGATGGTACGAACGACACCATCACCCAGCTGCTGTTGTACTTCGAAGGTCAGGCCGTCTTCTGCCATGCCGTTTGCTTCGGAAGCATCCAGCTTGAGGGCGTCGTAGACCTTCGGCATCGCGTCGCGCGGGAAGTGGATGTCCACAACGGCGCCGATGCACTGAACGATTGAACCTTGACTCATATTCAAATCCCCAAAAATAAAAATCTACGCGTCACACCGCGGCGGCGCCGCTGACGATTTCCGAAAGTTCTTTCGTAATCGCAGCCTGACGGGCCTTGTTGTAAACCAGCTTCAAGTCGCCGATAACGGTCTTGGCGTTGTCCGATGCAGACTTCATGGCGACCATCCGGGCGGATTGCTCGGAGGCCATGTTTTCTGCAACGGCCTGATAAATCAATGCTTCGACATAACGGATCAGCAGATCGTCGATGACCGACTTGGCTTCCGGCTCGTAGACGTAATCCCACTTGGTCTTGGCCGAACCGACGGTGTCGCCCGACAGCGGGAGCAACTGCTCGAACACCGGTTCCTGCTTCATCGTGTTGATGAAACGGGTGTAACCGATATACAGCGCGTCAATCTCACCATTCATATAGGCATCAAGTTGAACCTTGACTGGCCCGATCAGCTTTTCCAGATGGGGCGTATCGCCCAATCCGGTGACGTGCGAGACAACCTTGGCGCCAGCACGCTGCATGAAACCGAAGCCCTTGTTGCCGATGCAGGTGGCCTGAAGCTTTTTGCCCTGAGCATCGAACTCTTTCATCTTGGTCACAGCGACCCGAAGAAGGTTGGAGTTCAAACCGCCACAAAGCCCCTTGTCCGAAGTGACCAGGACCAGGCCAACCGAGGCCTGTTCACGGTTAATCAGGAATGGGTGACGGTACTCGGTCAGGGCATGAGCCAGGTTGCCTGCAACGCGCCGGATCTTCTCGCCATAGGGACGGGCAGCCCGCATCCGGTCCTGCGCTTTGCGCATTTTGGATGCGGCCACCATTTCCATGGCCTTGGTGATCTTGCGCGTGTTTTCGACGCTCTTGATCTTGTTACGAATTTCCTTGCCGCTAGGCATGGCGTTCTCCTAGATCAGACCCAGCTGCTCTTGAAAGCCTGGATGCCGGCAGCAAGTGCCTTCTCGGAATCGGCGCTCAGATCAGCGGTCGACTCCATGGTCTTCATGAGGTCGGCACAGTTGGTCTTCAGGTAACCGATCATGGCCTTTTCGCACTCCAGAGCACGCTTGACTTCGACATCGTCGAAGTAGCCCTTGTCAGCTGCGTACAGCGTGACGGCCATTTCGGAGATGCTCATCGGCGAGTATTGCGGCTGCTTCATCAGCTCGGTCACCAGACGGCCACGCTCCAGCTGCTTGCGGGTCGCTTCGTCGAGGTCGGATGCAAACTGGGCAAATGCAGCGAGTTCGCGGTACTGGGCCAGTGCCAGACGGACACCGCCGCCGAGCTTCTTGATCAGCTTGGTCTGGGCAGCGCCACCGACGCGGGACACGGAAATACCGGCGTTGATAGCAGGACGGATACCAGCGTTGAAAAGGTCGGTTTCCAGGAAGATCTGACCGTCGGTGATCGAAATCACGTTGGTCGGAACGAAGGCGGAAACGTCACCGGCTTGCGTCTCGATGACCGGCAGAGCGGTCAGCGAACCAGTCTTACCCTTGATGGCGCCATTGCTAAGCTTCTCGACCCAGGCAGCGGAAACGCGAGCAGCGCGTTCAAGCAGACGGGAGTGGAGATAGAAGACGTCGCCCGGGTAAGCTTCACGGCCCGGCGGACGGCGCAGCAGCAGGGAAACCTGACGGTAGCCCCAAGCTTGCTTGGTCAAGTCGTCATAAATGATCAGAGCGTCTTCACCGGTGTCGCGGAAGTACTCGCCCATCGTACAGCCGGCATAAGGAGCCAGGTACTGCAGCGCAGCGGATTCAGAAGCCGGAGCTGCAACGACGATGGTGTATGCCATTGCGCCATGCTCTTCGAGCTTGCGCACAACGTTGGCAATGGTGGAAGCCTTCTGGCCGATAGCGACATAAACGCAGAACAGGCCCTTGCCCTTCTGGTTGATGATGGCGTCGACAGCGACGGCAGTCTTGCCGGTCTGGCGGTCGCCAATGATCAGCTCGCGCTGGCCACGACCGACCGGAACCATGGAGTCCACACACTTCAGGCCGGTTTGCACCGGCTGCGAAACGGACTGACGCCAAATAACGCCCGGCGCGACCTTTTCGATCTTGTCGGTCAGCTTGGCGTTGATCGGGCCCTTGCCGTCAATCGGCTGGCCTAGGGAGTTGACCACGCGGCCGAGCAGTTCCGGGCCGACGGGGACTTCCAGAATGCGGCCAGTGGTCTTGACCACGTCGCCTTCAGAGATGTGCTCGTATTCACCAAGAACCACGGCGCCGACGGAGTCACGCTCAAGGTTGAGCGCCATGCCGAAGGTATTGCCGGGGAATTCCAGCATTTCGCCCTGCATAACGTCTTGCAGGCCGTGCACACGACAGATACCGTCAGTAACGGAGACTACCGTGCCCTGTGTGCGCACTTCCGATGCGCCTTGCAGGTTCTGGATCTTGCTCTTGATCAGTTCAGAAATTTCGGAAGGATTCAACTGCATGAAATTCTCCTAGTTGTTCAGCGCCGTAGCCATGGCGTCAAGCTTGCCGCGGACTGAAGCATCCAGCATCTGGTCGCCAACGATTACCTTGATACCACCAATCAGGGCCGGATCTACCGACACTGCAGCCTCGAGCTTGGTCTTGAAGACGGCTTCGAGTTCGGGCACCAGGGCTTTTACCTGATTGTCGTCGATCGGGAAGGCCGAAACGATTTCGGCTTGCTTGGTGCCTTCTTCGGCGCGCTTGTAGGTTTCGTACAAGCCGGCGATTTCCGGCAACAACCCAAGACGGTCATTGTTGGACAGCAGCTGGATGAAGTTCGACAGCTCCGCATCTACCGCCGTACCGCAGGCAGACCGGAAAAGGTCGACCAGTTGCGGGGCTGCCACGTTTGGATCGCCGATGGCAGAAGAGACATCGGGATTGGCAGCCACCTGTCCAAGCAGGGAAACCTGCTCGGACCACTTGGCCAGATTGCCACTTTCCTTGGCCGTGCGGAACAGGGCTTCGGCGTAAGGGCGGGCGATAGTGACGGATTCAGCCATTTGCTTACAGGTCCTGTTTCAGAGCGACTAGCATGTCAGCATGCGCAGACGCGTTGATTTCCTTGCGCAGGATCTTTTCGGCGCCGGCTACGGCCAGTTCAGCGACGCGCTCACGCAGTTGCTGCTTGGCACGTTCAACTTCCTGTTCGATTTCTGCCTTGGCGCCGGCGACGATCTTGTCGGCTTCGACTTTGGCAGTGCCTTTGGCTTCTTCGACGATCTGCTGCGCACGCTTTTCGGCTTGTGCTACGAAGTCCGCAGATTTCTCTTTGGCTTCACGCAGCGCATCGGCGGAACGCTTGGCAGCAAGTTCTTGCTCGTGCTTGCCACGTTCGGCCGCAGCCAGGCCTTCAGCGATCTGTGCCTGACGGTCCGCCATTGCTTTTTGCAGCGGCGGCCAGACGTACTTCATCGTGATCCAGATGAAGAGGGCAAACCAGATTGCCTGGCCAATCAGTGTAGCGTTAATGTTCACGCTAACCTCCTGGTGATAAGGGTTTCAGGGGCGCGGGTTATTACTTCAGCAGAGCCAGGAACGGGTTTGCGAAGAGCAGGAACAGAGCGATACCAACACCGATCATGGTCACGGCGTCGAGCAGACCGGCGACGATGAACATCTTGACTTGCAGGGTGGGGATCATTTCCGGCTGACGTGCAGCGCCTTCCAGGAAGCGGCCGCCGAGAATACCGAAGCCGATAGCGGTACCGAGAGCGCCGGCGCCGATCAGGATGGCTACAGCAATAGCGGTGTTGGAGAGAACGGTTGCGAGTTCCATGTTTACTCCTCAGTAAGGTAGGTTAATGCGGGGTTAAAAGTAAAAACTACAAGAAAACAGCTAAGACTTAGTGCGATTCTGCAGCCATCGACATGTACACAATGGTCAGCATCATGAACACGAAAGCCTGCAGGGTAATAATCAGGATGTGGAACAGTTCCCAAGGCAGAGCCAGGGGCAGCTGATAGATGCCGAGCAAGGCGATCAGGATGAAGACCATTTCGCCGGCATACATATTGCCGAAGAGACGCAGGGAAAGCGAAATCGGGCGGGCGATTTCCTCGACGATGCGGAACAGAAGATTAATCGGTGCCATCTTCATACCAAAGGGCACAGCGAATACTTCGTGCATGAAGTGGCCGAAGCCCTTGACCTTCAGACCCATGAAAATCGAGATTGCGAATACGGTGAGCGACATCGCGAAGGTCAGGTTGGGGTCGGTAGTCGGAACGAACTTGAAGGGCAGGTGATGGTTGCCGGTGGCAGCCTGCAACGCGGTCGGCAGGAAGTCGACCGGGATCAAGTCCATGGCGTTCATGACGAAAACCCAGACAAAGATGGTGATCGCCAGCGGAGTAACCAGGGCGCTACGGCCATGGAAAGTGTCACGAACCTGTTGATCGACGAGACCGACGACCATTTCGACAAAGTTTTGGCCATTCGACGGGATGCCGGAGGTGGCTTTGCTTGCCAGCATGGCCATCAGGCCAAAAACCACCAAGCCCAGTATGCCGGAAACAAGCAGAGTGTCGAGGTGGAAAGTCCAGAAACCCGTACAGACGCCATCTACCTTGGCACTGTCCGCACAGACAGCGAGATTGGTAAGGTGGTGTTCGATATAACCTGTGGTGGTCAGTGTGCCGCCGTCTGCGCTCATGTTTTCTCCAGTCTGTCTAGCGTTGCTTCAGCAATGCCATCCAGTAGATGACGAAGGTTGATGCGTAACCAAGGAAGAGCGGCAAAACCGCCACTTCCTTGAACTTCAAGAACACAAGGGCGAAGCCAATGAGCGTGAGAAGAAACTTGAACCCCTCGCCCGCTGTCTGCGCCCGGTAAGCTTTTACCGGGTCAAGTCCGACATTCATTCGCATGGCCCTCAGCACGTAGCCGAGATTTGCGATGACGCCGATTGATCCCCCGATCAGGACCGAGATTGCTGCAGTAACACTGAAGATTGCCCAGGCCAGAATGCCCAAAACAATTGTCAATGCCGCTTGGCGACTGATAATCCAGCTTACCTGCGGGTGCAAGACATACCTCGATCAGAAACCTCGCAAGTGTAAACAACTCTTATAAATGAGTCAATTTCCGCGGCGCACAAATTAAGGGTTTTCCCTGAAAGACAAGCGGTTACGATTAGTGACACCCGTTAAACGGACAGCCGGGAAATCAGGCCATCCAGTTGATCCAGACTGCCGAACTCGATGGTGACCTTGCCAGCCCCTTTCTTGTTGGTACGAATCTGGACGCTGGCACCGAGACCATCCGCGAGGTTTTCCTGTAGACGGAGCAAGTCACGGTCGACCGGTTTTTCGCCGGATTTTTTCGGCGGGTTTGTGATTTGCTGAACGAGGCGTTCGGCTTCTCGTACCGACAGCCCTTTCTGAACGATGCGCTGGGCGATGGCGATTTGTTGGGCGCCAGTCAGCGGCAGCAGCGCACGGGCGTGGCCCATATCGAGTTTGCCGGTCATCAGCAGTTCCTGAGCTGGGGGACTCAGTTGCAACAGACGCAGCAGGTTGCTGGCAGCAGGGCGGGAGCGGCCGACGGCATCGGCGGCTTGCTGGTGAGTCAGGCCAAATTCGTCGATCAGGCGTTGCAGGCCCTGGGCTTCTTCGAGCGGATTGAGATTTTCGCGCTGGATATTTTCGATCAGCGCCATGGCTAGTGCCTGCTCGTCCGGGATGCTGCGGACGAGGACCGGGACTTCGCTCAGGCCGGCCAGTTGCGCTGCGCGCCAACGGCGTTCGCCGGCGACGATTTCGTAACGCTCGGCACCCGGCGTGCTGTTTACGGCGCGCACGAGGATCGGTTGCATGACACCCTGAGCCTTGATCGACGCGGCGAGTTCGGCCAGCGAATCCTGGTCCATATGGGTGCGCGGCTGATATTTCCCTGGTTTCAGGCGTTCAACGGGCAGGTTGCGCAGTGCGTCATCGGTCTTGGCATCGCTGCCGGCAAGCAGCGCGTCGAGGCCGCGGCCGAGTCCTTTCATCTTGATCATGAGGCGACCCTTTCGAGAATTTCTTTGGCGAGCGCGGTATAGGCTTGCGCGCCCCTGGAGTTTTTGTCGAAGGCGATGACCGGCTTGCCGTAGGACGGCGCTTCGGCCAAGCGGACATTGCGAGGCACGATGGTCTGGTAGACCTTGTCGCCGAAGTGGCTTTCCAGTTCGCTCGAAACCTGCTGGGTCAGCGTGCTCTGGCCGTTGTACATGGTGCGCAGCAGGCCTTCGATTTCGAGGCGCGAATTGAGGTGATGGCGTACCTTGCGCAGCGTTTCGACCAGATCGGACAGGCCTTCCAGCGCGTAGTACTCGCACTGCATCGGAATCAGTACGGAATCGGCGGCGACCAGCGCATTGACCGTCAGCATGTTGAGGGCCGGCGGGCAGTCGATGAGGACGAAATCGTATTCGGCGTGGTTTTGCGCCAGAGCCTTTTTCAGGCGGTATTCGCGCTGGTCGAGCTCGATCATTTCAACTTCGGCGCCGGCCAGTTCGCGGTTGGCGGGCAGGATGTCGAAGTCGAAAGCAGTCGCGATGCAGACTTCGAGCAGCGTCGCGGCGCCGATCAGCAACTGATAGACGGTCGGCAGCGCTTCTTTCTTGGTGATGCCGGAGCCGGTGGTGGCGTTGCCCTGCGGGTCCATGTCGATGAGCAGGACGCGCTTGCCTTCGGCGGCCAGCGACGCCGCCAGATTGACCGCGGTGGTCGTCTTGCCGACGCCGCCTTTCTGGTTGGTTATGGCGAGTACTTTCATGACCCGGCTTTCAAGATGATCAAATGTCGTTCGGCATCCAGCCCCGGCACGGTCAGCGGGATGATCGCTTCAACCGTGATGTCGGCCGGCAGGGCCTTGAGTTCGTCGTCCGGTCGCACGCCTTTCATGGCCAGCCAGCGGCCGTTCGGGGCCAGCAGGTGCCGGGTCAGGCTGATGAACAGGCCGATTTCGGCGAAGGCGCGCGAGCTGATCTGGGCGTATTGTCCCTGCATTTCCTCGACCCGGGCGTGGTGCACCGACACGTTCCTGAGCGCCAGTTCGATGACGGCCTGTTGCAGGAAGGTGGTTTTCTTCTGCACGGTGTCGACCATGCTGACCGGGAGTTCCGGCCTGGCAATGGCCAGCGGGATGCCGGGCAGGCCGCCGCCGCTGCCGACGTCGAGCAGATTGCCGCTGCCGACATGCGGCAGGATGGCCAGCGAATCGAGCAGGTGGTGCGAAATGGCCTGGGCCGGATCGCGCAGGGCGGTCAGGTTGTAGGTCTTGTTCCACTTGAGCAGCAGGTCGCGGAAGGCGAGCAGCTTCTGCTGCTGTTCAGCGGAAAGCTCGATTCTGAGTTCTGCGAGGCCGGCTGCCAGTGCGGTCATGTTCAGGCCGCCTGCGACAGGTTGTGCCGCTTGAGGTGGATGAGCAGCAGCGAAATGGCGGCCGGTGTGATGCCCTGGATGCGCGAGGCCTGGCCGATGGTCTGCGGCTTGTGCTGGGTCAGCTTCTGCCTGACCTCGTTGGACAGGCCAGCGACCTTGCTGTAGTCGAGATTGCTCGGCAGTACGGTGTTCTCGTAGCTGGCCGACTTGGCGACTTCTTCGGCCTGGCGGTCGATGTAGCCCTGGTACTTGGCGGAAATTTCGAGCTGCTCGACGACTAGCGGGTCGATCTGCGCCTCGCCGGCACCGGGCAGGGTGAGCAGAGACGCGTAGGAAACTTCGGGGCGGCGCAGCAGTTCGAACAAGTTGTACTCATGGTCGATAGCTTTGCCGAGGACGCGAACACAATCTTCGGTCGGTGTGATCTTCGGATTAACCCAGGTGGCTTTCAGGCGCTCCTGTTCGCTGGCAATGGCGTCACGTTTGCGGCAGAAGGCCTCCCAGTGGGCATCGCCGACCAGACCCAATTCGCGCCCCTGCTCGGTCAGGCGCAAGTCGGCGTTGTCTTCGCGCAGGCTCAGGCGGTATTCGGCGCGGCTCGTGAACATCCGGTAAGGATCGGAGACGCCGCGCGTGATGAGGTCGTCGACCAGCACGCCGAGGTAAGCTTCGTTGCGTTTCGGGCACCAGCCGACTTCGCCGCGGACGTAACGCACGGCGTTGATGCCGGCGAGCAGGCCTTGCGCGGCGGCTTCTTCGTAGCCAGTCGTGCCGTTGATCTGGCCGGCGAAGAACAGGCCGTTGATGGCCTTCGATTCCAGCGTGTCCTTGAGGCCGCGCGGATCGTAGAAATCGTATTCGATGGCGTAGCCGGGGCGCAGGATGTGTACGTTCTCCATGCCGCGGATCGAGCGCACCAGGGCCAGCTGGATGTCGAAGGGCAGGCTGGTCGATACGCCATTCGGGTAGATCTCGTGCGTCGTCAGGCCTTCCGGTTCGAGGAAGACGTTGTGCTGGTTCTTGTCAGCGAAGCGGTGGATCTTGTCTTCGATTGACGGGCAGTAGCGTGGCCCGACACCTTCGATGACGCCGGTGTACATCGGCGAACGGTCCAGACCGCTGCGGATGATGTCGTGAGTGCGCTCGTTGGTTTCGGTGATCCAGCACGGCAACTGACGCGGATGCTGGGCGGCGTTGCCGAGGAAGGAAAAGACCGGCATCGGGTCGTCCGAGTGCTGTTCTTCCATCACCGAAAAGTCGATGGTCTTGCCGTCGAGGCGCGGTGGCGTGCCGGTCTTCAGGCGGCCTTGCGGCAAGTTCAGTTCCTTCAGGCGGGCAGCCAGCGAAACGGAAGGCGGATCGCCCATGCGTCCGCCGGTGTAGTTCTCCAGCCCGACGTGGATTTTGCCGTTGAGGAAGGTTCCTGCGGTCAACACCACAGAACCGGCCAAAAAGCGGATGCCGAGTTGCGTCACGGCGCCGGCAACGCGATCGCCTTCGACGATGAGGTCGTCGCAGGCTTCGGCAAAGATGGTCAGATTGGGCTGATTTTCCAGTCGACCGCGGATCGCCTGCTTGTACAGCACACGGTCGGCCTGGGCGCGCGTGGCGCGCACCGCCGGGCCTTTCGAGGCGTTGAGGATGCGGAACTGGATGCCGGCTTCGTCGGTTGCCGCCGCCATTGCCCCGCCCAGTGCATCGATCTCGCGCACCAGGTGGCCCTTGCCAATGCCGCCAATCGATGGATTGCAGCTCATCGCCCCGAGCGTGTCGAGGTTGTGCGTCAGGAGCAGCGTGTTCGCACCAGCCCGCGCTGCGGCCAGCGCAGCCTCGGTGCCGGCGTGGCCGCCGCCAACGACGATGACATCGAAACGGGTGGGATAGAGCATTTTGATGGCTTTGTTGCAGCGCAGTATCGGACCGCGGATTTTACTTCAGGGCGCTGAAATATCACAGGTTTTTGCCGCTGCCTTGCCCCGCCATCCCAAGTGCAGTACCTTGGCATTGATGACTACAAGCCAAGCCAAGAACACCAACCTGCTCGACAATGAAGAGATGCTGCTGGTTTTGCAGCAATCATTGACCAAGAAGCGGGTTTTGATCGTCGACCGCCATTCGCCGGCGCGGGATTCGCTGCGCCTGATGCTGGGTGCGCTGGGGGTGACGATGGTCCATGGGGCGGGTAATTCGGCGGAGGTTATCCGCCAGGTCAAGGGGAATCGTTTCGACATCATCCTGTCGGATTTTGTCCTCGACGATGGGCGGGATGGCCAACAACTCCTTGAAGAGCTGCGCCACGCGCACCTGATTCCGCTGTCCACGGTCTATCTGATCATCACCAGCGAGCGCAGCTACACCAATGTCGTGGCGCTGGCCGAACTGGCGCCGGATGATTACCTGATCAAGCCGTTCACCGCCGACCAGTTGCAGGCCCGGCTGGTCAAGGCGGTCTACAAGAAGCATGTGCTGCGCAAGATCTATGAGCAGATCGAGAGCGGCGCGCTGCAGGAAGCGATCGCGGCCTGTGATCGTGTCATTCAGCAGCAGCCGGTTTACATGTACGACGCGCTGCGCTTCAAGGGCGAATTGCTGCATCAGCTGGGGCGTACCCGCGAAGCCGAAGAAGTATTCCGGCGCGTGCTCGAAGGACGGGTCGTGCCATGGGCAAAGATGGGGCTGGCGATGGCCTTGCGCGATCGCGGCGCACTTGACGAAGCAGAGCAACTGGCCGAGCAGGTGACCTCGGAGGCGCCGGAATTCCTGTCGGCTTACGATTTCCTGGCCTCGGTGCATGAAGCCCAGGGGCACCTGCATGAAGCCCAGAAAACGCTGCAGCGGGGCGCTGATGCTTCGCCGCACAATACCGTGCGCCAGCGTCTGGTCGGCGATGTCGCGGCTCGTAACAAGGACCTGCTGGCCGCGGAGAAGGCTTATGGCAAGGTGATCGAGCGCAGTCGAGGCTCCAGCCTGCGGACGGTGGATGATTTTGCCAACCTGTCGCGCGTGCTGGTCGAACGCGGCGATGTCGCGGCTTCGCGCAAGATCGCCACAGAGATGAAGCGGGAGTGGCGCGGCGACAAGCAGGCCGAGCTGGCGGCGCTGGTCACCGAAAGCCTGTGCCTGCATGCCGAAGGGGCGACCGAGAAGGCCAAAAATTTGGTGGATCAGGCACTGGTGCTGCAGAAAACCATCGTTGCCGAGGCGGCCGAAAAAGATCGCCATCCCTCGCAGCGCCTCGCCGTCGATCTGGCGCATGCCTGCTATGCCGCCGGCAAGGAAGAGGATGCAGGCCGGATCATGCGTCAGGTGGCCGCTGAAAACCATGAAGATCCGCACCTGATCGACCATATCACCAGTGTTTTCGAGAAGACCGGGCAGCCCGATGCCGGCAAGGCGCTGCTCGATCAGGTCGGCAAGCAAATCATCGATCTGAACAACAAGGGCGTGATGGCGGCGCGTAGCGGCGATCTGGAGGGCGCCGTGCAGTTGCTGATCCAGGCCGCCGAACAGGTGCCCAACCTGCAGTTCCTGGTCAATGCCGCCAAGGCAATCTTCACCTTGATGGACAAAAAGGGCTGGGATGCCGATCTGGGTGCCCGGGCGGTGGATTATCTGCAGCGGGCCCAGCGCAAGGACCGCAAAAGTGCCAAGGTCGCTTCGGCGCGCGAACTGTATGTCACGGTGGCCAAGAAGTACGGTATTGCGACCGACAACACCTGACGTGGCCAGACCGGCAACATTTTGAAACCATTTGCCTCGCTCGGCGATCATCCGTTTGGTGAGATGAAACGTTGATTGTCCATTGGCCCGCCATGTTGAGCGGGTTCTGCCTTTCCAAGGGAGTCCCTGATGCTGCAATCCCTGCATCGAATTCTGGCCGCCGCGTTCCTGATGATCGCGCTGCCTGCCATGGCGCAGAACGATCCACCGGCCCGCGTCGGCCGTCTGGCGCATATTGAAAGCGAGGTCAATTTTCGGGTTGACCGGAGTGATCAAGGGGGGCCGGCAACGCTCAACTGGCCGATCAGCAGCGGTGCCGTGCTGGAAACCGGGCAGCGCGGCCGGGCTGAAGTCTGGATCGGCTCGACGGCCTACCGTCTGGCCGATGAGAGTCAGCTTGAGTTTTTGCATGTCGACGATAGGCAAGTCGATGTTCGCCTGAACGGGGGAAGCCTGGCCGTCACGGTGCTCGACCGGGATCAGGTCGACGATGTCATGGTCGTGACCCCCGATGGCAATGTCCGCTTCCAGACGCCGGGGCGTTACCGTGTCGATGTGTATGGCGATCACTCGGAACTGACCGTCCAGGCTGGCCGGGCGACCTTTGAAGATGGCCGGCGGGTGACCCCGGTAGCGGCCGGGCAACAGGCCAGTCGCTGGAGTGATGGCCGCGAAAGGCTGGATGGCAATTGGCGCCAGGATGCCTTCGATCAATGGGTGGCCAATCGTGAAAATGCCACGCTGGCGGGGACGGCGCGGCGCCATGTTTCGCCGCACATGACCGGTTATCAGGATCTTGATGCCTATGGCGACTGGCAGTCGGCACCCGACTACGGTGCGGTCTGGTATCCGCGCGCCGTGGCCGACGACTGGGCTCCCTACCGCTATGGGCGCTGGGCCTGGGTCGCGCCGTGGGGCTGGACCTGGATCGACCAGGCGCCCTGGGGCTTTGCGCCCTTCCATTACGGCCGCTGGGCGATGATCCATGGCCGCTGGGGCTGGGTGCCGGGGCGGATCGTGCCGCGTCCGGTCTACGCGCCGGCACTGGTGGCCTGGATTGGCAATCCAGGCTGGAACGTCAGCTTCCGCTCAGGGGCCGCGCCGGCTGTTGGTTGGTTCCCGTTGGCACCGCGTGAAGTCTATGTCCCGGCCCATCGCCATAGCCCGCAATATGTCCGGCAACTCAATGTCAGCCATGTCCGCGATGTCCAGATGATCGATCGGGCAATGCGCCCCGGAGCTCAGCAGCCGTTTGTCCATCACGGTTTGCCACGGGCGGTGACGGTTGTTCCGGCCAACCTGGTGCGCGAAGGGCGGCCAATCTCTACCCACGAGATTCGCCCGCAACAGCGTCAGGAACTGGGTCGGGCCCCGCTGTCCACCCGTGCCCCCAATGCCGATTGGCTGGCACCGGCACCGCGTGCCGCAAAGCCGCATGATGGCGAGTCACGCAGTTTTGAGAATCGACAGCTGCGTCGTGATTTCGATCCGTCGCGGCAGGGTGGCCCGGAACGAGGGGTGCCCCGTAACGAGGCGGCGCCACTTAATCAGGATCGCCCGGTCTTCCGCTCGCCGACGTCGGAGGCCGTCAATGGCCGCGGGGTCGAGTCCCGCCCCGAGGTTTTGCGGCGCTCGCCAGAGCTTCGTCAGGAGCTTAAGAACCGGGGCCGGCCAGTCGAGAGCGCGCCAGCCCCGGCGCCGATGCGGCGCGAGGCATCGCCTCTGGAGAGGCATCAGGCGATACCGGAGGCCAGCCGTGAGCCAATGCCAGAATCGCGCCGTGAGGGTTTCCGCCGGCCAGGCGAGGGGCGAGTGGATGGCGATCCGCGTGGGCGTTCGCCCGAGGCTGCACCCATGGCGGCGCCGATGCGTCGCGAAATGCCGGCTCAGGAGGCTCGCCCGGTGGCACCGGAAGCCAGCCGTGAGCCGGTAGGCGAGCGACGTCGCGAAGTTTTCCGCCGTCCTGCGGATATGGCGCCAAGTGCTGAGCCACGTGGCCGTTCTTTTGAAGCAGCGCCGGCACCGACCCCCATGCGTCGCGAAATGCCGCCGCCGGAAGTGCGGAGTGAGCCACGTCAGCCCCAACCGACCATGCGACCGCCAGAGCAGCGCCGTGAGGCCGGCGATTTCCAGCGCATGGAACGCCCGATGCAGCGGGAAAGCATGCCGCAGCCGATGCAGCGTCAACCGGAAATACCGCGGGAAATGCCGCGTTCCGCCCCGCCTCCCGAAGTCAGGGCGCCGGCACCGCAGCCGATGCCGCAGCAGCGGGCCGAGCCGCCGCGGCAGCCGCCGGACCAGCCGGCAAGTGGTCAGAACAACGATCCACGCCGCCGCCATGACGACGAACGTGGGCCACGCTGATTTTGGGTTAGTGTTTCTGCCCGAGGCCCAGGTAGGCCTCGATCACGCGCGGGTCGGCGGCCAGTTCGGCGCTTGGCCCGGCCAGTGAAACCTCGCCGGTCTCCAGCACGTAGCCGTAGTCGGAAATCTGCAGCGCCGCCCGGGCATTCTGTTCAACGAGCAGAATCGCCACACCGGTTTCTTTCAAGGCCGAGATGGTGCGGAAGATTTCCTTGATGATCAGCGGCGCCAGGCCGAGGCTGGGTTCGTCGAGCATCAGCAGCTTGGGTTTGGCCATCAGGGCACGGCCCATGGCCAGCATCTGGCGTTCGCCGCCGGACAGCGTGCCGGCCAGCTGGGCGCGACGTTCCTCCAGACGCGGGAAGAGCTCGAAAACCTCGTCCATCGTCTCCATCTGGTCGCGGTGGCCGGTGCGGTAACGGTCGAAGGCGCCGAGCAGCAGGTTGTCCTCGACACTCATTTCGGCGAACAGCTCGCGTTTTTCCGGGACCAGCGTCATACCGTGGCGAACCAGATGTTCGACCGAGCGCTCGTGGCGTTGCGCCTGGCCCATGTAGACGATGTCGCCGTCCGAGGGCAGCAGGCCCATCAGCGCTGAGAGCAGCGTCGTCTTGCCGGCCCCGTTCGGGCCAATGACCGTGACGATCTCGCCGCGGCGGATGGTCAGGCTGACTTCGTGCAGTGCCTCGACCTTGCCGTAGGCGACGCGCAGATTCTTGACGTCGAGAATGACCTCGTGGTCGTGCAGGTGGGTCTTGCCCATTATTCGACCCCTCCCAGATAAGCTTCAAGCACCTTCGGATCCTTCTGGACCTGCTCCGGCAGGCCCTCAGCGATCTTTTCGCCGAATTCCATGACCACCACCCGGTCGGCCAGGCCCATGACGAAGTCCATGTCGTGTTCAACGAGCAGGATGCCCATGCCTTCGGCGCGCAGCTTGCGCAACAGTTCGGCCAGTGCCTGCTTTTCCTTGTAACGCAGGCCGGCGGCCGGTTCATCGAGGAGCAACAGGCAAGGGTCGGAGGCCAGGGCGCGGGCGATTTCGACGATACGCTGCTGGCCGAGGGCCAGGCTGCCGGCGGCATCGAACATGTGCTCGGCGAGGCCGACGCGCTCGATCTGGCGCGCCGCTTCGGCGAGCAGACGGTTTTCTTCGGCCCGGTCGAGACGCAGTGCAGCGGCAAGAACGCCCTTGCTACCACGCAGATGGGCGCCGATGGCGACGTTCTCGAGCACCGTCATCTGGCCGAGCAGGCGCACGTGCTGGAAAGTCCGGCTCATGCCGCGCCGGGCGATGTCGCGCGCCGCCAGTGCGGCGGTCGATTCGCCGAGGAAGGCGATCTTGCCCTCGGTGGCCGGATTGACCGCCGAGATGCAGTTGAACATGGTGCTCTTGCCGGCCCCGTTCGGGCCGATCAGCGCCATCACTTCGCCGGCCTGCACGGTCAGGCTCATGTTGTTGTTGGCGACCAGGCCGCCAAAACGCTTGGTCACCTCGCTGGCTTCCAGCAACAGCGAGCCGGAAGCAGTCGGCTGCCGCCTGGGCAGCGCTTCGGCCTGTGGAACTTCACGAACCACAGCGCGGGAAGGCAGCAGGCGCATGAGCACCGGCCACAGGCCCGCCCTCGCCTTCTGCAGGATCAACACCATGGCGATGCCGAAGACGATGATCTCGAAATTGCCGCTCTGGCCGAGCAATTGCGGCAGCAAGTCCTGTAGCCACTGCTTCAGGATGGTGATCACGCCGGCGCCGAGCACGGCCCCCCAGACGTGGCCGATGCCGCCGACGACGGCCATGAACAGGTATTCGATACCCTGGTTCAGCGCGAATGGTGTCGGATTGACGAAACGCTGCAGGTGGGCGTACAGCCAGCCGGAAATGCTGGCCAGCAAGGCCGCGATCAGGAAGATGATGATCTTCTCGCGGGCCGTATTGACGCCCATCGCCTCGGCCATCACGGTGCCCCCCTTCAGGGCGCGGATCGCCCGGCCGACGCGGGAGTCGAGCAGGTTGCGGATACTGACGATGGCGAGCAGGACGAACAGCCAGATCAGGTAGAAGAATTCCCGGCCCGATTTCAGTTCCCAGCCAAACAGTGAAACGGTCGGGATGCCGGTGATGCCGGTGTGGCCGCCGAGGAAATCGACGTTGCCGAACAGAAAATACAGGCTGATACCCCAGGCAATGGTGCCCAACGGCAGGTAATGGCCGCCCATGCGCAGCGTGATGAAGCCGAGCGACAGGGCGACGGCGCCCGTGATAGCCATGCCGATGAACAGCGTGACCCAGGGCGACAGACCATAAACGGTGGTCAGCCAGGCGGTTGTGTAGGCGCCAAGACCGACAAAGGCCGCCTGCCCGAACGACGTCAGGCCGCCGACGCCGGTCAGCAGTACGAGGCCGACGGCGACGATGGCGTAGAGGCCGATGTAGTTGAGCAGCGTGATGGTGAATTCCGGCAGCAGCAGAGGGCTGATGCCGAGCACGGCGATGAAGGCCAGCATCGGCAGATGGCGGATCAGGCGCGAGCCGCGCTTGCCGGCGGTGACGCTGCCGCCTGGTGTTTCCTCGCTCTTCTCTTCCTCTTCCTCGATGTGATGCGAGGTCAGCGAACGCCACAACAGCACCGGGATGATCAGCGTGAAGACGATCACCTCCTTGAAGGCGCTGGCGTAGAAGGACGAATAGGATTCAAGCAGGCCGACCAGGATGGCGCCCAGTGCAGCCAGCGGGTAGGAGGCGAGGCCGCCGATGATGGCGCCGACAAAGCCCTTGAGGCCGATCAGGAAGCCGGAATCGTAGTAGATGGTGGTGATCGGGGCGATCAGGATGCCGGAGAAGGCGCCGATGGCGGCGGCCAGCGTGAAGCAGAGTTTGCCGGCGAGCACCGGCGGAATGCCCATCAGGCGGGCGCCGGTGCGGTTCATCGCCGTTGCTCGCAGTGCCTTGCCGTAGATGGTGCGCTCGAAGAAAAAGTACAGGCCGATGATCAGCAGGGCCGAGGCGACGACGACGAGGATGGTCTGCCCCTGTAGCGGGGCGCCGGCCAGTTCGAAGCTGAGATCGGTAAAGGCCGGGGTGCGCCAGCCCTCGGCGCCGAAGAAGAGTAGGCCGAGGCCGATCAATGCCAGATGGACGGCCACCGCGACAATCAGCAGGACCAGCACCGGCGCGCTGGCCAGCGGCTGAAAGGCAATGCGGTAGATCATCGGCCCGAGCGGCACGACCAGCAGCATGGCAATGACCACCTGCGTCCACAGCGGCAACTGGGTTGGCGGCATGGCAAACAACCCGGCTGCGAAGAGCAGCGGGATGCCGACATTGGTGATCAGCAGCGTCGGCAGCCTGGCATAGCGGCCTTCGCGCACCAGGTGGTAACCATCGAGGATGGCGACGGTGGTGCCCAGGCCGAGCAGCAGCCAGACCGTGCCCGGCACATGACCGGCTTGCAGCGAAGCCAGGGTCAGCGCACCGAAGGCGACGAACTCGCCCTGCGGAATGAAGATGACGCGGGTGACGGTAAAGACGAGAACCAGCGCGAGGGCGAGCAAGGCGTAGATGGCACCATTGGTGATGCCATCCTGGCCAAGAAGAAGGAGAATCTGGAGGTCCATATGACCGTAAAAGGTTGAGGGTTTAAAAAGTCACTCCCGCGAAAGCGGGAGTCCATGGTGAGCTGGATTCCCGCTTTCGCGGGAATGACTTTCTCAGGCCAGCTACTTGAGCAACTTCCAGGTATTGTTTTCGATGGTGACCATGACGCGGGCGCGTTGGTCGAAACCCTGGTGGTCGTTCGGCGTCAGGTTAAAGATGCCATGGGCACCGGCGACGTTCTTGGTGCTCTCCAGCGCCTCACGCAGGGCGCGGCGGAATTCGACCGTACCCGGCTTGGCCTTCTTCAGGGCGACTGGAATGGCGCTGTTGAGCAACACGCCGGCATCCCAGGCGTGGCCGCCGAAAGAGCTGACGCTGCCCTTGCCGTAGGCGGCTTCGTACTTGGTGACATATTCCAGCGCCGATTTCTTGACCGGGTTGTCGTTCGGCAACTGAGCGGCAACGACCATCGGGCCGACCGGCAGGAAGGCGCCTTCGACATCCTTGCCGCCGACGCGCAGGAAATCATTGTTGGCGACGCCGTGCGTCTGGTAGATCAGGCCCTTGTAGCCTTTTTCCTTCAATGCCTTCTGCGGCAGGGCGGCCGGGGTGCCGGCACCGCCGACCAGCACGGCATCCGGCTTGGCGGCCATGATCTTGAGGATCTGGCCGGTCACCGAGGTGTCATTACGCTGATAACGCTCGCTGGCGACGATCTTCAGCTTGCGCGCTTCGGCGATCTTGGCGAATTCCTTGTACCAGCCTTCGCCGTAGGCATCGGCAAAGCCGACGAAGGCGACGGTCTGCACGTTCTTGTCGGTCATGTGCTGGACCAGCGCGGTGGCCATGTGGGCATCGTTCTGGGCGGTCTTGAAGACCCACTGGCGCTTGGCATCCATCGGTTCGACGACGATGGCCGAACCGGCCATCGAGATCAGCGGAGTTTCGTTCTCGACGGCGACGTCCATCATGGCCAGCGAGCTCGGCGTGGTCGAGGAGCCGACGACGACGTCGACCTTGTTTTCGCTGATCAGCTTCTTGATGTTCTTGGTCGCCGCGGTCGGGTCGGTCGCATCATCGAGGATGATGTAATTGACCTTCTGGCCGCCGATCGTGGTCGGCAGCAGGGAGAAAGTATTCTTTTCCGGAATGCCAAGCGAGGCGGCCGGGCCGGTAGCGGCAACAGAAACACCGACGTTGATGTCGGCCAGCACGGCGGTGGAGACAGTGGCGAGTACGGCCAGGGTCAGTTTCTTGAGCATGTTTTCATCCCGGAAACGAAAAAAAGGAAGTCTAGCACGGGCAACCCGGCCCTTTCAGGCCGGGAGCCGAGCGTTTTTGCTACTTGGCGAGCTTCCAGGTCCCATCCTTGATGGTGACCATGACACGGGCACGCTGGTCGAGACCGAGGTGATCATTGGCGCTCATGTTGAAGACGCCATGCGCACCGGCGACGTTCTTGGTGGCTTCCAGCGCATCGCGCAAGGCGGCCCGGAATTCCTTGCTGCCCGGCTGCGCCTTCTTCAGGGCGACGGGGGCGGCGTTGGCGACCAGGATGCCGGCATCCCAGGCATAGCCGCCAAAGGCGTTGACGCTGCCCTTGCCGTGCACCGCCTCGTACTTGGTCACGTATTCCATCGCCGATTTCTTGACCGGGTTGTCGTTCGGCAACTGGGCGCCGACGAGCACCGGTCCGGTGGGCAGCACGGTGTCTTCGCAATCCTTGCCGCAGACGCGCAGGAAGTCGTTGTTGGCGACGCCGTGGGTCTGGTAGATGATGCCCTTGAAACCCTTTTCTTTCAGCGACTTCTGCGGCAGGGCGGCCGGAGTGCCGGCGCCGCCGATCAGGATGGCATCGGGCTTGGCCGACATGATCTTGAGGACCTGACCGGTCACCGAAGTGTCGGTCCGGTTAAAGCGCTCATTGCCGACGAGTTTGATCTTGCGCACTTCGGCCAGCTTGGAAAATTCGTTCCACCAGCCTTCGCCGTAGGCATCGGAGAAGCCGATGTAGGCCACGGTCTTCACGTTGTTGTTGGTCATGTGCTCGACGATGGCGGTCGACATCTGGGCATCGTTCTGCGGCGTCTTGAACACCCACTTGCGCTTGGCATCCATCGGCTCGACGATGCGGGCCGAGGCGGCCATGGCGATCATCGGCGTTTCGTTCTCGGCGGCGACATCGACCATGGCCAGCGAGTTGGGCGTCGTGGTCGAGCCGATGATCAGATCGACATTGCTTTCGCTGATCAGCTTTCTGGCGTTCTTGACGGCGGTCGTCGTGTCGGAGGCATCGTCGAGCACAATGTAATTGACCTTCTGCCCGGCGATGGTCTTCGGCAGCAGGTCGATGGTGTTCTTTTCCGGGATGCCGAGCGAAGCGGCCGGGCCGGTGGCCGACAGCGTCACGCCAACGTTGATGTCGGCGATGGCGGCTGCGGCGAGCGTTGAAAGCAGCGTGGCAAGCAGTGTTTTTTTCATCCTTTGTCTCCCTTGGGTAAATCGATTACGCAAAGGTGAAAACCTATGGCCAAACCTGCTTTTGTGCAAGCCGGGCGGTCAACCGGGCGTGATAAAGTCCTCTTTTTTGCGCAAAACAGGGTCTGCCATGTTTTCTGGAATCATCGCGGCAGTTGGCCGCATCACCCACCTCACCCCACGCGAAGTCGGTTTCCGCCTGCATGTCGATGCCGGCAAGCTCAAGCTCGACGATGTCGCGCTCGGTGATTCGATCGCCCACAATGGCGTCTGCCTGACGGTGGTGGCCAAGGAGGGCAACGAATTCATGGTCGACGTCTCGCCGGAAACGCTTTCCTGCACGGTCGGTCTCGATGCCCCCGGCCCGGTGAACCTGGAAAAGGCCCTGCGCCTGTCCGACGTGATCGGCGGCCATCTGGTGTCCGGCCACGTCGATGGGGTCGGTGAAGTGCTGCGCTTCGATCCGGTCGGCGACAACCGCCTGCTCGAAATTCGCGCCCCGAAGGAAATCGCCAAGTACATCGCCCGCAAGGGGTCGATCGTCATCGATGGCACCAGCCTGACGACCAACGCGGTTAACGGCACCGATTTCACCATCAACCTGATTCCGCACACCCTCGAAAACACTACGCTGAATCGCCTGCAGCCGGGCAGCAAGGTCAATCTGGAAGTGGACCTCATCGCGCGCTATTGCGAGCGGCTGCTGACGGCCGAGCGCGAGTAAGCGCTCACCATGCTCGGTCGTTTCCTGCTCTGCCTGCTGGTCCTCGGACTGTTCGCCGGTTGTGCCGGCTACGACGGGGCCGGTCGAATCCCCGTCGATGCCCGCCTGGTCGATGTGGAGCGGACGATGGGGATACCGGCCATGCGCTGGAAAGAGGCCGATGGCGGTGAAACCCTGGTCTATCCCTTCGGGGCCATGGGTTACCACACCTTCTTCGTGCGTGGCGATGCCAACGGCCGCTTTGTCTCCCGCGAAAACGTGCTGACGATGAAGCACTTTGCCCGTATTCAGCCAGGCATGACGCAGGAGGATGTGGTCCGTACCCTCGGTCCGCCGGTTCCTGCATGGACCGTCTATTTCAAGGCGCGCGATGAACTGGTCTGGGAGTGGCGCTATTGCGACGACTGGAACGAACCGGCCCGTTTCGATGTGCTGTTCGATGGCACCTCGCTGCGCGTTCGGTCGACGCTGGCCTCGACCGAACGCGCGCGCAATGTTTTTGGCAGCGGAGATCGGCGCGGCTGGTGCGGCCACTGAAATTCTCCATTGCCGGCAAAGTCTGCCCTTGAAAAACCAACCCCCCACCCCCATAATCCAAAGCATGGTTGTAATTCCGGCAATCTGGAGGCGTTCTGGACAGGGGTTCGATTCCCCTCACCTCCACCCAAGGACATTCCGCTGAGTGTTCTTGGATGGGGGTGTACTGGCTTCGACAGGGCGGGCAAAGGTGCGCAGGCAACTCGTCAGGCGATCGACGTTAATGAAGCAAATCCATAATTGCCAATGATGAGCAATTCGCTATTGCCGCCTAAAAACGGTTAGCCGGGGCTGCTAGAGCCTTGTTACCAAAGATAGCCGGCGGGGACTTCGGTCCCCGTCGTCACGTCTACCTTCCCGAATCAGCGATCCAGACGAAAGACGATGGGCACGATGACCGATGCCTCGATCGCGTCGTCGCCGCGCTTGGCCGGCACGAAGCGCCAGCGGGCCACGGCTTGCCGGGCGGCTTCGTCGAGGCGATCAAAATTGCTGCTTTTTTCGACATCGACAGCCGCCGGTCGGCCATCCGGGGTGACCCGAACCTTCAGCAATACCTTGCCTTCCTCACCGATGCGGCGGGAAATCGGCGGGTACTCGGGGTGCGGATTGTGCAGATAGGCGGCATCGAAACGCGGGCTGCTGATCGCAGTGGCTGGCGCCGCACTGCTTGTCGGGGCGGCTTGTAGCACTGGCGGGGCAAGGACCGGGGCAGGTACCGTGAAGGTCGGTGGGGCGCTTGCTGGCTGGGCGGGCAAGGCCAGGATCGGCCGTGTTTCGCGGACGGGCTTTTCTCGGTGCTGGGTGCGTTGCATCGCCGGCTTATCCGGCATTGCCGGAGGCGTCAGCTGGGGCGCCGAGATGCTTTCCGTCAGCCTGGCCATGATGGCGGCTGGCGGCGTCATTTCGTGTTTTTTAATGGCCCGGCTCAGCGGGTAAAACAAGACCAGCGCATGCAGGGCCAGGGCGATCAAGAAATAAGGAGCACCATGCCGCCAGGCGGGCGGGTTTGGCTGGAGACGGCGGAGGCCTGAGGTCATTGCCGGATTATATCTGCGGGGGCCTGTGACAATTTGCCACATCGGCATCCAGTCGCGGACTGCATAGAATTCGGCCTCGTTAAGTTTCTGTTTTTCAATGTATTTTTGACATGGATCAAGAACGCCTCGTGACTGCACTGGTTTTACCGCCGCTGGATTGCCGGGAAAGCGTCCCCTCGACCGGTGAGCGCCTGATCAATGCAGCCGTCGTCGTCCTGCTCCATGCCTTGCTGGCCTACGCCATGCTGTACGTTTCGGTCAGGAACGATCTGATCGCGTTGCCGCCGAGCATCAGTGCCCGCCTGCTGCCGATGATCGAAGAAAAGAAAGAGCCGGCCAAGCCCTTGCCGCCGATACCTAAGCCGCAGGTCCGCAAACAGCCGGTTGTCCAGCCGCAACCAGTGCTTGCCGTGGCCAGCCCGAAGGCACCAAGTGCCTTTGTCGTAGCAGCGCAGCCGCCGGCCCCGGCGCCTCAACCGATAGCAGCCCCGCCCGCGCCGACCCCGGTGGCGGTAGTTGCCGCCCGCTTCGATGCCGATTACCTGCATAACCCGAAGCCGGTTTACCCGGCGCTTGCACGGCGTATGGGCGAGGAAGGCAAGGTTTTGTTGAAGGTACGCGTCAGTGCTCAAGGCACGGCGCTGGAGGTGGCTGTTGCGAAATCGAGCGGCTTTGCCCGGCTCGATGCGGCGGCGTCCGAGGCCGTGGCCCGCTGGCGCTTTGTTCCGGCCCGGCGGGGCGATGAGCCGGTTGATTCTTCGGTGGTCGTTCCGATCACCTTTGCGCTTGAGTAGGAAAGGGAAATCATGCATTCGCAAATGGGCCTCGCCCACTTCTGGAGCCAGGGCGACCTGGTGACACACACCACTGCGGTCATTCTGGCCTTGTTGTCGCTGGCTTCGTGGTCGGTCATTCTCGGCAAGCTGATGTCTGCCTGGCGGGCCTCGCGCTCACAGGAACGGGCACTGGCCAGTTTCTGGAGTGCCAATTCGCTGCCTGAAGCACTGGAAGCCTTGCGCCGTGAGGATACTTCGGGGATTTTCGCCGGCCTGGCGCTGACTGGTGCCCATTCGGCCCAGGCTCACCAGCAGAACGCCGCACGCGGCATTGGCGCCGGCGTCAATGCCAGCGAATTTGTCACCCGTTCGCTGCGCTCGCATATCGTCAATACGCAGGCGCGGATCGAGCGTGGCCTGACGTTTCTCGCCTCGGTCGGTTCGACCGCACCCTTCATCGGTCTGTTCGGCACGGTTTGGGGCATCTACCACGCGCTGGTCGGCCTCTCCGGCGCAACCCAGGTCGTGCTCGACAAGGTAGCCGGCCCGGTTGGCGAGGCGCTGATCATGACGGCGGCGGGCCTGTTTGTCGCCATTCCCGCCGTGCTGGCCTACAACGCCTTTACTCGTTCGAATCGCCTGGTGGCCGTGCAACTCGATGGTTTCGCCCATGACCTGCATGCCTATCTGACGACTGGCGTGCGGGTTGGTGGCAACGTCAATCTGGTCGACATTGGCGCCGCCCGCGCCAATCGGCAGGCCTGATCATGGCCTTCGGAAGCTTTGACGAAGGCGGTACCGGCCAGCCAATGGCCGAAATCAATACGACGCCACTGGTCGACGTGATGCTCGTGCTGTTGGTGATTTTCATCATCACTGCCCCGCTCTTTCACCAGGCGGTGCCGATCGACCTGCCGCAGGTCAGCGCTACCAAGCTCGATGACAAGCCGGAGGTGATCCAGCTGGCCATCGACGCCGATGGCCTGATTTTCTGGAACGGTGAGGCCATTCATCGCGATGCACTGGATGCCCGCTTTGCCGCCGCCAGCGCCCGCCAGCCGGAACTGCACCTGCGGGCCGACCGCAAGGTGGTTTATGAAAAGGTGGCCGATGTCATGGCCGCTGCCCAGCGGGCCAGCATCGTGAAAATTGCTTTCCTGACTCAACCCAATCCCTGATTGACAGATAAGAAAATGAATCCCTTGCGCCTCAAACCGCTGACGCTGGCGATTGCCTCCCTGCTTTCTTCTGGCCATTTGCTGGCTGCCGATGCTGGCGACGACAATGCTAAGGAACTGGCTGAAATGACCGTTCGCCACAGCCGTCCGGCGACGGTGGTGCAGAACCCCTCGCCGCAGGCCGAAGTGAGTGGTGAGCAGGCGCGCAACATGAACGTCGTCAATACCGAAGACGTCGTCAAATACCTGCCCAGCCTGCAAATCCGCAAGCGCTATATCGGCGACCGTAACGCGATCATCGCCGCCCGCACTACCGGCACGGTGCAGAGCGCCCGTTCGCTGGTCTACGCTGATGGCCTGCTGCTCTCCAATCTGCTCGGTAATAGTTACTCCTACCCGGCGCGCTGGAACCTGGTCGGCAGCGAGGAGATCGATACGGTCAACGTGCTCTACGGACCATTTTCCGCGCTCCTCCCCGGCAACTCGGCCGGCGCCACGATCCTGATGACGACCCGTCGCCCCGAAGATGTCGAGGCGCATGCGCGGATTCAGGCATTTTCCCAGCCCTATAAACTGTACGGTACCGACATGACGGCCCATGGCCATCAGGAGCAGGCCAGTGGTGGTTTCCGCGTTGGCGGCTTAACGGTGTCGTTGCTGGCGAATCACCTCGACAGCCGTGCTCAGCCGATGAGCTTCGCCACTGCTACGCGGGCGACCAGCGGCGCGGGCAGCGTGCCGTATTCGGGCTATACCGTCGATAAGGACCCCTCCGGCGCACAACGCGTTATTGTAGGTGCTACCAGCATCGACCACACGGTGCAGGATGTCGGCAAGATTCGTCTAGCTTACGATTTCGGACCGGAATCTCGGCTGGCCTTCACTTTTGGCGAATGGCGCAACGACTCGACAACCACGGCAGAGAGCTACCTGAAAAATGCCGCCGGTCAGACCGTAACTTCGGCTACTGGCACCAGTGCCATTTTGGTCAATGGCCAGCGCTACACCGTGGCGGCTTCAACTTTTGCCCCAGGTAACAGTGAAACGACCAATCGGCTCTATGGCCTGACTTTTGACAGCCGCCTGGCCGATGACTGGCGGCTAGAAAGTGCTTTCTCGCTCTATCAGACACCGACTGACATTTCCAGGGCGGCATCGACACCCAGCTCAGCCGGTGGCACGGCGGCATTTTCCGATGGTACGGGCTGGAACAACGCCGATCTGCGGCTGATCTGGAAACCAAACGCCGGTAAAGCGGGCCATACGGTGACGGCTGGCTTGCACCATGATGCCTACAACTACGATTACGAGAAATACAATGTCTCGAGTTGGCAAAATGAAAGCAGCAAGACTTCGCTGACCAATCGTAACCATGGTCGGACCCGGACACAGGCGATCTTTATCCAGGACGAATGGAAATTCGCACCGCGCTTCAGCCTGAATGCCGGCGTGCGCCAGGAGAAGTGGCAAGCGACCGAAGGCGAAATTTACACAACAGCCTTGGGCACCAACAGTTTCAGTGACCGTGAGGCAAGCGGTACCTCGCCAAAACTCAGCGTTGCCTGGCAGGCAACCGCAGACTGGAGCTTGCGTGCCTCGCTGGGCAAGGCGTATCGCTTCCCGACGGTGAGCGAGTTGTACCAGACCGAGAAGAACGAGACTACCGGCGCGTACCGGATCAGCGACCCCAACCTGAAGCCGGAAAAAATCTTTGCCAAGGATCTGACCGCCGAAGGGGCGGTCGGTGGCGGCGTGCTGCGCCTATCGCTGTTCGAGGAGGTTGTGCGCGATGCGCTGTACAGTTTCACCGACTACAGTCTGGTGACGCGTAACCAGAATATCGACAAACTGCGGGTTCGCGGGGCAGAAGTGGCCTATGTGGCGCCGGAGGTAATGCGCGGTCTCGACTTGACCGCCAGCGTGACTTACGCCCGCTCCAAGGTCCTGGAGAACCATCTCAATCCGGCCAGTGTCGGCAAATGGGTGATTCGGGTACCCGATTGGCGTGCTTCCTTGCTTGCGGTCTACCGTTTCAACGAGCAGGTAAGTGGCTCGCTGGGGTACAAATACAGCGGCAAGCAGTACAACAATGCCGACAACTCCGACCAATGGCCGGATACTTATGGTGGCAACAGCTCGTTCTCGACCTTCGACGCCAAGGTTTCCTACCGCTTTGCCAAGGGGATGACTGCCGCCTTCGGTGTCGATAACCTGACCAACGAGAAGTACTACGCGTTCCACCCCTACCCGCAGCGTACTTTCCATGGCGAGATTCGTGTTGACTACTAAGCTACTGGCCGCCGTTAGTGGGGCGCTCATGCTCGCCCTTGTCGCACCGGGGGCTTCGGCCGCTGATGCCATGCCCGGTATGGCCAAGGCGGCCAAGCAGGAACTGGGCGCCTCGGCGGCTTTTGCCCCGGATGGCAGTCTGCTGGTAGCGACCAAGCAGGGCGAGCATGTCCTGCTTTACCGCAGCAGTGACGAGGGGAAAACCTGGTCGGCGCCAACGGCGGTCAACGCGCAACCGGAGCAAATTTCCGCCGATGGGGAAAACCGTCCGAAAATCGCCTTCGCGGCCGATGGTGGCTTGCTGGTGGCCTGGACGCGTCCGCTCGGCAAGCCCTACAGCGGGGCCATCCGGCTGGCTCGCGCCGACGATGGGCAGCGTTTTTCTGCCCCGCTCACGGTGCACAAGGATCCCGCCGAAATTACCCACCGTTTTGAATCCCTGCTCACTACTCCCGACAACAAGGTGATCCTGGCCTGGATCGACAAACGCGATCTCGAAGCGGCCAAATCCGGCAAGACGCCCTACCGGGGAGCGGCGATTTATGCAGCGCTGTCGACCGATGGTGGCCGCAGTTTTCAGCCTGAATACAAGCTGGCCGACCATTCCTGCGAATGCTGCCGGGTGACCAGCGCCCTTGACCGCGACGGCGCTCCGCTCTTCATGTGGCGCCATGTTTTCGAGCCGAACGAGCGTGACCACGCACTGGCTCGCCTGAAGCCGGATGGCACGGCGGAAAGCGTGCAGCGGGCCACCTTCGACCGCTGGAAGGTGGATGGCTGCCCGCATCACGGTCCGTCGCTGGTGGTCGATGAGCAGGGTGTGCGCCACGCGGTCTGGTTCAATCAAAAGGATGGCGAAGGCCGGGTCTTCTACGGTCGATTGCTTCCCGGGGCTGAAATCCGGGTTGAAGGCCAGCGGCTGGTCGGCGGCGCGCGGGCTGCCCATGCCGACATGGCAGCGGCGGGTGGCAAGCTGGCCATCGCCTGGAAGGAGTTTGACGGCGAGCGGACGCAATTGCGCGCCCAGGTTTCATCGGATGGCGGCAAGAGTTTCACGGAAATTGCCCTTGCCGCAACCGATGCGGCGTCGGATCAGGCCCGGGTCATCCGTCGCCACGACAAGCTCTTCGCCTTCTGGCGAACCGAAAAAGAAGGCTTCCGCCTTTTTCCGCTGCCATGATGCGCCGGTTTCTCTCCCTTGTTTTCCTGATCATGGCAGGGCCGCTGGCGGCGGCCGAGTTCTTGCAACTCGACCGTGTCGCAGCGCAGCGCCTGCTCAGCGCGGATAGTCATAAGCAGCCGACGGTCGTGGCCTTGTGGTCGTCCGATTGCAATTACTGCAAGACGAATCTGAAGCTGTTTTCCAGCCTGAGCAAGCGCAACAAGAAACTGCGCGTGATTACCGTTGCGGCAGAGCCGGAAAGTGCCGAGCTATGGCCGATGCTCAGCCGCTACGAACTGGTCGGGCCGCGCTACGCCTACGGTAATGACAATCCGGAAGCGATAGCCTATGCCATCGACCCCAGTTGGGGCAGCGAGTTACCACGTACTTTTTTGTTCGATGGTGCTGGCCGTAAGGAAAAGATTTCCGGTGTGCTGTCGGCCAGTGCGGTCGAGAAAGCCACCGGCCTGCGCTTCTGACGGCAGGCTGAAATACGTCAGCGGGCAAGCGCCAGATTGATCTGAAAGCCGCGCGTGGCGTGGACGCCCTCAATCCGGATAGGTGTCAGCACCTTGCTGCGCTCCAGCAGCTTGATGATGCGCGAGATGGTTTCGAAACGCAGATCGGTGATGTCGGCAATATCCTGGCGTGTCGGCAAAATGACTCGCCCGGCACCATCCGCCAACAGCCGGATCAGGCCGAGGACGCGCTTGGCTGCCTGTCCGCCGCGCAGGGCGACCAGATCGGCAGCCCGTTGCTGGGCATGGGCCAACGAGGCGAGCAGCGAGGCATTGTCGACTGCCGTGGCGCCCTCCGGCCAAGGTGTCAGGCGGCAATGAGTCAGCGCGGTGGCGCGGAAGGTATAGCAGCCGAAAAGCAGGGTTTCGCAGCCGAGAATGTCGCCGGCGATGGCGAGGCTGGCGAACGAGGCTTCACCATTGCCCGCCATGTTGTCCAGACGGACAACACCTTCACTCAGGCGCCAGGCATTTCCCGGAGCGCGGGCCGAGTAGATCAGCGCACCAGTTGGTATATGCCGTTGGCTATGGGATGAAGTGGCAGACGTCGATCCCATGTTTTCCCTTGTCCAGAAATGATAAAGCCCCGGCCGGGGCCGGGGCTTGCCGGGGTCAATGGCTTAAAACTTGACGTTGAGTCCAGCGTAAATCGAGCGTCCCATACCGGGAACGACGATGCCCCAGGCTGGTGAATAAGTGCCAGTAGCACTCATCGTGGTACCCTGGCCGGTATAGGCGCCACCGAGCGGCAGGTAGTAGAGGCGGTCGAAGAGGTTCTCGATGCCGAGGTCAACACGGACGTTCTTCCACGTGTAGCTGGTACGCAAATGGGTCAGGCTGTAGCCCGCCGTGCGGATCTCGTTGCGGGCCGAGGAAACATCATCCTTGCCACTGACCCCGACCAGTTCAAGTGCATTACTCCAGCCACTGTATTGGTGCGTAAGTGCCAGTTTTCCGTTGAGCGGCATGATGTTGTACAGGTTACCGCCGGTGTCGCGATTTTCACCCTTCGTGTAGTTCATCAAGCCGCGCAGGCCGAACTCGCCCAAGCTGGTTTTGGCCAGCGGCATGCGGCCGGAGAGGTCGAGGCCATAGAGGCGGGCAGACTGGTTGGCGTATTTGAGGACGACAAACTGGTTGTTGGTGTTCGCGAACGCAGTCAGCCGTGTGGCATCAATATAGTCGTCAACATGGGTGTAATACGGGGTTGCCTTCAACTCCCAGCTGCGATCGGCAGCATGCCAGTCGAAGGTGAAGGAGGCGGTGTAAGCCTTCTCCGGTTTCAGATCTAGGTTGCCGACATAGCCGTTGCCATCGCCGACGAAGTTGTTCATCAAGGCAGCCATCGTCATGGTCGACCAGGTATAGCGCTCGTAAAGGTTGGGCGAACGAACCTTGCGGGCCAGCCCGAACTCGATGTCGGACATGTTGTTCGCTGCGTATCGGGCGAGGGCGGTCAGGTCGACATTGTTGTCGGCACGGTTATGGTCGCGGTTATTGAAGGCGTTGGCATCGGTTGCGTAACTGCTGCTATAGCCCTGAATATCACCGGCATCGCTTTCAACGCGCTCGTAGCGGGCGCCGAGCAAGGTTGTCCATTGCTTGCCGATACGGCGTTCCCATTCGGCAAAGGCGCCGAGGCGATCACGCTTGCCATCCTTGATGTTGTCGAAGGTGTTCGGGTACATGCCGCCGCCGGAGGCCGGCCACCAGTCGTTGAGCGTGTAGTGCTGGTACAACGCACCGATGCGCAGCAGATCGTTGGCGCCGAGCTCGACATCGGCCTTCAGGTTGACGCCGGTCGTTTTGCTGGTGGTGTACATCGGCATGCCTGCAGCACAGCCTGCCATGCCGCCCGTGATTGGTGAGCAGGGGGTGCCATTCAGAGAGTTCGATCCTCCCGACATGCCGCTGTACCAATACCGCTTGTCTGCCCCGAAGTCCATGAAGTGATCGACCGTCTCATGGTAGGCGCGAGCTTCGAACAGACCCCAGTCGTATTGGCCGAGATAGCGCAGGTTGATGCGCTGCTGCTCGTTATCCAGCATGTCCATGCGCTGGTTGGGGTAGAGCTGGTAGGGCACATCCTGATAGCCGAACTTGGCTTCGAACAAGTGGTTGCCACCGCGCACGGCGAAGCCGAGGGTGTGGGTGCGGCTTTCGTAGGCGGTCGAGCCGACTTCGTCCAGGGCCAGCGTGTGGCCGATGCGGCCAGTCGTGGTCCACGTCTTGAAATCGCCGCCGGCCTTGTAGTTGTCAGCCTTGGCCAGCGCGCCGGTGTAGCTGATGCTGATGTTCTCGGTAGCCAGTGTGGCGGACAGGTTGCCACCTTGGGCCTTGTTGTTGCTGTGGAAGAAAGCACCAATTTCACCCTTGGCCAGCGTACCTTGGCCCGGTGTCGCGAATTGCGGGGCGGCCGACTCGGCGACGATGGCGCCGCCGATACTGTCGCCGCCGACGCTGACCGGGGCAATGCCGGCGAAGACCTTGATCTTGGCGACATTGGTCGGATCAAGGTAGGAGAGCGGCGGGTTCATGTGATTGGGGCAGGAAGCAATGAAATCCATGCCGTCCACGGTGATGCGCAATCGGTCGTCGGCCAGGCCGTGGATGACCGGCAGGCTGGAAACACCGCCGGCACCGTACAGGCTGACGCCGGGTACATCGCGCAGCAAGGCTGCTGTATCGCGGGTGATGGCATGCTGGGCGGCAATTTCCGCTGAGCCGATTTGTTGCGGCGTGGCCGCATCTCGAATCTTGCCGGCGCTGACCACGACCTCATTCAACGTAGTTTGGGCGGCTGCCTGTTGCGCTGCCAACGACGAAAATGCAACGGTGATTGCCGCCGCCATTGGACGGATACGATACCCCATGAAGCTCTCCCTGAATTATTGGTATTTAAGTGGGGGCTAATTTTCCGGGGATTGGCCTATTTGTGGAATGCGACAAATTGTCGCGCGGCAATTTGTCTAATTCCAAAGGAGGGGGTCTGGGCATAGGATTTTGGTATTCCGCGTCGTCTGAGCCGATGGTCGATTTTTCCCATGACGGCGTTCGAGGGCGGAAATTTTATTTTTGGAGAATTGCCATGTCCCGACTTTTCCCTCGGCTTTGCCTTGTTTTGTACTTTTTAACTGCCAGTCTGGCCGCCACGGCTGGTACTGCCGATGATGACCTGTTCATGGCGGCGAAACTGCACCGAGGTGGCGAGAGCGCAAAGGCTGTTGCGATCTGGCAGGATTGGGCGGGCAAGGGCAATGTCGATGCTGCCTACAATCTGGCGGTGATCCACCAGCATGGCGATGGCGTGCCGGTCGACTACGCGAAGGCGATGCGCTGGTATCGGCAGGCGGCCGACCAGGGCGACAAGGTTTCACAACTCCAGATCGGGCTGATGTACCAGATTGGTCAAGGCGTGGCGGTCGATGCCAACGAGGCACACCGCTGGTTCACCATGCATCGCAAACACCACCTGCACCACGATCATGAGCCGAAGATGGTCGCCTGGCGCCAGCAGGCCCTGGCCCTGATTGACGAACGCGACCGTCGCGAGCAACTGCTTGCCTCCCGTGCCAGTTCGACTCAGGTGCTGGCCGAGCTCAAACGGCGGGCCGGACTTGCTGCCGAACGGCCGACTGAAACGGCGGCGCTGGAGCCAGCGACAAGCATTCGCTGATTGGGGGCCTTGGTCCTAGAGGTAACGTAACAGCATGCTGATCACTTCGTCAGCCCGGAAGGGTTTCGCGATGAAGTCGTCCATGCCGGCGGCGATGCATTGTTCCCGGTCTTCGTCCATGGCATTGGCGGTCATGGCGATAATCGGCCGGCGTGGCAGCTTGAGTTCAGCTTCCCGGATGCGCAGGTGCCGGGTTGCTTCGACGCCATCCATTTCGGGCATCTGCATGTCCATCAGAACCAGATCGAAGGTGTCGCGTTCGACCGCGGCCAGCGCTTCCAGACCATTGCCGGCAATGGTCACGCGGCAGCCGTAGCGGGAGAGCAGCTTTTCGGCGATTTTCTGATTGACCGGCGTGTCTTCGACCAGGAGGATTTGCTTGTCGGTTAGCTTGCGCTGCGCCGCTTCCTTGTCGAGTTCGGCGATCTTGGGCGTCCATTTTTCGGCCTGATCGAGATGGATCAGCAAATGAAAGCGGGTGCCTTCGCCCACCGCGCTTTCAACGCGAATCTCGCCATGCATTAGCCGGACAAGACGCTCGACAATCGAGAGCCCAAGGCCGGTGCCGCCATATTTGCGCGTTGTCCATTCTTCGGCCTGGGCGAAGGGGTCGAAGATGTTGCCCAGTTTGCTGGCCGGGATGCCAATGCCGGTATCGGCGATGGTGAAGTGGACACGCCACAGCTTGCTGTTTTCGAGGCTTTTCTCGCAATGCACGCGAATGGCGACCTCGCCGTGCTCGGTAAATTTGAGTGCATTGGAGAGCAAATTATTGAGGACTTGCTGGATGCGTACCGGGTCGCCCAGAAGATGTTCGGGAAGTTCAGTGTCGGCAGCCCAGTAGAGGTGCAAGCCCTTGTTGGCAGCCACCGATGAATAGAGCGCGACCACGCTGTCCAGCAAGCCGCTCAGATCTAGCGGAATGTGTTCGAGGTTGAGTTCGCCGGCATTGATCTTCGAGAAATCGAGGATGTCGTTGAGAACACGCATCAGGTTGTCACCCGACGATTTAACCCAGGTCAGGTATTCGCGCTGTTCCTCGGTGAGATCGGTGGCCAGCGTCAATTCGGTCATGCCCAGGATGCCGTTCATCGGCGTCCGTATTTCATGACTCATCGTGGCCAGAAAGGACGTCTTGGCGCGGGCTGCCGTTTCGGCGCTTCTGGCCAGCCGGGCCTGTTCGTCGCGTGAGGCAGTGAGTTCAAGAATGCGCTCGGCCACCGCCCGTGACATGGCGTTGAAGGCAGCGCCCAGGCGCCCTACCTCGTCGTTGCCTTCGGGCACCGGTGGTGGCGTCAGGTTGCCGGTGGCGACCGCTTCGCTGGCGCGGGTCAGGGCAGCCAAATGGCGGGTCAGGAAATAGCCGAGCAGGATCATCAGTCCGGCTGAAAGCAGCATCTCGATCAGGGCGAGGACGATGCCCTGGGAGAACAACTGGTGGTGGGCCGTCCGGATCTGCGAGAGATCGATCCCGATGTGCAGCGAACCCATTTTCTGGCCATAGGTCACGATGGGGACCACGACGTCATAGCGCGGTTTCTGCTTGTCGTCGTCAAAGATGTTCAGGTGCGGATCGGCTGGCGGCAGGGCTGTACCTTCCGGCCAGCCACTGCTCGCTACCAGTTTCCCGTCATTGTTGGCCAGTGCCAGGTAGTCGATGCCGCCGACCTTGGTGCTTTCGTCGAACACTGCCTGTACCGTGGCGTAATCGCGTTGGGCCAGCGGCGCGACGATGGCGGCGATCAGCACCGGCGCAATCTCCTCGACGTGCTGCTCGGCTTGCTGGCCCATGTGGGTGGTCAGCAGACGCAAGCTGTTGGCGACCAGCAAGCTCAGCATCACCGTTTCGATGGCAATGGCTACGATCAGCAACCGGCCTCGCACCGAGCGAAGCGGCGATGTGAATTTCATTTTACGTGCAGGGCCTGCCGGGTTTCTGCGACATACGGATCCATTGCCTCAAGTTCGCGCGGCTTCAGGTTGCGATAGCCATCAAGCTTGTTCTGCTCGAAGTAGGCCTTGCCTTCGGGTGTCGCGGCGAATGCCCAGAGCGCTTTTTCCATGCTTTTGCGTTCCTTGCTCCAGCGTTGGTTGAGCATATAAACGCGGCCGGCCATCGGTTCGCTTTCGGCCAGGATGCGCATGCGGGGGCGGATATCCGGCGGCAGCTTCTGGTAATTGGCGAGCGAAGTAAAAGCGGCGGCGGCCTCACCGGCCAGTACCTGCCGGCTGACGCTGTCGGCGGCCGACATATAGCGGACGGGTACGTCCCCCAGATTCTGCTTTTTCAGCCATTGCTGGCCCCAGAGCGTGACCAGCGAAGTGGGCGAGAGGCCGAGAACGGCTTTCCCTTTCAGGTCAGCGGCTGTCTGGACCGGACCATTCTTGTCGACCAGGGCCACCGCCTTGAAATCGGCCCCATAGGTCAGCAGCGGCAGGTAGGCGGCATCGGTCTGGAAGAGGCGGGCCTGATGCCCGGTGGTGACCGCGATGTCGTAGTCCTGGTTCAGGGCACGGCGGGCAAACTCGCTGAAGTCCGGGGCAGTCTGGACTTCCACCGGGCGCTTCAGGGAGGTTTCCAGCGAGCGCCGCAGCGGCTGGTACATTTCCAGGATCACCCGGGCGCTGGTGTGGGGCGCGATGCCCAGCACGAAGGGGCGGGCTTCCTCGGCGCCAGCGGCGCCAAACAGGGCGACGAAAAAGGCGCCCAAACAAAGTTGGAAAAATGAACGGCGCACGGCGTTGATCCTGTCAGGCGTTAAGTTTGTCCAGCGCTTCACGCAGCTTGGTCGGCTCATCGAGGCGCAGCATCTTGCGGACGTTGGGGGCGAGGTCATTGACCTCGGCCTTCAGCACGCGATTCTTCACCTTCAGGATCTGCGACGGGTGCATCGAGAAAATGCGCAAGCCCATGCCGAGCAACAACCGGGTGAGGTCCGGGTCGCCGGCCATTTCGCCGCAGACGGAAACCGGAACGCCGACTTTTTCCGCCATCGACAGCGTATGGGCGATCAGCATCAGCACGGCCGGGTGCAACGGGTCGTAGAGGCTGGCCACCTGTTCGTCGGCGCGGTCGATCGCCAGCGTGTACTGGATCAGGTCGTTGGTGCCGATCGACAGGAAATCGAGCCGGCGCAGGAACAGGCCGACGGCCAGCGCGGCGGCGGGGATTTCGATCATGCCGCCGACTTCGATGTTTTCGTCGAAGCCCACTTTTTCGCCACGCAGGCTGGATTTGGCCTGCTCCAGCGCGGCCAGGGTCTGGTCGATTTCGTGGGCATGCGCCAGCATCGGGATCAGCAGCTTGATCGGACCATGTTTCGAGGCGCGGAGGATGGCGCGCAGCTGGACCTGGAACATCCGCGGTTCGGACAACGACAGGCGGATGGCCCGCCGGCCAAGGGCCGGATTGGTCTTGACCCGGTCGCCGGCGTTGCCTTGCGGGTTCAGGTCCTTGTCGGCGCCGAGGTCGAAGGTGCGGATGGTGACCGGCCGGCCAGCCATGCCCTTGACCACTTTCTTGTAGGCTTCGTACTGCTCCTGCTCGTCCGGCATGTCGCCGCGGTCGAGGAAGAGGAATTCGGTGCGGAACAGGCCGATGCCCTCGGCGCCGCAGTCCAGCGCCATCGGCACGTCGCCCGGCAATTCGATATTGGCAAACAACTGCACCGAGACGCCGTCAATCGTTTCCGATTTGGCCGTCTTCAGGCGTTTGAGCTTGGTTTTCTCAAGCTCGATCTGTTCCTTGCGCAGCTGGTATTCATCGAGTACCCGCTGATCCGGATTGACGATGACGACGCCGCGCAGGCCATCGACGATCAATTGCTCGCCGTCGCGAATCAGTCCACGCGCGTTTTCCAGGCCGAGCACGGCGGGAATCGCCATGCTGCGGGCGAGGATGGACGTATGCGAGGTGGCGCCGCCGACATCGGTAATGAAGGCGGCGAAGCGGTGTTCCTTGAAGGCGATGGTGTCGGCCGGCGACAGGTCGTGGGCGACGACGATCAGCGCCTCTTCCTTGGGGCGGCGCGCCGTTTTCAGGGCCGTGCGGCCCCGGTGGCCGAGCAGTTCCTTGACCACCCGTTCGACCACCTGCACGACGTCGAACTTGCGCTCGCGCAGGTAAGGATCGTCGAACTGCTCGAACTGGCCGACCAGATGCTCCATCTGCTGGACCAGCGCCCATTCGGCATTGCACCGGCGCTCGCGGATGATGTCGCGCGGCTTGACCGCCAGTTCCGGGTCTTCGAGGAACATGGTGTGGATGTCGATGAAGGCATTGAGCTCGGCCGGGGCGTGCTCGGTGTTCTCCTTCATCAGGATCAGCTCTTCCTTGACCGCATTGACGGCCTTGTCGAAGCGCTCGATTTCCTTGTCGAGCTGACGCGGCGCCAGGGTCAGGTGCGAGACCTCCAGCGTGGCGTGCGACATCAGCATGGCCCGCCCGATGGCGATGCCGCCGGAAACCCCCAGGCCGTGCAGGCTAAAGCTCATGGTGGCTTATTCCCCCTCGCCAAAGTAATCGGCGATCAAGGCCAGCAAGGCTTCCATGGCTTCAGTTTCGTCGGCGCCATTGGTTTCCACGGTGACCTTCGAGCCCTTGCCGGCGGCCAGCATCATCACGCCCATGATGCTCTTGGCGTTGATGCGGCGCGTGCCCTTGCTCATCCACACTTCGCACTTGTACTTGCCGGCGAGCTGGGTCAGTTTGGCGGAGGCGCGGGCATGCAGGCCCAGTTTGTTGATGATTTCGGTTTCTTGGGTAAGCATGTTCTTTAATGGTCCAACATGTTGAAGATACCGTCGCGGCCGCCATCGCGGGCTCTGATCAGCAGGGTTTCCATGCCTTTGTCGCGATAAGTCAGGGCGCGCATCAGCATCGGTAAATTGACCCCGGTCAGGCCTTCGACGCGACCGGGTTCGAGCAATTTCAGGGCGAGATTGGACGGCGAGGCACCGAAAATGTCGGTCAGCACCAGTACGCCACTGCCCTTGTCGACCAGGTTGAGCATCTCACGCGCCAATGGCAGCAAATCCAGCGGGTCATCCTGGGCTGTAATGCCCAGTTGGTTAACCTGCGCCGGACGCTTGTTCAGCACATGGCAGGCATTCTGGATGAGTGCCTCGCCATAACTGCCGTGAGTGATAAGCAGAATCCCGATCATGCAAGGATTCTACCCCGAAGCGTTTTACCTGCGGCTGACGATCAAGATACCAACGACAACCAGCGCCGCGCCGGCCATCTGCGCGGCCGAGATGGCTTCGTCGAGCAGCCACCAGCCGAAACCGATGGTCAGTATCGGGCCGACCATGCCGAACAGCGACGCCTGCCCCGCCCCGATCCGCCGAATGGCCGCCGATTGGGCAAAAACCGGCACGATGGTGGCGAAGATCGCCATCGCCATGCCCCAGCCGTAAACCGGCAGCGGCTGGATAAAGGCCGAGAACGGTTGCGTCGCCATGAAATGGAGCAGCGTCACCGCAGACGAAACCAGCATGGCCAGCGCCGAAAAGCGCATGGCGCCGAGCCGGGCGATCATCGGGGCGCTGCCCGACAAATAAAGGGCATACGAAACGCTGGAACCGAAGACCAGGGCGCCGCCGATCAGCACGTTGCGCGTGTCGCCCACCCCCAGATCGTGGATGAACGCGAAACCGATACCCGAATAACACAACACGATGGCAATGCCTTCGCGCCGGGTGAAGGGCTTGCCCTGGAACAGCACGCCGATCAGGATGGTCAGCGTCGGGTAGGTGAACAGGATCAGGCGTTCGAGGCCGGCCGAGATGTATTCCAGCCCCCAGAAATCGAGAATGCTGGCGCCGTAATAGCCGAGGCAGCCGAGCATGAACAACTGCCCCCAGTCGCGCCGCGCCAGGCTGCCGCCCGCCTTCTGCCCGGCCAGCCCGATCCATAGAAAAACTGGCAGCGCAAAGCCCATGCGCAAGGCGAGCAAGGTGACGGCATCGACGCCATAGGGGTAGGCCAGCTTGACGAAGATCGCCTTCAGCGAAAAGCCGAGTGCCGCCAGCAAGGCCAGACCTGCACCATAAGCATTCGATTTTTCCAAAGTGGCTCCGTGAGTTCGTCACTCCCGCGAAAGCGGGAGTCCATGCTTGAACTGGATTCCCGCCTTCGCGGGAATGACTATTTCCGGGCGATTGATCACCAGTCCAAGCTTGCTGGATGCCATTAGATACGAGCCTGCATCACTGGTGCAATTGGTATTATTCAAACCAAGCATTCGTTATGGACGAAACCATGCGCTACGATCTTCCCGACTTGCGACTGGTCGCCGCCATCGCCGATTCCGGCAGCCTGACCCGCGCCGCCGAACTGGTCCATCTTGCCCCCTCCTCGGCCAGCCATCGGCTGACCCAGCTCGAAGCCGCCCTCGGCGTGCCGCTCTTCGCCCGCCATGCCCGCGGCCTGACGCCGACCCCGGCCGGCGAGTCGCTGCTCCGTCATGCCCGCCAGGTCTTCGCCCAGCTCGAACAGATGCATGCCGACCTGGCCCCCTACGCCAGCGGCCTGCACAGCCAGGTCACCGTCTTTGCCAACACCAATGCGATCAACTGTTTCTTGCCTGGTGACCTCGGCGATTTCCTGCGCGAACACCCGCAAGTCCGGGTCAGCCTGGAAGAACAGCCGAGTCCGGCCATCATCCAGGCCATCGCGGCCGGGCAGGTCGAACTCGGGGTTGTCGCTTCAGAAGTCGGGCTGACCGGTCTCGAAACCCGCCCTTACCGACTGGACCGGCTGGTGCTGATCGTTGCGCCCGGCCACGCGTTGGCCACACATCGGAAACTGGCGTTTGCCGATGTGCTTGGCGAGCCTTTCGTCTGCCTGCATGCCGGCAGCGCTATCCACACCTTCATGATGAACCACGCCGCTCGCCTGGGTGGCCGGCTTGACGTACGCATTCAGGTCCGCAGCTTCAACGCGGTTTGTCGCATGGTGGCGGCCGGCGTCGGTATCGGCATGGTGCCGCGCTCGTCGATAAGCGCCGCCGATGCCCTGAAAACTATCGAAATCACCGACCAGTGGGCGCCGCGCGACTTGCAACTCTGTATTCGATCGCTGGCCGCCCTTGGTCCGGCGGCTGCGGCCCTGTTCGACCACCTGGCCGGCAAGGGGGGCGTCCGGTCTGAAGCGCCACCGTCAGCCGGCTGACGATTCGGCGCATCGGCCGGAGCCGTGTTTTTCGCCCGTTGTGCCCAGGCGGGCGGCAAGCGTGAGGAAGCGCTGTATTGGTCGCCCGCTATCGCGCCTGGCGTTCCTTTTCGTAGTCCGAATAGCTCTGTCGGTTGATCCGTGCCAGGCAACTTTCTACCTCGCTGGGTGGAAGTTTTCGGCACTGGTGCTCGGAGCTTTGTTGCCCGGCCTCGTAGGCGGTCTGGCAGCCGCCGAGGGAAAGCAGGCAAAAGGCGAAGATTGCACTTGATCGCATGGCGTTGTTCCATCCGGGAAGGCGGGGCGGGAATGCCATTGTGCTTGACGCGAAGCTTTGTGCAAAGGTCGGCCGACAAGCCTCGACCAGTCGCGGTTTGAGCGACTGGTCGCCTTGGTGTGCGGACTACAGCGGGCGCTTGACCGTCAAGGCGCCGCGAATCTGGCCCTTGGCATAACCGGTCGCCTGGTCGTGCGGGTAGTTTTCGGCGAGCTTGGCTTTCAGGCCGGCATCAAGCGTATCAACCGGGCCGTGGCACTTCAGGCAAACGTCGCCGACCGGCAAGGCCTTCATGTAACGGAAGACCGGCTTGCCGTCGATGGTGACGATTTCGCTCTTCTCCATCGTGTCGATCTTTTCGCCGTTGGCGGCGCGAATGTTGAAATCGGCCAGTTGACGGACTTCCCACAAATCCGGCGTGCCGCGTTCAGCATTGCGGGCCTTGAGGCTGACGCGACGAATGTCCCAGCCGGTTTCCTGGCGCTTTTCCTTGATCAGCGCCGGTGCCTGTTCCTTGCACACCGGAATCGCCCCGGCCACCCCCTTCTCGGCCACGGCTTCCTGCATGGCATTGACCACCTTGGGCACGACCGGCAGCACGGTTTTCTTGGTGTCGGCGGTCAGGGCGCCAATGTCCTGGGCAAGCGCAGGAAGGGCTGCGAGCAACAAAGCGGCGGAGAGGAACTTTTTCATGGCAGGCTCCAGGTAAATTAGAAAACGCTTATTTTAAGTTGGGTTGATGACAGCCATGCTTCTTTCATCAAGCCGGTTTTCCCGCTTGCTGCTGCGGCCTGTCGGTGAAGGACATGAACATTTACAGAGATCGACCATCAAGATGAACGACCGCCAGCGATGACAGTTCGACTCCCTCAAGACAGCGGGCATTGATCGCCGCCATCCGATTCCCGGCCGGGTCGGTGCCCTCGCCAAACGGATGGATGCCGCACTTGGGGCAGAAGTGATGCTTGATCGACTGCTTGCCGAAGCTGTAGGTCGCCAGATTGCTCTCCGGCGTCAGCAGCCGCAACTTGTCGCGTGGCACGAACCAGTGCAGCGAGCCCATGCGCGAACAGATGGAGCAATTGCAATCCATGACCTTGGAAAGTTCGCCCTCCACCTCAAAAGCGATTTGCCCACAATGACAGCTGCCTTTGTAGATCATGCCGGTTCTCCTTGCGTGATGAATTTTGCGGTGTTGGCTGAAGGGTTACTGCTGTATTTCCGGTTCGACCAGTGCCGCCAGCTGGCCCAGCGATTCCTGCCAGCCGAGATAGCACATCTCGACCGGAATCGCGTCCGGAATGTCCTCCTGGACGATATTCAGCTCGGTGCCACATAAGACCGGCGTCAGCGAGATGGTCACCTGCAGGACGCCCGGCAGATTGGGGTCGTCGAACTGGTCGGTATAGCGCAGCAGTGTGTTGGGAACGAGCTCGAGATACTCGCCACTGAACGCATGACCTTGCTGCGTCGTGAAGTTGGTGAAAGACATCCGGAAAGTCCCGCCCACCCTCGCCTCCATGTGGTGAACCGTGCAGGTGAAACCATGTGGCGGCAGCCACTTGGCCATCGCCTCGGGGGTCGTAAAGGCGCGATACACGCGCTCGGCCGGGGCTTTCAAGACGCGGTGAAGACGAACGGTTCCTGGCATGGTGCTGTGCTCCGGTGAGGGGGTAGGCGTTCGACGCATTATTTGGCGGGAGGTTCGCCGTTATTCCCGCTTGCTGACGTAGCGGCCACTGACCCAGCGTTGCGCAGTCGGGTGGATGCGGTACCAGCCGTTGCGCACCTCGTAGATCGCCAGCAACGCGCCATTGGCCACGGTGCCGAGTTGGGTGCCATCGACGGCAGGCTTGTCGCGGATACGGAGCGAGGGGGTATTGACCTCGCCCTGGAACAGGGCCTGGGGCGGCGCGGGTGGATTGGTCGCCGCGCCCATCGCAGCAGCGATCAGCGGGAGAAAGCCGGCCTGGGCGGCGGCCACGCTGTTGCCACCAAAGAAGGCGGTGCCGGGGCAAGTCTTGGTGTTGCCGCTGCCGTTGGTGCGTTGTCCGGAATTCAGATCCCACCAGTGGTGATAGACCACGTGATTCGTGTCGCAGGGCAGGCCAAAACGCATCAGCAGCCGCGCGGTCACGGTCACGATGGCCTTGCGCTGGGCCTCGCTCATGGCGTCCCCGCCCAGATCGAAATTTCCCAGGTTCTCGATGCACAGGCCATTCTGGTTAGCCCCCTTGATGCCGGCCGGAATCGTGTTGAAGCTGCGGCACAGCACAACGTCGCCATCCGGGAATACGGTCAGGTTCTGGGCGATTTCGGCAAATCCCCGCTCCAGATGGGAGCGCTCCATGCTTTCACACAGGGCGATGTGGTTATTGCCCTTGAAATGGGCATAACCCGGAATATAGGTGTGGTGGTTCTGGATGACGCCGATCTGCCGGTCGAACCGATTGGCGTTGAGCCAGCCAGTGAATTCCACAAGCGTCATGCGGACGAACTTTCCCTTTTTTTCCATGGGGTTCCCCTGTTTGTTAGAGATGCATCATTGGTGCAATGACTAATGGCCTGCCCAGAATTGTCTTAAGGGCTGGAGTATCGGTGTTCATGCCTCCAGCGTCCCCTGCACCGGAGTGTTAGACCGCAGATCACGCAGCGGCCTCCTCAAGAATTTCAAGAGCCGCCTTTTCCATTGGGGCAACGGTCTTCTGTGTTTCGACGATGCGTTTTGCACAGTCGAGCAAATCAGTCAGGCGGTCGCGGTCACCCGCAGTTTTGAGATCGCGAATAATGCGTTTGAACTCTTTGTGATCGGGCTCACCAAGAGCTTTGATCGCAGAGTCCAGTTCTGCATCATCAAGCTGCACATCAGTGCAATGTCTTTTTAGGTACTCGGCAACGACAGCCCGTTCCGCTTTGCGCATTTGTCCATCTGCGCGGCAGACAAAGACGAGGACAGCGACTCCCATCCATTCTTTGTCGATGGCCGACAAGGTACGGCCTTCACCAGAGTCGCCATATTGAGCAATTGCATCGCGGGCAAGGTCTTCTACGATCTCACCCGAATCAAGGTTGATTGCTTTTCCAATGCGCTCTCCAAGAAAGGAGCGATGAGCATTGCGAAGAAGGCAGTGCGCGTCAATGGCGTACTTCCCTCCGCACTCATGTACTCGCTTTACCTCGATGTCGCGCTCTGTTTTTAGTCCGCGTTGATCCTCATAGTTGATTCGATATCGCCCTTTTGCGGGCAGCATTCTTGCGCGATAAAAGTCAAATTGCTCCCAGTTATCCTTTTCCTCACCTTCAACGTCACTGTGGTTCATTTCTCCAATATCGGGTGAGACACTAGTTTCGATGCGGATGACGACTTCATGAGGTGCTGATTTTCGGAAGAACGCAAAATAGATGGCAATTGCTGCCAATGCTAGGCCAACGATCCAAGTCATATTCAACTCTCCTCGCGATTAATCAACACGACGCACTTCTGCGGTCTAACGTTCGAATTGAGCGGCCTGCGCGGCTTTTTGCGCAGATCCGCTCGAATGAAGGGTTGGGCGTCTACGACGAACAGGCGTCGCAGGCATGTTCATCGGCACGAACAGTAAATTGCTTGCCACACCTTTCGCATACGCGGAGTAGTTGTCCCTCACAGTGATCGGAGACATGGCAGCTCTCGTGGATGCCGACAAATATTTGGTTCAGGAACCGCATAGCGAACTCCGTTGGCGTGCTGTCCGGATGAAGTTCAACATGGACAATGCCTTCTGCGCGCGCCACCTTCTGCGCACCGGATTGAAAACCCAGAGGGCTCACCAATATTCCCCCTTGGGCACCTGTATCGATGATCCGATACGCAAGGCCACCAAGTTGCTCTTGATCCTCTTTCGAGGTGGTGTGCCGTCTGCACTCGATAATCACAAATGCTTCCGTGCCGCTAGATATTCCCTTTGCGTCGATGGTCCAGTCAGTTCCAGAGCGCAAGCCAGGGACGGACTGCTTGCCTTCTACGCGAGACAGGCCAAAGTGCTCGGCAAACTTATCAAGCAAGTAGGCCGCGACTTCCTCGTAGGTCTTCCACTTTGTGTCAGCCATAACGTCTCCTAAGACGCCCAACGTGCTAGCTCAGCCGACGGCAGGCAGCGTAGCTGGCTGACGGTCGGCTGGAGCGGAATGTTAGGTTTATGGCTTTTCTTTTCTTCCTGCTCGGCACTTTTGATACCTCATTTCATTTTGTGCCTGGGTCTTTATAAAACGTCCGTCCTCTTCCTGAGTTAACTCGTATATTTTATTAAATGAGAAAGGCGGCGTACCTACTGAACTGAATATTGCTAAATTTTCAGTAGACATAAATTTCGAATAAGTTGTCTGTTTGGTGACATTATTTTCTTTGCTAAAGCAGCTAATCTCTTTGCTCTTGGCAGCATTTTTCTCGCCCTTCTTAACCTGTGCCGAACATATAACGCTGAGATGGCGTTCGAGTTTTCCATTTGGGTCCACTAGATAGCCGACAATAGTAAGTTGCCTTGGGTCAGAAACTTCTTTTGCCCTTACTTCTTTCAGAATGGGGTTGTCCATATAGTCCGCAGACTCACTGAGGGAGTTGGCATTACTGAAAACAAAATTTCGGCACGTTTTTAAATCATAAGATACGAGAGAGGTTTCATACAGTTCCGACTCTTGGCTGTGGCAAGTTGAGAATATACAAAGCGTTAGCATGAGTAAGTGCTTGTGCATGAATAAACCTAACTGTTAAGTATGCCTCCCAAAATGGCAGGCATATTCATCAATACAAATTTAAAAACTTACGTCAAATCATATTGATGATGGAAATATATGTCTCCGAAAGTGGCTGTAAAAACTGTCATCCATTTTGCATCTAAACATGAGCGCTTTCCGTTTCGGGCTCCGGGTATCAGCATAGTGAATGACTATGCCGTTGGCAATCTTGTCTGGCCTGTGAAGTGTAGTTCGGTCTGCAGAAGCGAAAACGCCTCGCGGTGAGGCGAGGCGTTGTGCGTTGAGGGGGAGAGCGCGGTTTAGCGGCGGCCGCCAAGGATGCTGCCCAGCACCCCTCGCAGAATCTGCTTCCCAATCTCCCGCCCAACCGTCCCGGCGACGCCGCGCGCGGCACTTTTGGCGGCGCTCTCCAGCACGCCTTCACGGCGACCGCCGCGTGGACCGGTGCTGCCGGTCAGGATTTCGCCAAGGCCGCCGAACAGGCCGCCGCCCGAGCTTTCCTGAGGGGCGGGGGCGCTTTGTCTGGGTTGCGGGGCGGGTTCGCGGTTGGCACTGTTGCCCCAGTCGGCGTCGTTGAGGTTGCCGTTACCGGCCGGGGGGGCGGGAATGGCACCGGGGGCGGCCTGGGTGGCGGCGGGTTTGCCGCGCAGGATTTCGTAGGCGGATTCGCGGTCGATGGTCTGGCCGTAGGTGGCGAGCATCGGCGAGGCGTTGATCATGGCTTTGCGTTCGTCGGCGGTCAGCGGGCCGAGGCGGGATGCTGGTGGGAAGATGGTGCTGCGCTCGACCATGGTCGGCCGGCCCTTTTCATCGAGGAAGGAAACCAGCGCTTCGCCGACGCCGAGTTCGGTGATCACCGTGGCGGCGTCGAACTTGGGGTTGGCGCGCATGGTTTGCGCTGCCGCTTGCACGGCCTTCTGGTCGCGCGGGGTGAAGGCGCGCAGGGCGTGCTGGACGCGGTTGCCGAGCTGGCCGAGGATCTTTTCCGGGACGTCGAGCGGGTTCTGGGTGACGAAATAGACGCCAACTCCCTTGGAGCGGATCAGGCGGACGACCTGTTCAACCTTGTCGGTCAGCGCCTGCGGGGCATCGGTGAACAGCAGGTGGGCTTCGTCGAAGAAGAAGACGAGCTTGGGCTTGTCGAGATCGCCGGCTTCCGGGAGTTGTTCGAACAGTTCGGCGAGCAGCCAGAGCAGGAAGGTGGAGTAGAGCGCCGGGGCTTGCACCAGCTTTTCGGCGGAGAGCACGTTGATGACGCCGCGGCCGTTTTCGTCGACTTTCATCAGGTCGTTGATGTCGAGCATCGGCTCGCCGAAGAACTGGTCGCCGCCCTGCTCTTCCAGCGTCAGCAGGCCGCGCTGGATGGCGCCGATCGAGGCGGTCGAGACATTGCCGTATTCGGTGGTGAAGTCCTTGGCGTTTTCGCCGACGTACTGGATGCAGGCGCGCAGGTCCTTCAGGTCGATCAGCAGCAGGCCCTTGTCGTCGGCGATCTTGAAGACCAGTTGCAGGACGCCGGTCTGGGTGTCGTTCAGGTTCAGCAGGCGGGCGAGGAGCAGCGGGCCCATGTCGGAAATGGTGGCACGGACCGGCACGCCGCCCTGGCCGAAGACATCCCAGAAGGCGACCGGGTTGGCATAGGGGGCGAAGCCTTCGAGGCCGAGGTCCTTGAGGCGGGTTTCCAGCTTTGGGGTCAGGGTGCCGGCGGCGCCCATGCCGGAGAGGTCGCCTTTCACATCGGCCATGAAGACTGGCACGCCGGCATACGACAGACGTTCGGCCATCGACTGCAGGGTCACTGTCTTGCCGGTGCCGGTGGCGCCGGTGATCAGCCCGTGGCGGTTGGCCATTTGCGGCAGCAGCGCGGGATAACCGTCTTCGGACTTGGCGAGGTAGAGGGGTTCAGACATGGCGGCAGGCTCCAGCGGGAAAAGTATTCCGGCATTCTAGCAACGCGGCGCAAGCGCTTTGTTAAATAGCGTAAGTTTGGGACTGCTCAGGCCTGAGGCGTAGGGCATTCATGAGGCGTGATGATGCTTGTCATTCAAGCGCTGATTGTTATAACATTGTTGCTACGTATTTGGGTTTTGATTGGAGCAATGTCATGCGTACCTCGTTAAGAAAAATTGGTAACTCCCGTGGAATCATTATTCCGGCTGCGTTGCTGGCGGCTGCGGAAATCGGTGAGGAAGTTGAGTTACGGCAGGAAGCAGGCAAGTTGGTGATCGAGGCGGTAAAAGCGCCGCGCACCCATTGGTTTGACGGTTACCAGTCAGAACACGATGCCGATGTTTGGGCCGACCTTCCGGTAGACGAAGGGGCTGACGAATGGGTGTGGTGAAACGAGGCGAAGTCTATTGGGTCAATCTTGATCCGACAGTCGGCACCGAGATTCGCAAGACTCGACCGGCCCTGGTGGTTTCGCCTGATGACATGAACACAGCCTTGCCGCGGGTAATCATTGCGCCCCTGACCAGCAAGGGGCAGCCATTGGGCTGTCGGCCCGAAGTCACGTTTGCGGGCAAACCAGCCCGCGTATTGCTTGACCAGCTACGAACGGTGGATAAACGACGACTTGCCGGGAAGATGGGAGAAATTCCCCTTGAGGCATGGCATGGCACGCTGCTTGAAATGCTGGCCTGACGAGAAGCCGCCGGGCGGGTAAAATCTCGCCTTCTTCGTTATTTGCATTCAGGGAAACAGCATGGCTGGTCATTCCAAGTGGGCCAATATCCAGCACCGTAAAGGTCGCCAGGACGAGAAGCGCGGTGCCGCCTTCTCGAAGATTGCCAAGGAAATCACCGTTGCGTCCAAGATGGGCGGCGGCGACATCAACTTCAACCCGCGCCTGCGCGTCGCGGTCGACAAGGCCAAGGGCGTCAATATGCCCAAGGACAAGATCGACACGGCGATCAAGAAGGGGACGGGCGAGCTGGAAGGCGTCGAGTACATCGAGATCCGCTACGAAGGCTACGGCATCGGTGGCGCGGCGATCATGGTCGATTGCCTGACCGACAACAAGGTGCGCACGGTGGCCGAAGTTCGCCACGCGTTTTCCAAGTTTGGCGGCAACATGGGTTCCGATGGTTGTGTGGCTTTCCAGTTCAAGCACTGCGGCCAGATGATTTTCGCCCCGGGTACCGATGAAGGCGCGCTGATGGATGCCGCCATCGAAGCTGGCGCCGACGACGTGACGACCAATGATGACGGTTCGATCGAAGTGCTTACCCCGCCTAATGACTACATGGCGGTCAAGGACGCGCTGGAAGCGGCCGGCTTCAAGCCGGAATTCGGCGAAGTGACGATGAAGCCGGAAGGCGAAAACGTCTTCGCCGGCGAGGATGGCGTGAAGATGCAGAAGTTGCTCGACGCGCTGGAAAACCTCGACGACGTGCAGGAAATCTACACCACCGCAGTCATCGAAGACTGAAGTGTCGTGCGGGGCTGCTAATTAATATGGGTCATTCCCGCGAAAGCGGGAATCCAGAATAATCGGAAAGCTGGATTCCCGCTTTTGCGGGAATGACAATATGATATTCCCCGCCTTACCTGTTGCCGCCAAAGGACTCACCGTGAATCTTCGCCAGCTTTCCCTTGCCTTGATCGTCGCTTCACTGAGTCTTTCGGCTGCTGCGGCCCAGTTTTCCTGTCCCGATCTGGCCGGTGCCGTTCAGGTGAATGCCTGCCCGACCGAGGAGGAATTGCAATTCACCTACACCGGTTATTGCAGTGATAACGCCAAGGCTTACGCCAATCAAACCGATTCCTGCATCCGCTACGAAGACTACCGCCAGATGAAGAACACGGCGCGTTGGGAATCGAAGGATGGCGAGTTCGACGGCTATGTCTCCTGCGATCTGCCGGCCAGCCAGTTCAAGGCGCTGCAGGCGACGAGCTTGAAGGTGGTGCAGCAGGGCAAGCTGACCAAGCTGGTGTGCACCTATCCGAAGGGCATCAATTTCACCTACCGGACCAAGCAAACCTGCCGCATCGACAACGAAAAGGCCTGCGCCACCGATGCGGCCAACTGCAAGGCGACTTGCAACTGAAGCTTGAGCCGCCGATGAGGCGCCTTGCGTCCTTCTCCGCCGGCTTTCCGGAAGCGTTACATCAAGTCGGTGCCACGGCATGACGTTGCCAGTCATCATCGACATTGAAGCCTCCGGGTTCGGCCGGGGCAGCTATCCGATCGAAATCGGCTACTACATGCCCGCTGGTGATTCTTTCTGCGCGCTGATCCTGCCCGAGCCGGGCTGGACGCACTGGGATGAATCCGCCGAGGCGGTGCATGGCATCTCCCGTGAAATTCTGCTCGCCAAGGGCCGGCCGGCGGTCGAGATCTGCCTTGAGCTGAATCGGCGCTTTCGCGGCGAGCGCATTTATTGCGACGCCTGGGCTTATGACTATGTCTGGCTGAGCAAGCTCTACGACGCGGTTGATCTTTTCCCGAGCTTTGAACTGAAAGATCTTCGCGATCTGCTTGAAGATTGCGAAAAGACCCTGTGGCACGTCACCCGGGCCGCCGTCGAGCTGCGCCTGCAACTGCGCCGCCACCGAGCCAGTGGTGACGCCCGCGTGCTGTTCGAAACCCTGCTCGAAGCCCGCAAGCGCTGCGCCCCGGATTGGGCCAGCTGATGCAGCGCCTCTACCCCTTTCTCTTCGTCTTCCTGTGGAGCACCGGCTTCATTGGCGCCAAGTACGGCCTGCCCTACGCCGAACCGCTGTCCTTCCTGCTTAGCCGCTACGGGTTGGTCATTACGCTGATGACAGCTATCGCGCTGGCTACCCGGGCGCCCTGGCCGGACAAGCCGCGTGACTGGCTGCATATCGGCATTTCCGGCCTACTGGTCCATGCCGTCTATCTCGGCGGCGTGTTTGTCGCCATCAAGCATGGCCTGCCGGCCGGGGTGACGGCGCTGGTCGTCGGCATGCAGCCGCTGCTGACCGCCTTTGGCGCCGGCTGGCTGCTCGGTGAAAAAGTGACAGGCCGGCAATGGGCCGGCCTGGGGCTGGGTTTTGTCGGCGTCGGCATGGTCGTTTCCGGCAAGCTCGGCGACGGGGCGCTCGGGCCGATGCTGATTCCGGCGGTCGTTGCCCTGCTCGGCATCACGGCTGGCACGCTGTACCAGAAACGCTTCTGCCCCAAGTTCGACCTGCGTACCGGCTCGGTGATCCAGTTTGTCCCGACGGCGATCGTCACCGCCATTGCTGTCGCCGTGCTCGAGGATTACCGCATCGACTGGAACGGCCATTTCCTGTTCGCCCTCGGCTGGCTGGTGCTGGTCCTGTCGATTGGCGCGATCAGCCTCCTCAATCTGCTGATCCGCAGCGGCAGCGCGGTCAATGTCGCCGCCCTGTTCTACCTGACGCCACCAACGACGGCGCTGATCGCCTTCTTCATTTTTGGCGAAAGTTTGACGCTGACTGCCGCCATTGGCATGGTGGTGGCCGTGAGCGGCGTTTATCTGGTGGCGAAGACGAAATGAGGATGATAGTGCTACTCCACGGCCGTCATTCCCGCGTAGACGGGAATCCACCCTCGGTACTGGACTCCCGCTGTTGCGGGAGTGACGAATCGGGGGTGAAATGAGCATCACGACCCCCCGTATTCTCGGCATCGACCCCGGCCTGCGGGTGACGGGGTTTGGCGTCATCGAACTGCATGGCAAGCAACTGGTTTACGTCGCCAGTGGTTGCATCAAGTCGAATGACAAGGAGTCGCTGCCGGAGCGGATCAAGACGCTGTTCGCCGGCATCAGCGAAGTCATCGCGACCTATCAACCGAATCAGGCGGCAGTGGAAAAAGTGTTTGTGAACGTCAATCCGCAATCGACCTTGCTGCTGGGTCAGGCGCGCGGCGCGGCAATCAGCGCGCTGGTCCATGCCGGACTGCCGGTGGCCGAATACACGGCGCTGCAAACCAAGCAGGCTGTGGTCGGCCATGGCAAGGCGGCCAAGGATCAGGTACAGGCCATGGTGGTCCGCCTGTTGAACCTGCCCGGTGCGCCGACGGCCGACGCGGCCGATGCCCTCGCCTGCGCCATTGCCCACGCTCACGGCGGCCAAGGTTTGGGGGCGATGGCGACAGCCGGCTATCGCATTCGGGGCGGGCGACTGATAGGATGAGAACCTGTGTGAAAATACAGTACTTTTTCCAGAAAGAGATTGCCCCGAAATGATCGGACGACTGACCGGCACCCTGGCCGAAAAGAATCCCCCGCAGATCGTGCTCGACGTGAACGGTGTCGGTTACGAACTCGATGTGCCGATGAGCACTTTCTACAACCTGCCGGCGGCCGGGGAAAAGACCAAATTACTGACCCATTTCGCGGTGCGCGAGGACGGGCATTATCTCTACGGTTTCCTGACCGAAGCCGAGCGCTTCGCCTTCCGCCAACTGTTGAAAGTGTCGGGCATCGGTGCCCGTACCGCGTTGTCGGTGCTCTCCGGCCTATCGGTCAATGACCTGTCGGCGGCGGTGGCTCAGCAAGAATTGGGGCGCCTGATCAAGATTCCCGGCATCGGCAAGAAGACGGCCGAGCGCCTGCTGCTGGAATTGAAGGGCAAGCTGGCCGATGCGACCGGCGTTTCGCTGCACGCCGCGGTCGACGACAGCAAGCAGGATATTTCAAACGCTCTGCTCGCCCTCGGCTACAACGAGAAGGAAGCAGCCTCGGCCATGAAGCAACTGCCGGCCGATGTCAGCACGTCCGACGGCATCCGGGCGGCGCTCAAACTGCTGTCGAAGGTCTGATGATCGAAGAAAACGACCCCAAACGGCTGGCGCAAATCGCGCTGGTGGTGCTGCTGATCATCGGCTGCATCACGGTGCTGCTGCCTTTTATCGGCGCGGTGCTGTTCGCCTTTGTCGTCTGGATGTGCACCTGGCGTTTCTATGCTGAAAAGCTGCTGCCGATGCTCGGTGGACGCGATACGGTAGGTGCCTCGCTGATGACCCTGGCGCTGGTGCTGGTCATGCTGTTGCCAACCGTTTTTCTGGCGGGTTCGCTGGCGAATGGCGCCGATAACCTGATCGATTTCCTCCGGCCCTACATTGAGCAGGGCTTGCCGGCTGAACCGCCGGGCTGGCTGAGCGGCCTGCCTTTCTTTGGTAGCGAGATCGAGGCGAACTGGCATCGTCTGGCCAGCAACCGCGAAGAACTCAACAACATGGTCAGGCAATTGATTGCGCCGGCCCGGCAACTGGCGCTGGCGCTCGGCGGAATCGCGGCCAACGGTCTGCTCCAGTTGGCACTGGTGCTGTTCGTCACGTTCTTCCTTTATCGCGATGGCGCGGCAATCAGCAACGCGCTTTACGTCGGCGCCCGCAAGCTGGGCGGCGAACTCGGCGAGAACATGCTGGACAAGGCGCGAGGCACGGTGGTTGGTGTCATGCTCGGCATCGTTGGCACTGCCGCGGCGCAAGGCACGGTGGCGATGATCGGTTTCCTGATCGCCGGTGTACCGCAAGCCATGCTGCTCGGCTTCGCCACTTTCTTCCTGTCGATGATCCCGGTTGGCCCGCCGCTGATCTGGGGTGGTGCGGCGGCCTGGCTGTACAGCGAAGGCCAGACCGGCTGGGCGATTTTCATGGCGCTTTATGGCTTGTTCGTGATCAGCAGCATCGACAACTTCGTCAAACCGATCCTGATCGCCCGTGGGGCTGGCCTGTCCATCCTGCTCATCGCTCTCGGCGTGCTGGGCGGCGTGCTGGTCTTCGGCTTCATCGGCATCTTTCTCGGGCCGGTGCTGCTGGCGCTCGGCGACATGCTGCTGCAGCGCTGGATTCGTGAGGAAACGCTCGCATGATCGAAACCGACAAACTGATTCCTGCCATCGACCGTATCATCGCGCCGCAGACCAAGTCAGCGCAGGAAGAAGCGCTCGAACGCGCCCTGCGTCCCAAGCGGCTGGCCGATTACACCGGTCAGGTGAAGATTCGCGAACAGCTGGAAATATTCATTCAGGCCGCCCGGAATCGCAGCGAATCGCTCGATCACGTGCTGCTCTTCGGCCCGCCGGGGCTCGGCAAGACGACGCTGGCCCATATCGTTGCTGCCGAAATGGGCGTCAATCTGCGCCAGACTTCCGGCCCGGTGCTTGAACGGGCCGGCGACCTCGCCGCCATCCTGACCAATCTTGAACCGCACGACGTGTTGTTCATCGACGAAATCCACCGTCTCAGTCCGGTGGTCGAGGAAATCCTCTATCCGGCACTGGAAGACTTCCAGATCGACATCATGATCGGCGAAGGTCCGGCGGCGCGGTCGGTCAAGCTGGATCTGCCGCCCTTCACGCTGGTCGGTGCCACCACGCGAGCCGGCATGCTGACCAATCCGCTGCGCGACCGTTTCGGCATTGTTGCCCGTCTGGAGTTCTACACGGCGGAAGAACTGAAGAGCATCGTCAGCCGTTCGGCCTCGCTGCTTAATGCACCGATTGACCCCGAAGGCTCCTTTGAAATCGCCAAGCGTTCGCGCGGCACGCCGCGCATCGCCAATCGTCTGCTCCGCCGAGTCCGCGACTACGCCGAGGTCAAGGCCGATGGCAACATCACGCGCCAGGTTGCCGATGCCGCACTGCACATGCTTGATGTCGATCCGGCCGGGCTGGACATCATGGACCGCAAGCTCCTTTCAGCCATCATCGACAAGTTTGGTGGTGGTCCGGTGGGCGTGGATAACATCGCGGCGGCCATTGGCGAAGCGCGCGACACCATCGAAGATGTGCTGGAACCCTACCTGATCCAGCAGGGCTACCTGCAGCGCACCCTGCGCGGCCGCATCGCGACGCCTGCCGTCTATCGCCACCTTGGTTTGGCCGAGCCGAACAGCGCCATCGTACGCGACCTGCTCGCCGACGAATAAAGGCGATCTCGGCGGTCCACCATCCCGGGCTATGATGCGTTAATAGAGCTTGATCCCCGGGAGGACTTCATGAAGAAACTGCTCGTTGCCGGCGCGTTAGCTGCCGTAGTTGGCTCAGCACAGGCTTTTTGCGGCTTTTATGTCGGCAAGGCCGATGCCAACCTGTTCAACGAAGCGTCGCAGGTCATCGTCGTCCGCGACGGCGACAAGACCGTGGTCAGTATGCTCAATGACTACAAGGGCGAGGCGAAAGAGTTCGCGCTGGTTGTTCCGGTGCCGACCGTACTGCAGAAGGGCCAGATCAACGTCGGCGACAAGAAGACCTTTGACCGGCTCGATGCCTATTCCGCACCACGCCTGGCCGAGTACTACGACCCGAATCCCTGTGATCGACGCCTGTATGAAATGAGGCGCAAGGATGCCCTCGAAATGGCTGTTCCGGCCGCCGCGCCGGCGCCGCAGCCGGCCAAGGCGCTCGGCGTGACGGTTGAAGCCAGCTACACGGTCGGCGAATACGACATCGTGATTCTCTCGGCCACCCAGTCGGATGGCCTGGAAACCTGGCTCAAGCAGAGTGGTTACCGCATCCCGGTCAATTCAGCCAAGGCGCTGGCGCCGTACATTCGCCAGAACATGAAATTCTTCGTGGCGAAAGTGAATCTGGCTGAGCAAGCCAAGACCGGCTTCACGATGCTGCGCCCGCTGCAATTCGCCTATGAATCCGAGAAATTCATGCTGCCGATTCGCCTTGGCATGGCCAATGCCAACGGCCCGCAGGATTTGATCGCCTACATGCTGACCAAGAACGGCCGCGTCGAAACCAGCAACTACCGCACGGTCAAGCTGCCGGCCAACATGGACCTGCCGGTTTTCCTGAAACAGGGCGATGAATTCCGCAACTTCTATAAAGCGATGTTCGGCGAACAAGCGAAGAAAGAAGGCTATCGTGCCGTCTTCACTGAATATTTCTGGGATATGGGCTGGTGCGACCCGTGTGCCGCCGATCCGCTGTCGCCGGAAGAGTTGCGCAAGGCTGGCGTCTTCTGGGTAGGTGCGCCGAATAACGAAGCTCAGCCAACGCCGCTGCCCGGCCAGCCACAGGCACGCATCATGCCGCCGCGGCCATTTCCCGGAGGTGGCGCCCAGCCGGTCATGCTGACCCGTCTGCACGTTCGTTACACCCCGGAAACCTTTCCGGAAGACCTGATGTTCCAGGAAACCAAGGACCGTCAGAACTTCCAGACACGCTACGTCCTGCGTCACCCGGCCAAAGTGGAGCCGAATGCCTGCCCGGAAGCGAAGCCTTACCTGGAGAGCGTGATCAAGCGTCAGGAAAACGAAGCCCAGCAACTGGCGACGCTGACCGGCGGCGACATCAACGCCATCCGCAAGAAACTGACCCTCCCTCCAATGCCACCGCAAAAACCCTGGTGGGATGGTCTGTGGAAATGAAACTTCCACTCCCCTCTCCCCTGCCGGGGAGAGGGGTCGGGGGAGAGGGCGATACCCTTCTCGATCGCGCCAAACGCTTACGCTCGACATCCACAGAAGCCGAAACCCGCCTCTGGTATCACCTTCGCGCCCATCGACTAAGCGGACTCAAATTCAAGCGCCAGAAACCGCTAGGCCCATACATCGTCGATTTTGTTTGCATGGAGCACAAAGTGATCGTTGAGGTCGATGGTGGGCAGCATGCAGAAGCCATCGGCTATGACATGAGGCGGGATGCCTGGCTTGAAGCGCAGGGGTTCCGAGTGCTGCGTTTCTGGAACAATGAGGTACTTGGGGAAACCGAAGCTGTATTGGAGAGAGTTCTGGCTGAGGCCCTCTCCCCCGGCCTCTCTCCCACGCGTGGGAGAGGGGAGTGAACAGGCTCGACGCCCGTATTTTCCAGATCGCCTTTCAGGCGATCTTGCTGACGGCGGGTGTGCTGTTGCGCGACTTCAGCCTGCTGCCCTTGCAGATGGCGCTGGCGCTCGCTTCTGCGGCAGCAACGCAGGCTTTCTGGTTGGGTGTTTTCCGGTTGCATGGAGTTGGCTATCTCAGCCCGCTGATCACCGGCTTCGGCCTCTCACTGCTGCTGCGGGCCGATAGCCTGTGGCTGCATCCGCTGGTTGCCTGTCTGGCGATCAGCGGCAAGTTCCTCCTCCGCGTGCACGGCAAGCATGTGTTCAATCCGGCCAATTTTGGCGTTGGCGTGGCCTTGCTGGCCCTGCCTGGAGCCTGGGTTTCTCCGGGACAATGGGGCAACGACCTCGGCATTGCGGTCTGGCTGATCGGCCTTGGCTCACTGGTCGCCCAGCGGGCTCGGCGCGACGATGCGTCATGGTTGTTTCTGACCATCTTTCTCGGCTTGGTCGCCGCCCGACTGTTTCAACTCGGCTACAGCTTCGAGCGGGCGTGGGAAATCTTCTGCCATCAGGCCTTGAATGGCGCGTTGCTGTTGTTCGCCTTTTTCATGATCTCCGACCCGATGACCCTGCCCGACCGCCCCGTGGCGCGGCGTTTGCACGTTGCGCTCGTGGCAATCGTTGCCTTCAGCTGGCAGTTCCTGTTTTACCGGCCGAATGGGGCTTTGTGGGCACTTTTGTGTCTGGCGCCACTGGTGCCGCTATGGGATTCGATCTGGCCGGGAAAACGTCATAATTGGCATGGAAACAGATCGTTACAAAACATTGTTGCGGCGCAAGGTAAAATCCCGGGATGAAATACGAGCCGAAACCCAACGCCTTCACCATTCCGGTCCGCGTTTATTACGAGGATACGGATGCCGGCGGCGTCGTTTATTACGCCAATTACCTCAAGTTTTTCGAACGCTGCCGCACCGAGTGGATGCGTTTTGCCGGCCATGACCAGTCGGCGCTGGCCGAAGAAGCCGGCATAGGCTTTGTGGCGCGCAAGGCGAGTTGCGAGTATCTGAAGCCGGCCCGGCTCGACGACGAGCTGATCGTCGGTCTCGAAGTCGAGAAGCTGACCCGGGTCCGCGTCGTCTTCCGCCAGCATGTCCGTCGCGGCGACCTCGAACTGGTTACCGGCACCGTTGAAATTGCCTGCGTCAACATGGCCACCATGACGCCGGCTGCTATCCCTGATTTCCTGCATCAAAAACTGGAAGCGCTTAAATGAACGTCACCCAGGATCTTTCCATCCTCCATCTGATTCTCCAGGCCAGCGCGGTCGTCCAGGCTGTCATGGCACTGCTGGCCGGCGTCTCCTTCATGTCCTGGTACTACATTTTCATGAAGTGGTTTGCCGTCAAGCAGGCGCGTGCCAAGACCGAAACCTTCGAGCGCGACTTCTGGTCGGGCGGTGACCTGAACAACCTGTTCAACAGCGCAGTCAATGATCGCCACCATGCTGGTTCGATGGAGCGCATCTTCGAGGCCGGCTTCCGCGAATTCACCAAGCTGCGTGGTCAGAAAAACCTTGAATCCAAGGACTTCGTCGACGGCTCCCGCCGCGCCATGCGCGCCACCTACCAACGCGAGATGGACTCGCTTGAATCGCACCTCGCCTTCCTCGCTTCGGTCGGCTCGGTTAGCCCCTACATCGGCTTGTTCGGCACCGTATGGGGCATCATGCACGCCTTCCGCGGCCTGTCGAATGTTGGCCAGGCGACGCTGGCTTCTGTCGCACCGGGTATTGCCGAAGCGCTGGTCGCCACCGCCATCGGTCTGTTCGCGGCGATTCCGGCCGTGCTCGCCTATAACCGCTTCTCGCATGACATCGACCGCCTGGCCACCCGCTACGAGTCGTTCATGGAAGAGTTTTCCAACATCCTGCAGCGGCAGATGCGCTGAAAATGGCCACGCTTGCGATGACTTCGTTGGCTCTCTCGCCGTGCTGTGCGCACTGTCTCGCTCGCCGCCTTGTCCTCGCGGCGCGTGATCCATTTTCAGGGGGGGCTTGAATGCGCCAGCGCCGTCTAAAAAGCGATATTAACGTCGTGCCCTACATCGACGTCATGCTGGTGCTGCTCGTCATCTTCATGGTGGCGACGCCGATGATGACAACCGGCTCGGTCGATCTGCCTGCTTCCGGCACGGCGCCACAGAAGCCGGATAAGTACATCAAGGTGCAGATCAAGGACGATGGCAGCCTGTCGCTGTTCAACATCAAGGGCGACGAATCCAGGTTGAAGGGCATCAAGGAATTGAAGGCCGAACTTGCCGTCTTGAAGGCTGCTGACGATAAGACACCGATCCTGATCGCCGGCGCCAAGGAAACGCAGTACAAGAACGTCATCGAAGTGCTGGATGAGGCCAAGCGTGCCGGGTTCCAGAGGGTTGGCCTGGAAACTGCGAGCGCCAGCAAATAAGTGGACATGATTCTCGACCGACCTGAAGAACCCGGCAAGAAGTACGCCCTGACGTTCACCATTCTGGTGCACGTGGCGCTCCTCGCCTTTCTGTTCTTCGGGGTGCAGTGGAAACGTAGCAAGCCGGAAGTGATGGAGGTAGAGCTATGGTCGCCTCGCCCGATGCCGGCGCAGGTTGTGCCGCCGCCTCCACCGCCGCCCGAACCGGAAGTGAAGCCGGAGCCGAAACCGCTCCCCAAGGTCGAACCGAAACCCGAGCCGGTGCTGAAGAAGCCGGAAATCGTGGTCAAGGAAGAAAAGAAAAAGCCCGAACCCAAGAAACCGGAACCACCGAAGCCTGAGCCGAAAAAACCGGAGCCGCCCAAGCCGGAAGTCAAACCGCCGCCCAAGTTCGATTTCAGCAAGGAGTTGTCGCGCGAAACCTCGGAATTGAAACCGCGGCCGAATGCCCAGCAGATGGCCAATGCGGCGGCGGCGGAAGCCGAGCAGCGGGCATCCTCGAACAAGCGCGGGCTGGCTGATTACGCGACCAAGATTCGCGTCAAGGTGCGCGGCAACATCATGCTCCCACCGGCGATTCAGGGTAATCCGGAGGCAGTTTTCGAGGTCAGCCAGTTACCGAATGGTGAAGTGCTGGAGGTCCGGCTGAAGCGCTCCAGTGGCAACCCCGCACTGGACAGCGCTATCGAGCGGGCAATCCGGAAATCCTCACCTTTGCCCAAACCGGACGACCCGTCGCTTTTTCAGCGTGACTTGACCATCAAATACAAGCCGTATGAAGAGTAAAATCGCGCGAAACCTTATGAAAATGAACGCAATGTCCCGAATTTCCCGTCGTATTTTCCTTGCCCTGGCCTTGTGCGTGACTGGTCTGGCTCAGGCTCAGCTTTCCATTGAGATTACCGGTGCTGGCGCCAATCGCATTCCGGTGACCATCGTCGATTTTCCCGGTGACCCGACCGCTGCCCGCGTGATTACCGCGACGGTGCGGGCCGATCTGGAACGCAGCGGCCTGTTCAAGCTGGTTGATAACGGCACGGCGGCTTTCGATGAAAACGCCCCGGTCAATCATGCCGAGTGGAAAGGCAAAGGCGCCGATGCCCTAGCCGCCGGCAGCATCGCCCGCAGCGCCGATGGCCGCATGGAAGCTCGTTTCCGCCTGTACGACACGCAAAAAGGCGTCTCGCTGGGCGGTGCGGCTTACGTGACCAACAATACCCAGTTGCGCGCTGCCGGCCACCGTATCGCCGACTTCATCTACGAAAAGCTGACCGGCGAGAAAGGTGTTTTCTCGACCCGCATCGCTTATGTCGTCAAGGCACGCGGCCAGTTCCTGCTGCAGATCGCCGACTCGGATGGCCAGAACGCCGCGACCGCACTAAGCTCGACCGAGCCGATCATTTCGCCGGTCTGGTCTCCGGATGGCGGGCGTCTGGCCTACGTCTCGTTCGAGAAGAAGAAGCCGGTCATCTACGTGCATACTCTGGCTTCCGGCCAGCGCCACATCGTGGCCAATTTCAAGGGTTCCAACTCGGCGCCGGCCTGGTCGCCGGATGGCCGCAAGCTGGCCGTCGTCCTGTCCAAGGACGGCAATTCGCAGATTTACTCGGTCAATGCCGATGGCAGCGGCCTGCAGCGCATCACCCAGTCTTCCGGCATCGATACCGAGCCGCGCTATTCGGCTGACGGCGGTACGATTTACTTCACCTCCGATCGTGGCGGCAGCCCGCAGGTCTATCAGACCTCGGCCAATGGTGGCGACGCCAAGCGCGTTACTTTCGAAGGCAGCTACAACGTTTCGGCGCGCCCGGCGCCGGATGGCAAGAGCCTGGCTTTCATCAGCCGGCGTGAAGGCCGTTTCCAGCTTGCTGTAATGGATCTGGCCAGCCGCCAGGTGCAGGTGGTGAGCGATTCCAACAAGGACGAATCCCCCAGTTTCGCCCCCAACAGCCGCATGATCCTGATCGCCACTGAAATTGGTGGTCGCGGCGTACTATCGGCTGTCTCCAGCGATGGCAGGATCAAACAACGCCTCTCGGTCGCTGCAGGTGATGTACGCGAACCGGCCTGGGGCCCTTACTATCAATAATCCTCATCGGAGAACTTTGTGAAAAAACTGCTGATCCCTGCCCTGCTGTCTGCCCTGCTGGCTGCTTGTTCCACCACCCCGCTGCCGGAAGATGGCGGCGCTCCGGTCGAATCGCGTAGCGGTTCGTCGTCCGGCGTTGCCCCGGTGACTGCTGGCGGTCTTGATGCCAGCGGCCTGCCGCGCGAACTGACTGACCCGAAGAGCAAGCTGTCACAGCGCAGCATCTACTTCGATCTCGACAAGTACGACGTCAAGGACGAGTACAAGGATCTGGTTGCCGCTCACGCCAAGTATCTGGTCGCCAACAAGGGCTTCAAGGTACTGCTCCAGGGCAATACCGACGAGCGCGGCAGCCGCGAATACAACCTGTCGCTCGGTCAGAAGCGCGCCGAAGCCGTCAAGCGTTCGTTGACCCTGCTCGGCGTTTCCGAAGCCCAGATCGAGTCTGTCAGCCTCGGTGAAGAGAAGCCGAAGGATGCCGGTCATGATGAAGCCGCCTGGTCGCAAAACCGTCGTGCCGACATCCTCTACAAGGCTGCTGACGGCCGCGGCGAGTTCTAAGCCATGCGCCCGGTTCGAATCGCCCTTCTGATCGCCGCGCTGGGTGCCGTGCAGGCCCACGCCGGTGTTTTTGACGACGATGAAGCGCGTCGCCAGGTTACCGATCTGAAGATCAAGACCGAAGCGCGGTTCGACCAGCAGGCCAAGGCCCAGCTGGATCTGGCTGGCCAGATCCAGCGCCAGGCCGAGGAGATTGCCCGCCTGCGCGGTCAGATCGAAACGCTCAATTACGAGCTGGAGACGGCCAAGAAGCGCCAGCAGGATTTCTACCTCGACCTTGATACCCGTTTGCGCAAGTTCGAGTCGCCGGCAGCTGCCGCCGGCGACCCGGCCAACGGGACGGCTGCCAAGCCGGCCGTTGATCCCGCCAAGGAAAGCCAGGATTACGAATCGGCCCTGAATCAGTTCAAGGCCGGCAAGTACAAGGAAGCTGCTGGCGGTTTCAGCGCTTTCGTGCAGAAGTATCCGGACAGCTCGCTGGCCCCCAATGCCCAGTACTGGCTGGGCAATGCCTGGTATGCCCAGCGCGACTGCAAACGCGCCATTGAAGCGCAAAGTCTGGTCACCACCAAGTATGCCGAGAGCGCCAAGGCGCCGGATGCCTGGCTGGCGATTTCGACTTGCCAGCAGGAAATGGGCAACCCGACCGGGGCCAGGCGTTCGCTGGAAACGGTCATTGCCAAGTATCCCTCGGCACCTGCCGCCGACACGGCGCGCGAACGACTCAAGAAGAAATAATTGGCGCTACGCATCACCGAAGTTTTTTACTCGCTGCAAGGCGAGGCATCGCGGGCCGGGCTGCCGACCGTATTCGTCCGGCTGACCGGCTGTCCGCTGCGCTGCAGCTGGTGCGACACGACCTACAGCTTTACCGGGGGCGAACCCGCTACCGTTGAATCAGTGCTCGCCGACGTCGCCAAGTACCCGGCACGCCAGGTCTGCGTTACCGGTGGCGAGCCACTGTCACAAAAGGATTGCCTGCCGCTGCTGACCGCACTGTGCGATGCCGGCTACGAGGTTTCGCTGGAAACTTCCGGCGCACTCGATGTGGCAGCAGTTGATTCGCGTGTCGCCCGCATCATGGACCTCAAGGCCCCGGATTCGGCCGAGTCCGCCCGGAACCTCTGGGAAAACCTGTCGGTCCTGACGCCACGTGACGAGATCAAGATCGTCATTGCCTCGCGGGGCGATTACGAATGGGCGCGCGATGTGCTGCGCCAGAAGAAACTGGACCAGATCTGTTCCGTCCTTTTCTCGCCGGCGCAGGGGCTGGTCGAGCCGCAGTCGCTGGCTGAATGGATACTTGAAGACGGCCTGAACGTGCGCTTCCAGCTCCAGTTGCACAAGCTCCTTTGGGGTAACATGCAGGGAAAATAAGGACGGAGACAACATGACTGACAATCGCCGCAAGTTCTCGCGCATTCCCTTCCAGAGTGAAGCCAGGCTTTTTGTGCCGGATGGGGAACATGTCGTCGAGGTACTGGATCTCTCGCTCAAAGGCGCGCTGATCCACCCGAAAGACCCGATATTCATCACTGTCGGCACCAACGCTACCCTGAAGATTCACCTCGACAATCTTGGCACCAGCATCCGCATGGAAGTGACCATCGTGCATCACATGACCGACTACTATGGTCTGGTGTGCCGCGAGATCGATCTCGACAGCGTTACCCACCTGCGTCGCCTGGTCGAGCTCAATCTCGGCGACGAAGCGATGGCCGAACGGGAATTCGCCCTTCTGGCGAATGTCTGAATAAAATCCACTCACTGATTTATTGCTTACGTATTCTGCATTAGGGCTTGCTAGCCCTTTTGGCTTGCGATCATAATCAAACAATAATTTATCCCATCCCGGATGCCGCACGGCCGGGAGCAGTGACGGACTTGGGAGGAGTCATGGGTGCAGCGGGGATTTCATTTTTCGCGTCCAATCGATTGCGTCCTTCTTCCGTTCGCCAATTAGCTGCGCCATGACGCCAGGCCCGGACACCCAGCAACCCTGTTGTCTGGACGATGCTCCATACGACCGGAGTATTCATCCGCCGCTGCTCTGCGATCTGCAGCTTTCGATTTTCGAAAACGCCGGTCGCGCCATCATCCTGACTGACCCGGCTGGCTTGATTACCTACTTCAATCGAGCCGCCCAGCAGATGCTCGGTTACGCCCCGGATGAGGTGGTCGGCCGTGCCACCCCTCTCCTCTTTCATCTGGCTGATGAAGTTGCCAGCTGTGCTCAGCGCATCACGTCGGAACAGGCTTGTGCAGCGCCGGAGGGTTTCGGTGTTTTTGTCGCCCGACTGAAACTGCAAAACTGTGACGAGGCGGACTGGACCTATGTGCGCAAGGATGGCTCGCATCTTCCCGTCAGTCTGGCTGTCAGCGTGTTGCGTGATGCGAAAGCTACGGTGCAAGGCTATCTCGGTATCGCCTCCGATATTTCCGAGCGTCGCCGCATGGAGCACGATTTGCGCATCGCCGCGATCGCCTTCGAGTCGCAGGCGGCGATCATGGTGACCGATGTCAATCAGCGCATCCTGCGGGTCAATCAGGCATTCACCAAGCTCACCGGTTTTTCGGCTGCCGAGGCGATTGGGCAAACCCCCGGCATGCTCAAGTCGGGGCGGCAGGATGCGGATTTTTATGCAGAAATGTGGCGTGCGCTAAGTCATACCGGGCATTGGCAGGGCGAAATCTGGAATCGCCGCAAGAATGGTGAGATTTTTCCCGAATGGCTGACGATCAGTGGCGTTCGCGATGGGCGTGGCAAGGTGGCTCACTATGTCAGCACCTTTTCCGATATCAGCAATCTCAAGGTGGCTGAATCGGAAATTCACCATCTGGCTTTCTACGATCCGCTGACGGCCATGCCCAATCGTCGTCTGCTCCTTAACCGGCTCGATCAGGCTTGTGCCACCGGCAAGCGCAGCGGGCAATTCGGGGCGCTGCTGATCATCGATATCGATCACTTCAAGACGCTCAACGACACGCTTGGCCATGACGTCGGCGACCACCTGCTGGTCGAGGTTGCCCATCGGTTGATTGCCTGCATTCGCGAAGGCGATACCGCGGCGCGCCAGGGTGGGGACGAATTTGTCGTCATGCTGGAAGAATTGGGCACCGATCCGGCCGGTGCCGCCGTGCAGGCTGAAATCGTTGCCGAAAAGATTCGTCTCGAACTGGCCCGCCCCTATTCGCTGGCTGGCGATACCGAATATTTCCGCTCGGCATCCATCGGGATCAGCCTGTTCTATGGCCAGGAAAAGTCGATCGACATCCTGCTCAAGCAGGCCGACATTGCCCTGTACAAGGCCAAGGATGCAGGCCGCAATGCGATTCGCTTCTTCGACTGTGCCATGCAGACAGCGCTCGACGAGCGGGCTGCGCTGGAAGCAGGCTTGCGCCGGGCACTGGCGCGCAATGAACTGGTTCTCTATGTCCAGCCTCAGGTCGATGCCGTACGCTGCCTGATTGGTGCCGAAGCCTTGCTGCGCTGGCAGCCGCCGGGCCGGAGCATGGTCGCCCCGAACGATTTCATTCCGCTCGCCGAGGAAACCGGGCTGATCGTGCCAATCGGCCTTTGGGTGCTTGATCGGGCCTGTGCCGAATTGCGCCGATGGGCCGACGACCGACGGACCAAGGATCTGTTCCTGTCGGTTAACGTCAGCGCCCGCCAGTTTCGCCAGGCCGACTTCGTCGCCCAGGTCGGTGATGCGCTGGCCAGGCATGGCGCCAACCCCCGCTTGCTCAAACTGGAATTGACCGAAAGCCTGTTGCTCGACAACGTCGACGAAGTTGTCGCCAAGATGCAGTCTTTGCGTGATATTGGTGTGCGCTTTTCACTGGACGATTTTGGTACGGGCTATGCCTCGCTGGCCTATCTGAAACGCTTTCCGTTTGAGCAACTCAAGATCGATCGCTCCTTCATCCGGGACATTACGGTCAATGATGATGATGCAGCGATTGTCAGGGCCATCATCGCCATGGGCAATACCCTGCGCCTGAGCGTGGTCGCCGAAGGGGTCGAGGAAAACTCGCAGCACGCCTATCTCGTCAAGCATCGCTGCAGCCTGTTCCAGGGCTATCTGTTCGGCCGACCAATGTCATTTGACGATTTCCAGACGAGGCTCGGCACCTGTCCGCTGCCCGAGCCGGAAACCGCAGATAACTGGGTGATCTAGATACCCAGGTAACGGTGCCAGATGCCGTGATCGGCATCGAGCTCGGCCGATGAACCCTGCCAGACGACCTGGCCGCGTTCCATGATCGTGTGGTGGTCGGCCAGCGCGATCAGCTTGTCGACGTACTTGTCGATGACAAGGACGCTCTGCCCTTCGCTGCGCAGGTGGGACAGGCAAGCCCAGATCTCGTCGCGGATCAGCGGCGCAAGGCCTTCGGTGGCTTCGTCGAGAATCAATAAGCGCGGATTGGTGACCAGCGCCCGGCCGATGGCCAGCATCTGCTGCTCACCGCCGGAAAGCTGGTTGCCGAGATTTTTCGAGCGCTCGAGCAGACGCGGGAAAAGCTCGTAGACGCGGGCGGGCGTCCATGGCTCGGCGACGCCGCGCCGGTTGGCGAAAAAGGCCACCAGATGCTCGTCCACGGTCAGATTCGGGAAGCATTGCCGGCCTTCCGGGACCAGCGCTATGCCGGCCCGGCCGATGCGGTCGGCGCGCCAGCCGTCGATGCGCTCGCCAGCGAAACGGATGCTGCCGCCCTTGACCGCTTGCAGGCCGCAGATGGCGCGCAGCGTCGTCGTCTTGCCCATGCCGTTGCGGCCGAGCAGCGTCGTTGCCTCGCCTTCGTTCATGGCCAGATCGAGGCCGAACAGCACCTGGCTGGGCCCATAGGCGACTTCGAGGCCGTGGATTTCGAGCAGCGGATTCACTGGTGGTCTCCGAGGTAGGCGCGGCGTACTTCGGGATTGGCCCGCACCTCGTCCGACTTGCCGGTGCAGATCAGGCGGCCATTGACCAGCACCGAAACGCGGTCGGCGAGGCGGAAAACGGCCGCCATGTCATGTTCAACCAGCAGGATGGTGACGTGGCGGGCAATGTGTTCGATCAGTTCGACCATCTGGGCCGATTCTTCGGGGCCGGTGCCGGCCATCGGTTCATCGAGCAGCAGCATTTTGGGTTTGGTCGCCAGCGCCATGGCCAGTTCCAGTGCCCGCTGCTCACCGTGGGCCAGATTGCCAGCGATGGTGGCGATGCGCTGACCGAGCCCCAGTTGCTCGAGATAGCCGCGGGCTTCGTCGAACATGGCCGTTTCGCTGCGGGCCGGCCGCCAGAAGCGGAAGCTGCTGCCCGCATCCTGCCGTCCCTGCACGGCCAGCGCCACATTGTCGAGCGCCGACAGGCCAAGAAAGACGTTGGTGATCTGGTAAGAGCGCGCCATGCCGACCGCAACGCGCTGGTGCATCGAGAGCTTCGTCACGTCGCGTCCGGCAAAATGGATGCTGCCCGAGTCGGGCTGCAGGGCGCCGGAAACGTGGTGGATGAACGTGGTCTTGCCGGCGCCGTTGGGGCCGATCAGCGCGTGCACTTCGCCGGCGTCGACGCTGAAATTGACGCCTTGAAGTGCGTCGACGGCAGCAAAGCGGCGCGACAGGTTGCGAACATCAAGCAGCGTCTCAGCCATGGCTTTTCCCGAATAAGGCCGCGACCCCCTTGGGCGCGAAGAGCACGATACCGAGCAGCAGCAGGCCGAGGGCAATGTGCCAGTGCTCGGTGACGCCGACCAGGCTTTCCTCGAGCACCAGAAGCACGACGGCACCGACGACACCGCCATACAAGTAGCCGACGCCGCCAATGATGACCATGACCAGCAGCGTGCCGGATTGCGTCCATTGCAGCAGGTTGGGGCTGGCCAGACCGGTCAGATTGGCCAGTAGCGCCCCGGCCAGTCCGGCTAGCGCGCCGCCGAGGGCGAAGCAGATCAGGCGGTAGCGGAAGACCGGGTAGCCCAGGGCTTCCATGCGTGTTTCATTCTCGCGGATGGCCTGGATGACCCGGCCGAAACGCGCATCGGCCAGCCGCCCGAAAAAGATCATGACCAGCACCAGACAGCCAAGGGCGGCATAGAACAGAGCGCTATCGCTGGCCAGGCTGAAACCACCCAGCGTCATTCGCCCGGCTAGCGGCAAGCCGTCGTCGCCGCCCCAGCTGCGCGCCGAAACGAACAGGTAATAGGCCATCTGGGCGAAGGCCAGCGTGATCATGATGAAATAGACCCCGCGCGTCCGCAGACTAATCGCGCCAACGGCCAGCGCGAGCAGACCGGCGACAGCCATGGCCAGAGGGAAGGCGATGAGCGCGTCGCCGATGCCTCTGCTCAGGCAGATGGCCGCCGCGTAGGCGCCGGCGCCGAAAAAGGCCGCGTGGCCGAGCGAAAACATGCCGCCGAAGCCGAGCACCAGATTCAGGCTGGAAGCGGCCAGTGCCAGGATCAGTACGCGGGTGGCAAAGCCGATGTAGAACTCCTGGCCGAAGGCGGTCAGTATCGACGGCAAGGCGAGCAGCGCCAGCAGCAACGCGATGGCGATGTATTTCTGGTAACTGGCGGGACGGTAGAAAGCCATCATGCCCTCGCCGGAAACAGGCCTTGCGGCTTGAAGAACAGGATGCCGGCCATCAGCAGGTAGATCAGGATCGAAGCCAGCGCCGGGCCGAGCGTCGAGGCTGCATCGGCCGGCAGCAGGGCGCGCAACAGGGTCGGTAACAACGCCCGGCCCAGCGTATCGACGGTGCCGACGATCAGGCTGCCGACCAGGGCGCCGCGAATCGAACCGATGCCGCCGATGATGATGACGACGAAGGCCAATATCAGCACGCTTTCGCCCATGCCGACCTGCACGGCGAGCAGCGGCCCGAGCAGACCGCCGGCCAGTGCACAAAGCGCGGCGCCAAAAACGAACACGGCGGTGAACAGGCCTTGCACGTTGATGCCCAAGGCTTCGGTCATTTCCCGATTCGATGCCCCGGCCCGTACCCACATGCCAACCCGGCTTTTCGCCACGAGCAGATAGAGCAGCCCGGCCACAGCCAGGCCGAAGGCGATAATGACCAGCCGGTAGGCCGGGTAGAAAAAGCCGCCAATTTCGACCGGGCCGGATAGGGATTCCGGCGGGTTCAGCATCAGCGCCGCCGGTCCCCAGATCCAGCGCACGGCTTCGTTGGCGATCAGGATCAGGGCAAAGGTGGCGAGCACCTGCGACAGGTGGTCGCGCTTGTACAGTTGGCGGAACAGTGACAGCTCCAGGACAAGGCCGAGCACAGCCGCACCCGCCACGCCGGTACCGAGGCCGATCCAGAACGAATCGGCGGCCTGGGCAGCTGCCGCGACGAAGTAAGCGCCCACCATGTAGAGCGAACCATGAGCCAGGTTGATGCAGTCCATGATGCCGAAGACGAGCGTCAGCCCGGCAGCGAGCAGGAAGAGCATGAGGCCGAATTGCAGGCCGTTGAGGGCTTGTTCGAGGATGAGTTGAGTCATCGTGCTGACTCCGTCACTCCCGCAAAAGCGGGAGTCCAGAGGTTTTGCCTTGATGTGGATTCCCGCTTCGCCCGCCGCGAAGCGGAGTCCCGGGTGTGTCGAGGCCGCGAGAATGACGGGGCTGGCAATATCAGCACGAAATATCCGGCCAAAGATCGCTCCAATCGGGATTTTGTTTCTCGATCAATTCGACCTTCCTGGCTCTGTTCCATTTTTTCATTTGTTTTTCGCGGAGGATCGCCTCAGTCATTTCTGCATGCTGCTCAAAGTAAACGAGGGTGTGGCATCCGTACCGTTTGGTAAAGCCATCTATCAGATCGCTACGGTGCTCCCAAATCCGTTTTGCCAGATCGCTGGTCACGCCGATGTAACGCGTGCCGTTGCGCTGGCTGGCAAGGATGTAGACGGCGGGGTGTTTTTCCATGGCGATCAAGATCAGCGTCGCTCCCGCGAAAGCGGGAGCCCAGAAATCCTACGAACTGGATTCCCGCCTACGCGGGAATGACAAAAAACATTACTTCATCTTGCAGGAAGCGACATAGGCATCGGCATGGTTGGTGAAGATGGTGCCCATGGTCTTGTTCGTCACCCGGCCCTGGGCATCCTTGCCGATGGCGCGCAGGTAGTAGTTCTGCAGCGGGTAATGGTTGGTGTTGAACTTGAAGTCACCGCGCACGGACTTGAAGCGCTTGGCTTCGAGGGCCTTCTGCAGCGCGGCCTTGTCCTCGACCTTGCCCTTCACGTCGCGCACGGCGGCATCCATCATCAGCGCGGCGTCGTAGCCTTGCGAGGCGTAGAGCGATGGCAGGCGACCGTAGTCTTTCTGGAAGTCGGTGACGAAGCGTTTGTTCTCGGCGTTGTCCATGTCGTGTGCCCAGTGCGACGAGTTGAACATGCCCATCATCGAACTGCCGACGGCCTTGATCACGTCCTCATCGGCCGAGAAGCCGGGGGCGAACAGTTGCGTGTCACGCGACAGGCCGGCTGACACGAACTGTTTGACGAAGTTGATGCCCATGCCGCCAGGCAGGAAGAAGAACAGCGCATCCGGCTTGGTGGCACGAATCTGCGCCAGTTCGGCCGCGTAGTCGAGTTGGCCGAGCTTGGTAAAGATCTCGTCGGCAACTTTTCCTTTGTAGTAGCGCTTGAAGCCGGACACCGCATCCTTGCCGCCCGGGTAGTTCGGGGTGACGATTAAGACATTCTTGTAACCCTTGTCCTGCACCACCTTACCAACTGCTTCGTGCAGGTTGTCGTTCTGCCAGGCGACGTTGAAGAAGAAGGGGTTGCACTGCTCGCCGGCATATTGCGAGGGGCCGGCATTGGCCGAGATGTAGAAGGTCTTGTTGTCGAAGACGGTCGGGCCGACGGCCAGCATGATGTTGGAGAAGACGATGCCGGTCATGAAATCGACCTTGTCCTTTTTCAGGAATTTGTCGGCCGTCTGCTTGGCGATATCCGGATTCTGCTGGTCATCGGCGATCAGAACTTCGGCCGGCAGGTTGCCGAGCTTGCCGTTCAGGTGCTTCATCGCCAGATTGAACCCGTCGCGAATATCGACGCCGAGGCCGGCACCGGGGCCGGACAGTGTCGAAACCAGACCGACCTTGATCTGGTCGGCGGCATGAGCGGAACCGGCCAGCATCAGGGCGGCTGCAAGGGCAGTCAGGCGAAGCGACATGGCAATCTCCGGGTGGGCATCAAAGCGGCAAATTGTAGCTTAGTAACAAGCAGATACGCCTCAAATCGGGGTCGATTTCGGGTATATTCGCGCCCCATGATGAAGAAAGCCGTCGTTCTCCTTTCCGGTGGACTCGATTCCGCCACCTGTCTGGCCATTGCTCGCAGCCAGGGTTTTGAAGCCTATTGCCTGTCGTTCAATTACGGGCAGCGCCATTGCGCCGAACTGGCCGCCGCCGATCGCGTCGTCAAGGCGCTGGGTGCGGCCGAGCATCGCGTGCTCAATTTCGGCCTGGCCCAGTTCGGCGGTTCCGCCTTGACCGATACCAACATCGCCGTGCCGACCGAGGGCGTGCAGCCGGGCATTCCGGTCACCTACGTGCCGGCCCGCAATACGATCATGCTTTCGTTGGCCCTGGCCTGGGCTGAAGTGCTGGGCAGCGACGACATCTTTGTCGGCGTCAATGCCGTCGATTACTCCGGCTACCCGGATTGCCGGCCGGAATACATCGCCGCTTTCGAGAAGATGGCCAATCTGGCTACCAAGTCGGGCGTCGAAGGTCACAAGCTGTCCATCCATGCGCCGCTGATCGACCTCTCCAAGGCCGAGATCATTCGCACCGGTGCCGCACTTGGCGTCGATTACAGCCTGACGGTGTCCTGCTATCAGGCCGATGAACTTGGCCGTGCCTGCGGTGTCTGTGATTCCTGCCGCCTGCGCGCCGAAGGATTTGCCGCCGCCGGGCTGGCTGATCCCACCCTTTACCGCGCCTGATCATGGAAACTGCCGTCTCGCCCAATACCGTTCTCTGGCTGGCCTTTGCCCTTGCCTTCGTGTTCGGTGCCGTTGCCCAGAAGACCCACTTCTGCACCATGGGGGCAGTGGCCGACATCGTCAATATGGGCGACTGGAGCCGCATGCGCATGTGGCTGCTGGCCATCGGTGTTGCCGTTCTCGGCGCCGGGGCACTGCATGTGGCTGGCTTGATCGACCTCGGCAAATCGATCTACCGCACCCCGAATTTCACCTGGCTGTCCTATCTGGTCGGCGGCGCCTGTTTCGGCGTCGGCATGGTGCTGGCGTCCGGCTGCGGTGGCAAGACACTGATTCGTATCGGCGGCGGCAATCTGAAGTCGCTGGTCGTCTTCATGGTGCTCGGGCTGGTCGCCTACATGACCATGCGCGGCATCTTCGGCGTCTTTCGGGTCAATGTGCTGGAAAAGGCCGTCATCACTTTCCCGGGCGGGCAGGACATCCCGGCCTTGCTGGTGGCGCTGGGCATGGAAGCAAAAACTGCCTTCCTGCTCGCCGTTATCGCCATTGGCGGCGGCTTGACGGCATTTTCGCTGCTCAAGCGTGATTTCTGGTCTTTCGACAACCTGCTGGCCGGTCTGGGCATCGGTCTGACCGTGGTTGCCGCCTGGTATGTCAGCGGTCACCTCGGTTACATCGCCGAGCATCCGGATACGCTGGAAGAAGCCTTCGTCGCCACCAACAGCGGCCGCATGGAAGCGCTGAGTTTTGTTGCACCACAGGCCTATACGCTGGAACTGCTGATGCTGTGGTCCGATACCAGCCGGACGGTGACCTTTGCCATCGCCACGGCACTGGGCGTGATTGCCGGTTCCTTTGCCTGGTCCATCGTGACCCGCAGCTTCCGCTGGGAAGGTTTTGCCGGCATCGAAGACACCGCCAACCACCTGCTCGGCGCCGCGTTGATGGGCTTCGGCGGCGTAGTCGCCATGGGTTGCACCGTTGGCCAGGGCATCTCCGGCTTTTCGACACTGGCACTGGGCTCCATCGTCACTTTCCTGGCCATCGTCGCCGGTGCCGCTGCAATGCTGAAATTCCAGTACTGGCGAATGATGCGCGAGGACTAGGTTTCCTCGTTTTCCTTCAGCTTTTCGATGACTAGCGGGAAGGCGCCGGAGCCGATCAGGGCGATGGCGGAAACGATGAAGGCCAGCCCGGCCATCGGGTCATCCAGTACCGGATGCAGGCTGGCCCCGAAGCCGGCCAGGCTGATGATGCCAGGAATGGCGCAGAGCACGCCGAGGGCGGTCAGAACGACAAAAGAGAACGGGTAGCGGCGCATGGCGGGAGTGTAGACGAGCGCCGGATTCGGCGCGATGATAGGCACCTATTTTAACGTTTCAGGATGTGCTTATGAACCGTCGCGATTTTTTGCGCTCCGTGGCCGCCATTTCGGCGCTGGGGGCGGTCGAGGTCGCCCCGTGGCAGGCCATGAGCGCCTTTGCCGAGGAAGTTGCCGATTTCGTGCGCGGTCCGGCGATCAAGGACTATCCGCTGCGCCAGATTTCGAAGCACGTCTGGATCATCTTCACCCCCGATGCTTTCCCGACGCCGGAAAACCAGGGGATGATGAGCAACGTCACCTTCGTCAATACCAGCAAGGGGATCGTTGTCGTCGATACCGGCGCCTCGGTGCAGATCGGCGAAATGTCCATCCGGCAGCTGGAGCGCTCGCTGAAGAAGCCGGTGATCGCGATCATCAACACGCATTACCACGGCGACCACTGGCTGGGGAATCATGCCTACGTCGACCGCTACGGCGACAGTCTGCCGATCTATGCTCACCCGGGCACCATCCAGGCGGTCAAGGGTATCCAGGGGAGCTTGTGGCTGACGCTGATCGAAAAGGCGACCAACCAGGCCTCGCTCGGTACCCGCATCGTGCCGCCCAATACGCCGCTCGAACATGGCGCCGTGCTCAAATTCGGCGATGTGACCCTGCGCATTCATCACTATGGCACCGTGCACACGCCCTTCGATCTGTGTGTCGAAGTGGTCCAGGACGGCGTGACGCTGGTCGGCGACATCGCCATGGACCGGCGCATTGCCAACATGGATGACGGCTCCTATCTCGGGACCTTCAAGGCCTACGACATGCTGGTCAAGAAGACCGGAACCCGCATCTGGCTGCCGGCCCATGGCGAACCCGGGGAGCATGTGCTGAAGTGGAATCGCGAACTGTTCGAAGGCATCTACCGCCCCTGCGAGCAGGCGATCAAGAACGGACTGCCGCTCGAAGAGGCCAAGGAACTGGTTCTCAAGGACCCGCGTGTCGCCAGTCGGGCCAGGGAAACCAAGGGTTTCGAGGCGAATATCGGCAAGTACGTCAGCATCGCCTACCTGGAAGCCGAAGCCGCCGGGTTCTGAGCGGCGAACCATCTGCGGTTTTCGTGTTCAGAGGAAAGGGCTGGCCGGCACGCCACTTGCTGCCTACCGGAATAGCCCGATTTTCTTGCCTGAAACCCGACACGATGAACGCCCCAGAATCCCTGCCACCTGAATTTCCTGCTTTCGACAACAGCTTCGCCGCACTGCCCGAGGCTTTCTATACCCGCCTCGAGCCGCATCCGCTGCCTGAGCCCTATGTGGTTGGCGTCAGCACTGAGGTTGCCGACTTGCTCGGCCTGCCTGCCGAGTTGATCAACAGCCCCCAGTTTGCCGAGATATTCGCTGGCAACCGCCTCCTGCCGGGCAGCGAACCGCTGGCTGCCGTTTATTCCGGCCACCAGTTTGGCGTCTGGGCCGGGCAACTTGGCGACGGACGGGCGCATTTGCTGGGTGGCCTGCGCAACGAGCAAGGCCATTGGGAAATCCAGCTCAAGGGGGCGGGACGAACGCCCTACTCGCGGGGCGCCGATGGTCGTGCCGTGCTGCGTTCGTCGATTCGTGAATTTCTTTGCTCGGAAGCGATGGCCGGCCTCGGCGTGCCGACGACGCGGGCCTTGTGCGTGATCGGGGCCGATCAGCCGGTGCGCCGCGAGGAAATCGAAACGGCCGCCGTGGTGGCTCGCGTCGCGCCGGGCTTCGTGCGTTTCGGCTCCTTCGAACACTGGGCTTCGCGTGATCGAAGCCGCGAATTGCAGCAACTGGCTGATTACGTCATCGACACCTTCCGCCCGGCATGCCGCGCTGCAGAAAACCCTTACGATGCGCTGCTGCGCGACGTTTCCCGCCGTACCGGCGAACTGATCGCCCACTGGATGGCGGTCGGCTTCATGCATGGCGTGATGAACACCGACAACATGTCCATCCTCGGCCTGACACTGGACTACGGCCCCTTCGGCTTCATGGAGGCCTTCGATGCCGGCCACATCTGCAATCATTCGGATCACCAGGGTCGCTATACCTATCGCAACCAGCCGCATGTCGCGCAGTGGAATCTCTACTGCCTGGCCGACGCTTTCCTGCCGCTGTTGAAGCATCCGGATCTCTCCCGGGCGGCCGTCGATGAAACCTATGGCGATGCCTTCGCCCAGACATTCGAGCGCCTGATGTGCGCCAAGCTCGGCTTGCGCCATGCCTTGCCGGATGACGAAAATTTCATCGGTGAAACCTTCGGCTTCCTGCAACAGCATCGGCCGGACTTCACGCTGTTTTTCCGTCGGCTGTCACGACTGAGTGGGGGGCTTGACGGAGAATCCTCGGCCGAAAGCGATGCGCCATTGCGCGACCTTTTTGTTGATCGGGCCGCCTGCGGTGCCTGGCTGGCCAACTGGCGGGCCAGGCTGGCGCAAACGCCGTGGAGCGATGGCGAGCGCCAGGCATCCATGCTCGCCGCCAACCCCAAATACGTGCTGCGCAACTGGCTGGCCGAAGCGGCCATTCGCAAGGCGAAGCTGAAGGATTATTCCGGCGTGCAGCGCCTGCTCACCTGTCTGCGCCGACCCTACGACGAGCAGCCGGAATTCGACGATCTGGCCGCCTTGCCGCCCGACTGGGCCAGCGGGCTGGAGGTCAGCTGTTCGAGCTGAGCGGAGATTTCCGGGTTTCTCTCAGCCAGCGCAGCAGCATCACGAACAGGTTGTCCGGATCGACCGGCTTGGCGATGAAATCGTTCATGCCGGCATCCATGCAACGCGTCCGGTCTTCGGCAAAGGCATTGGCGGTCATGGCGATGATCGGTACATCGGAATAGCCGTCGATTTCGCGGATGGCCTGGGTGGCGCCGAGGCCATCCAGCTCGGGCATCTGCATGTCCATCAGGATCAGGTCGTAGCGATGTTGCAAGGCCATCTCCAGTGCCTCGGCGCCATCCGGCGCGACATCGACGGCAAAGCCCAGCGTTTCGCGCAATAGCTCGAGCGCGACTTCCTGATTCACCCAGTCGTCTTCGGCCACCAGAATGCGGCAGTGGGCGAATTCGGCTTTCAGCAGTTTTTCCGCCTCGCTACCGCCCTTGGGCGAATCGAGGGCCGGGGCGTGCAGCGGTTCGGTCCGCGGCAGGCGGATCGAGAAGGAGAAGGTGCTGCCGGCGCCGGGCGTGCTGAGCACCTGGATTTCCCCGCCCATCAGCCTGACCAGGCGTTGGCAGATCGGCAGGCCCAGTCCGGTGCCGCCGTACTTGCGGGTCGTCGAACCGTCGGCCTGTTCAAAGGGATTGAAAATCCGCCCGATGGCTTCCGGCGCAATGCCGATACCGGTATCCCGAACCGACAGTTCGACCACGACCGAGGCCTCGGCATCTTCGACCAGGCGGGCCACCAGTCGCACCTCGCCGCGCTCGGTAAATTTGATCGCATTGCCACTCAGATTGAGCAGGATCTGCTGCAGACGCAGCGGGTCACCGAGCAGGCGGAGGCCGACGAGCCGCGGGTCGATGTCGAGGATGAAGCGCAAGCGAGCCGACTCGGCGCGAGGCAGCAGCAGGCTGGCCACATCGTTGGCCAACTCGGGAATCGAGAAGGCCGTCTGCTCCAGCGTCATCCGTTCGGCATCGATTTTCGACAGGTCGAGAATATCGTTGAGCAATTGCAGCAGGTGATTGGCCGCGTTGTCGATCTTGCCCAGCTTGTCCATCTGGAGCGGGTCGGCATTCTGGCGCTTGAGCATGTAGGTCATGCCGATGATGGCATTCATCGGCGTCCGCAATTCATGGCTCATGTTCGACAGGAAGGTGCTCTTTGCCCGGCTCGCTGCTTCGGCGGCTTCCTTGGCCACGGACAGGGCCTGCGTCCGTTCCTGCACGGTGTCTTCGAGATGGTCGCGCTGGTCGGCCAGTTGCCGGTCGCGCTCGGCGATTTCGGCGAGCATCGCGTTGAAGGCGTCGCCCAGGTGGCCGATCTCGTCGTCCGAATAGATCTTGGCATGGCGCGAATAATCCTTCGATTCGGCGACATATTGCGCCGTGTCGGTTAGCGAGCCGAGGGCGGCGAGGATGGCGCTCAGCATTTTGCGAGCGATGGCGAAGGCAATCACGAACGAAATGGTCAGGGCCAGCAGCGAAAGGGCCAGATTCCAGGCGATGGTTTGCCAGACCTGGTTCAGACTGGCCGTAATGGTGACGGTACCGACCACCCCGTCGGCCGAGCGGATTGGCACGGCGACGGTGACAGTCGACCAGTCGGCATAGACCGCCCGCTCACGATGTGGCCGGTCGCCGAGGCTCACCTGGTCCGGTAGCTGCCGATTGACGATATCGAAGATGTAGTGGAAATCCGACGTGAAACCGAGCAGACGGACAGTCAGCACATCCGGGTGTTCGGCGAACGAGCTGAGCAGTTGCTTCGCTCCTTTGCTGTCCCTGAATTCGATGACCGCCGAGGCATTGAAAGCGACGACATCGGCCATGGCAAACAATTCGGTCGTCTTCGCCTGCCGCCGCTGGTCAATTTCACGCACGGCAAAGGTCAGGAAGGAGAGCAGCAGACCGACTCCGAGTGAGGCAGCGATCGCCAACACAATTTTCTTGCGGATGGTCTGGCGGGTAAGGCTCATCGCTCTCCTCCGATGACGCGCTGGGCAAGACGCAGCATTTGCGAACTGGGGGTCAGCCCACTGCGGGAGAGGGCATCGGCATTGACGACGAATTGCACACGTCCGCCGCTACGGGCCAGTTCGATCCCGCCGCCCAGTCGGGTAAAACCTTCGGTATCACTGACTGTCAGTATGGGCTGGCCGTAGACCCAGCGCAATACCGCGCTGATCGGGCTTCTTCGATCTCGGGCATGAAGAGGCGTTGGCAGTGTGGCATGTCGCCCCAACTGGTCACCCCAAGACCGCGAATGACTTCGATATCTTCAAGCGGAATCGCACCCTGTTTCCCGACCGTGTATGAGAATAAGGGCTTATAACCTGTTGGCAAAGCGACCGTTAAAACCTCGGGCCGTCATGGCGTATCGACCTTGCTCGATTTACACCATCCGTATGCACGGGGCAGAAATGAAAAGGCCGGCAAGCGTTGATGCGCTTGCCGGCCAATTTCAGAACTCAGGTGTTACTGGACTTGCTGGATGCCCGCCAGGACCCAGCCGCGGCTGTTGTCGGTGGGCTTGGTCATGTGCCAGATTTCGTCGAACGGTGCGGCTGCAGCGTCCTGCTCTTCGCGGATCAGCCCGGTGAAACGGATGCTGACGATATAGCGACTGGCTTCGGTCGCGACGTCGAGCACTTCGCCATTCAGTTGAACGACATCGGTTTCCTGCTTGGCGTTGCCACGTTCGGCCATGCCCATCTTGATTTCGGCGAACATTTCCGGCGAGGTGAATTCGCGGATGTCGTCGAGATTGCCGGCGTCGTTGGAGGCCTGCAGACGGATGAAATTGACCTTGGCGTTGCGAACGAAACCTTCAACGTCAAAATCGGCCGGGATGTTGCCACCCGTCGTCGCGCTTGCCACCGGCGCAGCGGCCGAGCCGCCAGCCGGGATGAAGTCCGGCTGACGCGGGGCATTGCCCCCGTTGTTGGCGCCGGCACCGGCGTACTGCATGCCGCCTTGCTGGGCTGCCGCTGCCTTCTTGCGCATGAAGTAGCCGATGACGCCGATCACGACCATGGCGAGCAGGGCCATCATCATGAAGTTGGCCAGGCCTTCACCGAAGCCGAAGTGCGAAGCCAGTGCGGCCAGGCCCAGACCGGCGGCCAGACCAGCCAGCGGGCCCATCCAGGAACGCTTCGGTTGGGCTTGTGGGGCGGCGGCGGGGGCAGCATTCTGTTGTTGGGCGGGTGCCGCGGTAGTCGACTTGCTCGGAGCTACCGACTGGCGCTGCATGCCGGCGGAGCTGCCGCCGCCGAGGCGCTTGGCTTCGGCGTCGTTGATCTGCAAGGTGAAGCCGAGCACCAGCGCCGCGGCCATCATTACGAAATTCTTCATGTTTGTCTCCGGGTGGAAAAGTTACGGCGTCTAGTGTAGCGGTTTCCTGTTGCCAAAAAATTATCTTCGCCCTGCACCACTGTTCTGAAAAACCGAAGTGTCAGGCCTGCTTGAACAGGGCAGCCGTGGCGGCCGGATTGGCGGGAAAGTAGAAGTGCACGTAGGAGGCGGTCAGGAGATTCTGTCGATAGATCGCTTCGCCATCGCGTCCATCGCTGGTCTGGGCGCGCAGCAGCGGCGTGAGCGGGGTTTCGCTCTTCGAATAATGGAAGGTATGGCCGGATAGTTTGCCCTCAGGCAGCTCGGCAAACTGGGTGCCGAGGGCAGCCAGACGTTGCTGCATGACCGAGCGGCCGGGCAGCAGGCCACCAAATTGATGGCTGACACCCGCCTTGTCGACGACTTCCTCGAACAGGCTCATCATGCCGCCGCATTCGGCGAGCAGGGGTTTGCCCGCGGCGACATGGTATTTCAGCGCCTGCCACAGGCAGGTGTGGCGGCTTAGTGCGTCGGCGTGCAGTTCGGGGTAGCCGCCGGGCAGCCAGACCGCATCGCATTCGGGCAAAGGCTCGCCGCCAGCCGGTGAGAAAAAGCAAAGTTCGCCACCAAGCGCCGCCAGCGTTTCCAGATTGGCCGGGTAGATGAAACCGTAGGCAGCATCCCGGGCAATGGCGATGCGCTGGCCGGCGAGCAGCGGCGGGATGGCTGGTGGTGCACAGTCTTCAAAAACGACCGGTTTGGGCAGGTCGACGGTGGCGCTGGCGGCCAGGGAGTCGGCCAGATGGTCGAGACGGGCTGCCAGGTCGGTGATTTCGGCCGCTTGCAGCAGGCCAAGGTGCCTTTCCGGCAAGCTGTTGGCCGAGCGCGGCAAGGCGCCGAACCAGCCCATGCCGGCCGGCAGGCTGTCGCGCAGCATCCCGGTGTGGCGCTCGCTGCCGACCCGGTTGGCCAGCACGCCGGCGAAAGGCAGGCCGGGCCGGTAGGTGGCCAGGCCGTGGGCAACGGCACCGAAGGTCTGGGCCATGGCGCCGGCATCGATCAGGGCCATGACCGGAATGCCGAAGCGTTCGGCGATGTCGGCGGCGGATGGTTGGCCATCGAACAGGCCCATGACGCCTTCGATCAGGATCAGGTCGGAATCGGCGGCGGCCCGGGCCAGGCGCCAGCGGGCATCGGCTTCACCGCACATGCCGAGATCGAGGTTCTGGCACGGCCGGCCGCTGGCGAAAGCGTGGATTTGCGGGTCAAGAAAATCCGGGCCGCACTTGAAGACGGTGACGCGCCGGCCTTGCCGGGCATGCAGGCGGGCCAGCGCCGCGGTGACGGTGGTCTTGCCCTGGCCGGAAGCCGGGGCGGCAATGAGAAGGGCTGGGCAGGTGGGCATGGGGGTGGGGAGAGTTAGTTAATGGATGCAACTTGGGGGAGGCAAGCCGGCGCCTGCTGTGCTTCCGGCTTATGGCGTGGGCTGACTGAAACCCTGACGCCGATCCCAGTCGAGGTAGAAGAGGCGCGTCTGGCCCGCCGTGAAGACGAAGCGCCGTTCGCCGCCGACCGCAACGACGCTTTCGCCGCGCGAGAAATCAAGTTCTGGCTCGCTGCCGGTACGGTTGTTGACGACCAGTGGCAGGCCTGTTTCGCTACTGCGCCGCTCCCAGAGATCGCCTGGCCCCATGCCTTCCACCGGCGGCCAGTTGGCTGGCGCAAGCAGAATGGCGGCACCTTGCTCGCGGTAGCGGGCTGCCAGATCCGGCTTGTAAGTGTCGGCGCAGATCAGGACGCCCACGGGGATGCCGTCAATCTCGAATGGCGCCCCACCGCTGCCGGGTGTCGCCCAGCTTTCGGGTCCGCCGTGCACGCGCTGTTTGCGGTAGGTGCCGCGGATGACCCCGTCGCGATCGATGACGGCGACGCTGTTGTGCAGCTTGCCGCTCCTGGCGTCACGCTCGGCGAAACCGACGAAGAGCGCCACCCGGTTGTCGCGGGCAATGGCTGCGAGGGTGCTGATCCAGGCGTCGGGAAAGGGCGCGATCCAGTCAGTGCCAATCCGCTTGGCGAAGTTGTAGCCGGTCTCGGCCAGTTCGGGGGTCATGATCCAGTCAGCGCCCTGGCCGACCGCTTCGCGGATCCCGACCTCGATCCGGGTGCGATTGCCGGTGATGTCGCCGGGCTCGGCATCGAGATGGAGCAGGGCGAGGCGCAGCGTATCCGGTGCCTTGGGCGGGGTGCCGGCCGTTGCTGCAAAACGCCGGGCGCCGGGCAGGAACAGGCCGTTCTGCTTGCCGAGGGCTGCGATCACCGCCTCGTGGCTGGCCTTGCCGATCAGCTCGCCGATCCGGCTGTGGCCGCCGGTATAGCTGGCCTGCGGCCCCTGGGTGCCGGAGACGACGATGATGCTGTCGGTGCCAGTCCCCGTCGCCTGCACGGTCGGCGTATAGGTGCTCGGCACCTGGAGGTCCTGCAGGGCGGCGGTCTTGCCCTCGGTGACGGTGATCAGGGCACGCGCCAGCGCGGCATCGGTGAGCCGGATATTGGTCAGGACCAGGATGTTGATGGTACCGGCCGGGGTGTCGTTCTCGATGTAGGTGCCGGCATCGACGCCGGTGCGGATGGCGTTGCTTTTGGCGCCTGCCGTCGCCAGCACGGTCACCGTCAGCGGGCCGTGGCGCTTGGTGACCAGCGCCAGGTTATCCATGTCCGCCGCCGTTGCCATCCGGGCGACGGCCGATTTGTCGAGCTGCAACTGGCGGGCCGTCTCGGTATGCACATGCTCGGCATAAGCCTTGCCGCCGCGGCCGTCCCGGCCCATGAATTCGCTGCCCAGCTTGTGCCAGAGCTGCGGGTGGCCGGCGTGGTTCATCGCGGCGCGGGCGTCGAGCATGCCGTCGGAGGTGGACAGCGTGCGCCGCGCCTCGGGGAAGCGGACGACCAGCCGCTTTTCCCAGTAGCCGTCGCGCTCGCCGCGCCGGATTTGCGCTTCGGCCCGCACCTCGGCCGGGAGGTCGATCTCGCCTGCCCGGGCGGCGGCAGACAGCAGGAGCAGGCCGCACAGGGCCAGGCGGCAGAGGGTCTTCACCGGTGCAGTCTCAGAATTCGAGGCCGGGCATGGCCTTGATGCCGTTCTGGAAGGCGTGCTTCTCCATGCCAATATCGCTGACTGTGTCGGCTGCCTCGCGCAGGGCCTGTGGGGCGGCACGGCCGGTGATGATGACGTGTTGCATCTGGGGGCGGGAGAACAGCTTGGCGATCACGGTGTCGAGATCCAGCCAGCCATATTTAAAGGCATAGGTCATTTCGTCGAGGACAACGAGGCCAACATCCGGGTTGCTCAGGTGGCGGCAGGCGACTTCCCAGGCGGCCTGTGCGGCCTTGGCATCGCGGTCCTTGTCCTGCGTTTCCCAGGTGAAACCTTCGCCGCCGACATGCCATTGGACATTCGGCTGCTGGCGGAAGAAGGCTTCTTCACCCGTATCCGAACGGCCTTTGACAAACTGTACGACGCCGACCTTCTGGCCGTGACCGAGGGCGCGGGCGACCACGCCGAAGGCTGCACTCGACTTGCCCTTGCCGTTGCCGGTGTTGATGACCAACACACCGCGTTCCTCCTGTGCCGCCTCGATCTTGTTGTCGATGACGGCCTTCTTTTTCTGCATGCGTTCTTCGTGCGTGATGCTCATTGTTTATTCCGGAATGAAGCAGCGATGGCCGCGATCTTCGATCTGCCGCAGGCCATAGCCGTAAAGGTCAGACAGCGTTTCGGCCGTCAGGATGTCGTCGACCGGCGCGACCTCGGTGCGGCCGTCGCCGAAGACGAGTAGCGCCCGGTCGCAGAAACGATGGGCCAGTGCCGGGTCGTGCAGAACCATGATGACACCGGCGCCGCAGTCGCGAGCGGTGCCGGCGAACAGTTCGAGCACGGCCATCTGGTGGTTGAGGTCGAGATGCGACAGCGGCTCATCAAGCAGGTAGAGCGGTGCGGCCTGTGTCAGTAGCGTGGCAATGGCCAGCCGCTGGCGTTCACCGCCGGACAGGGTATGGATTTGCCGGGTTTCCATGCCATCCAGCCCGACCGCTTTCAGGGCGCCACGTGCCAGTTCCGCGTCGTGGGTCGTTTCCCAGTCCCAGCGGCCAAGGTGTGGGTGGCGGCCGGTCAGCGCGGTTTCCAGCACGGTCGAGCCAAAAGGATCGTTCTGGAACTGTCCCAGCCAGGCTCGTTGCAAGGCAGCCTGCCGCGGCGGCATCAGTGCGGCATCTTCGCCATCCAGCAACACGGCGCCGCCTGCCGCTTTGCGCAGGCCGGCCAGCGTGGACAGCAGGGTCGATTTGCCGGCGCCATTGCGACCGAGGATGGCGACGCGTTCACCGCTTGCCACGGCAAAATCCAACCGTTCGACCACCGTCTTGTCGCCAATTTCGACGCGGAGCTGACGAGCTTCGAGTAGCGGGCGGCTCACTTCGGCTGCCTCGACAACAGGAAAAGGAAGACCGGCACGCCGATCAGCGCGGTCAGCACGCCGACCGGCAATTGCTGCGGGGCAATCAGGGTTCGCGCCAGCGTATCGGCCAGGACCAGCAGCGAGCCGCCGGCCAGCACTGAGGCCGGTAGCAATAGCCGCTGGTCGTTGCCAGTGGCCAGGCGGACCAGATGCGGCACAACCAGGCCGACGAAGCCGATCGAGCCGGCCGTGGTGACTGAAGCCGCCGTAGCCAGCGAAGCCAGCAGGTAAATGGCGTAACGCAGCCGGCCGACCGCGACGCCGAGCGCCTGCGCCTGCATCATGCCGCGCGACAGCAGGTTCAATTCACGGGCGAATGGCATGGCCAGCGCCAAAGCCACGACCAGCACCAGCAAGGCCGGCCACCACTGGGTGCTCTGCCCGAGGTCGCCCATCAGCCAGAACAGCATGCCGCGCAGCTTGTGTTCCTCGGCAATCGCCAGCATCAGCGCGACCAGCGCCCCACAACCGGCGGCGACGATGACGCCGGTGAGCAGCAGGCGGGTCTGCGTCCAGCTGCCATCGCCATGGGCCAGGCCGAAAACGATGAACATGGCACCGAGCGCTCCGGCAAAGGCCAGTCCGTCGATACCGAGCACCGGCAGGCCGATCAGGATGGCAAACATCGCCCCCACCCCGGCGCCGCCGGAAATGCCCAGTACGTAAGGATCAGCCAGTGGATTGCGCAGCAGCACCTGCATCAGCGCGCCGGCAAGGGCCAGCAATCCACCACAGGCAAAACCGGCAATCGCGCGTGGCAGGCGCAACTGCAAGACAACATCCCCGCCGCCGCCTTCGTGGCCCAGCAGTGCCGCGAAAACGTCGGTATAGGTCACCTTGAAGCTGCCCACCGTCAACGCCAGCATGAAGCTGCCCATCGCCAGCAGGCAGAGGACGGAAAGAATCAGGATGGCGCGCTGGCGAGTGGGCACGATGAATTATTTCGGGGAGTAGCGAATACCGACAAACACGTTCACACCCGGGGTGGCGTAACCGTCGGCCACTACATAGTCACGGTCGAACAGGTTGTTGACGCGGGCAAAAACGGACCAGTCGCGTTCAAAGCGGTACGCACCGTAGAGATTGAGCAGCGCATAGCCATCCAGTTTCACGTTATTGCGTGCCTCATCAAAGCGGTAGCCACTGGCCTGGTATTCCATGCGCCAATCCCATGGGCCGATGGCCTGGCCGACGGCGACCGATCCGAAATTGCGGGCGCGGCGGGCGAGCAGTTTGTCGGTGTCGGTATTGCGCGGATCCTGATGATTGTAATTGGCTTCCAGGATGAAGGAGCCGATACGGCCCGCATAGTTGATGCCGATGCCTTCCAGGCGCGCATTGCCGATGTTGACCGGCGTGGCGTTGAAGCCACCTGAACTGGCGATGAGGTTCTGTACCCGGTTCAGGAACCAGGTCACCGATACGCGGTGCTGGCCGTTATCGTAGTGCAGCGCAGCTTCACGATTGTGTGCAAATTCGGGCAGGAGGTTGGGATTGCCCTGATAGGTTCCCCAGGCACCGTAATTGGCAAAAGGCCAGTACAGATCGTTGAAGGAAGGTGCCCGGAAGGCTGTGCCATAGCTGATATTGGCCCGCCAATGCTTGTCGAACTGGTAACCGTAGGCCGCCGAGCCGGTCGTCTTGTCGCCGAATTGCGAGTTGTCGTCGTAGCGGGCATTCAATTGCAGGCGATGGGCCTGGTAGTTGCCCAGCCAGCCCAGCTGAGCCGAGTCGTTGGTACGCGACGTGAGCTGGTAGGCGGTGGTCGAACTCACCGTCTGGTCCAGCCGCTCGGCTCCCAGCAGGAAGGTGCCGAGACCGGTCTTTACATCGTTCTGCCACACATACTGGGTTTGCTCGGTCTTGTAGCTGGTGTTGTAGGTGCCGGTGTTGCGAGCATCGTCGATGCTCTGGCCGAGGGAGAGCGTGCTCGTCCACTGCTGGGTGATCCGGTTGCGCAGGAAGGTATTGAAGCTGGACACCGTAAGCCGGTTGCGGTCATCCCGGCCGGCGTCATACTTGTTCTCGCCGTCGCTGTGAAACACCTGGGCGCCGGCCTCATGGCCCTTGGCGAATTCGTAGGAAATGCGGCCGGAAACACTATTGTTTTCGAAGCCATCCCGGTCGTTGTCCTTGCCTGTCGTACGCAGCTGCGAGTTGAAGCCGCGTGTCCGATAGGTATTGGCATTCAGCGCATAGCGCCAGCCATCCCGGCTGCCACTGACGCCGCCCGTGGCGGAGTAGGTGTCGTGGCTGCCCACGCCTGCCTCGCCAAAGAAACGGGCAGGGCCTTCGCTTTGCCGGGTGAATACCTGGACCACGCCACCCAGCGCATCGGCGCCGTAGAGCGACGAAGCCGGGCCGCGGACAATTTCAACCCGCTCGATTTGCGCCAGCGGAATGCGCGACCAGCTGACATCTCCCGCCGTGGCCGAGCCGACGCGCATGCCGTCGACCAGCAGCAGGACGTGCTTGCTGTTGGTGCCCCGGAAAAATAGGCTGGTCGTCGCACCCTGGCTGCCGTTCGACATGAATTCGATACCCGGTTGACGGGACAGAACTTCCTCGAGGGTCGATTGCCCGGCGCGCTCCAGATCTTCCCGCTCAAGGACGGTGATGTCCGACAGCACTTCCGAGGCCTTCATGGCCTGGCGCGTTGCAGTGACCACTACCGGGTCAAGCGCGGCAAGGAGTTCGGCGGAATTGGCATCGACGATGAACAAAAGGGGAAGGATTGCCGCAAGCGGCTTCAGGCGGGATTGGGATTGCATGGACTTTCCTTTCCCGGCAGGCGTCCCCGCATGCCGGAGCAATGTTGGCAAGAAAGTGCAGGGGGGGAGAAGGGCTGGTCGAGAAACCGGCGCCACTACCCCGTGGCACTTCCGATGGGCGTTCCAGGCCGGTATCCGGGCTCGCAAGTTTTGACGTATCGCCTTCCCAGGTTGAAACCCAGTGGCTGTGTGATACGCCCGCACTTGCTTACCGTTGCGGGGGCAGCAGCGGCATGGTCTCGTTGGAGACGCACCGCTTTCCCGTTTAACTGCGCTTGGAGATTCCGTACGCAGCACCTGAGACGGAGCGCATTCTACAGCTATCAATGCTGCGGTGCATCAGCAAAGTACCGGTTGCTTGCTATAAACCACTTTGAGAATAAAGGCTTAGTCCTTGACCACGCGGCATTTTTGCCTCTATAGTTCGCGCCATGAATGTCGAACTCGAAACGCTCGAAGCCAAGATCGAACAGGTCGTTGCCCTGGTTCACCAGTTGCGCGCCGAAAACGAAGTTTTGAGAAACCAGATGGTCGCGGCTGAAGCTGAGCGACTGCATCTGCGCCAGACGATGACGGTGGCTCGTGAGCGTCTGGAAGGCCTGATGGACAAGATTCCCGAGGATGCCTGAGATGAGTGGCGAACCGAATTTCCTCGACGTCAAGATCATGGGCCGCGAATACCGCGTCGCCTGTACGCCCGAAGAGCGCGATGCCCTGTTGTCGGCAGTCGATCTGGTCGACAACAAGATGCGCGATATTGCCCAGCGCACCAAGAACACCATTGCCGAACGTGTTGCCGTCATGGCGGCTTTGAACATCGCCCATGAACACCTTTCCGGGCCTGCCGGCGAGCCGCAAAAAGAGTTTTCGGAAGCAGTTGATAGTTCCGAAACGAAGCGTAGAATCGGTGACATGGGAGCGCGGCTGGATGCCGTGCTGGCGCCTCAGCAACGGCTGGATCTCTGATCCGAACGTTGTCGGCGTAGCCCGCCAAGTGTTCCCTGCGGTGTTTGTTAAGGCCATATATTCCTTGAACCAATGCTAATTGGCATCGGTTGCGGACCATTGAAACCGTTGTTGTGCGCGCTCTTTATCGAGTGTGCCTGATACGGGGGGAAAGCAGCCACTCTGAACCCAGGTTCAGGATGCCGGCCTGACGGCACTCGCGGGGACCAAATCCAACGGGTGGCAGAGCAATCTGCCACCCGTTTCCATTTTGCAGGGTGGCAAATGCAGTACTGGTTGATGAAGTCCGAACCGGATGAGGTTTCCATCGATGATTTGATGAAGGCGAAGACCGTGCCGTGGTTCGGAGTGCGCAACTATCAGGCGCGCAATTTCATGCGTGATGCGATGCGGGTCGGCGACCTCGCCTTCTTCTATCATTCTGGATGCGCCGAGCCGGGTATCGCCGGCATTTGCGAGATTTGCTCTGAACCTTACCCGGATGAGACGCAGTTTTCTCCCGACAACCCCTATTTCGATCCCAAGTCGATCACCGGCAATCCACGCTGGTTGTTGCGCGACGTGCGCTTCCATCAGAAGACACGATATGTCCCTCTGGTCGAACTGCGGGCTAATCCGGAACTTGCTAACATGCGCCTCCTTGCCCGTGGCAACCGCCTGTCAATCACGTCGGTCAGTGCCGGCGAGTGGGCTTTTATCACCAAGCAATTGATGGGGTTGTGATGATGACGATCTGGTGGTTGGCGTATATCGCCCTTGGCGCCTTTGCCGGTTTCTTTGCTGGCTTGCTGGGTATTGGCGGTGGCTCGCTGATGGTGCCTGTGCTGGTCATGATGTTCACGGCGCAGGCCTTCCCGTCCGGCGAGGTCATGCACCTGGCGCTTGGCACCTCGATGGCAGCCATCTTCTTTACGTCGATTTCCAGTGTCCGCACTCACCATGCGCATGGCGCCGTGCTTTGGCCCATTGTCATGCGAATTACGCCGGGCATCATCGTCGGCACAGTGATTGGTACCCACGTGGCCAGCCTGGTGCCAACCAAGGCGCTGGCACTGATCTTTACCGTGTTTATCTGTTACGTGTCAGTGCAGATGATCATCAACCTCAAGCCACATCCGCATCGTGAATTGCCGGGTGCTTTTGGCACCGGCCTAGTGGGTGCCGGGATCGGCTTCGTCTCCTGTCTGGTGGCGATCGGCGGCGGGGTGCTTTCCGTGCCCTTCATGACCTGGTGCAACGTCAAGGTGCAGAATGCCATTGGGACCTCGGCCGCCATTGGATTCCCGATTGCTCTGGGCGGTGCGCTTGGCTACATCTGGAATGGCTGGTCGGCGACCGGGCTGCCTGCCGGCAGCCTGGGTTTCGTCTATCTGCCGGCGGTGGTCGGCGTGGCGGCAGCCAGCGTGCTGACTGCGCCGATCGGCGCCCGTTTGACCCACCAGCTGCCAGTCAAAACCCTGAAACGGGTTTTTGCCGCCATCCTGCTGGCTTTGGTCGGCAAGATGATGTGGGGCCTGTTCAGCGCGCCTTGAATACCGGCTTGCGCTTGGCCAGGAAGGCGGCGAGGCCTTCCTTGTAGTCTTCCGTTTCGAGAAAGGCGAACGAGGCAGCCTTTTCTTCGTCGCTCAGCGGCTGGCCATTCAGCAAGCGGTGTATCCACTGCTTGTGCCAGCCGGCGACCAGCGGCGCGCCGGCACAGATGCGACGGGCAGTGGCATAGGCTTCGTCCTCGACCTGCTCATCCTTGACGACACGGGTCAGCAAGCCCTTCTCGTAAGCCTCGCCGGCGCTCAGGATGCGTCCTTCGAGCAGGATTTCCTTGATCACGGCCGGCCCGGCCAGGCGGAGCAGGCCTTCCATTTCGCCCGGATACATCGAAAAACCGAGTTTGTTGATCGGCGCGCCGAATCTGGCGCTTTCCCCAGCGATGCGCAGATCGCAGACGCCGGCGATTTCCAGTCCGCCGCCGATGCAGGCACCGCGAATCAGCGCGACGGTCGGGTGGCGGCAATCGGCGATTGCGTTCAGCGCCGCAGCTACCTGCCCATGATAGTGCAGGGCTTGTTCAAGCGTGGCGCGGTCGGTGACGAACTCTTCCAGATCGCCACCGGCGGCGAACGCTGCTTCGCCGGCACCGCGAATGACAACACAGCGAATGCCGGGATCGGCGGAGAGTTTGGCCATGTTTTCAGCAAGTTGCTGCCACATGGAGAGATTGATTGCGTTGAGTTTTTCCGGATTGTTCAGGGTCAGGGTGGCGATTTCACCCTGAACGAGAAGGTCGACTGTCGTCATGCGATGTCCTGCCAGCACAAATCGAAGAATTATAAGGGGGTGGCAAGCCAGTGCCGGCAATGTCTTCTATAAGATATAATACAGCCGCCGGTTTTTACGGTAATTATTAATTAGGGAGGATCAGCCATGAGCAGCGCGATGTATGAGCGGATGCGGGCCAACCCGAAGTTCCAGGAACTCGTCGCTCGACGGGGGCGTTTTGCCTGGACGTTGGCATTCATTGTTTTGACCATGTTTTACGGCTTCGTGATGGTGGTGGCGTTCAATCCCACCTCGCTGGGGCAGCCGTTGAGCGAAGGTTCGATGCTGACGGTGGGTGTCGCCGTTGAGCTCTTCATGTTCATTTTCTTCTGGGTGCTGACGGCAGTTTACGTCCGGCGCGCCAATACGGAATTCGACGCCCTGACGCAGGAAATCGTCAAGGAAGCCTGGAAGGAGAATAAATAATGCGCCGTCTGACTCAACTCACTACCGCGCTTGGCCTGTTCGCCATTGCGGCCATGGCTTACGCCGGTGGCCCGCTCGAGGGCGTTACCGAAAAGCAGGCGACCAACTGGCACGCCATCATCATGTTCTGCATCTTCGTCACGATGACGATGGGCATTACCTATTGGGCTGCCAGCCGTACCAAGTCTACGGCTGACTTCTACACCGCCGGCGGCGGTATCACCGGCTTCCAGAACGGTCTGGCCATTGCCGGCGACTACATGTCCGCCGCCACGCTGCTCGGTCTGACCGCCATGGTCTATGGCCAGGGTTACGATGGCTACATCTACATGCTGGCCTTCTTTGCCGGCTGGCCGATCATCCTGTTCCTGATGGCCGAACGCCTGCGCAATCTGGGCAAGTTCACCTTCTCCGACATCACCGCCTATCGCCTGGATCAAGGCAAGGTGCGCACCATGGCCGCGATTTCCTCGCTGACCGTGGTCTGCTTCTACCTGATCGCCCAGATGGTCGGTGCCGGTCAGCTGATCAAGCTGCTGTTCGGTCTCGAGTACAACGTCGCCATCTTCGCCGTTGGTATCCTGATGATGGTTTACGTCACCTTCGGTGGCATGGTTGCTACCACCTGGGTGCAGATCATCAAGGCATGCATGCTGTTGGCTGGCGGTACGCTGGTCATGTTCCTGGCTTTCGGGCAGTTTGGTTTCTCGTTCCAGACGTTGCTGGAGAAAGCGACGGCGGTCCATAAGCTTGGTCCCAAGCTGATGTATCCGGGCAGCCTGCTGGCCGATCCGGTCACCGCCATCTCGCTCGGTCTGGGCCTGATGTTCGGCACCGCCGGCCTGCCGCACATCCTGATGCGCTTCTTCACGGTGACCGATGCCAAGGAAGCCCGCAAGTCGGTGCTCTACGCCTCCGGTTTCGTCGCCTACTTCTTCAACGTCATCTTCATCATGGGCCTGTGCGGCATCCTGATCGTCGGCCAGAACCCCGAGTTCTTCGAAGGCGGCACGATTGGCGCCAAGATGATCGGTGGCGGCAACATGGTCGCCATGCACCTGGCCAAGGCGGTTGGCGGCAACATGCTGCTCGGCTTCCTGGCAGCGGTGGCCTTCGCGACCATCCTGGCAGTGGTTTCCGGTCTGGCTTTGGCCGGTGCCTCGGCCATCTCGCATGACCTCTACGCTCGTGTGATCAAGAAGGGAACGGCCTCTGAGGCGGCTGAAATCCGCGTTTCGAAGATCGCCACCATCTGCCTCGGCGCTGTCGCCATTGTGCTCGGTATCCTGTTCGAGAAGCAGAACATCGCCTTCATGGTCGGTCTGGCCTTCGGTGTGGCTGCTGCGGCAAACTTCCCGGTGCTCATCCTCTCCATGTACTGGAAGGGCCTGACGACCCGCGGCGCGCTGTTCGGCGGCTACGGTGGTCTGGTTTCCGCCGTGCTCTTCGTGCTCTTCTCGAAGTCGGTGTGGGTTGATGTGCTGGGTAACAAAGCAGCACTGTTCCCCTACACTCAGCCGGCCCTGTTCGCGATGCCGATTGCCTTCCTGCTGGCCTACATCTTCTCGAAGACCGACTCCAGCGTGCGTGCAGGCAAGGAAATCGAAGCTTTTGAAGACCAGTATGTACGTGCCCAGACAGGGTACGGCGCAGAATCGGCCAGTAGTCACTGATTCCGCGTCAGCAAAAGCAAAACCCCGGCAGTGAAAACTGCCGGGGTTTTTTATTGGACTGAATGTTTTTAACGTCCTCAATGAAATTCCATTTGTAGTAAATTTATGGAATCTATGGAGGTGCCGATGAAAAGAGCGATTGAACCGACCGGTGTCGAGCGCAAGATGCGTGAGGATGACTTTATTGTTTCCAAGACCAATGCCAAAGGGATCATCACTTACGGTAATCCGATTTTTATCGAATTCTCCGGCTATTCCGAAGCAGAGTTGCTGGGCTCGCAGCACAACATCATTCGTCATCCGGACATGCCGAGATCGGCTTTCAATCTGGTTTGGCAGACGATTCAATCCGGTAGCGAATTCTTTGGCTACGTGAAAAATATGTCGAAGGATGGTGGTTTTTACTGGGTGTTTACCCACATTACGCCGGATCTGGATTCGGCCGGGAATATCGTCGGCTATACCTCGGTCCGTCGTTGTCCCAAAGCGGACGCTGTCGGCAAGATAGAGCCGGTTTACCGGGCGATGCTCGAAGCAGAACGCCTGGCCGGGGCGCGGTCGGCGATAGAGGCCGGAACCAAAGTGTTGGTCGACATCATGAATCAATCGGGAGTGAGTTATGAAGAACTCGTCTTCTCGCTCTAAAGCGCAGCTCATTCTGGCGATTTTGCTGTTTCTGGCTTTGGGGTTGGGCTTCATTTCCCCATGGGCTGCGGCGGCCTGTCTCCTGGCCGCGTTGATCGTTCTTTTCTGGCCAAATGCTGCTTCGGCCAGCGAACTCTCAAAACTTGACGCACTCTTGAATCAGGTCAACAAAGGCCAACTGGTTGCCCGGCTACCCTATGCCATGGGCGATCCAACGCTGGAAAAAATCCGGGTCAATCTCAACTCGGCGCTCGACCAGACCGAAACAGCTTTTCGTGAAATCCTGGGAGCGATGAAAGCTTCCTCATCGGGCCGGAACTGGCGGCGCTTGCAATTGCCCGGCCTGCACGGCACCTTCAGTACGGTTCTGGAGCAGATGCAGGTGCTGCTCGATCAACTTGAGGAGGCTCAGGAGTCGATTGCCCGAGAGGCGTTGCTGTCGCGGATATTCCTGCGCTCCGAGCGTGGCTTGTCGATGGCCATCGAGCATGTCGAGACTGCCTTGCTCGAGGTGGGGGGCAGCTCGAAAGTTTCCCAACAGCTGGCCGGAGATTTTGGAACATCGGCTTCGGCGATGTCGAATGCCGCCCAGCGCATGTCCGAGGCCCTTGGTGGCGCGCAGCAGGCAGCCGAGGCCGGCGTCAGTGCACTCGATGATCTCAATGCCAAGGCCGCAGCGATTCACCTGCTGACAGGGCGAATCGAAGGCGTGGCAAAGCAGACCAATTTGCTCGCTCTTAATGCCGCCATTGAAGCGGCGCGGGCGGGTGAGGCCGGGCGGGGATTTGCCGTGGTCGCCGACGAGGTGCGCAAACTGGCAGATCAGGCACAGCGTTCGGCAGAAGAGATTGCGGCGGCGATTTCGGCGATCAGCACCTCGATGCAATCAGCGACGGTCCAGATCAGTGATTTGCAACAGGCGGTGTCCGGCGCCCGCCTAACTGCGGGCGAATTCAGCAGTGAGTTGGCCAATTCGGCAACCTCGGCTCATCGGGTTTATGACTTGGCAAGCACGATCGGTGAAGGCGCTCACTCAATGGAAGCGTCAATGCGCCTGGTTGCCACGGCTCAACGGGCGCGAGCCGATGTGACGGCGATCCTGCATGGCGAGGAGGTTAACGTCACCTCGCTGAGCGATATGGAGCAGGAAGCGGCAAAGCTTGCACACTCACGCAAATGGATCAAGGGAAGTTCTGACCGCGACGCCTTGGTGGCGATTTACGACAGCCTGTTTGCCAACATCGAAAAACAGATGCGCTGAGTACCGCCTCAGGCTGCCTTGGGGGCTTTTGCATCCATCTTGGCGAGCGCTTCGCGGCCGGACAGCAGATGGTCATGCATCAGCTTCTCGGCACGGGTAGCATCGTTGGCCGATAGCGCTGCCATGATCAGGCGATGCTCATCCAGCGATTGCTGCAGGCGGCCTTCCAGCGAAAGCGAATGCAGGCGCGACAGCTTCAACACCTTGCGTAAATCCTGAATCACCGAGAGCAGCCAGCGGTTGCCGGAGAGTTCCTGGATCTTCTTGTGGAATTCCTGATTGGCCTCGAAGAAGGCATCGATGCGGCCATCGCGTGCTGCTGATTCCAGCCGTTCGTGGATTTCCTTGAGCGCGGCAATATCGGCCGGCTTGGCGTTCTTGACCGCCTCGGCAGCACAGCGCCCTTCGAGCATGGCCATCAGCGGGAAAATGTCGTCCAGATCCTGGCGGGAAATCTCGGTGACGTAGCAGCCACGGCGTGGCCGAAGCTCTACCAGCCCCTCGGAGGCGAGCACCTTGAGTGCCTCACGCAACGGCGTGCGCGAAATACCGTACTGCTCGGCGAGTTTCTGCTCGTCGATCCAAGTGCCAGGGGTCAGTTCGTGGGCGAAGATGCGTTGGCGCAGTCGTTCGGCCACTTCCTGATACAGCGCGGTTGGTGCGATACGGTTCATGGTTTTGGTGTGGTGTGAGTGGGCAAGTCGCTGCATGGCTGACTTGCTTCCATAATTATGGATACAGTATTATGTGGGGCTTGGTATGTCAAGCTGGGCCCAAAAGCGTAGAATTTTGAATTCTGCATCATAAGCCCAAAAAAATCGAATCAGCGAGGGGTGTGTCATGTCTGAAAAGTTCTTTGATTCCAATAACCTGAATGCCTGGGAAAAGGCTGCCGCCAAACAGTCGCCGGGTGGCGATGTCGGCAATCTGGTCTGGAACACCCCTGAAGGGCTGGCCGTCAAGGCGTTGTACACGAAGGCCGATGTCGCAGGCCTCGAATTCGCCGACACCCTGCCTGGCTTCGCGCCCTATCTGCGTGGCCCGCAACCGACCATGTATGCCGTCAAGCCGTGGACCATCCGTCAATATGCCGGCTTCTCCACCGCCGAAGCTTCCAATGCCTTCTATCGCAAGGCGCTGGCTGCCGGCGGCCAGGGCGTTTCCGTCGCCTTTGACCTGGCGACACACCGTGGCTATGACTCCGACAATGCCCGTGTAACCGGAGACGTCGGCAAGGCCGGCGTGGCGATCGATTCGGTCGAGGACATGAAGATCCTCTTCGACAGCATCCCGCTCGACAAGATTTCCGTCTCGATGACGATGAACGGCGCCGTCCTGCCGATTCTCGCCGGCTATATCGTGGCTGCCGAAGAACAGGGCGTGTCGCAGGACAAGCTGTCCGGCACCATCCAGAACGACATCCTCAAAGAATTCATGGTGCGGAATACCTATATCTATCCGCCCAAGCCGTCGATGAAGATCATCGCCGACATTTTCGGCTACACGGCGCAGCACATGCCGAAGTTCAACTCGATCTCGATTTCCGGCTATCACATCCAGGAAGCCGGTGCCAATCAGGCGATCGAGCTAGCCTTCACGCTGGCCGACGGCATGGAATACGTGCGTACCGGCGTCGCCTCGGGCATGGACGTCGACACCTTCGCCGGCCGCCTGTCCTTCTTCTGGGCGGTGGGCATGAATTTCTACCTCGAAATCGCCAAGATGCGCGCCGGCCGCCTACTGTGGGACCGCATCATGACCGGTTTCAACGCCAAGAGCCCGAAGTCCAAGATGCTGCGCACGCACAGCCAGACCTCGGGCTGGTCGCTGACCGAGCAGGATCCTTACAACAACGTCGTGCGTACCACCATCGAAGCGATGGCGGCCGTCTTCGGCGGTACCCAGTCGCTGCATACCAACGCGCTGGACGAAGCCATTGCGCTGCCCACCGAGTTCTCGTCGCGTATCGCCCGCAACACGCAGCTGATCATTCAGGAAGAAACCCACATTACCAACGTTGTCGATCCGTGGGCCGGTTCCTACATGATGGAAAAGCTGACCCAGGACATGGCCGACAAGGCCTGGGGCATCATCCAGGAAATCGAGGCCATGGGCGGCATGACCAAGGCCGTCGAATCCGGCTGGGCCAAGATGCAGGTCGAAACCTGCGCTGCCGACAAGCAGGCGCGCATCGACTCGGGCAAGGACGTCATCGTCGGCGTCAACAAGTACAAGCTGGCCAAGGAAGACGCGATCGACATCCTCGATATCGACAACCATGCCGTGCGTGACTCGCAGATCGCCCGTTTGAAACAGATTCGCGCCACGCGTGACAGCGCCGCAGTCAACGCTGCGCTGGAGGCTCTGACCAAGGCTGCCGAAACCGGTGAAGGCAACCTGCTCGATCTGACCGTCAAGGCCATGCGCCTGCGCGCCACGGTCGGTGAAGTGTCGGATGCGCTGGAAAAGATCTTCGGTCGTTTCCGCGCCAACAACCAGACCATTTCAGGTGTTTACGGAGGCGTTGTGGAAGGTCAGGAAAGCTGGGAAAAGATCAAGGCCGATGTCGCCAAGTTCGCCGAAGAAGAAGGCCGCCGTCCGCGCATCATGATCGCCAAGCTCGGCCAGGATGGCCATGACCGTGGCGCCAAGGTGGTGGCTACCGCCTACGCCGACCTCGGCTTCGACATCGACATGGGGCCGCTGTTCCAGACCCCGGAAGAAGCTGCCCGCCAGGCCATCGAAAACGATGTGCATGCCGTGGGGGTTTCCTCGCTGGCTGCCGGCCACAAGACCCTGTTGCCGCAACTGGTCAAAGCTTTGAAGGATCAAGGCGGCGACGACATCATCGTTTTTGCCGGCGGCGTGATTCCGGCCCAGGACTATGATTACCTCTTCAACGCAGGCGCCAAAGCCATCTTCGGACCGGGCACCCGTATTGAGGATTCGGCCATCAAGGTGATCGAAGAAATCCGCAAGGCACGCGGCTAAACCACGGATGAATCTGGGCGAAGCTCCTGTGCGTGCCAATATTTTGTCTGCTGCCGACCAGTTGCTGGTCGACGGCGTGCTGGCTGGTCAGCGCCGTGCGCTGGCCAAGGCCATCACGCTGATCGAGTCGACGCGCCCCGATCACCAGCAGCGCGCCCAGCAGGTGCTCAACGCGCTGTTGCCGAGCACCGGCAAGGCGGTTCGCATCGGCATTTCCGGCGTGCCGGGGGCGGGCAAGTCGACGTTCATCGAGGCGCTGGGTGTCTGGCTGATCGAGCAGGGCAAGAAGCTGGCGGTGCTGGCCGTTGACCCGTCTTCATCGGTGTCGGGCGGTTCCATCCTCGGCGACAAGACGCGCATGGAACTGCTTTCGCAGCGCGAGGAAGCCTTCATTCGGCCCAGTCCGTCATCGGGTTCGCTTGGCGGCGTCGCTGAAAAATCGCGGGAGGCGATGCTGCTCTGCGAAGCCTCGGGCTACGACGTGATCATCATCGAAACGGTTGGTGTCGGCCAGTCGGAAACGACGGTGGCCGGCATGGTCGACATGTTCTGCCTGCTGCAATTGCCGAATGCCGGCGACGACCTGCAGGCGATCAAGAAAGGCATTGTCGAGATCGCCGACATGGTGATCATCAACAAGGCAGATATCGATCGTCAGGCCACCGCCGTCGTCCGCGCCCAGTGGCGCAACGCCCTGCACATGCTGCGCCCGGCCTCGCCCAACTGGGCGCCGCCGGTCATCACGCTGTCTGCCTTGCACAAGGAAGGCATTGCCGATTTCTGGGAACAGGTCGAGAAGTACCAGGCGGCCTTGAAACCGACTGGCGAATTCGACGCCAAGCGCCAGCATCAGGCGCTGAGCTGGATGTGGCAGTTGATCGACTCCGGCCTGCGCCAGTATTTCCGTCATCACCCGCGCGTGCAGGAAAACCTGCCCGCCTATACCCGATCCGTCGAAGAGGGCCATACGACCCCGGCTGCTGCCGCGTATGCGCTGCTCGACTATCTGAAACACTGAGTTCGAATTACCTGATCCACTTAGGGAGTTTTTTATGCACGACATCATCCGTCAGCTGGAAAAAAAGCGTGAAATGGCCCGCCTCGGCGGTGGCCAGAAGCGCATCGACAGCCAGCACAAGAAGGGCAAACTGACCGCCCGCGAACGCCTTGAGCTGCTGCTCGACCCGGATTCCTTCGAGGAATGGGACATGTTCAAGGAGCACCGTTGCGTCGATTTCGGCATGGATCAGGCCGAAAAGACCCCCGGTGACGGTGTGGTTGTCGGCTATGGCACCATCAATGGTCGTCTGGTCTTCGTTTTCTCGCAGGACTTCACCGTGTTCGGTGGCTCGCTGTCCGAAACCCACGCCGAGAAGATCTGCAAGGTCATGGATCAGGCCATGAAGGTTGGTGCGCCGGTGATCGGCCTGAACGACTCGGGTGGTGCCCGTATCCAGGAAGGCGTTGCCTCCCTCGGCGGCTATGCCGACGTGTTCCAGCGTAACGTGATGGCCTCCGGCGTCGTGCCGCAGATCTCCATGATCATGGGCCCCTGCGCCGGTGGTGCGGTTTACTCGCCGTCGATGACCGACTTCATCTTCATGGTCAAGGATTCTTCCTACATGTTCGTGACCGGTCCGGAAGTCGTCAAGACCGTGACTCACGAAGACGTGACCGCCGAAGAGCTGGGTGGTGCCGTGACCCACACGACCAAGTCCGGCGTGGCTGACCTGGCCTTCGAGAATGATGTCGAAGCGCTGTCCATGCTGCGTCGTTTCATGAACTTCGTGCCTTCCAACAACAAGGAAAAGCCGCCGGTCACCCCGACCAACGACCCGGTTGATCGCATGGATTATTCGCTCGACACCCTGGTTCCGGACAGCGCCAACAAGGCGTACGACATGAAGGAATTGCTGGTCAAGGTCGTCGATGACAACGACTTCTTCGAACTGCAGGCTGACTACGCCAAGAACATCATCATCGGTTTCGGCCGCATGGATGGTCACCCGGTCGGTATCGTTGCCAATCAGCCGCTGGTGCTGGCCGGCTGTCTGGACATCAAGTCCTCGATCAAGGCTGCCCGTTTCGTCCGTTTCTGCGATGCCTTCAATATTCCGGTCGTCACCTTCGTTGACGTGCCGGGCTTCATGCCGGGCACCACGCAGGAATACGGCGGCATCATCAAGCACGGTGCCAAGCTGCTCTACGCCTACGCTGAATGTACCGTGCCGAAGGTCACCGTCATCACCCGCAAGGCTTACGGTGGCGCTTATGACGTGATGTCGTCCAAGCACCTGCGCGGCGACGTCAATCTGGCCTGGCCGTCGGCTGAAATTGCCGTTATGGGTCCGAAGGGCGCTGTCGAAATCATTTTCCGCGAGGAAAAGAGCGATGTCGCCAAGCTGGCGCAACGTGAAGCCGAGTACAAGGAAAAGTTCGCCAATCCGTTCGTGGCTGGTGCTCGTGGCTTCATCGACGACGTCATCATGCCGCACGCCACCCGCAAGCGCATTGCCCGCTCACTGGCCATGCTGCGTGACAAGAAACTAGAAAACCCGTGGCGCAAGCACGGCAACATTCCTCTGTAAGCGTCAGGGAGAAACAGGAATATGTTCACTAAGATTCTGATCGCAAACCGCGGCGAAATTGCCTGCCGCGTCATCAAGACCGCCCGCAAGATGGGCATCAAGACCGTCGCCGTCTATTCCGAAGCCGACAAGGACGCCTTGTTCGTCGATATGGCCGATGAAGCCGTCTGCATCGGCCCCGCTGCGTCGAAAGAGTCCTATCTGGTTGCCGACAAGATCATCGCTGCCTGCAAGCAGACCGGTGCCCAGGCTGTCCATCCGGGCTACGGCTTCCTGTCGGAAAACGCCGCGTTCTCGCGTCGTCTGGAAGAAGAAGGCATCAAGTTCATCGGTCCGAAGCACTACTCCATCGCCAAGATGGGCGACAAGATCGAGTCCAAGAAGCTGGCTATCGAAGCCAAGGTCAATACCATCCCGGGCTACAACGACGCCATCTCCGGTCCTGACGAAGCCGTCAAGATTGCCCAAGGTATCGGCTACCCGGTCATGATCAAGGCCTCCGCCGGCGGCGGCGGCAAGGGTCTGCGCGTTGCCTACAACGATGCTGAAGCGCACGAAGGTTTCTCGTCCTGCGTCAACGAAGCGCGCAATTCCTTCGGTGACGACCGTGTCTTCATCGAAAAGTACGTTCTGGAACCGCGTCACATCGAAATCCAGTTGCTCGGCGACTCGCACGGCAACTACGTTTACCTGAACGAGCGCGACTGCTCGATCCAGCGCCGTCACCAGAAGGTCATCGAAGAGGCGCCGAGCCCCTTCGTCGATCCCGAAATGCGCAAGGCGATGGGCGAACAGGCCGTGGCGCTGGCCCGTGCGGTGAATTACGAGTCGGCCGGTACGGTCGAGTTCGTCGTTTCCGGGGCGACCAAGGAGTTCTACTTCCTGGAAATGAACACCCGCCTGCAGGTGGAACACCCGGTCACCGAACTGATCACCGGCCTCGATCTGGTCGAGCAGATGATTCGCGTTGCCTACGGCGAAAAGCTGCCGCTGACCCAGGCTGACGTCAAGATCGACGGCTGGGCGATGGAATGCCGGATCAACGCCGAAGACCCGTTCCGCGGCTTCCTGCCCTCCACCGGCCGTTTGGTGAAGTTCCAGCCGCCCAAGGAGATGCCAGGCCACGTGCGCGTTGATACCGGCGTTTACGATGGTGGCGAGATCTCGATGTTCTACGACTCGATGATCGCCAAGCTGATCGTCCACGGTGCTACCCGCGAGCAGGCCATCGCCCGCATGCGCGATGCGCTGAACGGCTTCGTCATCCGCGGCATTTCCTCGAACATTCCGTTCCAGGCCGCGCTGATGCAGCATCCGGTTTTCCATTCCGGCATCTTCGATACCGGCTTCATCCCCAAGCACTATCCGACGGGCTTCGATGCCTCGATGGTGCCGCACGATGATCCGGCCCTGCTGGTGTCCGTTGCTGCCTACGTCTATCGCGCCTTCACCGACCGTTCCGCTTCAATTACCGGCCAGTTGCAGGGCCATGAGCGTCTGGTCAGTGACAAGTGGTGTGTGGTTCGCCTGAACCCGAACGGCAACGAGAACCATATGGTCGTTGCACGTCCGGTTCCTGGTGGTTACCACGTCGAGTACAAGGGCGAGCAGTACGAAATTCTGTCCGACTGGAAGCTCGGTGAGTCGCTGTTCAACGGAACTTGCAACGGTGAGGAATTCACGCTGCAGATCGAGCGTCACAAGACTCGCTACAGCCTGTTCCACTGGGGTACCCGCGCCGATTTCATGGTGATGAGCGCCCGTGCTGCCGAACTGCTGGCCCTGATGCCTGAGAAGCAGGCGCCTGACCTTTCCAAGTTCCTGATGTCCCCGATGCCGGGTCTGCTGCGTGAAGTGGCTGTCACGGTCGGTCAGGAAGTGAAGGCCGGCGAGAAGCTGGCAGTCATCGAAGCCATGAAGATGGAAAACATCCTCAAGGCGGATCAGGACTGTAAGGTCAAGAAAATCTCTGCCACCGCCGGCGAAAGCCTGTCGGTCGATCAGATCATCATCGAATTCGAGTGATGATCATGGACTGCTGATTTTGGACAATCAGCAGTCAGCAAATGCCCGCAAGGCCCGCCGATCGGCGGGCCTTTTTATTGTCGGTTGACCGCGTAGCGGACGAAATCGACACCGCGCTCCAGAACCTCGGTTGGCACCAGGTGGCTGACTGCTGCGGCTTCGAAAGTGATGCCTATCTTTAGCCGAAGGCCTGCCGTAGAGGGAACAATCAGCGAATAATGCGTGCCGTCGCGCAACAGGAAGGCCGGGGTGGCCGGCGTCTGTTTGTCCTGCAAGGCTGCGCGGCCAAGACGACCAGCTTCGATTTGCTCTTCGTACCATTTCAGGTTGGCCACCAAGGCGCCGCTAGCCATACTTTGCAGGCCGACCATCAGGCCTAGCCGAGGTTTGCCGCCTTGGGTGGAGGCGATCAGGCAGGGCGCAAGGCGGCGAGCCCCTTCACTATCCTGTGAACGGAGGGCTTTGCCGTCGACCAATGTCCATTTTTCGCTCGGTACGTTCAGTTTCTTGACCGAGGTCGGCATGGCCGAAACGCGATCGAAGCCGAACATGGCAACGCGTTGATGGGACAGGGTAGCGCTGCCGGCATCGATTGCGCCGGCCGGAGCGAGCAGTTCGCCGGTGAGCACGGCATAAGCATGGCTGGCGCCGAAGGCCAGTTCGATTTCACCGATTTCCGTGGACGCCTGCGGGTATTGGGCATCAAGGCTGGCTTCAAGGTGTCGGAGCAAGCGGATACAGGCCGGGCCCGACAATTCGCGGCCGAGCTTGAGTGTCTCGGGGGCTTCCCCTGCCGCCAGGGCCTCGATGCGCTGCTCGATTTTGCGGACCACCTTGCGGACTTCGAGCCAGCGCGGCACGCCTTCCGGCAAGGGGGCGCCGAAAAAAGGTGCGAGATCGACCGAGTGGGCCTTGGGGTCATCGTCGGGCATGCTCTGGAAACCGGCGAGTTCGCGCCAGCGGCTGATCGCGCGGTTGGCGACGGTGAGTTGGGCTGCCGATAGCCGATAGGGATCGATCAGGCGCAGCATGAAAGCCCAGGCCAGATGCCCGGCGATATTTGCCTCGCCCAGATGGCGGAAATCAGGATCGGACAGCGCCTGGCGCAAAAGGCCGTTGCTTTCAGCCTGGGCCAGCACGCCAAAGAGCAGGCGATCCAGCACGGCGGGAATTTCCCGGGCTGCCTGGAAGTGACAGTACTGGGCCATGCGGAAGGCGCAAGCGGCCCGGTGCAGGGGCAGGCACTTGTCGGCTGGCCCGAAATGCGGCGTCAGACGCAGGTAGGCAATGCCCAGGCGCAGCCACAAGCGTTGGGCCGTCTCGAAGCTGCGTTCGTCGTCGTCGGGCATCGGCAGCGCCTTGCGCACATAGTGGCTTTCGATTGCATCCTGGGCTGGAACAGCCGCACTGCGCAGCAGGTTCAGTAATTCAATCGCCTGGCCCGGTGGTAACGCGGAGCCTTCGATGGCTTCTATCTGCAGGCAGATCGCCGCCAGCATATGCATCGGCTGGGTCTGTGGCTGGGTGGCCAGCCAGGCTTTGGCCGACGGCAGGTCTTGAAAGGCCTGGGCGATGTTCTTGCGAGGTTCCGGCAGTGTTAACCAGTGCATAGGCGCTCCTTACGGGGTATGCTTGGGCAATGAGTGGATTTGAACATTATGATCGCGAATTGAAGGATCTCGATAACGAGATTCATCGATATGCTGCCGTTTGTGGCATCAATTTGGCGAATCGCCATGAAATCGATGCGTGCCTGCGTAATCATCATGACAGCTGGGCTGAAGACAAGGCGCGTGAATCCCTGCAAGGCTTGCTGATTTTGCGTATCAAGCTGGAGACGGAGATGGTCGAACTCGGCTTCTCACCACCGCCGCTGGTAACGCCGGTACCGTCCGGGCTTGAGGGCTAGCGGACGCTGATTGTTGTGACCGGGCAGGGAGCCACGCAGGCGCCACAGCCGGTGCATTTTTCGGCATCGATTTCCGGCAGCGGACTGCCGCCGAGCCGCGGCGGAAAGCGAATGGCGCGGGCATCGCAGAAATCGCCACAGACCCGGCATTCGACGCCCTGGCGCGGCAGGCAGTCTTCACCGATAGCGGCTTTGTAGGCCCAGGCCGCCTGTTCGGGTTCAAGGCGAGCCAAGGCCTTGGGCTGGCAACTGGTGACGCAGTCGCCACAAAACGTGCATTCGCCGAGGCTGAAATCAACGGTTGGGTAAGCGCCGTCGCCGACGACGAGAATCTGCGTTGGGCAGGCTTTCAGGCATTCGTTGCAGCGTGTGCAATGGTCGATGAAGGCAGCTTCCGGCAAGGCCCAGGGGGGACGGATTTCGGCCCTGGGACGCGGTCGACCGCGAAAGAAGCCACGCCGGGAGAGATCGACCATGTTTCAGGCGCTTACTTGCCGGCCTTCATCTTGTCGATGCCGCTACGCAGCATCTGGTCGATTTCGGAACCGGGCTCGACCTGTTCCAGCAAGGCTTCCCAATAGGCAATGCCCTTCTTGTTGTCGCCAGCTTCCATGGCTGCCGCACCGGCCAGGAACAGACTGTGGCCATGCTTGGGATCGATTTTCAGGGCCTTTTCAACCAGTTGCGCTGGTTTGCCTTGCAGTCCCTTGCCATTGGCCATGGCGATGGTTTCGGCATAGGCCGCCAACAGATCAGGGTTCTCATCGACGGCTTTTTCCGCCTTGGCAAATGCCTGAACGGCATCGTCGTAACGGCCCAGCGACTTGTAGGAGCGGGCGAGCATCAGCCAGCCCTGCAGATCATCCGGGTTGGCCTGCATTTTCGCGGCCAGGCTGGCCACCATTTCGTTGATCTTTTCCGGCGTCATCTGCTGCGGGGCAGCGGTTTGCATCGGGTCCAGCGCTTTCGGATTGCCCAGCATGCCGTAGCCGAGCAGGCCAAGGATAGGCAGCAGGAGCAGGATGGCAATGGCAGTTTTTCGGCTCGGGCCGTGCGCTGCAGCAAGGCCATCGGCGGCAGACGGTTCAATTTCTTCGAGCAGGCGGCGTTGCAGCTCGCTTTTGGCTTGCTCGAAATCGGCGGTGGCGAGTGATCCTTCGGCATTTTCCCGCTCAAGTTCGGCCAGTTGGTCGCGGAAAATGGCGAGATTGGCTTCCTTGCGGTCAGCGCGGGGTTTGGGCGCGCGCAGGCCGAGCCACAGCGGGGGCAGAATGAAGGCGGCAACCACCACGATCAACAGGGCGGCAAAGATGGCGAACTGGGTCATTTCTGGTCGATTTCCTTGAGCAGCGCGTCGGCGCGGCTGGCGTCGTCAGCCGACAGGGGCTGGTCTTCGGCGTTGATACGGGTGGAGCGGCGGCGCAGGTAGCGCTGCAGGATGAACAGGCCGAGCAGCATCAGGGCGACCGGGCCACCCCAGAGGAGCAGCGTGATGCCCTTGACCGGGGGCCGGTAAAGGACGAAGTCGCCGTAGCGGACGACCATGAAGTCGACGATTTCCTTATCTGTTTTCCCGTCCTTGATCATGGTACGGACTTCGCGGCGCAAATCCTGCGCCAGTTCGGCGTTGGAGTCGGCGATGGTCTGATTCTGGCAGACCAGGCAGCGTAGTTCCTCGGAAAGCTTCTGCAGGCGTTTTTCGGCCACCGGGTCGGCGGCTAACGCAGCTTCGGTTGCCGAATCGGCATTGGCGGCAGTCGCCCCGAAAAAAGAGGCAACCATGAAAACAGCGATCAGGGCATGGCGCTTCATTTGTTCAACTCGGCGAGCAGCGGCATGATCTTCTTGGCCAGCACTTCCGGCGAAATCGGGCCGGTATGCTTCATGCGGATGATGCCGGCTTTGTCGATGACGTAGGTTTCCGGTACGCCATAGACGCCGTAGTCGATACCGACGCGGCCGTCGAGGTCCATGACCGTCTGGGTGTAGGGATTGCCATGCTGCGACAGCCAGGCATTGGCGCGCTGGAAGGCCAGCTTCCGTTCTTCGTCAGCCGGCATCTTGCTCATGTCGAAACCGCCGTCGCCGCGTACTTCCTTGTAGTTGAGGCCGATCAGCGGCACATCGACTTTCTTCGAGAACTCGACCAGCACCGGGTGTTCGGCGCGGCAGGAAACGCACCACGACGACCAGACATTGAGTAGCCAGACCTTGCCCTGCATGTCCTTCGGGGCCAGGGTTTTCTCCGGCGAGGCCAGGATGTTCAGGCCGAAGGCCGGGGCGGGCTTGCCGACCAGCGGTGACGGGACGTCACGCGGGTTGAGGTTGAGGCCGATGGCGAGCAGGGCGACGAGGGCGGCGAAAGCGCCGAGAATCCAGTAATAACGGTTCATGCGTGTTGGGTTCCAGCCGGGGTTTGGGCAGCCGAGGAGGCGCGGGCTTTGACGCGGTAGCGGCGGTCGAGCATGGCCAGCAGGCCGCCCAGCGCCATCAAGACGCAGCCGCCCCAGATCCAGTCGACGAAGGGTTTGTAATAGACGCGCACCGCCCACTCACCTTCCGGCTTGTCGCGGTCGATCGGTTCGCCGAGCGAGACATAGACGTCACGCAGGAAGCCGGCGTCGATGGCGGCTTCGGTCATCGGCATGCCGGATGAGGCGTAATTGCGCTTTTCCGGGTTCATTTTCAGCTTGAATTTGCCGTCGACCGTCAGATCGAAGTCGCCTTGCGCCGCGACGTAATTCGGGCCCTGCACCTGTTTGACCCCGTTGAAGGTGAAGCTGTAGCCAGCGACACTGACGGTTTCGCCAGCGGCCATTTTGACGTCCTTTTCATCCTGGAAGCTGCTGACCATGGTGACGCCGACGACAAAAACCGCAATGCCGAAGTGGGCGACGCACATGCCGACGAAGCTGCGTGGCTGCTTGAAGGCGGCGCTCAGGAAGGACTGTCCGGCCCGGGTGTGCTGGACGCGTTCGACGAAAGCGATCAGCGTGGTGAAGGTCACCCAGGCGGCGAGCAGGAGTCCGAGGGCGGTCAGCGCGCTCCATTGGCCATAAACCAGCGGCAGGGCGATGGCGATGATGGCGGCAGCGAGCATGGCCCAGCGCACGGTGCGGGTGATTTCAGCGATCGAGGCTTCCTTCCAGCGCGCGAAGGGCGCGATGCCCATCAGGAAGAGCACGGGGGCCATGACCGGCACAAAAACCGCATTGAAGTAAGGCGGGCCGACTGAAATCTTGCCAACGCCGAGGGCATCGATCAGTAGCGGGTAGAGCGTGCCGAGCAGCACGGTGGCGCAGGCGACGACAAGCAGCACATTATTGGTCAGCAGCAGCGATTCACGCGAGACCAGCGCAAAACGACCGCCCAGCCCGACCTTCGGAGCGCGCCAGGCGAACAGGGCGAGCGAGGTGCCGATCACGGCGACCAGGAAGATCAGGATGAAGATGCCACGCCGCGGGTCGGTGGCGAAGGCATGGACCGAGGTCAACACGCCGGAGCGAACGAGGAAGGTGCCGAGCAGCGACAGCGAGAAAGCCGAAATGGCGAGCAGTACCGTCCAGTTTTTGAAACTGCCGCGTTTTTCGGTGACGGCCAGCGAATGGATCAGCGCCGTGCCGACCAGCCAGGGCATGAACGAGGCGTTTTCGACCGGGTCCCAGAACCACCAGCCGCCCCAGCCCAGTTCGTAATAGGCCCACCACGAACCCATGGCGATGCCGAGGGTCAGGAAGACCCAGGCTGCCATCGTCCATGGCCGTGACCAGCGGGCCCAGGCGGCGTCCAACTGGCCGGACAGCAGGGCTGCGATGGCGAAGGCGAAGGCGACCGAGAAGCCGACGTAGCCCATGTAAAGCAGCGGCGGGTGAATAACCAAGCCGAAATCCTGCAGCAGCGGATTGAGGTCGCGCCCTTCCGCAGCGCCCGGCAGCAGGCGTTCGAACGGGCTGGAGGTGATCAGGATGAAGAGCAGGAAGCCGAAGGCAACCAGGCCCAGCGTACCAAGGACGCGGGCAACCATGGCTTCCGGCAACTGGCGCGACAGCATGGCGACGCCGAAGGCCCACCAGGTCAGGAACAGCATCCACAGCAGCAGCGAACCTTCGTGACCACCCCAAACGGCGGCGACACGATATTGCAGCGGCAGCAGCGAATTGGAGTGCTGGGCGACGTAGACCACCGAGAAATCATTGGTCACGAAGGCCTGGGTCAGGCAGGCGAAGGAGAACGTGAGGAGCAGCGCCAGCGCGGAGGCGGCGGGCCGGGCAACGGCAACCCAGGCCAGACGGTTATTGTGGGCGCCGAGCAAAGGCAGGGTGCCGAGCACCAGGGCGACCAGGGCGGCGAGGATCAGGGCGAAATGGCCGAGTTCGGGAATCATGCTCAGTAGCTCGCTTTCGGCTTGTCGCCAGAGGAGGACGGGGAAACGTGCTTGCCGGCGGCGCGGGCCTGGGCATCATCGACCGCCTTGGCGGCTTCCGGCGGCATGTAGTTTTCGTCGTGCTTGGCCAGGACTTCGGTCGCCATGAAGGTGCCCTCGGCGGTCAGCTTGCCTTGGGCTACGGCGCCTTTGCCTTCCTTGAACAGGTCCGGCAGGATGCCCTTGTAATGGACCGGGATTTCCTTTTCGGTATCGGTGATCGCGAAGCTGATCGTCACGCCATCGGCCTGGCGCTGGATGCTGCCGTCCTTGACCAGCCCGCCGATGCGGAAGAGCTTGTCTTTCGGGGCTTTGCCGGCGGCGACTTCGGTGGGAGTGATATAGAGCGCGATGTTGCTGTTCAGGGCATTGAGGACGAGCGCAGCGATGATGCCGATGATGGCCAGTGCGCCGCCGATCAGGGCGAGTTTCTTGTGACGGGATTTCATTCAGCGGTGTTCCTGTTTTCAGCGCGGGCGTCAGCGCGCAGTTGGCGCTTCAAGCGAGCGATGGTGGTCTTTCGATTGCGGATGACGACGATCGGTTCAATCGCCATGATCAAGACGGTGAGGCCGAACGAACCCCAGACGTAAAAGCCATAGCCGCCCATGGCGATGAAGTCGGCAAAACTGTTCCAGTGAATCATTTTTCAGCTCCGGCTACGTTGGCCAGTTCAGCCTTGACCCAGTCGGTGTTGCGCTCGCGTTCGAGCATGATGGTCCGCACGCGCATCAGCGCCACGGCGATCGAATACATCCAGAAGCACATCGCCATCAGCAGCATGCCCCAGAGCATGGTGGTAGCCATCGACGATTTGGCAAGATTGACGCTGGAGCCCTGGTGCAGCGTGTTCCACCATTTGACTGAAAAATAGATGATCGGAATATTGACGACGCCGACCAGCAGCAACAAGCCGCCGGCCTTGTCGGCGCGGCGCGCATCGTCGATGGCGGCAGTCAGGGCCATATAACCGATATAGAGGAAAAGCAGGATCAGTTCGGAAGTCAGGCGCGCATCCCACACCCACCAGGCGCCCCACATCGGCTTGCCCCACAGGGCGCCAGTCCACAGCGACAGGAAAGCCATCAGTGCGCCGGTCGGGGCCAGTGCCTGCGCCATCATCCCCGATAGCCGGGTATTGAAGGCCAGGCCGATGGCGGCCCAGAAGGCCATGATCAGGTAGATGAACATCGACATCCACGAGGCCGGGACGTGGATGAAGATGATCCGGTAGCCCTCGCCCTGCTGGAAATCGGTCGGCGCAACCAACATGCCGAGATACAGCCCGGCCAGTCCGAAAACGATCGACACGGCGATAAAGTAGGGAATCATCGCCCCGGCCAGCGGGTAAAACACGGCCGGCGAAGCGAAGCGATAGAGATTGAAGCGGTCTTTCATTCGAGGGCAATCTTCAAGGCAGCGGCCGATGCCCAGGGGGCGAAGCCAACAGAAGCAAAAGTAATGGCGGCGAGCAGGGAGAGATGTCCTTCTCCCCCGAGTCCGGACACCGTCGCATCCACTGCGCCAGCGCCGAATATTAGCACCGGGATATATAAAGGCAGAACCAGCAGGGAGAGCAGTACTCCGCCACCGCGCAAACCCAGGGTCAGCGCCGCACCGATGGCGCCGATGCCGGACAGCGCCGGGGTGCCGAGCAGGATGGCGCCGGTCAGCACGATCAGCGCATCGGTGGACAGATCGAACTGAATGCCGAGCACCGGGGCGATCAGTGCCAGTGGTAGGCCGGAAACCAGCCAGTGAGCGATCACTTTCCCGGTAACGACTAGCCCGAGCGGGTGCGGAGCCAGTGCCAGTTGTTCCAGCGTGCCGTCGCGATGGTCGTCGGCGAACAGGCGGGGCAGCGACAGCATGGTGGCGAGCAGGGCAGCCACCCACAGCACACCAGGCGCCAACTTGCGCAACAAATCGGGTTCAGGCCCGATACCGAGCGGGAACAGGCTGACCACAATAACGAAAAAGAACAGGGCCGAGACGATGTCGGCCTGGCGGCGCATGGCCAGTTTGAGATCGCGGCCGATGACTGCGGCAATGATTTTCAACATGTGTGCATCGCCCTCAACCGAGCCGCAATTCGCGCACGGTACCGGCCGGGATATTGACCAGCTGGTGTGTCGTCATCACGGCCAGGCCGCCGCGTTGCAGATGGCCGGAAATGATGCCAGCCAGCCAGTCGACCGCCGCCACGTCGAGGGCGACGAAAGGTTCATCGAGGATCCAAAGCGGTCGTTTTTCCTTGACCAGTCGGGCCAGTGCGACCCGGCGCTTCTGGCCTTGCGACAGGTATTTGCAGGCCAGGTCTTCGCGGCCGGCCAGACCAACCTGCTCCAGCGCATCCAGTGCGTCGTCTTCGGAGAGGTCTTCGTCGGCCAGACGGGCGGCGGCGAGCAGGTTCTCCAGCGGGGTCAATTCTTCCTTGATGGCGTTCAGATGGCCGAGGTAGCAGAGGTCGGCGCGGAATTCGTCGGATTTGATCGACACGCCCTTCCAGCGGATTTCGCCGGCTTCGGGCGGCAACAGGCCGATCAGCATACGCAGCAGACTGGTCTTGCCAGCGCCGTTTTTGCCCTGCAGGTAAAGCAGCTCCCCGGCCTCCAGCTTGAAGCCGAGGCCTGCGAACAGGCGGCGCTCGCCGCGCACGCATTCCAGATTGTCAGCTTCAAGCATCAATGGGGAAAACCGAAAGAAATCAGGCGCAAATTATGAACGCGCAAGTGTACCGACAGATTGATGATCATCAAACAAAAATGGCCAAGAAAAACGGGGGCCGCAGCCCCCGTCGATTCTCTGTGGCGCTTGTTATTTCTTTTCGAACGGCGTCGGACGCGGGGTGGCATCGGATGAAGGCGGCAGGATCGGCATCTTGAAGTTCGGCTGGTCGCCGGTCAGGGTCTTCAGGAAAGCGACGACCTTGGCGTTTTCATCGGCTGTGAATTTCTTGCCGAGCTGGATGCGGGCCATGGTATCGACCGCTTCCGGCAACGTGTTGGCAGCACCATCGTGGAAGTACGGATAGGTCATTTCGACATTGCGCAGGGTGGGCACCTTGAAGTTGAAACGGTCGGCGTCCTTGCCGGTCACGGCCGAACGACCTTCGGCCGGGCTGGAGGCCTTGTAGGCTTCGACCTGACCCATCTTCTGGAAGGAATTGCCGCCGACGGCCGGGCCGTTGTGGCAGGCGACACAGCCGGTCTCCTTGAACAGTTGATAGCCGGCCAGCTCGTCCTTGGTCAGCGCTTTCTTGTTGCCCTTCAACCATTTGTCGAAGCGGGAGTTCGGGGTAACCAGTGTTTCCTCGAAGGCGGCGATGGCCTTGGTGACTTTTTCAATGTCGACCTGATCGGAGCCAAATGCCTTCTTGAATTCGGCGACGTAGCCCGGAATGGTTTGCAGCATGCTGACGGCCAGGGTGTGGCTGAAACCCATTTCACCCGGGTTGGCGATCGGACCACCGGCCTGGGCCTTGAGGTCGGCGGCCCGGCCATCCCAGAACTGGGCGACATTGAGGCTGGAATTGAGTACGGTCGGTGCGTTGATTGGGCCTTCCTGCCAGTTGTGGCCGATCGAAGTCTTGATGTTGTCGGTGCCGCCCATCGACAGGTTGTGACAGGAGTTGCAGGAGATGAAGCCGGACTTGGACAGGCGTGGATCGAAATAGAGCTTCTTGCCCAGTTCGACCAGTGCCGGGTTGGTGATCTTGGCCGGGGCGATCGGCTGGATCGGTTCCTGGCTGGCGGCCATGCTGGCCTGGCTGATGATGGTGCCGGAAAGCAGTGCGACGGCGATGGACAGCGTGCTACGTTTCATCAATTTTCTCCCTCAGTGTAAAAGTTCGGTGCCGCCATTCTCCCCTTGGGGCCTGTGTTAATATTGATCCAAGTCAATGATTTTTATGGGATTTACCTATTGATGCCATAGGTTTTCCCTATAGTTGGTAGGGTTTCTCTTCCACGCTTATTTACGGAGTACGATTTTGACCTTGACCGAATTGCGCTACATCGTGGCCTTGGCTCAGGAGGGGAATTTCAGCCGGGCCGCCGAATCCTGTTCGGTCAGCCAGCCGACCCTGAGCGTTGCCATTGCCCGGTTGGAGGATGAACTGGGGGTGCAGTTGTTCGAGCGTGGCAAGGGCTTCGTCAGCCCGAGCATCGTTGGCGTCAAGGTGGTCGAGCAGGCGCAGCACGCACTCAAGGAGGCAGAAAAGGTCAGGCAGATCGCGATGAGCGGCCGCGACCAGTTGGAAGGGCCGTTGCGGCTGGGCGTCATTCATACCATTGGCCCTTATCTGCTGCCGCAGCTGATCCATTCACTGAAACTGGTTGCACCGAACATGCCGCTGGCGATCGAGGAAAACATGACGGCCAATCTGGCCGACATGCTGCATGACAATGAAGTCGATGTGGTCATCATCGCCCAGCCCTTCGATGTGCCGGGCGTGGTGAGCCGGGCCATCTACGACGAGTCGTTCAAGGTGGTCGTGCCGCGCGGGCATTCGTGGGAAGACAGGGCCTGCATCGCGCCCGAGGATGTGGCTGGCGACGAGGTCTTGCTGCTCAAGGCCGGCAACTGCTTTCGGGATCAGGTGCTGGGTGCCTGTCCGCAGGTCTCCAGCCCGGAAACCGATATTCGGCTCGGCCATTCAATCGGCACCATCCGCTGCATGGTGGCCTCGGGCCTGGGGGTTTCGGTCTTGCCCGACGGCGCGCTGCGCCACCCTTACAACAATGACATGATCAGCGTCATTCCGTTTACGCAGCCCGAACCTTCACGGCGAATCGCGCTGGCCTGGCGTACCGGCTTTGTCCGTCCCAAGGCCATCGACGCCCTGCTTGAGGCGGTGCGTCGCCTGAACTCGCCGGCTTATCGCCTGCTCGGCTGAGCTTTCAGAAGCACTTCTGCCTGTATCTGCCGGGTGCAATCGCTGAGCTGGTTGCTGAGCGCTTCGAGCTGGGTCTTGCCTTGTTCGATCGTCGCGAGTTCGCCGGTCTGAATGTCATGGATGAGTTCTCGGCCGATTGCATGCAGACGAGTGTGCAGGGCCTCCAGGGTATTGAAGGCTTCGATGCCGGCATAGCGCTGGCTGTCCGGGCTGTAATACCACCGTCCGAAGCGGCATGCGCGCTCATCCAGCGTGGGTGGGCTTGCCCCGCCCTTGCTGTCATCCAGATAGGCGTAGAGTTGCTTTTTCCAGCGTTTGTGATCGACCTCGGCAATCAGCATCGGCAGGTCTTCCTTGGACCATTCGAAAGCCGTGGCCAGGCTCCACAGTTCATCGGGCTGGAACTGCCCGATCCAGTCGGGCAACTGTTCAGGGGGCATCGGGCGGGCGATGCCGAAGCCCTGAGCCATGTCGCAACCGAGCAGCAGCAGCACCAGGCCGTGTTCGACCGTTTCGACCCCTTCGGCAATGACCTGGCGCTGGAAGGCGTGGGTCAGCCCGATGACGCCTTCGACAATGGCCAGGTCGTCTGCGTCGTCCAGCATGTTGCGGATGAAGGACTGGTCGATCTTCAGCATGTCGGCCGGCAGGCGCCGGAAATAGGTCAGCGACGAATAGCCGGTACCGAAATCGTCGAGCGCGAAGGTGACGCCAAGGCGCCGGCATTCGGCAAACAGCTCGGCGGTGGTCTGGATGTCTTCGAGCGCAGCGGTTTCCAGGACTTCAAGCTCGATCTGGCCGGGCGCGACGTTCGGGTAGGTGGCCAGCAATTCGCCGAGGCGGCGGGAGAATCCCGGATGTTGCAGATGATTGCCGGCAATATTGATGCTCACCGACAGATCGATGCCATGGGTCCGGTGCCAGGCGTCGATCTGGCGCAGGGCCTCCTGAATGACCCAGTGGCCAATTTCGATGGCCAGTTCGCTCCCTTCGAGGGTCGGGAGAAAGCTGCCCGGCAGGAGCAGACCATGTTCGGGGTGTTGCCAGCGGATCAGTGCTTCGGCGCCGATGACGACGCCTTCGCGCATGTTGACCTTGGGCTGGTAATAAAGCCTGAATTCGCCATTGGCCAACCCTTCGCGAATCCGGCCAATTTCCTCGCGGCGGACGCGGGCGCGTCGATCATTTTCCGGGTCGAACAGGTGGTAGCGGTTGCGGCCTTCCTGTTTGGCGGCGTACATCGCCTGGTCGGCATGGCGCAGCAGGGTGTCGGAATCCGATCCGTCATGCGGGTAGAGCGTGACGCCGATACTGGCTGAAATGCCGACGAACTGGGCGGAGACCCGGAACGGCTGCGATAGCGCCGAAATCACCCGGGCCATGGCGTGGTCGCATTCGCGCAGGTCGTCGAGATTGGTGATGAGCAGCACAAACTCGTCGCCGCCCAGCCGGGCCACGGTATCGCCGGCCCGGACGCAGGTTTTCAGGCGTTGGGCGACCTCGATCAGCAAATAGTCGCCGACCGAGTGGCCGAACTGGTCATTGATCGGCTTGAAATTGTCCAGATCGAGATAGCAGACGGCGAGCATCTTGCCGCTGCGCTCGGCCTGGGCCTTGGCCAGTTGCATCCGGTCGCCGAGCAGCATGCGGTTCGGCAACTGGGTCAGTGCATCGAAGTGGGCCAGATGCTCCAGGCGTTGCTGGTGCTGCTTGAGCAGCGTGATGTCGGAGAAGATGGCGACAAAGTTCGACAACATACCTTCCCGGTTGCGCACACCCGAGATGGTCAGTTGTTCGACGAAGATTTCGCCCGACTTCTTGCGGTTCCAGATTTCGCCGCGCCAATAGCCTTCGTCGCGAATCTTTTGCCACATTTGCTCGTAGAAGGCCGGGTCGTGATGACCGGATTTGAGCAGGTCGGGCGTCTGGCCAACCGCTTCGGCGCGGGAATAGCCAGTCAGTTCGGTGAAGGTGGTATTGACTTCGATGATGCGCCCTTTCGGGTCGGTGATCATGATGCCTTCGTGGGCGTTGTCGAACACACTGGCGGCCAGTTGCTGGCGTTCTTCGGCCATCAGGCGCTCGCTGATGTCCTGGGAAATACCGATCAGTGCCGGCTGGCCATCCCAATAGCCGTTGACGACACGGGTCTCGACCATGATTTGCTCGCCGCTGGCGCGCAGGATAGGCAAGGCGCAGCTGTAGCGGCGGCCCGAGATGATCTCGGCCATGATCTCGCCGGCCATTTCGCGCAGGTTTGCCGGGTGCACCGCGGCGACCGTTTTCCCCTTGAGCGTGTTCTCGCCGTAGCCAAGGTCTTCGGCGACGGCGCGGTTGTAATGGAGGATGCGACCGTCCTGGTCGAGAATGAAAATGAAGTCGGTCAGGGCGTCGAACAGGCCACTGAGGTTCGCCTGCAAACGCCGGGCTTCTTCCTGGGCGGCGAGACGGTGCAGCGCCTGGCTGAACTGGCCACTCAGTTTTTCCAGCGAGTGCAGCGTCGACGGCAAGACGCCGGAGGCCTGGTGGCTGCCCAGGGTCAGGCAGGCGACCGACTGGCCTTCCAGCTTGATCGGTAGTGCGGCCAGGCAATCCAGTCCTTCGCGTTGCATGGCCCGGTTCTCGAGGATGCTGGCACCGCCACAGTGCTCGCTGGGTATTTCGCAATTACAGATGGTGCCGCCGTTCAGCGCCAGCCTGGCGAGCGGACTGGCGGCATCGAGATGGCGAATTTGATCGGCAAAATCGGGCGAGACGCCCTGATGGGCGATCAGGCGATAGCTGCCGTCGGCTTGTCGCCAGTGCACGCATCCGGCATCGAGATCTGGGAAGCGCTGGATGGCTTTGAGCAGTTCTCCGAGCACTTCGTCGCGCTGCATGCCGGCGGCCAGCGCCTGGGCCAGATCGTGTTCGACCTCAAGGCGCAGTTCGGCATTTTTGCGTTCGGAAATGTCGACGGCGGAAGCGATCAGCACCGGGCGACCGAAGTAGCTGGCGTTATGCAGGCGAACTTCGATCGGGAAAATGCGCTCGCTGCTGCTTCTGGCCAGCGCTTCGAATGTCTGTGGCGTGCCTTCCAGGGCTGTCGAGATAGCTTGATCGATTGCCTTCAGATCAAGCATCCCTGGGGTGATCAGGAATTCATGTGTTTGGCCGATCAGGCTGGCCCGGGGATAGCCAAACATCTGCTCGGCGCTACTGTTAACGTCGAGAAAGCGTCGGTCTTCGCCCTGAATGAAAAGGGCTTCCCCGATACTGTCAAAAATGCCGCGGAAAGTGCTCAGGCTACTTTCCAGTTCCTGCGAACTGCGTTGGCGCTCGATGACCAGTGCGGTGAGCTGGGCCGCCTGGGTCAGCAGGCCCAGGTATTCCTCATGCGGGCTGGTCGGCGATGGGTAATAGGCGGTGAATGTGCCGAGCAGCTGGCCATTCGTGCCGATCACCGGTTCCGACCAGCAGGCGGAAAAACAGCCGTGGTCGGCCAGGTCACGGTAATTCACCCAATTCGGGTGCTGGTGAATATTATCGACAACGACGCGTTGCCGGGTGGCGGCCGCTGCGCCGGACGAAGCGATGCCGGGCGCAATCGGCATGCCGTCGACGGCAGTGCCATACGCGGGGGGAAGGCTGGGGGCAGCGCCAAGGCGCAGTCGCTGCCCGGCCTTGTCGGCGAGCAGGATCGAGCAGTGCCAGCCGGGGATTTCGGCTTCGACCGACAGGGCAATCAGCTCGAGAACGCGGGGCAGCGCTTCGCCGCCAATCAGTCCGGCCAGCGCCTGGTTGCGCAATTGCATGGCCTCTTCGGCCCGTTTCCGGTCCGAAATGTCGTGGGCAAAGCCAACGGTGCCCAGCACCGTTCCGTCTTCACCGATGACCGGCGCCTTGTAGGTTTCGTGCCAGACCGGCTGGCCGTCGACGTTGATCGGCTCAACGACGATCTTGTTTTGCCGGGAGGCCATGACGGCGAGGTCGTCGGCGCGATAGGCACTGGCCAGTTCCGGTAGCCAGAGTTCGCGGTCAGTTTTTCCGATGACGTTCTCGGCGCCTGCTGCTTCGGTGAAAGCGCGGTTGGCCGTCAGCACTCGCGATTCGGTGTCTTTCAGCCAGACCAGGAAAGGAAAGTTGTCGAGCAGGGCGCGCTGGTAGCGCTCGTTGCGCGCCGTTTCGTCGAGCATGGCTTCCCTGGCTCGGGCGAGTGCCTGCCGATCGATCAGGGCGTCGTCGAGCAGGCTCAGTTTGAGCGGGCTCATCAGGGTATGCTCGGAGAGCAGGCCGGCCAGGTTGCCTTCGTGGTCGACGACGGTCAGATGGCGAATGCCGTGGTCGAGCATCTGCTGTGCGGCATCGGCCAGTGGGCAGTTCTCCCGGACGCTGATCGTCGGGTGGGTCATCACCGAACCCAGTGTCGGGTTGCTTTCGCTGCTCAAAAAAAGGCGGACGATGTCGTGTTCGGTGAGGATGCCTTGCGGGCGTCGGCCATCGACCACGATGACGCAACTGCCGCGCACGGTTTCCATGGCGGCGAGCGCCTCGTCAAGGTGGGCGCTGGCCGGCAGGCGGGGAAAAGTGCCCTCCATCAGCGTGTCGGCGGTATTCAGATGAAGGAAGAAATCCGGGCCAAGGTGCTTGCGATAGTCCGCTTCGCTGACCACGCCGAGTGCCTGGCCGGCCTCACCGGTCACCACGATGTGGCGGATACCGAGGCTGGCAGCTTCGCGATAGGCGAGCCGGAAATCCGTGTCCGCCGGCACGCCATGCACCGGGCTGGTCATCGTTTCGCCGGCCGTTTGGTCGAGGGGGCGGCGCTGACGCATGGCGCGCAGCATGTCGCGTTCGGTGATGATGCCGAGAATGGCGCCCTGGTCGACGACGATTACCGACGAAATCTTCGCGTCCACCATGCGTCTGGCGACATCTCTAAGACTGGCGGCGGGCGCAACGCGATCGCTTCGGGTTGTTATCAGCTCGACGATTTTGGGCACACCGCTCCTCCTTCTCTTTATTTTAGAGCGACTTGGCTTCGTGATGTTTAATCGGAATCAATCGCGTCTAGCCTCTCGGGTGGAATGTTGGTTTCCATATCGGATGACAAGTAGCCATTTTCCGTGTTGGTCGATTTTTCATATGGGAATTGTCGGTTGTCGATAAACGCTTTGATTCATATCAACAATTAGACAATTTTCCGCGTGTGGCATACGCCTTGCGTAGTAGCCCTCCACTTGGCAATAAAACCAACGGGGGACAGACCAGTGACCGAGACATTCTATGAAGTGCTGCGCCGCCAGGGCATCACCCGGCGCAGTTTCCTGAAATTCTGCAGCCTGACGGCGACCTCGCTCGGGCTGGGCAGCGCCGCTGCGCCGCGCATCGCCCATGCGCTGGAAACCAAGGCGCGCACGCCGGTGATCTGGCTGCACGGCCTGGAATGCACCTGCTGTTCCGAATCCTTCATCCGCTCGGCGCACCCGCTGACCAAGGACGTCGTCCTCTCGATGCTCTCCCTCGATTACGACGACACGCTGATGGCTGCCGCCGGTCACCAGGCCGAGGCGATCATCGAGGAGGTCAAGAAGAAATACAAAGGCAACTACATCGTCGCCGTCGAAGGCAATCCGCCGCTCAACGAGGATGGCATGTTCTGCATTCATGGCGGCCGACCCTTCGTGGAAGTGCTGAAGGAAACCTGCGCTGACGCCAAGGCGATCATCAGTTGGGGCGCCTGCGCTTCCTACGGCTGCGTGCAGGCCGCCAAGCCGAATCCGACGCGCGCTACGCCAGTGAACAAAGTCATTTCCGGCAAGCCGATCATCAACGTCCCGGGTTGCCCGCCGATTGCCGAGGTGATGACCGGCGTCGTCACCTACATGCTGACCTTCGACCGCATTCCGGAGCTCGACCGCCAGGGCCGCCCGAAAATGTTCTACGGCCAGCGCATCCACGACAAGTGCTATCGCCGTGGCCACTTCGATGCCGGCCAGTTTGCCGAAGCCTGGGATGACGAGGGTTCGCGCAAGGGTTACTGCCTGTACAAGATGGGCTGCAAGGGGCCGACCACCTACAACGCCTGCTCGTCGATGCGCTGGAATGGCGGCGTCAGCTGGCCGGTGCAATCCGGGCACGGCTGTATCGGCTGTTCGGAAGAGGGGTTCTGGGACAAGGGCAGCTTCTACGACCGGGTGACCGACATCAAGGCCTTCGGCGTCGAAGCCAATGCCGACACCATCGGCAAGGCAGCAGCCGGCACGGTGGGTGCCGCAATTGCCGCCCACGCCGCGGTGACGGCTTTGGCCCGCGCTCGCCAGAAGGCCGGCGAGTCTGATGATCAGAAGAGGGAAAAATAAGATGGCTGCCTACGAAACCCAAGGCTTCAAGGTTGATAACTCCGGCAAGCGCGTCGTCGTCGATCCGGTCTGCCGCATCGAGGGTCACCTGCGGGTGGAAGTGAATCTCGACGACAAGAACGTGATCCGCAATGCCGTGTCGACCGGCACCATGTGGCGCGGTCTGGAGGTCATCCTGAAGGGCCGCGATCCGCGTGACGCCTGGGCCTTTACCGAGCGCATCTGCGGCGTGTGTACCGGCACCCATGCGCTGACCTCGGTGCGTGCCGTCGAGGATGCGCTGAAGATCCAGATTCCGGAAAACGCCAACACCATCCGCAACCTGATGCAGCTGAATTTGTACATTCACGACCATCTGGTGCACTTCTATCACCTGCACGCCCTCGACTGGGTCGATGTCGTTTCTGCCCTCAAGGCCGATCCGAAAGCCACCTCGACGCTGGCCCAGAGCATTTCCAGCTGGCCGTTGTCGTCGCCGGGCTACTTCCGCGACATCCAGAACCGTCTCAAAAAGTTCGTCGAATCCGGCCAGCTCGGCCCCTTCATGAACGGCTACTGGGGTAACCCGGCCTACAAGCTGCCGCCGGAAGCCAACCTGATGGCCGTGGCCCACTACCTCGAAGCGCTCGATTTCCAGAAGGAAATCGTCAAGGTGCACACCATTTTCGGTGGCAAGAACCCGCACCCGAACTGGCTGGTCGGCGGCGTGCCCTGTGCGATCAATCTCGAAGGAGTCGGGGCGGTTGGCGCCATCAACATGGAGCGCCTGAACCTGGTCAAGAGCATCATTGACCGCTGCACCGAGTTCGTCGAGCAGGTCTATGTGCCCGATCTGCTGGCCATCGGCTCCTTCTACAAGGGTTGGGGCTATGGCGGGGGTCTGTCGTCGAAGAACCTGCTGTCCTACGGCGACATTCCGCAGAAGGCCAACGACTACACCTCGGGCAACCTGTTGCTGCCGCGCGGTGCGATCATCAACGGCAAGCTCGACGAGATTCATCCGGTCGACCTGAAGGACCCGGAGCAGGTGCAGGAATTCGTTGCCCACTCCTGGTACAAGTATCCGGACGAAACCAAGGGCCTGCACCCGTTCGACGGGGTGACCGAGCCAAGTTTCGTGCTCGGCCCGAACACCAAGGGCACCAAGACCAACATCAAGGAACTCGACGAAGGCGGCAAGTATTCGTGGATCAAGGCCCCGCGCTGGCGCGGCCATGCCATGGAAGTCGGCTGCCTGCCGCGCATGGTGCTCGGTTACCTGCAGCCGAAGCAATATCCGGAAATCCACGGTCTGGTTGAAGGGGCGCTGAAGAAGCTCGATGTGCCGGTTACTGCGCTGTTCTCGACGCTCGGCCGCACGGCGGCCCGCGGCCTCGAAACGGCGTACTGCGTCAAGCTGCAGAGCCAGCAGTTCGACAAGCTGATGACCAACCTGAAGGCCGGCGACCTGAACACCGCCAACATCGAAAAATGGGAACCCTCTACCTGGCCGAAGGAAGCGATGGGGGCCGGTTTCACCGAAGCGCCACGCGGTGCGCTCGGTCACTGGATCCGCATCAAGGACACCAAGATCGACAACTACCAGTGTGTGGTTCCCACAACCTGGAACGGCGGTCCGCGTGACCACAAGGGCCAGATCGGTGCCTTCGAGGCTTCGTTGATGGACACCCCGGTGGCCAAGGCCGACGAGCCGCTGGAAATCCTGCGCACGCTGCATTCCTTCGATCCCTGCCTGGCCTGCTCGACGCACGTCATGAGCCCGGACGGCCAGGAAATGACGTCGGTCAAGGTCCGCTGATGGACTGCCTGTATCTCCACCCTCTCCCCCGGCCCCTCTCCCTGAGGGCGAGGGGAGGTTTGTGTGCTGCCTTGCGGCAGCAATAAGGAGGATTCCATGCTCTCTCAACAGGACATGCTGGAAGCCGAACGGCACGGTAAACAAGTCCGTTCGATCTATGTCTACGAAGCACCGGTGCGGCTCTGGCACTGGATCAATGCGCTGGCCATGGTGGTGCTGGCGGTGACCGGGTATTTCATTGGTAAACCCTTGCCGACGATGCCCGGCGAAGCGTCGGACAACTTTCTGATGGGCTACATCCGTTTTGCCCATTTCGCGGCGGCCTACATCTTCGCCGTCGGCCTGCTCGGTCGCATCTACTGGGCTTTCGTCGGCAATCACCATGCCAAGCAGATCTTCAAGCTGCCGATCACCAATCCGCAGTGGTGGAGTGAAGTCTTCTTCGAGCTGCGCTGGTATCTGTTCCTCGAAAAGACCCCGAAGAAATACGTCGGCCACAACCCGATGGCGCAGCTGATGATGTTTTTCTTCTTCACGATCCTGGCCGTCGGCATGGTGTTTACCGGCTTCGCGCTGTACAGCGAGGGGTCCGGCCTCGGTCACTGGAGCGATGTGTTTTTCGGTTGGGTGATCCCGGCGCTGGGCGGTTCGATGCAGGTGCATAACCTGCACCGGCTGGGCATGTGGATCATGATGACTTTCGTGCTGCTGCATGTTTATGCAGCGATCCGCGAGGACATCATGAGCCGGCAGTCGCTGATCTCGACCATGATCTCCGGCTGGCGGATGTTCAAGGACTGATGGCCATGCTTGCTGGTGCCGCGTTGTCCGCGCTTGTCGTGCTAAAGCACTGCCTGCGCGCGTCCGCCTTGCCCCAGCTGCGCCTGGCCATCAGTCGGGATTGACAGGTTTACCTTGCGTTGGCCCCGGTGTGCATGAAAGTGTGCCCGGGGCGTTTTTTCAGAGGTTTCAATGAATACCAAACGCATTCTGGTCTTGGGCATCGGCAACATCCTGTGGGCCGATGAAGGTTTTGGCGTGCGCTGTGTCGAGGCACTCAACGACGGCTGGGAGTTTCCACCGGAAGTGACGCTGATGGACGGCGGCACACAAGGCCTCTACCTGCTGCCCTACGTGCAGGAGGCTGATTGTCTGCTGGTTTTCGATGCCGTCGATTACGGCGATCCGGCCGGCAAACTGCGCGAGGTGGTCGGCGATCAGGTGCCGCGCTTCATGGGCGCCAAGAAGATGAGCCTGCACCAGACCGGTTTTCAGGAGGTGTTGATGGCGGCCGAGTTGACCAACAAGCTGCCGGCCGAACTGGTGTTGATCGGTGTCCAGCCGGAAGAACTGGAAGACTACGGCGGCAGTCTGCGCGACATCGTCAAGGCACAGATGGTGCCATCGTTGAATCTGGCGCTCGACTGGCTGGAGCGCTGGGGTGTGGTCGGTCGCATCCGCGAAGGCAAGGCCGAAAGCCTGACCGATGCGGCGCTGGCCATGGATGTTTACGAAGGCGAACGGCCGCCGGCCGATCAGGCTTATCGCCTGGGCGATGCCCGCTTCCTGAATATGGAAGCTGCCTGATGTGCCTGGGTATCCCCGTTCAGGTGATCAAGTGCGGCGAGCACTTTGCCCGCTGCGCCGGCCGCAACGGTGAAGTGCGGGTCGACCTCAGTCTGGTCGGCCAGCAACTGCCGGGCACCTGGCTGCTGACTTTTCTGGAAGCGGCACGCGAGGTGATCGATGCCGAGCGGGCCGCTGCCATTAATGCCGCCTTGAATGCACTGGCCGCTGCGCATGCCGGTGAAACCGATTTTTCTGCCTTCTTCGCCGATCTTGATCGCGAACCCCAACTCCCCGATTTTCTGAGGACACAACCATCATGAGCCTGCAACTCGTTGCCGGACCGACCTCGCTCGAAAAGCTGGAAACGGCCATCGGCCGCATGCAGCAAAAACACGGCTTTTTTCGCGTTGATAACAGCCATCCGGAATTCCCGGCCGGCCTGACTGCCCTGCTGCTGACTGAAGACCCGCAGCGCAATCTCGAAGTGCTCGATGCCTGCGTGATCCTGCCCGAAGCCCTGAAGCCGGTTATTGGCTTGATCACCCGCTGGGTCGCCGGCCCCGATTTCGCACCGGCCCTGATGGCGCAATACGGCGTGCCGCGCGCGCCGGCCGTCGTCTTCCTGCGCGATGGCCAGTTTGTCGGCGTCCTGAACGGTATCCGCGACTGGGGCGACTACCAGAGCGAAGTCGTCCGTCTGCTCAATGGCCCCGTACAACCCAAACCGATCGGCATTGCCATTCGGGTCGAAGCCTCGCAAGGAGCCTGTGTATGAACCCGTCCACGATGCGTCCCTTTCCGATTTCCGTCGTCGCCATGGGGCCTGGCTCGCAGGGCGATGAAACGCCGGACTACCTGCCGATGCCCAAGGGCATGGAAACCTTCTCGCAACCGCGCTTGCCGGACAATGTGGCTCCCGAGATGGTCAACCAGGCAGCCAGCCTGCTTGGCGCCTTTGCCGACGAAGCCGAGAAGCTCGGCTTTGAAGGAGGCGCCCGCCTCAAGCTGCTCGATCTCGATGCCACGATGCGCGACGTGATCAACCAGTCCATGGGCTTTGGCGAGGTCAGCGCCTTCACGACAGCACCGGCTCATTGGCGGGTACAGGAAACGGCGTTCTCCGGCCTGTGGCGTGTCCTCAAGGTGGCCGATGATGGCGCGATGATGGTCGACCGACTCGAAACCGGCAGCATTCCCACGGTCTTGACCGAGGCCATGGCGAGCACGGCAACGGCCGACCTGCCGCCGCCAGACTACCCGGCCGGCTGCATGAATGCCCAAGCCCTGGTCGAGGAAATCCGCATGCAGGCCGCCGCCTGGAAACCGGGCGACTCGGCCCATGTCATCAACCTGACGCTGCTGCCGGTCAGCGATGCCGATCTCGATACGCTTTACGGCTGGCTGGGGCATCGCGAGGTGTCTATCCTGTCCCGTGGCTACGGCAATTGCCGGATCACCAGTACGCGGCTGAAGAACGTCTGGTGGGTCCAGTACTTCAACAGCATGGATACGCTGATCCTGAACTCGATCGAGATTGTCGGCATGCCGGAAGTGGCGCTGGCCGCGGACGAGGATTTCACCGATTCCGTCGAACGCCTTCGGGAATACCTCGACATGATGGTCGAACCTGTTTAAGTTATCTGGATGCGATTCGAAGGTTCACATCTCGGCGTCAAGCCTGACGACAAGCTGGAGTGCGGCATCTGCTGGTGGGTCTATGACCCGACGCAGGGTGACGACGTGCGCGGCATTCCGCCCGGCGTTCCCTTCGCCGAGCTGCCCGACGACTGGTGCTGCCCCGGCTGCGATGCGCCGAAACATAAATTCATGGTGACCGATGAATGAGGGCGGGCGAATGAAAGTCTGGACGACTGATCCGTCGCCAGACCTGGTCGCTGTCTTCGACAACATCGCCCGAACCCGGATGCACGACGTACCGATCTGCAACCGGGTGTTGCAGGTCGAGGCGGTTGGCTTTCAGCGCACCCCGGCCGGACATTGGGCTGGCGTCATGATCACGCCGTGGGCGATCAATCTGCTTTGCCTGCCCGGTCAGCTTGAAGGCTGGCCGCAGCTGGCTGCGTGCAGCAAGCACGACTGGCATTTCCCGTCCGGCGACTACGAATTTACCGTTGCCGAGGAAGACAGCATCGGCAACTACCATCTCTGCTCGCTGTTTTCTCCCGCGCTGGAATTCGAAACGCACGAGGCCGCCCGTCTGACTGCAATTGCCACGGCTCACGCCCTGTTCGCCGAGGCATTGGCAGCGCCGGCTGCAGCCAATCCAACCAGTCGCCGCGCTTTTCTGGGGCTGGGCCGATGAACGGCCCGGGCTTGCTGACGGTTCGGGCGCTGCTTGAGCATGGGCGCTTGCGAGACATCGATGTCATCCTGAAACGTCCCTCGGTGACGCGCCTGTTCATCGGCCAGTTGCCCGATGCCGTGGTCAAGACGGTGCCCTATCTGTTCACACTCTGTGCTCATGCCCAGCGGGCTGCGGCGCAGGCAGCGGTGGCAGCGGCCCTCGATGAGGTGCCGCGCGTTTCTGATGCTGCCGAATTGTGGGTCGAAGTGCTGCACGAAAATCTCTGGCGCCTGCTGCTCGACTGGCCACCGGCTCTTGGTCTGCATTCGGCCAAGGAGGCTTTCATCGCCTGGCGTAATGCGCGGCAGAGCGACGAATTCCTGGCGGTCACCCAAAAACTCTTGCGCGAAACCTTGCGGCCGCTGGCCGACAAATGCCTCGAAAATCTGGTCGGCCGGACCACGGAAGAGGTTGCGCCGGACCCCTGTGCGAGCGATGTCACCGAGGTTGCAGGGCTGGCGCCGGAGTCATGGTTGGCCTATTGGCAAGGCACCGCCTCGGAAATGCCGGACATGCCGCGGCCAGTCTCGATTCGCTCGGTTTTCCAGGCCCGGTTGGCCGAGATCGAGGCGGCAGCGCAAGCACTGGCCAGTGGTGCGCCGTTTCCGATTGCCAGTGCCGGGGGGGATGGTTGGGGCGTGGGACAAACCAGAACGGCGCGCGGTGTGCTGACCCACGCCGTGCACATCATTGACGGCAAGGTGGCCAATTACCGCGTCCAGGCGCCGACCGACGGCTTTTTTGCCGATGCCGAAGCACTGACCGCCTTGTTGGAAAATTGTCGATTTGCTTCTCTGGATCAAGCAAAACAGGTGCTGAATCAGGCCATACTGGCGCTCGATCCCTGCCTGCCCTATGTTGTGGAGTTGCGTGATGCATGAGATGTCGCTGGCCGAAGGCGTGCTGCAATTGGTTGAAGATACGGCCCGCCGTGAAAGCGCCAGTCGGGTAAAGCTGGTGGTGCTGGAAATCGGTCGCCTGTCGTCGGTCGAGCCGGAGGCCATCAAATTCTGCTTCGAAGCGGTGACCCATGGCAGTATCGCGCAGGGGGCGGCGCTGGAGATCATTGCCGTGCCGGGGGCGGGCTGGTGCATGCAATGTGCCGAAACGGTGCCGATGAGCGAGTTGTACGGGGCCTGCCCGAAGTGCGACAGCCATCAGGTACAGCCGACCGGCGGCACGGAAATGCGGGTCAAGGAAATAGAAATCGAATAATCAGGAGACGGATATGTGTACAGTTTGTGGCTGCGGGGCAGGGGAAACGAAGATCGAAGGCGGCGTGCACGAAAATGCACATGAACATACTCATGTCCATGAGGACGGCACCGTGCATACCCACGCGCACGATCATGGACATGGCCACGATCACAGCCACGACGATGCACCGCTCGGCGTCCATTCACATACCCATCATCACAGCGACGGCAGCGAACACAGTCACGCTCATGTCCATGATGGTGAACATGCCCATCAGCACGGCGAAGAGCATCACCACCATGAACATGGCGTCGCCGGCGATCTCGACTACGGCACCGGCCCGGCCCGCGCCCATGTGCCGGGCATGAGCCAGGCCCGCATGGTGCAGATCGAGCAGGACATCCTGTCCAAGAACAACGCCTACGCCGATGCCAACCGCCAGTATTTCGACGACCGCGGCATCTTCGCGCTGAATCTGGTCTCCAGCCCCGGTTCGGGCAAGACCACGCTGCTCTGCAAGACCATCGAACTCCTGAAGGACAAGCTGGCGATCAGCGTGGTCGAAGGCGACCAGCAGACCTCCAACGACGCCGAGCGCATCCGTGCCACCGGCGTGCCGGCGCTGCAGATCAACACCGGCAAGGGCTGCCACCTCGACGGCCACATGGTCGGCCACGCCATGGAGCGCCTGCAGCCGGCCGACGACTCGCTGTTCCTGATCGAAAACGTCGGCAACCTCGTCTGCCCGGCCGCCTTCGATCTCGGCGAACACCACAAGGTCGCCATCCTGTCGGTCACCGAAGGCGAGGACAAGCCGCTCAAGTACCCCGACATGTTCGCCGCCGCCGACGTGATACTGCTCAACAAGTGCGACCTGCTGCCCTACCTTGAATTCGATGCCGACCTGGCCGAAGCCAATGCCCGCCGGGTCAATCCGCACCTGACCATCTTCCGCGTCTCGGCGACCAGCGGCGACGGCCTGAGCGCCTGGCTGGACTGGATTCAATCCGGGCTGGAAGCGCAGCGTGCCAAGCGCTCCGAATCCGTCGATGCCCTGAAGCGGCGGGTCGCCGAACTGGAACGCCAGTTGGCGGCCAAGTAGGCCGCCGATGACCGGCCGCCTGCTCCGTATTCGTGGTCTGGTGCAGGGGGTCGGCTTTCGCCCCTACGTCTGGCGCCTGGCCAACGAACTCGGGCTGACCGGCTGGGTGCGTAACGATGGCGCCGGGGTGCTCGCTGCGTTGGCCGGCGAAAAGCTTGCGGAATTTATCAGCCGTTTGCCGCAGGAAGCACCGCGTCTGGCGCGTATCGATGGCATCGACAGCGAGCAGGCCGAAGTGACAGGGCATGGCTTTGCCATCCTCGATAGCGAGTCGGGCGAAGTCAAAACCGCCATCGGCCCGGATGCCGCAATCTGCCCCGACTGTATCGCCGACATTTGCGACCCGGCCTCCCGTCGCTGGCGCTATGCCTTCACCACCTGCACCCATTGCGGGCCACGCTATACCGTCAGCCGGCGCATTCCCTACGACCGGGCGCAAACCAGCCTCGCTGCCTTTCCGCTCTGCTCGCCGTGCAATGACGAATACACCGTCCCGGCCGACCGCCGCTTCCACGCCGAAACCACCTGCTGCCCGGATTGCGGCCCGCGACTGAGCCTGCTTGACGCCGACGGCCAACCGCTGGTTGGTGATCCGATTGCCGAAACCCTGCGCCTGCTGCGCGCTGGCCAGATACTCGCCATCAAGGGCCTGGGCGGTTTTCATCTCGCCTGCGATGCCAGAAATGCAGAGGCGGTGGCCGAACTCCGCGAACGCAAGCAGCGCGAAGAAAAGCCCTTCGCCATCATGGGCCTGAACGCTGCTTCGCTGGCTGCACATGCCCAAATCGGCGAAGGCGAACAGGCGCTGCTGCGCAGCGTCGCCGCGCCCATCGTCCTTTGCCCCAAGGGCGACAGCGAACTCAAGGGCATCGCCCCCGGCCTGGCCTGGCTGGGCGTCATGCTGCCGGCCACGCCGCTGCATCTGCTGCTCTGGCACGAAGCGGCCGGCCGTCCGGCCGGCACCGACTGGCTGAGCGAAGCCAGCGACCTGCTGCTGGTCATGACCAGCGCCAACCCGCACGGCGAGCCGCTGGTCATTGCCAACGACGAAGCGCGCGAACGCCTGGCTGGAATCGCCGACGCCTACCTGGTGCACGACCGCGATATCGTCATTCGCTGCGACGACTCCGTCGTACGTGCCACGCCACAAGGCCCGGCCTTCATCCGCCGTGCCCGCGGCTACGTGCCGGTGCCGATTCCCTTGGCTGACGATGGCCCGACCGTGCTGGCGCTGGGCGGCTACCTGAAGAACACGGTCTGCGTGATGAAAGGTCGGGAGGCCTTCCTCTCGCCGCACATTGGCGGCCTCGACAATGCCGCAGCCATTGGTTTCCTCGAAGAAACGGTCGATCACCTGCTGGCCATCCTCGACGTCCGGCCCGAGTTGATCGCCCATGACCTGCACCCAGACTTCCCATCGACGCATCTGGCCCTGAGCCTCGCCGAAAAGCTGGGCATTCCGGCCATCGCCGTCGGCCATCATCAAGCCCATATCGCTGCCATCTGCGCTGAACACGGCATCAACGAACCGATCATCGGCCTGGCGCTGGATGGCGTCGGCCTCGGTCCTGACGGCGGGGCGTGGGGTGGCGAACTGCTGCGTCTCGACAGTACACGTTGCCAACGCCTCGGCCATCTCAGCCCACTGGCCATGCCCGGCGGCGACCGTGCCGCCAAGGAGCCATGGCGAATGGCTGTCTCGGCCCTGCACGGCGCCGGCCTCGGCTACCGCGTTGGCGGCTGGATCAAACAGTACTACCCCAGCCGCGACCCCGGTCCCCTGCTCACCATGCTCGACCGCAAGCTGCGCTGCCCGCCAACGACCAGCCTCGGCCGCTGGTTCGACGCCGCCGCCGGCCTGCTCGGCGTACGCGACCTGATGCAATACGAAGGACAGGCCGCCATGGAACTCGAAGGCCTTGCCGCCAAACACGGCCCGGTCGAGCCACAACCGGGCGGCTATACCTTGCGCGATGATGGCGCCGTGCTCGACTTTTCACCGATTCTGCTCACCCTGATGGGCTGCAAGGAAAATGCCGCCTACGGTGCCGCCCTTTTCCACGCCACCGTCGCCGCCGGCCTGGCGGAATGGGTGATGGCTAAAGTCGGCCGGAAAAATGGCGCAAAAATCGCCATCGGCGGCGGCTGCGCAATGAATGCCGTGCTGATGAGCGCCCTGCGTCGCCACCTCGACGGTAGTGGCATCGACCTGATCGAAGCACGTCTGGCGCCACCAAACGATGGTGGCCTGGCGCTCGGCCAAGCCTGGGTTGCACGGCAGAAATAAGCAACTCGGGAGGAGGTTCTTCAGAGTGGCCCGTCCGAATGGCCGGTTTTTGATCTGGCGAACGCGAACAATCGACCCTAAGCGGAAATTGATGGTTTGGAGAAGCCGACGTTTAGGAACGTGTAGGTCAGCGGCCGCCGTAGGCGGTCCGATCGACCGACCAGTTAAGCCTCATGCGCGGCTCGGGCTCGGGGCTCTGGAAAGATCGACTGACACTGAGCGTATGCCGGGCGCACGTGGCAGCGGATGAAGAAGTTCGATCTCAAGTTCTGGATATGAACTCTGGGTCGGATGGGGGTAGTCGGGAGACTTGAGCCAGTAGACCAGGAAAATGCCGTGACTGGCCTTGAGGCGATTCATGTACGCTGGTAGCTGGACCGAGAACCCTTGGGCAAGGTTCGCGTGATTGGCTTTCTTCGCCTCTATTGCCACCTTGGCTAGTCCTGCATCTGCGACAGGTGCAACCACCCAGAAATCGACATTTCCATCACCCGCCGTGCCTTCGCAACTGACATCGAAGTTTCGTGCGGCGCCATAGGAAGCCAGAAACGACGCGACATAGCGAGAAATTTCTGGTTCGTCGAACGGGCGACTCGGATCCCCATTTTTTCCCCATACGAACCGCTCTCCGCCAAATCTTCTTATGTCTTCTTCGGACAAATGTAGGCAGTCCAGAACGGTGGCAAATACGTCGTCAGCTGACTTATATGCGGTACCGACAAGAAGGTTGTTGGCACGGAGCATGCGGTGAAGTTCAAGCGGTGGAACCGTGTGCGGCGTGCGTACTGCTCGCAGGTGATGGTTCATGGTGCTCCAGTCGCCTGTCCATGGCGCTATTCCGCAACCAATTGAATCGACGGTCCATTGAATGGCGACATGCAGGCGGTCGAATCCACGAATTTGTTCGCTGTGCTGGTGCAGACCGTTTCTACGAATGAAGACCATGCCCTCTCGGCATCTGGCCTCAAGTTCAAACCCGGGGAACGACAGCTTGAAGAAAACCAGATCGTTTTCAAGGAGACCGTCGTTCGCAGCAAATTCAACGGTGGCTGTCGTTGCACAAAAGTCGGCCACGGAGACGTGGCCCTTTAGCTGATCGAAGAGTTGGAGCGTTAGCGAACCAAGCGAATGAGTGGTGTACATGAGGCTTAACGTAAAAGTAACCGGCGCTGCGCGGCTCTATTGCGCAGCGTCCGTGTTGACTGCCGGGTTAGCCATGGTCTTTTGGGGCACGGCGCGCTGAATGGCTTCGTCAATTAGCCCGGGCAATCTCTGTTCAAGTGCAACTGATACTGCCTTCTCCTGGGCAATAAATAGCTTTGGTGCGAGGTAGCCAGCGAGGATGGCCAGAGCCAACACCTTTGCGGAATTTGCCGCCCCAGGATTGATGGCTCCAACGAAGTACAAAGCGACCAGAAGTCCGACTGACAATCCGATTGTGATGCGCCCCCATACCCAGTACCAGCGCTTCTGATTCAGCATAGCTATCCATGAGTTGAGCGAAAAGATCGACTTATTCACGTGCTCAATCACACTTTGTTCGCGTTCTGGCTTGGGCATTTTCGTGAAGTCATTTTCGACCATAAACATGTGCACGAATGAGCCGAGAACTGCCGCCATTGGACAAAGCATCAACATCGCAATGTCTAGCTGCGAAAAACCAAGGGTGTGTAGCGCTTCTGTAAATTCGAGCATAACGGCTTTCAGGGATGGGGTTTGATATGGCTAACGTAAAGTGGACAGCAATATTGCAGGGTTTCTCAGAGCCATGACGGATAACCTGGCGGCACTCATTGGCACAAGCCAATGTTTTTCGGTTGTTTTTTCGAGTGGCATCAGTTCGTATCCACTACTTAATATTCCGTCAAACCCTGCAAGCGCTTAAAAATTGCCAATGGCATTATACGACTGCTTTCGGGTGACTTAACCACGGGCTGCTTCTGGCCGAGAAGAGAAGTTCGAGATAGCTTTCAAAGTGAATATCACACCTAGTCAGCCGTGACAGCGCCGACCGAATCAGTCTTTCACTCCTTGCAAAAATGCGCTTCGGCCATTTCGGCTGCAGCTTCCCACAGCGCGGGGGAGCCGCGCTCTATTGGCGGCCGGCAGCGCGACGTGACTTGCTCGAGCGTCACTTCGCACTCGATCCAGGTGCCGCCATCGGTTGCTGCGTTGTGCAGCATCGGCTGAAAACGGTCGAGCGCTTTGGCAAATTTCGCGTCATCGCTTTCGGCGGCTTCGAACTCGAACCATAGTTCGCGGAATTCGGTGGCCTGTGCGTCCGGCAGCAGGCCGAAGAGGCGCTCGGCGGCCAACTGCTCGCGTTCTTCCTGCCCGGCATGGGTGGCGGGCATGTGGAAAGGGACGTCGCCGGCGTCGATTTCGACGATGTCGTGGATCAGCAGCATCTTCACCACGCGCATCACATCGACCGATCCGGCCGCGTGCTCGGCCAGTATCAGGGCATACATGGCGAGATGCCACGAATGCTCGGCGCTGTTTTCACGGCGCGATCGATCGATCAGTGGCGACAGTCGGACGATGCTTTTCAGCCGATCGATTTCCCTGAGGAAGGCCAGTTGTCGTTCGAGGTCGGGCGTTATCACTTTGCTTGTGTTTCATGTGGATTGCGAATTGGCCGAGTCTAGCAGAGTGCCCAAGCGCGTCTTGAGTTGGGCTGGTGATGGCCGGGAATTGAAATTTTCCTTCTCCCCGCTATCCGAAATATCTACTCCCCTAGTCTGACAAGCGCCTGATCACCTGAATGCTCGAAGTGGAAAGAGTGCGCCGCTATTTTTACTGGCTGTATTTTGCAAGCTACTGAAAATGATCATTATTTTTTCTGGCCCGCTTGTTGCTGATAGTTCTCCAATAAAACGAATGCCAGATCCCCAGCAGAGAGGCGTGTCGGTCAGTGACCGGTGTGAAAGCATAAAAAGGGGAGATCCATGGCCAACCAAAATTTGATTTCGCTGGAACAGGACGAGCGCATCGAGGCTGCTGCCGCGCGCTTGTCGATGGACCGGCGCGAGTTCCTGCAATTCTGCGCCGCGCTGGCGACGACGCTGGGCCTGCCGCAAGGTGCCGATGCCGCGGTCGCCGAGGCGGTCGCCACCAAGAAGCGGCCGAGCGTCATCTGGCTGCATTTCCAGGAATGCACCGGGTGCACCGAGTCCATCCTGCGCGCCGAGCATCCGACGCTGGAAAAACTGATCCTCGACGTCATCTCGCTCGATTACCACGAGACGCTGTTCGCGGCAGCCGGCCATCAGGTCGAGGCGGCGCGCAAGACGGCGATGGCCGAGAACAAGGGCAAGTACATCCTGGTCGTCGAAGGGGCGATTCCGACCAAGGACGGCGGCGTCTACTGCAAGATCGGCGGCAAGACGGCAATTGAACTGCTCAAGGAATGTGCGGCCGATGCAGCGGCGGTGATCGCCATCGGTTCCTGCGCCTCGTGGGGTGGCATGCCGTCGACGATTCCGTCGATTCCCGGGGCGACCTCCAGCCCGACCGGGTCCAGCGGCGTGGACAAAGTGCTCGGCAAGCCGGTGGTGACCATCCCGGGCTGCCCGCCCAACCCGTACAACTTCCTGTCCACGGTCGTTCATTTCCTGACCTTCGGTGCGCTGCCGGCGGTCGATGACAAGGGCCGGCCGAAATTCGCCTATTCCCGCCTGATCCACGAAAACTGCGAGCGCCGTGCCCACTTCGACGCCGGCCGCTTTGCCATGGAATTCGGCGACGAAGGCCACCGCAAGGGCCACTGCCTGTACAAGCTCGGCTGCAAGGGGCCGGAAACCTACGCCAACTGCTCGGTGATCATGTTCGGCGACGCCGGTGCCGGCACCTGGCCGGTCGCCTGCGGCCACCCCTGCATCGGCTGTACCGAGGAGGGTGTCGGTTTCCAGAAGCCGATCCACACTGTGGCCAAGCTGAAGAACATCGAGCCGTCGGCCTTCCTGCCGCGCATCGTCGAGGAAAAGGGTGTCGGTGCGTCGCTCGGTTCAGCCGCCGTACTGGCTGCCGTGGCCGGTGTTGCCGCCGGGGCCGGGGCGATGCTGACCAAGAACCTTGGTCTGTCGCACAAGGCCGAGGAAATGGAAAAGGCCAAGAAGGACGGCAGCAAAGCCACCGAATCGACGGAGGTCTGAGATGACCACAAGACGTGATTTCCTGCGGGGCTGCCTGGCCGGCGGCGCAGCGGCGGCTTCGGCCGTGCTGCCCGAAACGGCCTGCGCCCGCGATACCCTCGTTCGCCCGCCGGAAGGCCTCGGCCTGCTCTACGACGCCACGCTGTGCGTCGGTTGCCAGGCCTGTGTGGCGGCGTGCAAGCAGGCCAACGAGAACCCGGCCGAATTCACGGCCATGGACAAGTTGTGGGATACCCCGCTCGATACCAGCGGCCACACCTTCAACCTGATCAAGATGTACCGCAACGGCACGATGGAAACGAAGGACAGCGAGCTGAACGGCTTCTCCTTCATGAAGACCTCGTGCATGCACTGCGCCGACCCCTCCTGCGTTTCGGCCTGCCCGGTGTCGGCGATGACCAAGGACCCGGTGACCGGTGTCGTCGGCTACGACGCCGACGCCTGCATCGGCTGCCGCTACTGCGTCGCCGCCTGCCCGTTCGGCATCCCCAAGTACCAGTACGATTCGCCGACCGGCAAGATCGGCAAGTGCGAGCTGTGCCGGCATCGTCACAAGGACGGCCATTACTCGGCCTGCGCCGAGGTCTGCCCGACCGGCGCCACGCTGTTCGGTCGGACGGAAGACCTGCTGGCCGAAGCCAAGCGCCGGCTGGCGCTGAAGCCGGGCGAATGGACGACGATTCCGCGCGGCCGCTTGCGTCACGCCCAGGAGAAAGTGCTGGCTGGTGGCGAAGACGGCAAGGGCCAGAAGCATCGCCACGGCTGGCGCGACGAGCCGGACCAGAGCTATCAGGCGCAGGTCGGCAACTACCTGCAGCACGTTTACGGCGAAACCGAATACGGCGGCACGCAGGTGCTCAAGCTATCGGCGGTCAATTTCCAGAAGGCCGGGATGCCGGACCTGCCGCCCAAATCCTCGGCGGCCACCTCGGAAACCATCCAGCACACGCTGTACGGCGGCCTGATCATGCCGCTCGCCGTGCTGGCTGGGCTGACCTGGGTCGCCAAGCGCAACGTGGTAGCGGAAGACGATGAGAAGAAGGGAGGGCAATCATGAGCGCCCATCATCCCGCCGCGCCGGTCGGCGGCAAGCTGTTCAACACGGCGACCGTGGTTTGCGGTCTGCTGATCGCGGCCATGGTGGCAGTGCTTTTCGTCCGTTTCATCTTCGGCCTCGGGGCGGTGACCAACCTCAACGACGGCTATCCGTGGGGCATCTGGGTCATCTTCGACGTGATCATCGGCTCGGCCTTCGCCTGCGGGGGTTTCTCGGTGGCCATGCTGGTCTACATCTTCAATCGCGGCCGTTACCACCCGCTGGTCAGGCCGGCTTTATTGGCGAGCCTGTTCGGCTACACGCTGGCCGGCGTCGGCGTGCTGTTCGACCTCGGCCGCTGGTGGAATTTCTGGCACATCCTGTGGCCGGGCTATGCCAATCCCAATTCGGTGATGTTCGAGGTGGCGGTCTGCATCTCGGCCTACATCACGGTGATGTGGATCGAGTTCTCGCCGGTCTTCATGGAGCAGTGGGGCCTCAAGGTGCAGAAGCAGAAGCTCGAAAAGGTGCTGTTCTTCTTCATCGCCCTCGGCACCTTGCTGCCGATGATGCACCAGTCCTCGCTCGGTACCATGCTGGTGGTCATGGGGCCGCAGGTCAATCCGCTGTGGCAGACGCCCATCGTGCCGCTGCTCTACCTGCTGTCGGCGATCACCATCGGCTACGGCATCGTGCTGTTCGAATCCTGCGTCGCCGCTTCGGCTTTCCGCCGCGAGATCGAAATGCACCTGCTGCAGCCGATGGCCAAGATCATGCTCGGCGTGCTGGCCGCCTACCTCGCCGTGCGTTTCGGCGACCTGATCGTACGTGGCGCCCTTGGCCATGCCTTGTCGCCCAGTCTCGAAGCCTTCTTCTTCTGGCTGGAAATGGGCTGCTTCATCGCCCCGTTCGCCATCGTCGGCACGCCGGCCGGGCGCCGTAATCCGGCCCGCCTGTTCGTTGCCGGGGTGGCCATCATGCTGGGCGGCATCCTGCTCCGCGTCAATGGCTTCCTGATCGGCTACGACACCGGCCTCGGCGTCGACCACGGCTGGAACTATTTCCCGAGCATCGCTGAAATGCTGGTCACCATCGGCATGTTCGCGCTCGAAGTGCTCGGCTACATCATCATCACCCGCCGCTTCCCGGTTCTGTCCCGGGAAGGCGCTGCCCACTGAATTCAGGGATAGGAGAACAACATGAACAAACGTGTAACCATCGACCCGGTCACCCGCATCGAGGGCCACCTGCGCGTCGACGTCGAAGTGGACGGCGGCCGCGTCAAGAAGGCCTGGGCTTCCGGCCAGATGTGGCGAGGCGTCGAGAACATCCTGATCGGCCGCGATCCGCGCGACGCCTGGGCGATCACCCAGCGCATCTGCGGCGTCTGTACCACGGTGCATGCCATCGCCTCGGTCCGTGCGGTCGAGAACGCGCTGCAGCTGGAAATCCCGGTCAACGCCCAGTACATCCGCAACATGATCATGCTGGCTCATGCCGTGCACGATCACATTGTCCATTTTTACCACCTGTCGGCGCTCGACTGGGTCGATGTCGTTTCGGCGCTGAAGGCTGACCCCGAGAAAGCCGCCAGCCTGGCGCAGAGCCTGTCCAACTGGAGCGGCAACAGCAAGCAGGAATTCAAGAAGGTGCAGGATCGCCTGAGCGGCTTTGTCGGCACCGGCCAGCTCGGGATTTTCACCAATGGTTATTGGGGTCACCCGGCGATGAAACTGTCGCCCGAGGTCAACCTGATGGCCACGGCGCACTATCTTCAGGCCTTGGAAATCCAGCGCTACGCCAGCAAGATCGTCGCCGTACTCGGCTCAAAATCACCGCACATCCAGAACGTCGCGGTCGGTGGCGTGGCCAATCCGCTGTCGGTCGATTCGCAATCGGTGCTGACCATCGAGCGCCTGCTGGCGATCAAGGAATGGATGCTCAAGCTGGAAGACTTCGTCAAGAACGTCTATCTGGTCGACGTCGGTGCCATCGGCGGCTTCTACGCCGACTGGACCAAGTACGGCAAGGGCATCACCGATTACCTCTGCGTGCCGGACATTCCGCTCGACGGCAAGGGCGAGAAATTTGCGCTGCCCGGCGGCTACATCGAGGGCGGCAAGCTGGAAAGCTTCAAGGCGATCACGACTTTCAACGACAAGTACTTCACCGACGGCGTGTCCGAGGCGATCAAGCATTCCTGGTACAACTACAGCGGCGGCAACGACAAGTCGCTGCACCCGTACAAGGGCGAAACGACGCCGAACTACACCGACTTCCAGGATGACGGAAAGTATTCCTGGCTGAAGTCGCCGACCTTCTACGGCAAGCCGATGCAGGTCGGCCCGTTGCCGCGCGTCATGAACATGCTGGCCGCTGGCCACGAACCGACCAAGAAATACGCCACGGCGGCGCTCGATCTGGTCTCCAAGGTCGCCGGTGCCAAGGTCGGCGTCGAGGCGCTGCATTCGACCATCGGCCGTCATGCGGCACGGGCGGTCGGTTGCGCGGTGCAGGTCGACGAGCTGATCAACCAGTGGGATCTGCTGCTCGCCAACATGGCCAAGGGCGACCTCAAGACCTTCAACCGTCCAGTCTTCCCGAAGGGCGAGCAGATGGGCGTCGGTTTCCACGAGGCGCCGCGCGGCGTGCTGTCGCACTGGGTCGTGATTGATTCCGGCAAGATCAAGAACTACCAGTGCGTCGTGCCGACCACCTGGAATGCTGCACCGCGTAACGAGAAGGACCAGCCCGGTGCCTACGAGGCTTGCCTGATCGACAATCCGGTGGCTGATCCGGAGAAGCCGCTGGAAGTGTTGCGTACCGTGCATTCCTTCGACCCCTGTCTGGCTTGTGCCGTGCATGTGGTCGATCAGGAGAACAATCCGGTGGTGACCGTCAAGGCAGTTTGATCGACCGCAAATGAACTCTGCGTTGGGGGCGCGACAATGCTCGCGCCCCGTTTTTTTGGAATTGAGCATGCGTATCGTCGTCCTCGGCATTGGCAACATTCTTCTCACTGACGAAGGCGTCGGTGTGCGCGTCATCGAAAGGCTGGAACAGGAATATGAGTTGCCACCTGAGGTCGAGGTGATCGACGGCGGCACCTGCGGCATGGAGATGCTGGAACAACTGGAAAACCTCGACGGCCTGATCGTCGTCGACTGCGTGCGCTGCAACCAGCCGCCAGCGACGCCGGTGCTGCTCAAGGGCGACGATGTGCCGGTCTTTTTCAGGACCAAGCTGTCGCCGCACCAGGTCAGCCTGTCCGATGTGCTGGCCAGCCTGGAATTCACCGACAAAGCCCCGAAGTCGATTGCCATTGTCGGCATGCAGCCGGTGTCGATGAGTCTGGGCATGGAACTGTCGCCAGAGGTGGCGGCGCGGGTGCCGGAACTGCTTGCCATGACGCTGGCTGAACTACGTTTGCTCGGCATCGAAGCCAAGGTGCGTGCCTGATGTGCCTGTCGATTCCGAAACGCATTGTCGAATGGGAAGGTGCAGGTGAAAATGCCGGGGATTTCGCCTGGGTCGAGCGGGACGGCGAGCGTGAACGCATCAACATGATGCTGATCGGCCCGCAGCCGGTCGGTACTTGGGTATTGACCTCACTCGGGCTAGCCCGGGAAGTGGTGGAAGACGACCAGCGCACGCTGATTGAGGATGCGCTCTCGGCGCTGGCCGCTTCGCTGGAAGGCGATTTCGATCCAGCGCTGCATTTTCAGGACTTGAACCGCCCGCATGACTGAACGCATTCGTACCCCTGCCCTGGCGCCACCGCCGATTCGTCCGGCCGTGCCGCGCGACGATGATCCGACCGCCTTTCTGGAAAAGCATTACCGTCATGTCTGGCTGACGCGCATGCACGACATGCCTTTCGTCAATGCGGCGCTGGGCGTCGAGGCCATCGGCTTTGCCCGCTACGAGGGTGACTGGCTGGGCGTGGTGATCACACCGTGGTTCCTCAACCTGGTGCTGGTGTCCGGCGGCGGCCAGTTGTGGGGCGACATCCCGGCTGGCGAACGGCGTTACCTGAACCTGCCCTGCGGCACCATGCAGTTCATCGCCGATGACGATCCGGACATCGGTCCCTATCAGTATTGCCCACTGATAGCGCCGGTAAGCAACCTGGCCGACATGGCGCAGGCACGGCTGGTGGCCGCCGATGCGTTGAAGACGGTATTTGCTCTGCCGGCTGCAGAGCCCGCGCCGGAACTGCCGCCAGTGGTGGAGGGTAAGCCTGCCGTTTCCCGGCGCGGGTTTTTCCGCCGTCTGGCAGGCAAGCGAAATTGATTCCCAACAGGTAGTATCTCCCCTACAAAAAGAACGGTGAGGAGCAAATCGGATGTGTCTCGCGATCCCCGCGCAGGTCGTTGAACTGCGCCCCGACGACAATGCCCTGGTCGATCTGGCCGGGGTCAAGAAGGAAATCTCGCTGGCCCTGGTCGAGGGCGTCGCGGTGGGCGATTACGTGATCGTCCATGTTGGCTACGCGCTGAACAAGCTCGATCCCGAAGAAGCCGCGAAAACGCTCAAGCTGTTTGCCGAAATGGGCGAACATGCCTTGGCTGACGGCGACCCGACCCTCCACTGATGAAGTACATCGACGAGTTCCGCGACGGCGACGTCGCGCAGACGCTGGCTGCCGCCATCCGCGCCGAAGCGAATCCGGCGCGCAGCTACCATTTCATGGAATTCTGCGGCGGCCACACCCACGCCATTTCGCGCTACGGCGTTTCCGACCTGCTGCCGGCCAACGTCAAGATGATCCACGGCCCAGGCTGCCCGGTTTGTGTGCTGCCCATCGGCCGCGTCGACCAGGCGATCCGGCTGGCCCTGGAGCAGGGCGTCATGCTGTGCACCTACGGCGACTGCCTGCGCGTGCCGGCTTCCGACAGCCTGTCGCTGATGAAGGCCAAGGCCAAGGGCGGCGACATACGGATGGTGTATTCGAGCGCTGATGCAGTCACGTTGGCGCAGAAGAATCCGGACAAGCAGGTCGTGTTCTTCGCCATCGGCTTCGAGACGACGACGCCGCCGACTGCGGTGGCGATCAAGCAGGCGGCGGCGCTCGGCCTGAAGAATTTCTCGGTGCTGTGCTGCCACGTACTGACGCCGTCAGCCATCTCCAGCATCCTGGAGTCGCCGGAAGTCCGCCAATGGGGTACCGTGCCTCTCGACGGCTTCATCGGTCCGGCCCACGTGTCGACCATCATCGGCAGCCGGCCCTACGAATTCTTCGCCGAGGAGTACCGCAAGCCGGTGGTCATCGCCGGCTTCGAGCCGCTCGACGTGATGCAGGCGATCAAGATGCTGATCCGCCAGGTCAACGAAGGCCGGGCCGAGGTCGAGAACGAATTCGCCCGCGCCGTCAGCCGCGACGGCAACCTCAAGGCGCAGCAACTGGTCGCCGAGGTGTTCGAGATGCGCAAGAATTTCGAATGGCGCGGCCTGAACATCCTGCCCTACTCGGCACTGCGCATTCGCAGCCAGTTCGCCGAATTTGATGCCGAAAAGCGCTTTCCGCTCGGTTATGCCTCGGTGCCCGATCACAAGGCCTGCGAATGCGGGGCCATCCTGCGCGGCGTCAAGCGGCCGCAGGACTGCAAGATTTTCGGCACCGTCTGTACGCCGGAAAACCCGGTCGGTTCCTGCATGGTCAGCTCCGAAGGCGCCTGTGCCGCTCACTACACATATGGACGCTACAAGGATGTCTGAAGTACGCAAAGGCTACGTGCGGCCAATCGATATCAAGCACGGCCAGGTCGACATGGCTCACGGCTCCGGTGGCCGGGCGATGGCTCAGCTGATTGAGGAATTGTTTGCCAAGCATCTCGGCAACGAATATCTGGCCCAGGGTGACGATGGTGCCTTGCTGCCGGCGCAGGGCGAGGGCCGGCTGGTCATGGCCACCGACTCGCATGTCGTCTCGCCGCTGTTCTTCCCCGGCGGCGACATCGGCTGCCTGTCGGTACATGGCACGATCAACGATGTGGCGATGATGGGCGCCAAGCCATTGTGGCTATCGGCCGGCTTCATCCTCGAAGAGGGGTTCAAGCTCGCCGATCTGGCGCGTATCGTGCAAAGCATGGCAGCGGCGGCCAAGGAGGCCGGGGTACCGGTGGTGACTGGCGATACAAAAGTGGTCGAGCGCGGCAAGGGCGACGGGGTGTTCATCACGACGACCGGCGTCGGCGTCGTCGCACCGGGGTGCGAGCTATCAGGGCGCTACGCCAAACCGGGCGACATGATCCTGGTCTCCGGTACCTTGGGCGATCACGGCATGGCGATCATGGCCGAGCGCGAAAGCCTCGGTTTCGAGTCGCCGATCATTTCCGATACGGCCGCCCTGCATGGCTTGATCGAGGCGATGCGGGCCAGCGGTGCCGATATTCATGTCCTGCGTGATCCGACGCGCGGCGGTCTGGCGACGACCCTGAATGAGATCGCCAAGCAGTCCGGTGTCGGCATGATGCTGCAGGAGAAGGCTTTGCCGGTGAGCCCGGCCGTCAACGCGGCCTGTGAATTTCTGGGATTGGACCCGCTTTACGTGGCCAATGAAGGCAAACTGGTGGCGATCTGCGCCGAACCGGATGCCGAAAAGTTATTGTCTGCGATGCGGGCGCACCCGCTGGGGGCGGCGGCGGCCATTGTCGGCCGCGTCCATGAAGATGCCCATCATTTTGTCCAGATGACCACCGGTTTCGGCGGCAAGCGCATCGTGGACTGGTTGAGCGGCGAGCAGTTGCCGCGGATTTGCTGAGCGATCAGTGACGCAGCGCGATTACCACGGAACGGACTTCGCCGACTTCGGAAATGACCAGTTCGCGGGCATCGGCCAGATTGTCAGCGTTGCGGATGTGGAACAGGTCGCGACGGCCATCCATGTAACGGATCGCGGCGACGTATTCCGGGCGCGGAGCACGGCTGACGGGCATGTTGCGTTGTTTGGCGGGCTTTCTTTGAGCTTGCGTTGTCATTTCCCAGTTCCTTTTTTGTTGCAGCGCATCGTAGCCATCTCGTGTTACATCAAAAATATCGCGAAGGTGATAGCGCTATGCGAAATGGGAATTTGTGCCCGGAAAAGCCTTGTCCTGCCTAAGATTGGCATCCTGAGATGAATTGTAAAGAAGTGTAAAACATGCGAATTCTCTTCATTACGCACAGTTTCAACAGCTTGACGCAGCGTTTGTATTACGAATTGGCGGCGCGCGGCCATGAGATCAGTATCGAGTTTGATATTGCGGATTCGGTTACCGAGGAAGCGGTCGGTCTTTTTCGGCCCGATCTGATCATCGCGCCCTTCCTGAAGCGGGCAATTCCCGAATCGATCTGGTCGCGCCACCTGTGCCTGGTGGTTCATCCCGGCATCGTTGGCGACCGTGGGCCGTCGGCGCTCGATTGGGCGATCCAGAATGGCGTTCGGGAATGGGGCGTCACCGTTTTGCAGGCCGAAGCGGAAATGGATGCCGGGCCGGTCTGGGCCTCGGCCATCTTCCCGATGCGCCCGGCCCGGAAAGCGTCAATTTATCGTAATGAAGTCACTGAAGCTGCACTGCAGGCGGTGCTGGCGGCTGTCGATCGGAAAGCTGCGGCCGATTTCGTTCCCGAGCGGGTGCCGGGTCAGGCCCATGCCCTGATGCGGCAGAGCGACCGGGCCATAGCCTGGCAGACAGTTAGCAGTGCCGCGATCCTCGCCAAGCTGAATGCTGCCGACGGCTTTCCCGGTGTCGCCGACGAACTGTTCGGCCAGCCCTGCCATCTGTTCGACGCCTGGCCAGAGGGCCAACTGAAAGGCGAGCCGGGCAGCCTGCTCGGTCGCCGTGAAACCGCCATTTGCCGGGCGACCGTCGATGGTGCCGTCTGGATCGGCCACGTCAAGCGCCCCGGGAGTATCAAGCTGCCGGCGACGCAGGCCTTTCCCGAGGCCCTCGAATTGCCGGAATTGCCCTTGTCCGGTTACCGGAAATCGCCGACGCCGACCTGGCAGGACATCGCCTATGAAGAAGTAGCCGGTGTCGGTTTCCTGAGTTTCGAGTTCTACAACGGGGCGATGAGTACTGCCCAATGCCGGCGGCTGACCGAGGCCTTCCTGTGGGCGACAACGCAACCGACCAAGGTGATCGTGCTGCGCGGCGGCAGCGATTTCTGGTCGAACGGCATCCATCTGAACACCATCGAGGCAGCCGATAGTCCGTCGGACGAGTCGTGGGCCAATATCAATGCCATCGACGATCTGGCCGAGGCTATCCTGCGCTGCGAAACGCAATTGACCGTGGCCGCCGTGGGCGGCAACACCGGGGCGGGCGGCTGTTTCCTGGCCCGGGCCGCCGATTTCGTCTGGGTGCGCGACGGCGTGGTGCTCAACCCGCATTACAAGAACATGGGCAACCTGTTCGGCTCGGAATTCTGGACTTATCTGCTGCCGCCGCGCGTTGGTGAGGCGGGTGCCAAGGCGATCATGCGCCACCGCTTGCCGATGAGCGCGAAAGAAGCGGTCGAGCTGGGTTTCTACGATGCCTGCCTGCCGGCACCGGGTTTCGCGATCGATGTCGCCCGGCGGGCCGCCGAGCTGGCTGCCGCGCCCGACATGGCCGAGCGCCTTGCGATCAAGCAGGCCAAACGTCAGGCCGACGAGGCGACCAAGCCGTTGGCTAGCTACCGCGAAGACGAGTTGAAGGAGATGCGGCGCAATTTCTACGGTTTCGACCCTTCTTACCATGTCGCGCGCTATCATTTTGTCTCCCGCTCGGCGCATTCGTGGACCCCGCGCCACCTGGCACGTCACCGCGATCTTGACTGGAAGATTCCCGAATGAGCCACCCTGCTTCCAACCGCAGCTTGCGCAAATTGCCGGCCATCCTTGTCGTCGATGACGAAGTACGCTCGCAGGAAGCCTTGAGGCGCACGCTGGAAGAAGATTTCGACGTGCTCTGCGCGTCGAGTGCCGACGAAGGCATGGAAATCCTCGAACGAGAGCAGGCGACTGCCGGCATCCGCATCGTGCTTTGCGACCAGCGCATGCCGGGAACGACCGGTGTCCAGTTTCTAAAGGAAGTACGCACCCGCTGGCCAGACATCGTCCGCATCATCCTGTCCGGCTATACCGACGCCGAAGACATCATTACCGGCGTCAACGAAGCGGGTATCTGGCAATACCTGTTAAAGCCCTGGCAGCCCGAGCAACTGCTGCTGACCATGCAGCGGGCGGCTGAAGTCTGGCGTCTGCAGCAGGAAAATCAGCGGCTGTCGCTCGATCTGCGCACCGCCGAGCCGGTGCTGAAGCGCCATGTCGACAGCAAGCAGGAAAAGGTCAAGAGCAGTTTCGGCCTGGCAGGTTTCATCCGGGCGCCGGGCAGCTCGATCAATGCCGTCTGTGACATGGTCGGTCGGGTTGCGCCTTTTGACCTGTCGGTGATGGTGACGGGCGAGTCGGGCACCGGCAAGGAAATGATCGCCCGCGCCATCCACTACGAAAGCCGCCGGGCGAGCAAACCCTTCATTACCGAAAACTGCGGTGCCCTGCCCGATACGCTGCTTGAGTCTGAGTTGTTCGGCTACAAGCGCGGCGCCTTTACCGGGGCGGTGGAAGATCGTGTTGGGTTGTTTCAGCAGGCCGATGGCGGCACGCTGTTCCTCGACGAAATCGGTGAAACCAGTCCGGCTTTCCAGGTCAAGCTGCTGCGCGTGCTGCAGGAAGGCGAGTTTCGCCCGCTCGGCAGCAACCGTCCGGTTCATGTCGATGTCCGGGTCATTGCCGCGACCAACCGCGATCTGGAGCAGGACGTCCGTACCGGCCGTTTCCGTGAAGACCTCTATTACCGGCTGGCGACCATCGCCCTGCATGTGCCGCCGCTGCGTGAGCGGCCGATGGACCTGCCATTGCTTGCCCGTCGCCTGCTCGACAGCAGTTGCAACGCCCTCGGCAAATCGGTCGAAGGCTTTACCAACGAAGCGCTCGCCTGCATTGCCGCCTACCGCTGGCCGGGCAATGTGCGCGAACTGCAGAATGAAATCCTGCGCATGGTCGCCTTGTCCACCACGCCGCTGCTTGGTGCCGACTTGCTGTCACCGCGCGTCCTGCGCACGCCGGTCGGGGAGTTTGATGAAAACCGCCCGGACGACGAACTGGCCTGGGCTGCCGGTCTGAGCGGTGGCCTCAAGGAGCGCATGGATCAGTTGGAAATGCATGTCCTCAAGGAAGCTATGATCCGCCATCGCTGGAACAAGTCGCGGGCAGCCCGGGAACTGGGCCTGTCGCGGGTCGGCTTGCGCGCCAAGCTGGTTCGCCACGGCCTGGAGCAGGCCGAATGAAGGTGCTCTGGCTGCAGAGCGGCGGCTGCGGCGGTTGCACGCAGTCGATGCTGTGCTCCGAGCCGCGTTCGTTGTTCGACGAACTGCGCGACGCCGGCATTGAGTTTCTCTGGCACCCGGCGCTGTCGGTCGAAAGTGGCGATGAAGTGCTGACCATTCTCGAAGACTGTGCCGAAGGCCGCTTGCTCTTCGATGCGCTGTGTATCGAAGGGGCCATGCTGCGCGGCCCGAATGGCACCGGCAAATTCCACCTGATGGCTGGGAGCGGCCGGCCGCTGACCGAATGGGTCGAGCGTCTGGCCCGTCACGCCAAATGGGTCTTTGCCATTGGCTCATGCACGGCCTACGGCGGCTTCTCGGCCAACACGCCGGGCAATCCGCTGGAAGCCTGCGGTCTGCAGTTCGACGAACAGACGCCGGGGGGGCTGCTCGGCGCCGGCTTCCAGTCGTCGGCCGAGCTGCCGGTGATCAACATTGCCGGCTGCCCGACGCATCCCGGCTGGGTGGTCGATACGCTGGAAAAGGCTGCGCTGGAAGGCATTGCGGCCAACGATCTGGATGAATTTGGCCGGCCGTTGCTTTACGCCGGTGGCCTGGTCCACCACGGTTGCGCCCGCAATGAGTATTACGAATTCAAGGCCAGCGCCGAGAAGCAGTCCGACCTCGGCTGCCTGATGGAAAACCTCGGCTGCAAGGGCACGCAGGCGCACGCCGACTGCAACCTGCGGCCGTGGAACGGCAGCGGCTCATGCCTGCGGGGCGGATTCGCCTGCATCGCCTGCACCGAGCCAGGATTCGAATCGCCCGGCCACGCTTTCCAGGAAACCCCCAAGCTGGCCGGCATTCCGATCGGCTTGCCAACCGACATGCCGAAAGCCTGGTTCGTCGCGCTGGCTGCGCTCTCCAAATCGGCGACGCCGAAGCGCGTGCGCAACAACTCGGTAGCCGACCACCCGGTGGTTCTGCCAGCGATCCGCAAGAAGGGCGGTGGCAAATGACGCGCCTCATTGTCGGGCCATTCAACAGGGTCGAAGGCGATCTCGAAATCAGCCTTGATCTTGAAAATGGACGCATCCAGTCCGCCCAGGTCAATTCGCCGCTCTTTCGCGGCTTCGAGCAGATCATGGTCGGCCGTGTGCCGCTCGACGCGCTGGCCATCGTGCCACGCATCTGCGGCATCTGCTCGGTCGCCCAGTCGGCGGCCGCCGCTTCGGCGCTGGCCGATGCGATGGGGATTGCCCCGACACCGAACGGTCTGCTCGCCCGGCATCTGATCCAGGCTACCGAAAATCTGGCCGATCACCTGACGCACTTCTACCTCTTCTTCATGCCCGACTTTGCCCGCCCTGCCTATGCCGGGCGCCACTGGCACAGCGCTGTCGCCCAGCGCTTCGCGGCCGTCAAAGGCGACGCCAGCGCCGAAGTCCTGCCGGCCCGCGCCAGCTTCCTCAAGTTGATGGGTTTTCTCGCCGGTCGCTGGCCGCACACCTTGGCCATTCAGCCCGGCGGCAGCACACGGGCGATCACGGCTGGCGAGCGTATTCGCCTGCTGGCGCTGCTCCGTGAATTCCGCGGCTTTCTCGAAAAACGCCTGTTCGGCGATTCGCTGGCCGCGGTGTCCTTGCTGGCCAGCAAGGATCAATTGCTCGCCTGGGCCGCCGGCCGGGCCGGTGACCTTCCGGCCTTTCTCGATGCGGCTTCCGATCTCGGCCTCGACCGGACGGGCCGCGCCTACGATGCTTTCCTCTCCTATGGCGCCTACGATCTCTTTCCCGCCGGTACCTGGCAAGGCGGTCAAGCGGCTGCCTTCGATGCCGTCGCCATCGATGAAGACACGACCAGCGCCTGGCTGGCTAGCGGCCAGCCGCGCCACCCAGCACAGGGCGAAACGGTCGTCGATGCTAATAAATCCGACGCCTACACCTGGTGCAAGGCACCGCGCTACGCCGGCCAGCCCTACGAAGTCGGCGCGCTGGCCCGTCAGGTCATCGCCGGCCACCCGCTCTTGCTCGATCTGGTCAGCCGGGATGGCGCCAGCGTCATGGCCCGCGTTGTCGCCCGCCTGCTCGAACTGGCTCTCATCCTGCCGGCCATGGAAGCCTGGGTCCAGGCGCTACAACCCGGCGAAGCCTTCTGTGCCCACGGCGACATGCCCGATGACGTCACTGGTACAGGCCTTGTCGAAGCCGCCCGCGGCAGCCTCGGCCACTGGCTGAGCATCAAGCGCGGCCGCATCGAGCGTTACCAGATCATCGCCCCGACCACCTGGAACTTCTCCCCGCGTGACAGCAACGCTCTGCCCGGCCCGCTTGAGCAGGCGCTGGTCGGCCTGCCAGCCGGAGATGGCGCCCCGCCGACGGTGCAGCATGTCGTGCGCTCTTTCGACCCTTGCATGGTCTGTACGGTCCATTAGCCCGCAAGCTGCGCTGGAACGATTCATCACCCGCTCACCAAAATAGAAACCGTCGCAGGTGTGATAGTTGCCGGGAAGGCTCCGGGGGGCTATTTTGGAGTGTGCCGGCAACTGAAGCCGTGCCGAGTCTTTCCGCCCATGCTCGACTGAGTGCCATGAAATTTTCCCGTATTTTCCTGAATCGTCTACACAACCAGCCGAGTGCCAGCGATACGGTGGTCGTCATCGATGTCCTGCGTTCATTCACGACGGCGGCGGTGGCGCTGGCCCATGGGGCGCGGGCGATCTATCCGGTGGAGGGGCTCGCCATGGCGATCACCCTGCGGGAGAGAATTTCCGACCCGGTGTCGGTGGGGGCCGTGGGGGGTGGGGATCCGGCGCCTGGTTTCGATTTCGGCAATTCACCCTCCCGGCTGATGCAGGCCGACCTAGCCGGAAAGAATGTCGTGATGAGCACGGCGGCGGGAGTGCGTGGCCTGCAGCGTTTTCGCCAGGCGCGGCAACTCTACGCGGCCAGCCTCGTTTGTGCCCGGGCGACGGCCGAGGCGATCGGCGCGACAGGTGCCAGGGAGGTTTGCTTTGTCATTACCGGCGAATGGGTCGATCGCGATGGCGACGAGGATATTGCCTGTGCCGATTACATCGAATCCCTGCTGCGTGGTGAAAACCCGGCGCCTGAGCAATACGCTCGCCGGGTCCGTACCTCCGATTTCGGACAGCGCTTTAGCGCCGGTACCTGGCCGCATCTGCCGCTGGCTGACCTCGATCTTGCCGCCCAGGCCGATCTTTTCGGCTTTGCCATGCCGGTGCGGCGTGAGGGGGAACATCTGGTCATTCGCTGAGCGGATTCTCTTGCCTTGGCGACATCCTGATCGATGGTGCGCGCTTGAGGGCTTTGATATGCTCCGGGGCAATCCCGATTGAAAACCCATCCCATGAAGCAAAGCACGAACTACTACGACTTGCTGGAAGTCTCGCAACATGCTGATCTGATCGAAATCAGCGCCGCCTACCTGAGGATTTCGCGGGAGCTGGCCGCGGGAAACAGTCCGCTGCCCGAGGCCGAAGCCGAGTTCAGGCGCCAGTTGGTCAAGCATGCCTATGACGTGCTCTCCAATCCATCACGGCGTTCCGATTACGATGCCGGCCTGGTCATGCGTGGTGGCGAGACAGCCGGGCTGGAGCGGCCACTGCATGTCGAAGTTGCGCTGGAATCCTCTAAGGCCAGCCCGATCCGCCGGCTGCTGACGGTGATCGCCGCTGTCATGGTGATCGGCATGGTCATGCAGATCACGGTGATGTTCATGTCCTATCAGCGGGCCAAGGCGGTGATGGGTGAAGATCCGGCATCGCCGGCGGCCGAAAAGGTCTATCTCCAGGATTTCTATCAGACCTACGGCATCCGCGCCGCGAGCCGGGCTGAAGCCGATTTGTTGCTGGCCGACATGCGCCGCAAGGAGCAGGCGGCGCGCGACGAGCAGCAGAAACAGCGACTGCAGGAAGACGAGGAGCGCAAGCAACGCCGTTTCGAGGAAGAGTCACGCCGCCTCGGCGACGAGGTTTCAGCCAACCTGCGCCGTGCCGAGCAGGAGGCCGAGCGGGCCAGAGCCGAAGAGCTTCGCCGCAAGGAAGAGCAGGAGCGCGCCGAGAAAGAAGCCGAACGGGCACGCCGGGAGCAGGAAATCAACCGCTTCCGCGGTCGTTCGTTCCAGAATGGGGAGTAAGGGCGGCTAGCACTCGCCACATATCGCAGCTATGAGCTTATTTTCCGGAAAACGTTTCAGGCTTTTCGTGTTGGTGCTGCTCATCGGGCTCGGCATTCATTTCCTGGCAGGCGGCAAGCAAAACAGCCAGCGCGATTTCGTTGGTAAATGGCAGTCCGACCGTGCCGTCACCCCCATACACCTGGCCGCCAATGGTGAATGGGAGCTCCGCAAGGACGATGGCACGATCCTGCAATACGGCGTCTGGCGTTACGAGGGCAAGCAGATCATCTGGAGCATCAAGCAGGGTGGGCGAGTCATCGACGATGCCAACCCGGTTCTTTCCGTCACGCCCGCCGAGTTTCGACTGAGAGAGCGTGACGGCCAGACGACTGTTTTCAAGCGGCTGGATTGACCCCGGAATTTCCTCGCCTTAGAAGCCGATCTTCCGGCTCCGCCCCATCCGCGCCTCAGGGGCTTGTTCGAAAAGTGCATCCGGGTTACAGGTTTTTTTTCCAGATGGCTGAGTCAGTTGTTTCTTCGAAGCTGAAGCTTTGTTCTCGAAACAGGCTCAGACAGCTATCGACGACGCGCTCGTCGTAGTATTGACCGCGATAGGTCGTGATCTCAGCCAGTGCTACATCAATGCCGAGGCCGGGGCGGTATGGGCGATAGAGGTCGATGGCTTCGACCACGTCGGCGACGGTGATGATGCGGGCGCCGAGCATGATGTCATTGCCTTTGAGGCCGCGCGGATAGCCTGAGCCGTCGATGTGTTCATGGTGCTGGTAGACCATGTCGGCAACCGGCCAGGGAAAGTCCACATTTTTCAGGATGTCGTAACCGATGCGCGGGTGTGCCTTGATCAGCGCAAACTCGATTTCGGGCAGTCGCCCCGGGTAGCTGAGAATCTCGGCCGGTACATGAATTTTGCCGATGTCGTGAATCGACGCAGCGAGTCGGATGCCATGTACTTCCTCGTCCGAGAGGCCGAGGGCCTGGGCCAGACGCGTCGCCAATTCGGCCACCCGGCGCTGATGGCCGGCGGTGTAGGGGTCGCGCATTTCAATCGTCGCCGCCACGGCCTGGATCGCATTTTCCATGCTTTTGTTCAGCCGGGTCAGGTTGCGGCGACTCTCTTCCTGCAGGCGTTCGCGTTCGCTGACATCCTGGATGGCGCCGTCCCAGGCCAGTCCGTCCTCCTCGTCCGGGGCGTGTTTGGCGTTGAAAAGCAGGTGCCGCTCTGTGTTGTCCGGCCCATGCCAATGCAGGGTCATGTGCAGGCGTTCGCCGCTGGCTGCCGAGGCGAGCAGGTTGTTCTCCAGTGCCTTTCGCTCGGCGACCGGGAAGCCGGCAAACAGTATTTCGGCATTTTCAAGCAGTGTATCAGGCGAGATGCCGAGCACTTCCCGGGCGCCGCGACTGGCATAGGTCAGTTTCAGCGTTGCGTCGGCCTGTTGCTCGATTTCGAAAAGCAGTTCGGGCACGTTGTCGGCCATGCTCAGGAAACGGTGTTGCGAGGTCAGGCGGTCGAGTGTCGTTTCGATCAGGCCGGCCAGCCCGAGGTAGAGGCCTAGGCTTTCTTTCGCCAGCGGTTGGCAGCCACATTGGCCGACGATCATGACAAATTCCGTATGGCGGCGCCCCGGCCCCAGCGGCAGGAAGGCCAATGTATGCGGAGCTGGCAGGTCCAGGCTGGCGGTCGACAGGAAGCCGCTGTCGAAAACCGCGGTGATGCAGTCGCTTGCTGCCGCTGCCAGGTATCCGCAGAGCGCCGCGTCAGCTGTGTCGCAGTGCAGGATATGCACCGAACCATCAGGGTTCCGGCTGGCAAAGGCGGCAACATCGCTGGCAAAGAACTTGCGGATCAGGCGTCCCAGTTGCGGCCAGAGGTCCTGATGGGAAACCATGCCGCCAAGATACTGTGCAGATTTGACGATGGCCGCCAGCGCGTCGTTGGGAGTCAGTGTTTTGTCGCTCATCGCTTAGTTTTTCCGCATTGGGCGCAGGTACAGGTGATCGAGGAAAGCATCGTCGAAACCGGGGTAGCGGGCAAGATTGACCAGTTGCGCCCGGCCTCGCAACTGCTCGGCCATTCGTTGTGCCTGTCGGGAGATCAGTAGCGCCGCCGCGCCGGCGGCGGCGGTATTGCCAGCCAGTTCGATGCAGGCTCCGGGTACCGGCGGCAAGAGGCCGATGGCCTGTGCGTTGCCGATATCCAGGTAGCGTCCGAACAGGCCTGCCACCACTACTCGTTTCAGGCCTGCCAACGGTATGCCGGAGGTTGTGCACAGCGCCGCGATTCCAGCACCAATCGCGGCCTTGGCGCGCTGCAGGGCATCGACGTCGCGCCAGTCCAGGGCAAACTCCTGCTCGCCGACCGAGAACGCGAAGGCCTTTGCGCCATCGGCGAACTTGCCGGTCGCTCCAATCCGGCCGGCTCGCAGCAGACAGGCCACCAGGTCGACCAGGCCGGAGCCGCACAAGCCCTTGGCGTGGTCGTCGTCGAGGATGCGGTAGACAAGCTTTCCTCCCGGAGCCTCGGCGACGCGAAACACCGCGCCGGCTTCGGCCGGGGTGCCACAACTGCTGGCGCCACTTTCAAAAGCCGGTCCGCCGGCTGTTGCCGTGACCAGAAGATTCTCGCCCGTCCACAGTGCGATTTCGGAATTGGTACCGAAGTCGACGAACAGGGCCGGTGCCGGGCCATCGGTCAGCGCGCTGCTTACCAGACCGGCGATCAGATCCGAGCCGACAAAGCCGCCCAGTGGCGGCATCAGTTCGACTTCGGCGTTGCCGGCAATGCCCCATGCTGCGGCCCAACTGCTGCCATCTGCTGCCGCGCAGTCCACCGCGGCGGTCCAGTAGGCCGGCTGGAGCAGCAAGCCATGGTTTCTGGCCGCCAGCAGCGTCAGCATGGCGGTGTTGCCAACCACGGTAACCCGGCCGATCCGACGCGGGTCGAGGCCTTCGCGCAGCGTCAGGTCCTCGATTGCCTCGCCGATCGCATTGCGAGCGGCAAAGGCCAGCGCCTGTGCGATGTCCGGGGTTTCTGCTGCCATCAGCCGCGTCACGACATCGGCGCCGAAACGGGCTTGCGGGTTTTTCCCCCAGCGCTCGGCCAGCCGGTGGCCGCTGAGCAGGTCGTAAACGGCTAGCGAAAGATGGGTCGTGCCCAAATCTACCGCCGCGCCGTAGGGGTGGCATACCCCGCCCGGCGGAGCTCGGTCGGCGGCAAAGGGCGGGGAGGCTCCGCTCAGGCCGGCCGGGGGTGTATGCCATCCGGAGAGGGGGGCCGGGTTGACGATTTCCACCGTCAAATCGGTGACCGGGTGAATCTGGCAGGCGAGGCGTATGCCGTCGGCCAGCTCGGCCTCGCTTAAATGCAGATGTTCGGCTGGCTGTCGGGGGCTACCGTCGCCGGCCAGCAGGCGAACTCGGCACAAGCCACAGGCACCGTGGCCGAGGCAGGCTGAACGAACGCGATAATTGCTGCGGTCGAGGATATCGCGCAGCGATGGCCCCGGCTGGAAGCTCAGGCAATGTCTTTTGCCGAGAACCAGGACGTCGAGTTCGGGCATCGGCTCATTCACCGTCGCGTGCGGCGACCAGGGCAGCGATATTGGCCGGCGCTGACTCGGGTGGAATTTCGCAGCCGGACGACAAAATGAAGCCGCCCCGTTCCCGGAAGGCGCTAAGCAACTGTCGGGCGGCGCCGGTAATGCGCTCCGGATTCGCATCAAGGAAGTCGAGCGGCTTGATATTGCCGACCAGACAGGTCTGCGGCAACAGGCGGCAGGCCTGTTCGGGGCTGACGTAGTAGTCGAAGGTGGCGATGTCGGCTCCTGCCTCAGGGTACCAGGGCAGAATGGTCGCAGTCGGACCGGCGATATTGAGCCAGTTGGCGATGGCGCCGGCCTGGCGCAGGGCGGCGAACAGGCGCTGCAGCCGGGGCAGCAGCAGTTCACGGAAAAAGGCTGGCGGTACTACGGCCGGTGAGGCGGCCGGGTCGAATACCACGGGGAGGTGAGCTCCTGCCGCGATCTGGGCCTGGCCATAGCGGATGGCACATTCGGTGGCGAAATCGAGGGCGATTTCGAATCGGTCCGGGTTGTCGGCGGCCAGAAAAAGGGCGGTTTCGATGCCGTAGAGCTGGGTGGCCAGGGTCATCGGCCCGAGCAGGCTGCCGGCAACGAGTGTTGTCTCTCCGAGTCTCGAGCGCAAACGCTCGATGCCCCGCAGCAGTTCCGGCAGGCGCCCGTCGGCAGTTGGATCGGGCAGGCGCAATTGCGCTGCGTCGGCGGTGGCAGGCAGCACGTAGTCGACGATCTCGGGATATTGCTCGTCATAGAACCGGAGGCGGGAGCCGATGGCCTCGCTTTCCATGCTGAAATCCATGAAGGCGAATACCGCGTCGCTCCGGTAGTGTGCCTGGGCATGCAGCTGGCAGTCGGCCATCAGCGCGCCGTCCTGGCCATAGTCACGCAAGCGGACGCCGCATAGACGCGCCGCGTGACCGAACAATTGGGGTACGACGGGCGGCAGATCGGCTGCTGTGAAATGAACAGCGGCGAGAATGCGTTCAAGGCTGTTCATGGCACCGTATTCGCAAAGCGGAGTTCGATGTAGCGGGCGCCGTCGAAGGCATTTTCGGCGACGTAATCGACATCGAGATCGGTGGCCACAAACTGCTTCAGCGCGGCACCGCCGGCCACCACCCAGACTGCATCGAGCCCGCGGGCGCGAAGGGCGGCACGAACCCGCCGGACCTGCGGAACGATGGTGCTGATCAAGCCGCTGATCAGAACGCCGTTGGCGGCCTCTCGCTCCGTCGCCGCGACTACCGTGTCGACCGGGCAGTCGCGGCCAAGGTCGATGACCCGGTAGCCCTTACCGATCAGCACCATCTTGACGATGTTCTTGCCAAGATCATGGACATCCCCTTCCAGCGTGGCAACGATCAGCGTTCCCCGACTTTTATCCGGCGGGACACCCTCCGGATAAAGTTCGCGCACGACAGCGGAAACCGCACGGCCAACAAGCATGATTTCCAGCAGATTAAAGCTCTCGACCGTGCATTTGTCGTCGAGTTGGCGCATCGCCGTTTCCAGCCCGGCGGTGACGATCGTTTCCGCCGGCAGGCCGTTCTGGCTCAGGCGCCGGGTTTCGGCCAGAGCAGCGGCGTGGTCGCCGGCCAGTAGCGCATCGATCAGCGTCCTGAAGTCATCGCGTACTGTGGATGCCGCATCCATGGGAAAGGTAAACGCAAGTTGATCTGGATTCCAATATAGTCCCCGCGTCCAGGTGCAGCAAGCAGGAAAGCGGGATTGACCTGCATTCTCGTCACAAGGATGGAAAGATGCCGGCCAAGGGCTAATTGTGGGGGCGCGCCGGCGGCACTGCTGTCTGTTTTGCGGTTTTGGGCGGAGGCGCGTGCCGATGATTGGTGGGCTGAAAAGATCGTCGCACCCGCCTGTTTGGGCTCAAGGGGCGCGACGCCCATGCGGCAGTGTTCAAGCGACAGGACAGATCGGCGGCTTGGTTCTTGGCAGGAAGAGCATGCGATTTATTGATGTTGTCAGAAGCCGATCTTCCGGCTCCGCCCCATCCGCGCCTGTTCGAAATCCTTGCCTTCCAGCCAGTTGCGGCCATCCAGCTTGGCCGTGCCAAAAGCAGCCAGCAGGCGCTTGCGCATGTCGCGCGGCGGCAGCGAGCCGAGGCGTTCGAGCACTGCTTCGTCGGCTTCCGGCGGAAAGCCCCAGTCGTGCTGGCCGACGATTTCGCGGTACAGCGCGGCGGCGATGCTGATCGCGGCATCGTGGTCGGGGCGCGGCACTTCGTAGACGTTCATCCGGTTGAGGATGGGTTCCGGGATGCTGCGCTCGTCGTTGGCCGTCGTCACCCACAGGATGTGCGAGGCATCGATGTCGATATCGATGAACTCGTCCTTGAAGGCACGGGCGGTGTCGTGCTCGAGCAGGCCGTAGAGCGAACCCATCGGGTCGTAGCGCGAATCACCACCGGCCTTGTCGATTTCGTCGAGCACCACGATGGGGTTGGCGAAGTCGCCATGCACCAAGGTGTGCGCCACTTTGCCCGGCTTGGCGTTGCTCCACTGCGACGAGGCGCCGGAGAGCACCCAACCGGCCGTCAGCGAACTCATCGAGATGAATTCATGGCCGGTACCGAGGTGAGTGGCCAGTTCGCGGGCGAAATGGGTCTTGCCGATGCCGGGTTCGCCGAGCAGCAGAATGGGCGTGAAGCTCATCGGCTCGTTGCCGGCGACCGACAGCGCGACGTACTTCTTCAGGTCGTCGATCACGTCGCTGAAGTTCGGGCAGCTATCGTAGAGCTCGTCGATCATGTCGGCACCGGTCGGGCGGACCAGGAAACGGCCACCGCCGCGCTGCTTCATCTTGTCGTAGAGCGTGGCCAGCGCTTCGTTGCGGTTGCCGGCCGCCTCTTCCATGGCACGCTCGATGGCGCCTACGTCGTAGATGGTGCGCTCTTCAGCGACCGAGAGTCGGATTTCACTATGGGCCATGATGACTTCCTCCATGCGCTCTTAAACCGGATAACGGATCAAGCGTGCTACAGCTTGAGTCAAGCATATCCCGTTCCCGGTTTATGGTGGCGTCTGTGGAAGGCCTGAAGATGGCCGTCAGTAGGGCATCTACGGGTGCGGCAAGAGTCTGTGGCGGGCTCTACAATTTGCCGCTCTTGCGACATCGAGCACCGCATCCCGACAATTTTTGCCCTCGATTGGGGCGCTCAGGCCTCGGGATAGAGCAGGCGCTGCGCTGTCTCGAACAGTTCCCGCTCTTCAAAGCGGACATGGTCGTTGAGCAAGGTGGCGAAGCGGGCCAGGGCTTTACCGTCCGGCTCAGCCAGATGCCGGTTGAGGTCGCGCAGTTCGGCGTGTTCGGCCAGCGTGCGCTGCACCAGATCGTTGGCGCCGGCAGCGGCCAGCGCGGGCAGCAAGTCTTTTTCCTCGGTCTGGAAATGCGGTTCCAGTTCGTCCTGGAAACGTTCGCAAATGGCCTCGGCCGCCTGGGTAATGGCTGCGGCGAGGCCGGCGTCGCAGGCAAAGCGGGCCTGACGGGCCATCTTCAGGGCCTGGTGGTGTTCGCGTGAGAGTTGCAGCAGGGCGGCATGACGTTTCATCGGGCACCTCTTGATTTATTGCGGCGAACCAGCGTCACGATCGTTGCGATGAAAACGATCAGCACCAGCCCGTTCAACAGGGCGGCGTTGTGACGCAGGTCGAAATTATCGGCCAGGCTACCAAATACACGCAGCGCCAGCGTCAGGTGGAGCAGGGCGAGCGGCAGGTAGAGCGCCGGGTGGTAAGGAATTTTGATCCGGGTGACGGCCGGGAAAATGATCGGTGCGTGACCAAAAACCATGGAAAAAACGAAGCCGAGGCCGATGGCGTGCAGCGCCGCGTCGCGCCAGGCATGGCCGGGAACGAAGGCGCCGGCCAGACCGAGCAGGCCGGCCGCGAGCAGCCAGGCGTAACCGGAAAGCAGGCAGGCGGCAATGAAGCGGGTCAGGCCTTCGGTCGCGATATTGCGGCGGGCGATGTCGTAGCGTAGCAGCCAGATGGCGAGGGCGAGCAAGCCGAGGGAAAAGAGCGGATAGAAGTTAGTAAGTGCGCTGACGATCAGCACGCCGACGATGCCGATGAACAGCTTTTGGGCCAGTGGCGGGGTGGGCAGGAAACGCGTCAGTTCAAGGCGTTCACCGGCAATGGTCAAAACTAGAAAGAGCAGCCACCACGCCACGGCAGCGCTGACGTCGCCGGTGGCCAGCCAGAGCAGATTGCCGACCAGCCAGCAGCCGGCGGCCAGAGTCAGCACGACGGTGAAGGCGGCCACCTGGCGGCGCAGGGCAACGCCACTGGCGGCGATCAGGCCGAATGCGGCGAGGCTGCCGAGGATTTGACCGGCCAGTAGCGGGGCGCCGGCGAGCAGCGCAGTGCCACTGGCACCGGCCGCCAGCGGGGCGAGGTAGGCCCAGTTCCGACCAGCCGCGACGGCGCGTTCGAGGCTGATCACCGTGCCGAAAAAGGCGGCGATCATCAGCGGGCCATGCACACCGGCTGCCTGCATGGCGGGGGCGGGTACATCCCAGCCGAGGCGGCCCAGGCCGGCCATCACGCCGCCCAGCAGCGAGAGCATGCCGAAAAAAAGCAGCGGCAGCCGGCCGCCGGGTTTCAGGTCAGCCATTTAGGTGTTGTCCGCCTCGTTCCAGCCCAGGCTCAGGCGGCATTTCTCGCTCATCATGGCCGGCGCCCAGGGCGGCTCCCAGACGAGGCGGATTTCCGGCTGGCAATCGGCCGGCAGCACACGGTCGAGTTCGGCGTAGGCGTCATCGACAATCATCTCGCCCATCGGGCAGGCCGGCGAGGTCATCGTCATCTCGATCAGCAGCTTGGCGGGGCCGTCGAATTCGATGCGGTAGATCAGGCCGAGGTCGACAATATTGGCCCCGACCTCGGGGTCGACCACCTTGCGCAGGGCGGCGCGAATCTGTTCGGTATCGAGGGCAGCGGTCATTGGAGCGAGACGTTAGAATGCAGGAAAGGCCATCCTAGCACCACGTTTACCGGCCGTATTTAGCAGGGAGCAAAGAACATGGAACGCTTCACCATTTCTCTGGACGAAGCCTTGGCCAAACAATTCGACCAATTGATCGCAGCGCGCGGCTACAGCAACCGTTCGGAAGCCGTGCGCGACCTGATTCGCGGTGCGATCGAAAGTGACCGCCAGCGTGAAACACCTTCCGGCCATTGCGTCGGCAACCTGTCCTACGTCTATAACCACCACGAACGCGAGCTGGCCGAACGGCTGACTGGCCTGCAGCACGATCACCACGACCTGACGGTGGCGGCGATGCACAGCCACCTCGATCACGACAACTGTCTGGAAACAGTGATCCTGAAAGGCTCGACCGCCGATGTTCGCCAGTTTGCCGATGCCCTGATGGCCGAGCGCGGCGTCCGCCACGGCAAGCTGAACCTGATAGCGCTGGAGGCGGAACACCACCACGCCCACGACGAACACGGCGAAGCCCATGTCCACTATCGCCCCGCCCGCTGATCTGTCGGCCGAGTCACCGCTGCCGCCGGGCGGCGAACAGGCCTGGATCGAAGTCATCCAGAAAATGGACGAGGTCTATAACGACCTCCTGCAATATGAAGTCGCCCTCGAAGAAAAGAACGCCGCGCTCGAAGAGTCGCACCAGTTCATCGAGAGCGTGCTGGCCTCGATGTCGGACATCCTGATCGTTTGCGACCGCAACGGCGGTATCGAAGAAGTGAATTCTTCCTTGCAGCACTTTTCGGGCAAGACGGCCGGTGAGCTTGAGAAGACCCCGGTTTTTGACCTGTTTGCCGATGAGGTCGAGCGCGTCAAGGCGCGCGAAATCTTCTCGCGTTTTGGTCGCCAAGGCGTCCACGACTGCGAGTTCTTCCTGCGGGCTGGCGATGGTTCGACCGTGCCGGTCTCGATGAACTGTACGCCCCGTCTGTCGCAGACCGGCAAGCTGATGGGCATGGTCGTTACCGGCCGCCCGGTCGGCGAATTGCGCCGCGCCTATTCCGCCTTGCGTCAGGCCCACGATGACCTGAAGCGCACCCAAGGCCAGTTGCTGCACGCCGAAAAAATGGTCTCGCTAGGCCGGCTGGTGGCCGGCGTGGCGCACGAATTGAACAACCCGATCAGCTTCGTGCTCGGCAACGTGTTGTCGCTGAAACGCTACGCCAGCCGGCTCGAAAGCTACCTTGGCGCAGTGCATGCGAGCGATGCGGCCGACGATGCCGCACTCAAGGCCATGCGCGACGAGCTACGAATTGACCGCATCCTGGCCGACATGCCGCACCTGATCGACGGCATGATCGAAGGGGCAGAGCGTACCCGCGACATCGTCGATGCCCTGAAACGCTTTTCGGCCGTGGACAAGATGACGCCCGAGCGGGTCAGCCTCAACGAGGTGGTCGAACGTTCGGTCCGCTGGGTAGTGCAGAGTGCGTCGGCCAAGTTCGCGGTCGATGTCGATTTGCCACCAGATCTGCAATGTTCAGGTTCGTCAGGCCAGTTGCAGCAGGTGGTGATGAATCTGGTGCAGAACGCCAGCGATGCCGTCGCCAATCGGGCCGATGCTCGCCTGAGGGTGAGCGGCAGCATTGAAAATGGCATGGCGACCCTGCGTTTCACCGATAACGGCCCGGGGATTTCGGAAGAACACCTGAGCCGCCTGTTCGAACCTTTCTTCACCACCAAACCAGTTGGCCAAGGCACCGGCTTGGGCTTGTCGATCAGCTACGGCATCGTCGAGCGCCATGGCGGCAAGCTGAGTGCCCGCAATGTGCCGGGCAACGGGGCGGAATTCATCCTTGCACTTCCGGTGGAAAGTCGCTGATCACTTGGCCCGATTTTCATGGTCCCGCCGGGCGGTGAAATCAATACGAACAATGACTTATTGATCTGGCACGGTCTTTGTATGAAGATGGCTGTAAATTTCATACCAAGCCCATGGAAACCTTGCCCACCGACTGGCTGTCGCTACTGATCCTGACCTTCGTGCTCGGCATGAAGCACGGTTTCGACGCCGACCATCTGGCCACCATCGATGGCCTGACCCGCTACAACGTCCGCACCCGGCCAGGCCTGGCGCGCTATTGCGGCACGCTGTTTTCGCTCGGTCACGGCGCCGTCGTCATGGCCATTGCCCTTGGCGTTTCGGCGCTGGCTGGGCAGTGGGAAGTGCCGGCCTGGTTCGGTACGTTGGGCGCGGTGATCTCCATCGGCTTTCTTGTTGCGCTGGGCAGCCTCAACCTGGCTGCCGTACTCGCCGCAGAGCCGCATGAAATGGTCCAGCCAGTCGGCCTCAAAGGCCGCCTGCTCGGCAATCTGCGCCATGTCTCGCACCCGGCCCTGATTGCGCTGGTTGGCGCCCTGTTCGCCCTGTCCTTCGACACCCTGTCGCAAGCCGCCTTCTTCGCCCTGACCGCCACCCAGTTCGGCGGCTGGGAGCACGCGCTGGTGCTGGCCCTGCTCTTCATGCTTGGCATGCTGCTGACCGACGGCATCAATGGTTTGTGGATCGCCCGATTGATTGCCCGGGCCGATCAGGTGGCCCTGATCGCCTCGCGGGTCATGGGGCTGGTGGTTTCCGGTGTCAGCCTGCTGGTCGCCGCCTTCGGCGCTGCCAAAATGCTGTCGCCGGCTGTCGATGCCTGGAGCGAGGGCAAGGAACTCATATTCGGTTTTTCGCTGGTGGCAATCATCGCCCTCAGTTTTATTGCGGCGGTGCGCCTGACGCGCCGACCGGTCGCGGTGTAACACCTGACGATGGGGGAGTAGCCGGGCAACCGGCTTTTTTAAGCGATGAAATTAAGACAAAAAATAATTAGTTCATATCTGGCGCTGGCAATGAGTGGCGTTCTGGCCCATGAGTCGACTGAACTTTCCGCCGTCGAAGTTCGTGCCAGGGCCGAGAATCTCGAAGGCATCGCCAGCAGTGGCAGCGAAGGCGTGGTTTCCAGCCAGCGCCTGGCGGCCGTGCCCATCCTGCGTCCCGGCGAAGCGCTCGAAATGGTGCCCGGCCTGATCGTCACGCAGCATGCCGGCGACGGCAAGGCCAACCAGTATTTCCTGCGCGGCTTCAATCTCGATCACGGCACCGACTTTGCCACCTACCTCGGCGGAGTGCCGGTCAATATGCCGACCCATGCCCATGGGCAGGGTTATTCCGATCTGAATTTCCTGATTCCGGAATTGATCGAACGCATCAGCTTCCGCAAGGGGCCGTATTTCGCCGAGGAAGGTGATTTCTCGTCGGCTGGCGTGGCGCATATCGACTATTTCCGCAGTCTGGACAGTTCCCTGGCCCAACTGACCATCGGTCAGAACGGCTATGCCCGCAGCCTGCTTGCCGGTTCGCCCGAGTTGGCCAGTGGCAAGCTGCTTTACGGCCTGGAGCTGTTCCACAACGACGGGCCGTGGCAGGTCGAAGAGGATTACAAAAAGCTGAATGGTGTGCTGCGCTACAGCCAGGGCACGCGTAACGATGGCTGGTCGGTCACCGGTATGGCCTATCAGGGCAAATGGACTTCGACTGACCAGATCGCCCAGCGCGCCATCGATAGCGGCGCGGTGGATCGTTTTGGCAGCCTGGATCCGACGACCGGAGGCAAGACCTTCCGCTACAGCCTGTCCGGTGAGTGGGCAAAGCGCTGGGACAAGGCGCAGAGCAAGGCCAACGTCTGGGCGCTGCGTTCCGGGCTCGATCTCTGGTCCAACTTTCAGTATTGCCTGAACAACGCTTGTCTGCCGGGTGATCAGTTCAAGCAGTCCGAACGCCGGACTGCTGGCGGCTTCGCCGCATCGCACGCGCTGTACGACCGCTGGGGACAATTCGAGGTCGAAAATTCGTTTGGCGTGCAGGCGCGCATCGACGACCTGAATCCGCTCGGCCTGTATGCGACCAGCGCTCGCCAGACCTTGAGCACCGTACGTGAAGACAAGGTGACCCAGCGCAGCCTGTCCTTCTGGGCACAGAATGAAACGCGCTGGACTGACTGGTTCCGCTCCGTACAAGGCTTGCGGGCTGATACCTACGATTTCACCGTCGACAGCAATCTGGCCGCCAATTCCGGTAAAGCCAGCGACCAGATGGTGACGCCGAAACTGTCGTTGATCTTTGGCCCATGGCGCAAAACGGAGTTGTACCTCAACTACGGCCACGGTTTTCATTCCAACGATGCGCGAGGGACGACGATCAAGGTCGATCCAGTCGACGGCACGACGCCGGTCCAGAGCGTCAAACCGCTGGTCCGCACTCGTGGCTATGAAGTGGGCGTTCGCTCGGAAGTTGTCCCCGGCTGGCAGTCGACGCTCTCCTTGTGGCAACTTGATGCCGCGTCGGAGCTCCTTTTCGTCGGCGATGCCGGCACGACGGAGGCCTCGCGCCCATCGCACCGTTACGGGGTCGAATGGACCAACCTCTATGTACTCTCCGACTGGCTGGCCGTCGACGCCGATCTCGCCTGGTCGCATGCCCGCTTCCGCGACCACGACCCGGTCGTTGGCGACTACATCCCGGGGGCCGTTACGGCGACCGCCAATATCGGCCTGACGGTGGATCACCTCGGACCCTGGTTTGGCGCCCTGCGTCTGCGTTACTTCGGACCGCGGCCGCTGCTTGAAGACAACTCGGTACGTTCAAGTTCATCGGCCCTGAGCAATCTGCGCCTCGGCTACAAATTGGACAAAAGCACACAGCTGGCCGTCGATGTTTACAACCTCTTCGACCGCAAGGCGAACGACATCGAGTATTGGTACGACTCGCAGCTTTCCTCGGAGGCGAGTGCCGTCAGCGATCGCCATATTCATCCGACTGAGCCGCGCAGCCTGCGCTTGAGCATTTCCCATCGATTCTGACACTGCATCAGCAGGCTTCGGATTACACGTATATCCAGCCGTAATTCATAATTACGCTTCCAGCCAGTGAACGTTTGGAGTAATCTAACGGGTTTTCCCCACTAGCCAAACCCCCAGGAGAATCCGTGGAAAAGGATCTGCGCGAAGCCGCTCTCGAATACCATCGCTGGCCCACCCCGGGCAAGATTTCCGTCCGCCCGACCAAGGGCCTGACCAACCAGCGCGACCTCGCGCTGGCCTACTCGCCCGGCGTTGCGGCTGCCTGCGATGCGATTGTCGAAGATCCGGCAACGGCCGCCTGGTACACCTCGCGCGCCAACCTGGTCGGTGTCGTGACTAACGGTACCGCCGTGCTCGGCCTCGGTAACATCGGCCCGCTCGCCTCCAAGCCGGTCATGGAAGGCAAGGGTTGCCTGTTCAAGAAATTCGCCGGGATCGACGTCTTCGACATCGAACTGGCCGAGAACGACCCGGACAAGCTGATCGACATGATTGCCGCCCTCGAGCCGACGCTCGGCGGCATCAACCTCGAAGACATCAAGGCGCCGGAATGCTTCTACATCGAAGAGAAGCTCAAGGCACGGATGAACATCCCGGTCTTCCATGATGACCAGCACGGCACCGCCATCATTTCCGGCGCCGCCATGCTCAACGGCCTCAAGGTCGTCGGCAAGAAGATCGACGAGGTCAAAGTCGTCGTTTCCGGCGCCGGTGCGGCCGCCATCTCCTGCGTGAATTTGTGGTGCGATCTCGGCGTCAAGCGCGAGAACATCACGATTTGTGACTCCAAGGGCGTTATCTACATCGGTCGCCCGGGCGGCATGGACGAAACCAAGGCGCGCTACGCCCAGAACACCGAAAAGCGCACCCTCGGCGAAGCGCTGGTCGGTGCCGATATTTTCCTCGGCCTCTCCGCTGCCGGTGTCGTCAAGCAGGACATGGTCAAGAGCATGGCCGACAAGCCGATGGTTTTCGCGCTGGCCAACCCGACCCCGGAAATCATGCCGGAACTGGTCAAGGAGGTGCGCCCGGATGCGATCATCGCCACCGGCCGTTCCGACTATGTGAACCAGGTCAACAACGTTCTGTGCTTCCCCTTCATCTTCCGCGGCGCGCTCGATGTTGGCGCCACGCGCATTACCGAAGAAATGAAGATGGCGTCGGTGCGTGCCATCGCCGAGTTGGCCGAAGCCGAAGTGACCGACGAAGTGGCCATGGCCTATCCGGGCGCCGACTTGTCTTTCGGCCCGGAATACCTGATCCCGAAGCCTTTCGATCCGCGCCTGATCGTCAAGATCGCGCCGGCCGTTGCCCAGGCCGCCATGGATTCCGGCGTGGCTACACGTCCGATCACCGACTGGGCCGCCTATCGCGCCAAGTTGTCCGAATTCGTCTATCACACCGGCGTCGGCATGCGCGCCATCTTCCAGGCCGCTCGTCAGGCCAAGGGCAAGCGCATCATCTTCGCCGAAGGTGAAGACGAACGCGTCCTGCGCGCCGCCCAGGTGGTCATCGAAGAGAAGTTTGCCCGTCCGATCCTGATTGGCCGTCCGGAAGTGATCGCGCACCGCCTCGAAAAGGCCAAGCTGCGTATCCAGCCGGGTGTCGACTTCGACGTCGTCAATCCGGAATCCGACGAGCGTTATCGCGAATGTTGGACGGCCTACCACAAGGCCATGGCGCGTCAGGGCATTACGCCGGCCATCGCCAAGGAAGCCATGCGTCGCAAGCCGACAGTGATCGGCGCCATGCTGCTCAAGCTCGGCTACGCCGATGGCCTGATCTGCGGCATGACCGGCCAGTACAGCCACCATCTCGGCGTGATCAGCCAGATCATCGGCAAGCGTTCCGGCGTCAGCACGCTGGCCGCCATGAACTACCTGATGCTGCCGGGCCGCTCGCTGTTCATCTGCGACACGCATGTGAATGAAAACCCGAACGCCCAGGAAATTGCCGAAATGACGCTGATGGCGGCCGAGCAGGTCAAGCGCTTTGGTAGCCATCCGAAGGTCGCGCTGCTCTCGCATTCCAATTTTGGTTCAGGCAACTCCGAATCGGCCCGCAAGATGAGCATTGCGGCTGGCCTGGTCTCGGCCATGTCGGCTGGCGAACTCGAAGTCGACGGCGAAATGCATGGCGACTCGGCGTTGAACGAAGACCTGCGCCGCGAAGCCAACCCGGATTCGCCGCTCAAGGGCGAGGCCAACCTGCTGGTCATGCCGAACATCGATGCCGCCAACATCTCCTACAACCTGATCAAGATGACCGGTGGCGAAGGCGTGACCATCGGCCCCATCCTGCTCGGCGCAGCCCGTCCGGTGCATGTGCTGACCTCGACGGCCACTGTGCGTCGTCTGGTCAACATGACGGCCTTGGCTGTTGTGGAATCGATGGAGCGCTGATCGTCAGCCCGCTGCGGCGGGATGGATCAAACTGAAAACCGCCGGCGTGTCCGGCGGTTTTTTATTGTCCGGCCAAAAGTAGATGCAGATCGGCGGAAATGTCCTCGATGCGGGCATTCTCGGCCAGATACAGGCGGAGTCGCCCATCAGGACCGAAGACATAGGCCCCGGCGCTGTGGTCCAGTACGTAGCCCATGCTGCCTTCAACATTCTTTCGGATGCTGGTGACACGGAAGTTGCGTGCAATTTCGGCGATCTTGCCGGCATCGCCGGTCATGCCGAGAAAGCTTGGGTGAAACCATGGGGTGTATTCGCACAGGCGTTCCGGTGTGTCGCGTTCCGGATCCAGGCTGACAAAAATGACCTGAATGCGGCCTGCGTTCATTTCAGGCTGCTGCATCAGCGTGGCGAATTTGGCCAGCGCCGTAGGGCAGATATCCGGACAACTGGTGTAGCCGAAGAACAGGACCACTGCCTTGCCAAGAAAATCAGCCAGTTTCCGTGGGCGGCCTTGGCAATCGTTCAGCGCTATTTCGCCGCCGATTTCCTTGCCGGTAATGTCAGTGTTGCGGAAAGCCGGAGCCTGGTCGCAGCCGGCCAGCAGCAGGGGCGCTGCGATCAGCAGGCGCCGCCGCTTGATCATTCGGCCAGTGCCGCCAGCAGTTTGCCGTGGATACCACCGAATCCGCCGTTGCTCATGACCAGAATATGGTCGCCCGGCTGGGCGGCAATGACGATTTGATCAACCAGTCGCTCAAGGTTGTCCTCAACGACGGCGCGTTCGCCCATCGGAGCGAGTGCCTCGCGGGCATCCCAGCCGAGGTTGCCGGCGTAGCAGAAGGCAGCATCGACTTCGCGCAGGCTGTCCGGCAACTGCGACTTCATCGTGCCCAGTTTCATGGTGTTCGAGCGTGGCTCCAGCACGGCCAGAATGCGGGCATTGCCAACCTTGCGGCGCAGGCCGGCGACGGTGGTGGCGATGGCCGTCGGGTGGTGGGCAAAGTCATCGTAAACCGTCACACCACGAACTTCGCCACGGACTTCCATGCGGCGTTTGACATTGACGAAGCGGGACAGCGCATCCAGCCCGTGGGCCAGCGAGACACCGACATGGCGAGCGGCGAGTAGGGCAGCACAGGCATTGGCGCGGTTGTGTTCTCCGGATAGATTCCAGCGTGTGCGGCCAATCACCCCCTCCGGCCCATGCAGCACCAGTTCGCCGCGAGCATCGTCGCCGGTGACGCGGTAACCGGCTGGATCGTTGAAGCGTTCAACCGGAGTCCAGCAGCCCCGCGCCAGCACGCGGTCAAGGCTGGCCTCGGCGGCATTTGCAACGATCAGCCCGGATTGGGGCAGGGTGCGCACAAGGTGGTGGAATTGCGTCTCGATCGCAGCCAGATCGCTGAAAATGTCGGCATGATCGAACTCCAGATTGTTCAGAACGACCGTTCGCGGCCGGTAATGAACGAACTTGGACCGCTTGTCGCAAAAGGCGGTGTCGTATTCATCGGCTTCGATGACAAAGAACGGCGTATCGCCCAGGCGGGCAGAAACTCCGAAGTTCAACGGTACGCCACCGATCAGGAAACCCGGTGCCATGTTGGCGTCTTCCAGTATCCAGGCCAGCATCGAGGCAGTCGTCGTCTTGCCGTGCGTACCTGCGACGCCAAGCACCCAGCGGCCCTGTAATACATTTTCAGCCAGCCATTGCGGGCCGGAAACATAGGGCAGGCCTTTATCGAGAATGGCTTCGAGCAGCGGATTGCCGCGCGAAATGGCATTGCCGATCACGAACATGTCGGGGGCGAGGGCGAGCTGGGACGCGTCGAAGCCTTCGATCAGTTCGATGCCGGCACCACGCAGCTGGTCGCTCATCGGCGGATAAACATTGGCATCGCAGCCGGTGACTTTGTGGCCGGAATCAACCGCCAGTTGTGCAACGCCACCCATGAAGGTGCCGCAGATACCGAGAATATGAATGTGCATGTCACATGGAGCCGTTAGAATGGAGGCGATTTTACCTTGATCGAGTCCGCATGACCCGTCATGAAAAGCAGCGCCCGAGTACCGGTATCCGGGCCAGCATTGCCAGCGCCGCCGCTCGCCTGATGGCCGAGGATGGTATTACCGACTATCACCACGCCAAGAAGAAGGCTGCCCGCCAGTTGGGGGTGCCCGAACATTCGGCATTTCCCGATAACGCTGAGGTCGAGGCCGAGTTGCGCGCTTACCGGACGCTTTATCAGGGCGAGGATCATGTCGAGCTGATTGCGGCCTTGCGTCATACCGCGCTGGAATTGCTCGATCTGCTGGCGGATTTTCAGCCGTACCTGACTGGCTCGGTGCTGGATGGCACGGCTGGCGAGCATTCGCATATCGACATCCTGCTTTTTGCCGATAGCGCCAAGGAGGTTGAGATCTTCCTGCTGAATCGCGGGATTGACGTTTCTCATGTCGAAGCACGCAACGAACGGGTCGAGGCAGTGCTGCAAATGGAAACGGATACGGCCGATGCCAATCTGGTGATCTTGCCGCCGCATATGGAGCGGGTCAGCATGAAGCATCGCGATGGTCGTCCGCATGAGCGCATCAGGGCAGATGCCCTGCGTGCCCTGCTAAAGGAATAGACTGGACAAATTGCTGCCATTTGCGGCAAACTTGCAGCTATGACGAAGCGAAAAACTGCTTCCAAGTCGGTCGAAAAGCCCCGCATTCTGGTAATGCACGGGCCGAATCTGAACCTGCTTGGCACCCGTGAGCCGGAGCATTATGGCCGGGTTACCCTGTCGGATATCAACATGGCGCTGGCTCGCATGGCCGAAGGCGCCGGTGTTGAACTGGAATCTTTCCAGAGCAATCATGAAGGTGCACTCATCGAGCGCATCCATGCCGCTCGTGAACAGGGCGTCCGCGCCATCATCATCAATCCGGCGGCCTATACGCATACCAGCGTGGCGCTGCGTGATGCGATCGCGGCTGTAGATATTCCGTTCGTCGAGGTGCATCTGTCGAATGTGCATGCCCGGGAGCCATTCCGGCATCACTCGTATTTTTCGGACCTGGCTGTCGGCGTGATTTGCGGGCTGGGTCATCAGGGTTACGTTCTCGCCCTCGAATATCTGCTTAACAAGCTTAATATTGAATAGTCTGGCTTCGGCCAGCTTCTTGCACCCAACGGGCGCAACACAGAAGGGAGTCTCCATGGATCTGCGTAAACTGAAGAAACTCATCGACCTCGTTCAGGAATCCGGTATTTCTGAACTGGAAGTCACCGAAGGCGAAGAAAAGGTTCGTATCGCCAAGCACTACGGTGCCCCGGCAGTTGCGCCGCAGCAATACTATGCGCCGCCGCCGATGGCTGCCGGTGCTCCGGCTGCTTCTACGGTCAATCTCGATGACGAAGACGAACTGCCGGAAGGTCATGTCGTCAAGTCGCCGATGGTCGGTACCTTCTACCGTTCGCCGTCGCCGGGTGCCGAAGCATTCGTGCAAATCGGCCAGAGCGTCAAGCAGGGCGAAACCCTGTGCATCATCGAAGCGATGAAGCTGCTCAACGAAATCGAAGCCGATGCCTCAGGCGTGGTCAAGGCCATCCTTCTCGATAACGGCGAACCTGTCGAATTTGGCGAACCGCTGTTCGTGATCGGCTGAGCGGCCCATCATGTTTGAAAAAATCCTCATTGCCAACCGGGGCGAAATCGCGCTGCGTATCCAGCGTGCCTGCCGCGAGCTTGGCATCAAGACTGTGGTCGTGCACTCCGAGGCCGACCGTGATGCCAAGTACGTCAAACTGGCCGACGAGTCGGTCTGTATCGGGCCGGCATCTTCTGCGCTCAGCTACCTGAACGTTCCGGCGATCATTTCGGCGGCGGAAGTCACCGATGCCCAGGCCATCCACCCGGGTTACGGCTTCCTGTCCGAGAATGCCGACTTCGCCGAGCGGGTCGAGACTTCCGGCTTTGTTTTTATCGGCCCGAAGGCTGAAACCATTCGCCTGATGGGCGACAAGGTGTCGGCCAAGGATGCGATGAAAGTGGCTGGCGTGCCTTGTGTGCCGGGTTCCGAGGGGGAGTTGCCGGATGACCCGAAGGAGATCGTCAAGATCGCGCGCGCTGTCGGCTATCCGGTGATCATCAAGGCCGCCGGTGGCGGCGGTGGTCGCGGCATGCGCGTCGTTCATACCGAGGCAGCCTTGGTTAACGCCGTGCAGATGACCAAGCAGGAAGCCGGTAGTTTCTTCGGCAACCCGGCGGTTTACATGGAAAAGTATCTGGAAAATCCGCGCCACGTGGAAATCCAGGTGCTGGCCGACCAGCATGGCAGCGCCATCTACCTTGGTGAGCGCGACTGCTCCATGCAGCGTCGCCACCAGAAGGTGATCGAAGAAGCGCCGGCGCCGCACATTGCCCCGCGTCTGATCAACCGCATTGGCGAGCGTTGCGCCGAAGCCTGTCGCAAGATTGGCTACCGCGGTGCTGGTACCTTTGAATTCCTCTACGAGAACAACGAGTTCTATTTCATTGAAATGAACACCCGTGTTCAGGTCGAGCATCCGGTGACCGAGATGATTACCGGCGTCGATATCGTTCAGGAGCAGATTCGGGTCGCCTTCGGCGAAAAGCTGCGCTACAAGCAGAAAGAAATCGTCTGCCGTGGTCATGCCATCGAATGCCGCATTAATGCTGAAGATCCCTTCACGTTCGTGCCTTCTCCCGGCAATATCGCGTTTTATCATCCGCCGGGTGGTCCAGGAATCCGTGTTGATTCGCACATTTATCAGGGTTACAAGGTGCCGTCGCATTACGACTCGATGGTCGCCAAGGTGATTTCCTATGGCGATACCCGCGAGCAGGCTATTCGTCGCATGCGCATTGCCTTGTCCGAGATGAGCATTCAGGGCATCAAGACCAACATCCCGCTGCACCAGGAGCTGATGCAGGACGCCCGCTTCATCGAGGGTGGTACCAGCATCCATTACCTTGAACAGAAACTCGCCGACAAGGGCGAAGTGAAGGCTTAAGCGATGGGCTGGCAAAATGTCAGTTTCCTGACCGATGTGTCGCATGCCGAGCCGATGTGCGACGCGCTCCTCGAGGCTGGCGCCTTGTCGGCCAGCATCGAGGATGCCGATGCCGGTACGCCGGATGAACAGCCGCAGTTCGGCGAACCGGGTTCGGTTAACACACCTGGCTGGATGCATTCGCGCGTTGTTGTGTTGCTCGAACCGAATGCGGATATCGAGGCGCTCCTTGCAGAAGCCGGCGCTGCCATCGGTCTGGCCGGAATTCCGGCATATTCTGTCGAGACCGTGGCTGAACAGAACTGGGTCCAGCTGACCCAGTCGCAGTTCGACCCGATCCGTGTCTCGGAGCGCCTGTGGATTGTTCCCTCGTGGCATGAAACCCCGGATCCCTCGGCGGTTAACCTGATCCTCGATCCCGGCATGGCCTTCGGAACCGGCTCGCATCCGACCACCCGGCTTTGTCTGGAATGGCTGGAGCGCAATGTCTCCGAGGCTTGCACGGTACTCGATTACGGCTGTGGCTCAGGTATTCTCGCCATCGCTGCAGCGCGCCTGGGAGCAGGTCATGTGGCCGGTGTCGATATCGATCCTCAGGCCGTCGACGCAGCGCGCGCCAATGCCGAACGCAATGGTGTGACGGCGCTGTTCGCCGACTCGGCGACGCCGGTAGCTGGCGAATACGATGTCGTCGTCGCCAATATCCTGTCCAATCCCTTGCGGGTTCTCGCGCCGGCCATTTGCGCGCATGTTCGCTCGGGCGGCAAGTTGGCCTTGTCCGGCATCCTGCGTGAGCAGATCGATGAAATCATCGCCATCTACGCGCAGTGGATTCCCTTGCAAGTGGCTGATGTGCGTGAAGACTGGGTATGTCTGGCCGGGATCAAGCCCTGATGCGGACTCGCTGCCCGGATTGCGGCACGGTTTTCCGGGTCACCTCCGAGCAGTTGCGGCGCAAGGCCGGCAAGGTCCGTTGCGGACATTGCCAAACGGTCTTCAATGCGTTTGACCAATGGCAATCTGACAACGATGAGCCGGAAGTCAATTCACCACCTCCCGAGGTGGAAGCTTCGGCAGTCGAACCGCTGCAGATGGAGCCGGAGGCTGTTGTTGAAGAGCCCGTAGTCGAATCCGAACCGGAGTTGCCTGAGCAGTTTGAGACTCTGGTAGCAGAACCATTTGAAGAAGTTATTGAAGTCCTGCCGCTTGAAATTATTGACAGCGAAGTGCCTGCTCAGCCAAGTGAGCTCATGGCTCACGGTGAGTCCGATTCTGAAAGTGTGCCGGTCAGCGAACGGGAACCCGCTTACGGCGATGCATTGCCGGAAGATAGCCAGGAAACCCCCGAAGAGTCGACCCAGGCTGCACGCGATGCCGGCCTTGTGGCGGCGCGGGAACTGAACGAGACGACGGCTTACAATCGCTGGGCTGCCGGTACGCTGGCCAGTGACGGTTTGGGCGGCTTCGGTGGCGAGCCGGCCAAGCGGCCCGTCTGGCCCTTTGTGCTGGTCTCGATTCTGTTGATCATCGCCTTGCTTGGGCAGCTGCTCTACTACTTCCGCAGCGAGATTGTCTTGCGGATGCCGACTACGGCGGCGCTCTACCAGCTGGTTTCGGTCGATATCCCGCTGCCGCGCAATCCGGCGCTGGTTTCCATCGAAACCTCCGACCTGCAATCGGATAACGCCCGTGGCCTGTTCGTCTTGCAGGCGACCCTGAAAAATCGGGCCGATTATCCCCAGGCCTGGCCCACGCTAGAGCTGAGCCTGACCGATACCAACGATTCCGTCGTATCCCGACGGGTCATGTACGCTGCCGAATACTTGCCGCCCGGTACGGCTTCCGATGCATTCCCGGCCAACGGCGAAGTTGCCGTCCGACTGTGGATTGAGGCCAAGGAAATCGGCGCCTCCGGCTATCGCCTTTACATCTTTTATCCCTGATTCCCCATGACAACACTGATCTGCGGTTCCCTGGCTTTTGACAACATCATGGTCTTTCCGGACCGCTTCAAGAACCACATCCTGCCTGAGCAGATCCACATCCTTAATGTGGCTTTCCTGGTGCCGGAAATGCGCCGCGAATTTGGCGGCTGCGCCGGCAATATTGCCTACAACCTGATGCTGCTCGGTGGCGAGCCGATGATCATGGCGACCGTGGGCGACGATGCGGCACCTTATCTTGATCGTCTCGACAAGCTCGGCCTGTCGCGTAGCCATGTTCGCCAGATCGGTGGCAGCTTCACGGCACAGGCTTTCATTACGACCGATCTCGACGACAACCAGATCACCGCCTTCCATCCCGGAGCGATGACTTTCTCGCATCTGAACAAGGTTGAAAGTGCCAATGCCAAGCTCGGCATCGTGGCGCCGGATGGCCGCGAGGGCATGATGCAGCACGCCCGTGACTTTGCGGATGCCAACGTGCCCTTCATCTTCGATCCGGGCCAGGGACTGCCGATGTTCAACGGCGACGAACTGCTCGATTTCATCCAGTTGGCCGATTACGCCTGCTTCAACGATTACGAGGCCAAGCTGCTTTGCGACCGTACCGGGCGCAGCCTGGAACAGTTGGCTGACGAAGTGAAGGCATTGATCGTAACGCGCGGTGGCGAGGGGTCCGAGATCTACGCCAACGGTCAGCGCTACGACATTCCCTGTGTTGTAGCCGACGAAATTCTCGATCCAACCGGTTGCGGCGACGCCTATCGTTCTGGCCTGCTCTACGGCATTGCCAATGGGTTCGACTGGCCGACGACTGGCCGTCTGGCGGCAGTGATGGGCGCGATCAAGATTGCCCATCGCGGCGGTCAGAACCATCAGCCTAGCCGCGAAGAGATTGCCGAGCGCTACCGCAAGGCTTTCGGTTCGCTGCCCTGGTAAGGTATTTGTTCTGAAACATCGCTGTCATTTTCGGGCAAAGCGCTTGTAACAAGGCTCATCCAGACTTGTTCTCCACGAATACAAGGAGAACAAAGATGGAAAACATCCATAAGGCTGCGGGTCGCAGCCGTCCCGAAAAGAAGAGTCTGGCTGTCGGTTTTGCCCGCAGCCAGAGCGATATTCTCGATGCACAGCGCCTGCGTTATCGCGTGTTTGCCGGCGAAATGGGTGCCAATCTGCCCAGCCGGACCCCGGGCGTCGATCACGACATTTACGATCCGTATTGCCAGCACCTGGTGGTGCGCGACACGCAGTCCGGCGAAATCGTTGGCACCTACCGCATCCTGACGCCGGAAAATGCCCGCCAGGTGGGTTACTACTCCGAAAACGAATTTGACCTGACCCGCCTGCAGCATCTGCGTTCGCGCCTGGTTGAGATCGGCCGCTCCTGCGTCCATCCGGACTACCGTACCGGCGCCACGATCACCCTGCTCTGGTCGGGTCTGGCCCAGTTCATGGTCGAAAACAGCTACGACTACCTGATGGGCTGCGCCTCGATCAGCATGGCCGATGGCGGGCATGGTGCGGCCAGCTTGTATAATCGACTGGCTGCCGATCACCTCGGGCCGCAGGAATACCGCGTTTTCCCGCGTTGTCCGCTGCCGCTGGCTGCTCTGCAGCAGGATCGTCCGGCCGAAACGCCGCCGTTGATCAAGGGCTACCTCCGTGCGGGGGCCTGGATTTGCGGTGAGCCGGCCTGGGATCCTGATTTCAATACCGCCGACCTGCCGATCCTGATGCCGATGGCCAAGGTTTCCGGTCGTTACGCCAAGCACTATCTGGGATAAGCAGCCTGAACGAAACCAACTTAGCGATTCGCGCCTTCCGGATTTTCCGTATTGCCCTGCTGGTCATCAGCGGGGCCCTTTTTTCGCTCTGCGTTTTTCCGCTGTGCAGTGACCGCCAGCGTCTGGCCCTGAAAGCCAGCTGGTCGGCCGCCTTGCTGGATGCGCTGGGTGTCGAGGTCGAGGCCGACCTGACGCATGCCGTTCCCGGCGCGCTGCTCGTCGCCAACCATATCTCGTGGATCGACATCTACGTGATCAACGCGGCCCTGCCGGCAGCCTTCGTGTCGAAGGAAGAGGTGCGCCACTGGCCGCTGATCGGCTGGCTGGCGGCGAAGAACGATACGGTATTCCTGCGCCGCGGCAGCCGCGGTCACGCCAGGGTCATCAATCAGCAAGTCGCTGAAATCCTGGGCAAGGGGAAGCATGTGGCGGTGTTTCCTGAAGGAACGACCACTGATGGCCGGAGCCTGTTGCATTTTCACGCCGCACTGATTCAGCCCGCATTGGCTGCCGGACGGCCAGTGTTGCCGGTGGCACTTTCCTATTGGGAGCTGGACGGTCAGCGCAGTCTGGCACCGCGTTACGATGGCGAGATTTCCATGGGCCAATGCACATCGGCAATTCTCGGCCGCAAACGCCTGATTGCCCGACTGGTCACAACGCCCCTGCGCGGGCTGAATGGCGAGGACCGCAAGCAGGTTGCGGCTGAGGCACGTGAAGCTATCGCTTTAGCGGCAGGGCTTCCGTTGGTGAGCAGTCCACTTGAAACACCTGTCGGTCTTCCAGCCGAACAGCGGTCAGATGCCCACCCCACAAGCAACCAGAGTCCAGCGCCAACAATTTTGGCGTGATCTTCAGGCCGAGGGCCGACCAGTGGCCGGTGACCAGTACGGATTCGGCACTCTTCCGGTCTGGCAGGTCGAACCATGGCATATGGCCGGCCGGTGCATTCGACAGCTTGCCCTTGACCTTGAATTCCATGACCCCATCCAGCGTGCAGAAACGCATTCGGGTCATCGCGTTGACGATGACGCGCAAGCGGGCCCAGCCGGACAGATTGTCCGACCAGCCGGCCGGTTCGCTGCCCCACAGGTTCAGGACGAATTCGCGGAAATCAGGGCCTTGCAACGTGATTTCGACTTCTCGCGCTAGTTCGCGGGCACGGGAGGCTGTCCATTGCGGTAACAAGCCAGCGTGCACGAGGCAGTATTCGCCTTCGGTGTGGCAGATCGGCTGGTGACGCAGCCAGTCGAGCAGTTCGTCACAATCCGGCGCGTCCAGGATCTCTTGTAGCGTGTCGTCCTTGCCACGAAACTTGGCGCCACCCTCTGCGACCATCAGCAGGTAAAGGTCGTGATTGCCGAGAACAGTCAGCGCGGCCGGGCCCAGTGACTTGATCAGGCGCAGTGTGGCCAGCGATTTCGGACCGCGATTAACCAGGTCACCGACCAGCCAGAGGCGATCATTGGCAGGGTCGAAGGCGCAGCGCTCGAGCAGCCGCTGCAGCGAATCGTAGCAGCCCTGAATGTCGCCGATGGCGTAAGTGGCCATTTCTTACTCGACAGTCACCGACTTTGCGAGATTACGCGGCTTGTCTACATCAGTGCCCTTGACCAGGGCTGCGTGGTACGACAGCAGTTGCAGCGGAATGACGTGCAGAATTGGTGACAGTTCGCCGTAGTGTTCCGGCAGGCGCAGGATATGCACACCATCCGACTCGGGGATTTCGGAATCGGCATCGGCGAAGACGTACAGTTCGCCGCCACGGGCCTGAACTTCCTTGAGGTTGGATTTCAGCTTGTCGAGCAACTGGTCGTTCGGGGCGACTGAAATGACCGGCATGTTGGCGTCTACCAGCGCCAGCGGGCCATGCTTCAGTTCGCCAGCGGGGTAGGCCTCGGCGTGGATGTAGGAAATTTCCTTGAGCTTCAGGGCGCCTTCCATGGCGATCGGGTAATGCCGGCCACGACCGAGGAAGAGGGCGTGATGCTTGTCGGCAAAGCGCTGGGCCCATACCTTGATTTCGTCTTCGAGCTCAAGCACCTTGTTGACGGCCACCGGCAGGTGGCGCAACTGGTGAATGTAGGTGGCTTCCTGTTCTGCGCTCAAGCGGTTCTTGACCTTGGCTGCAACAAGTACCAGCAGGAACAGTGCGGCGAGCTGGGTGGTGAAGGCCTTGGTCGATGCGACACCGATTTCCGGACCGGCACGGGTGATGAAGCGCAGCGCGCATTCGCGGACAATGGCGGATTCCGGCACGTTGCAGATGGCAAGCGTCTTGGTCTGACCAAGCGACTTGGCGTGACGCAGGGCAGCCAAGGTGTCGGCCGTTTCGCCGGATTGCGAGATGGCGACGATCAGCTGGCGCGGATTGGCAACTGAGGTGCGGTAGCGGTATTCGCTGGCGATCTCGACATTGCACGGCACGCCAGCGATGGCTTCGAGCCAGTAGCGGGCGGTGTAGCCGGAATGGCTGCTGGTGCCGCACGCAAGGATGAGGATTGAGTCGACATCGGCGAGCAGGTTGCCGGCTTCTGCGCCGAAAATGCCGGGCTGGATGGTTTTGCTGCCGCCAACGATCTCCAGTGTGTTAGCCAGTGCTTCGGGCTGTTCGAAGATTTCCTTTTGCATGTAGTGCTGGTAGTTACCCAGTTCGACCGCTGCGGCGGACAGCTGGGAAACATGCACCGGGCGCTCAACCGGCGTGCCGTCGAGGCGGGTGATCTTGACGCTGCTTGCGGTCAGCTCGGCAATATCGCCGTTTTCCAGATAGACCATGTTGCGGGTGACCTGGAGCAGGGCTGAGGCGTCGGAAGCGGCGTAGTTGCCGGCGTCCGAGACGCCAAGCAGGAGTGGCGAACCTTCGCGGGCAACGATGACCTTTCCGGGCTGGTTGTGGTCGATGACAGCGATGGCGTAGGCACCAATCAGGCGCTGGCAGGCGATTTGCACCGCCTTGAAGAGATCGGGCTCGCTCTTCAGCGTGGCCTGGATCAGGTGGGCGATGCTTTCGGTGTCGGTGTCCGAGGTAAAGACATAGCCCTGGGCACTCAGCTCGGTGCGCAGAGATTCGTAGTTTTCGATGATGCCGTTATGGACGACGGCGATGCTGCCCGAAACGTGCGGGTGGGCGTTGCGTTCGCAGGGCACGCCGTGCGTCGCCCAGCGGGTGTGGGCGATGCCGGTGACGGCGCGGGTGCTTGCCGAGGCGGTTTCCAGCTCGGCCACCCGGCCGACGGAACGGACGCGTTCGATACCGCTGCTGCCGATGACTGCCAACCCAGCCGAGTCATAGCCACGGTATTCGAGCTTCTTCAGCCCTTCGACGAGAACGGGAACGATGTTGTTGCCGGCAGCTGCCGCGACGATGCCACACATAACGAATCCTTAAACCTTGTAGTAGTCGCGATACCACGCGATGAATTTGCTGACGCCTTCCTGAACGGAGGTGCCGGGGACAAAGCCGACCCAGTCATTGAGCAGGTCAGTGTTGGCGTAGGTTGCCGGAACATCGCCGTCCTGCAGGGGCAACAGGCGCTTCTCGGCCTTCTGGCCGAGGGCGGTTTCGATGGCGCCGATGAAGTCGAGCAGCTGCACCGGGTTGTTGTTGCCGATGTTGAACACCCTATAAGGGGCATTGCTGGTCGCCGGGTCGGCGGAAATCGGGTCGTATTCGGCGTTGGCCGCCGCATTGCGATCCATGACGCGGACGACACCCTCGACGATATCGTCAACGTAGGTGAAATCGCGCTTCATGTTGCCATGGTTGAAGACGTCGATCGGGCGACCTTCGAGGATGGCTTTGGTGAACAGAAAGAGCGCCATGTCCGGACGTCCCCACGGGCCATAGACCGTGAAGAAGCGCAGGCCGGTTGTCGGCAGACCATAGAGGTGGCTGTAGGTGTGCGCCATCAACTCGTTGGCCTTCTTGGTTGCAGCGTACAGGCTGACCGGGTGGTCGACGCTGTCGTGCTCGGAGAAGGGCATCTTGGTGTTGCCGCCATAGACGCTGGAGCTGGAGGCGTAAACCAGATGCTGCACCTTGTTGTGGCGGCAGCCTTCCAGAATATTGATGAAGCCGACCAGGTTGCTGTCGACGTAGGCATGCGGATTCTGGATCGAGTAGCGGACACCGGCCTGCGCAGCGAGGTGGATGACCTTGTCGAACTTTTCGTCGGCAAACAGTTTTTCCATGCCGGCGCGGTCGCCCACATCCAGTTTGACGAAGCGGAAGCCGGGCAGAGCCGTCAGACGCTTCAGGCGATTTTCCTTGAGCGACACTTCGTAGTAGTCGTTCATGTTGTCGAGGCCGACGACTTCATCGCCGCGGGCCAGCAGGCGCAGCGAGGTTGTCATGCCGATGAATCCGGCAGCGCCGGTCACAAGAATTTTCACGGAATCACCTTGGGGGGAGGAGTCATGCGATTTTACCGCAGTGCAGCATTTGAAAGCTGTTTTTCAAGCATCTTGGCATATTTCAAGAAGCTGTTGAAACAGCCGATGGCAATGTGAATCAGCCCGGGCAAGCCGTCGCGGAAGCCCTGACGGATTAGGTAGAACTTGATGAAGCGAATGAGCGGACTGAAGATGAGGCGACCGAACGAGGTGCGCTTGCCCGCGGCTAGCGCCATCTCGGCGGCTAGCGAGGTGTAGCGGTTCTGTTTGGTCAGGTAGGCGCCTAGGGATTCGGCGGAGTCGTGCAGCAGATCACCGTTCAGGGTGCCAACTGCGCCTTTGGCAACGACCTTTTCATGGACTGCATCATCGGACCAGCGTGCCTGACGGCGGTCAAAAAGACGTAGTGACCAGTCCGGATAACCCTCGCCAAACTTCAGATAGCGACCGAGGAAGCGGTTGCAGCGGGCAAAGCGGAAAGCTGTGTTTGAGGGCGACTGCAGGGCGTTTTCAATGGCGGTCTGCAGTTCCGGCGACACCCTTTCGTCGGCATCGAGACAGAGCACCCAGTCGTGGGTAGCAGCTTCGACCGCAAACTGCTTTTGCGGTCCGAAACCCAGCCATGCCTGTTCGATGAGCCGGGCGCCATAACGTTCAGCCAAGGCCTGTGTGCCATCCGTGCTGCCGGAGTCGACGACAACAATTTCGTCAGCAAAGCGCACGCTCTTCAGGCAATCCTCCAGTTGGGAGGCGGCGTTGAGCGTGATGATTGCAACGGAAAGCGGCTGGCGCGTGGCGGGCATTTATAATTGCAGCTTCGAAAGTCGTGATTTTATCCGCCGATGCGCATTCTGATCGTGAAAACTTCCTCGCTCGGCGACGTCATCCATAATTTGCCGGTGGTCAGCGATATCCGACGGCATTTTCCCGATGCCGAGATCGACTGGTGCGTCGAGGAAAGTTTTGCGGCCATTCCGCGCCTGCATCCCGGCGTCGGGACCATCATTCCTGTAGCTATCCGGCGTTGGCGGAAGAATCTGCTGAAGGCCAAGACCTGGCGGGAAATTGCCGAATTCAGGCGTCTCTTGCAGGCTCGTGCTTACGATGCCGTGGTCGATACCCAAGGTTTGCTGAAAAGTGCGCTGATCGCCAGTCAGGCGAGCGGGCCTGTCCTGGGCTATGCGGCAGACTCGGCACGGGAGCCGATTGCGGCGCGCTGCTATGACCGTCATTTTCATGTTTCGCGGGAGCTGCACGCGGTAGGGCGCAATCTTCGCCTGGCCGGAGCTGCTCTGGGCTATACGGCTGAATCTGAACCCGACTACGGCATCGAAGCCGTTGCCGCAGGGTTCGACTGGTTGCCGCATCGACCTTATGTCGTTTTCCTGACGGCGACCAGTCGCGATGACAAGCTGTGGCCTGAAGCGAACTGGCTGGCCTTAGGCCAACAGTTGAATTCTCAGGGCTTGAGCGCCGTACTGCCCGCTGGCAGCGCGATTGAACGGGAAAGAGCCAGCCGGCTGGCCGCTGGAATTCCCGGTGCGGTGGCTGCCCCGTCGATGAACATTCCCGACCTGGCTTCGCTGCTGGCCGGAGCCCGGGCTGCCGTCGGTGTCGATACCGGCCTGACCCACTTGGCGGTGGCCTTGAAGGTGCCGACGGTGGCGCTTTATACCGCCACCGACCCGGGCTTGACCGGGGTGCTCGGGGCTGCTTTCTATCGCAATCTCGGTGGCAAGGACCAGATACCCTCGCCCGATGCCGTGCTTGGCGAATTGCAGATGGCGCTTGGCTGATGGCGCGCCTCGCCTACTCGCTGTTGCTTTACCTGATTACGCCGCTGATCTGGCTGCGTTTGCTGTGGCGTGGCCGCAAACAGCCCGAGTATCTGGCAAACCTTGGCGAGCGCTACGGCTTCTATCGGCAACCCGCGCCGGCCAAGCTGATCTGGGTGCATGCCGTGTCGGTTGGCGAAACCCGCGCCGCCCAGCCCTTGATCGAAGGGCTGCAGGCTCGCTGGCCCGAGCACCGCATCCTGCTGACCGGTATGACGCCGACCGGGCGAGCTGCGGGGCTGGAGGTCTACGGCGACAAGGTCATTCAGGCTTACCTGCCCTATGACTATCCCGGCGCTGTGGCCCGCTTTCTGCGCCATTTTTCGCCAGCTTTCGGGGTGTTGATGGAAACCGAAATCTGGCCGAACCTGCTGGCCAGCGCCAAAGCCCATGGTGTTCCGGTCGTCTTGGCCAATGCGCGTCTGTCGGTTCGCTCGGCCCGTGGTTACGGTCGGTTTTCGGGCTTGGTTGGCCCGGCATTCGCCTCGTTGAGCGGTGTGGCCGCACAGACCCGAGGCGATGCTGAACGGATCGCTGCCTTGGGGGCGAAGACGGTCGAAGTCTGCGGCAACCTGAAATTTGATGTCACCCCGGCGGCCGACAAGATTGCGCTGGGTCAGGTCTGGCGTCAGGCCGTTGGCCAGCGGCCGGTCTGGCTGGCCGCCAGCACGCGAGAGGGCGAGGAATTGCTGGTGCTTGAGGCATGGCGTCGCGTTGCCATTCCGGATGCGCTGCTGGTGCTGGTGCCGCGCCATCCCCAGCGCTTCGACGAGGTGGCAGCACTATTGCAACAGCAAGGTATATCCGTAGTCCGGCGCAGCCATGGTCTGCCAGCGCCCGATACGCAGGTCTGGCTGGGTGACAGCATGGGCGAGATGGCCGCTTACTTCACGCTGGCTGACTTGTCCTTTATCGGCGGCAGTTTGCTGCCGCTCGGGGGGCAGAACCTGATCGAAGCCGCAGCATGCGGGTGCCCGGTGTTGGTCGGGCCGCATACCTTCAATTTCCTGCAGGCGACCGAGGATGCCATCGCTGCCGGTGCCGCGCAGCGTATCGACAATCCAGAAATGCTTGGGGCCGCCGTCGAGCGCCTGTTAAACGGGCCGGCTGAATTGACGGCGATGCGCGCTGCGGCCAGCGAGTTTGCCTGCGCTCATCAAGGCGCAGCCGAACGGATGCTGGCGCTTATTGAGCGGTGGACGGGTCGAGCAGGGCATTGATCTGGGCGACATCATCTTCGCCCAGTGAGCCGGTTGCCGCCTTCAGGCGCAGTTGCGACATCAGTGTATCGAGCGTGGCTTTGGCCAGATCGCGTCGGGTGACGTAGACCTGATTTTCGGCATTCAGGACGTCGATATTGATGCGGACGCCAACTTCATAGCCCAGCTTGTTCGATTCCAGTGCCGATTGCGACGAGACCAGCGCCGCCTTCAGGGCTCTGACCTGGGCCAGCCCGTTCGTTACGCCAAGATAGTATTGCTGGGCCGAGAGTGCGGCGCCGCGGCGAGCCGTTTCGAGTGCAGACTGTGCAGCGCTGCGATTGGCGGCTGCTTCACGTTGCCGGGAGACGGTCAGGCCACCCTGAAACAACGGGATGTTCACCTGAATGCCGACATTCTTGAAATCCGTGTCATAGACGCCGAAAGTCGAGGCGTAGTTCTTTGAATAACCCTGGTTGGCGACCAGGTCCACGGTCGGATAGTGTCCGGCGCGTTGCTTGTCGACTTCGCGAGCTGCGATCTCGGCGGCGGCCTGTTGCACCTGCACCGTGATGCTGTCCTTTTCGGCCGCTGCTACCCACTGCTTCATGTCATTGGGCTGCGGGGGCGTCAATTCGGCATCCTTGCGCGTCGTCGCCAATGGCCCAGCTTCCTTGCCGATGATGGCCTGCAAGGCGCGTTGCCGGATTTCATAATCACTTTCGGCAGCGATTTCCTGGGCGTTCGCCAGGTCGTAACGGGCTTGCGCCTCGTGCGTATCGGTGATGGTCGCGGTGCCGACTTCAAAATTCTTCTTGGCTGACTCAAGCTGCTGGGCAATGGCCGTCTTGTTGGCGCGCACTGCCTTCAGGTTTTCGACGGCATAAACCACGTCGAAATAAGCCTGTGAGACGCGCAGGATCAGATCCTGCCGGGCCTGGACGAAATTGGCTTCAGCCTGCGCGACCTGCAGCTTGGACTGGTCGTAGGACACCCAGTTCTGCCAGCGGAACAATGGTTGGCTAAGCGTCAGTTGGTAGCCGTTGGAGTTGTAGTGCGGCTTGGCGATGGTCGGGCCGTTGTGGGCGGAGAGTTCGTTCTCGTTCCACACGGTGTTACCGGACAAGGTCAGGCTGGGCAATAACCCGGCGCGGGCCTGAGGTGATTTTTCGCGTCCGGCATCAAGCGTTGACCGGGCGGTGGCAAAGGTCGGATCGTTATCTTGAGCGTCGCGATAAACCTGCATCAGGTCGGCGGCAAATAGCGGGTGGGCGAGCAAGGGCGAAAGAATCAGCCAGGCGAGTTTTTTCATGCCTTCCTCAATCAATAACGACGCATGTTCGGGTCGACTTCGCCAGCCCAGGCTTCGACACCGCCCATCAGGTTGTATACGGCGCCAAAGCCCTTGCGCTCGAGGAACATGGCGACCTGCATGCTGCGGCCGCCGTGATGACAGATCACGACGATATCCTGACCTGAGTCGATTTCATCGCAGCGGGTCGGGACCAGATGCATGGGGATGTGCTGCGAACCTGCCAGCTGGCAGAGTTCGAGTTCCCACGGTTCGCGCACATCCAGCAGAACGGGGTTGGGCCGGGCTTCGTCGGCCAGCCATTCTGCCAGTTGTTGAGCGCGAACCTGTTTCATCAGAAGGTGAAGCTGGCCTTGGTTTCGATACCGTCAAGGGCTGGAATGACAGTTTCGAACAGGTTGACGGTGTTATAAATGCCCTCACCCGTGCAGGTGATCAGTTGGGCTTCCATGACGGGGGCTTCGCCGACGACCACGGCCAGACGGCCGCCTACGCGCAGTTGCTTGAGCAGGCTGGCAGGTACGACCGGCAGGGAGCCGGAAACGACGATGGCATCGTAAGGGCCGCGTTGCGACCAGCCTTCGGCGCCATTGCCGATTTCTACGGTGACATTGGCAACGCCGGCCCGTTCAAGGTTTTCCTTGGCGGTGGCAGCCAGCTCAGGGAGGGATTCGACGGTGACGACGTGCTCGGCGCGGGCGGCCAGCAGGGCGGCCATATAGCCGCTACCGGTACCGATTTCGAGAACCTTGTCGGTTTTCTTGAGCACCAGTTCCTGCAGCATCTTGGCTTCGATCTTCGGTGCCAGCATGACCTGACCGCTGCCCAGCGGGATTTCCATATCGGCGAACGCGAGGTTGCGATAGGCCGGGGGGGTGAAGTCTTCGCGCTTGACGACGAAGAGCAGGTCGAGAACCTGCGGATCCAGAACCTCCCAGGGCCGGATCTGCTGTTCGATCATGTTGAAGCGCGCTTGCTCGATGTTCATTTGGGTCTCCGCAGGCTTAATATTAGCACAAGCTAATATATAGGTTCCGACAAATCAAAATTATACCTGACTCTCTTTTTCCAGCCTGCGCAAACCTTGCCGCAGTATGTCCATGTGGATCTGCAGATAATGCTGCGGATCGGTTTGGCTGCCTTGGCAGCAGTTCATCGAGAAACGCCAGATCAGCAGCATCAGAATCGGTGCAATGAGCACATCAATCGTTGTTTCAACATCCATCTTCCGGAATTCGCCGCTGTTCATGCCGCGACGCAGGGTCGATCCAACCAGGGCCCGGCTGCGATTGATGACATTTTCGTAGTAGAAGGTAGCCAGCTCGGGAAAGTTCCTGGCCTCGGCCACCATCAATTTCGGAATGCCGGCGAAAGCAGTCTGGCCGATTTTCGTCCACCAGTTATCGAGCAGTTTTTCCAGCAGATCGAAGCTGCTGCTCGTGTGCTTGGCAGCGATGGCTTCATTTTCGGCGATGATCGGAATGACACCTTCCTGAATCACCGCCTTGAACAGCGCTTCCTTGTTCTCGTAATAGAGATAAAGCGTGCCCTTCGAAACACCAGCCTTGGCGGCAACGTCTTCCAGACGGGTCGCGGTGAAGCCCTTTTCAACAAACAAATTAAGGGCTGAACCAAGAAGTTCCGACGGGCGGTCTTCCTTGCGGCGTTTGCGGGGGGCGGGTGTTGCTGGCATGGGTAACTTAATGACTCGTTGGTCATTAAGTTACCACTCTGCCTCGTTTCAGGTCAACGGCCTTCCTTGATCAGGCGGCCACCAGAGGGCTGGATCGGCCGGGCGTTGTTTTTATACAGCCGACTGAAAATGTTGATCTGATCTTGTGAAACCTGCACCGGTTGTTTCATGACCAGCCACAAAACACCTTCGGAGCACGGTGGCGTGGTCAGCGAACCCATGTAGGTGTAGTAGCTGCGGGTGGCCGGCAGCAAGGTGTTCAGGTCGACCGTGGCGGTCGGCGGGGCGACAGGCATGTTCTTTTCCAGCGGCATGTTGTTCCACAGTGTCTGGATGAAGGGGTTCTCAGTGCCACGTTCGAGCAGCACAGCAACGACGGCGAGTTGCCCTTCGTCGGATTTGTGCACCAGATGGACGACCATGTCGAAGCGCTGGCCGTTTACCTTTTCCTCGGATGGCCGATGGAAGTGGAACTGGACCAGTTCGTAGGTTTTGCCGGTCAGTGAAATGGAGCCTTCGCCGACCTCGACCTGAACAGTGTGGCCGTTGTCCACAATCCGGAAGGTGGAGGGCTGGTACTTGAATTTGATCGGCTCGAGATCGACCTTGATGCCGTCCTTGATGTCGATCGGCGACTGACGCTCCCCGATGGCGCAGATCTTGTTTTTCGGATCGAGATTCGGCCAGTTTTCCGGCGCGCCGGCGCCATCATAGGCCCAGTGAATGTGAGCGTGTTGGGCTGCTGGTTCGGAATGCGTCAGTTCCAGCATATAGCCTTCCGACCTCGCGGACTTCCTGGCTTTTGGCGTCGGGGCGGGTGTGGTGTGCACGACAACGGTCGCCGCCTTGGCCGGGGCTGCTGCTTTGACTGGTGCCGTCGCTTTGACTGGCGCCACTTCCTTGGCCGGGGCCGGCGCGGGAGCTGGTGCTGATTCCTTGGCGCCTTCCATGGCCGCCTTCAGGTTCGGGCGGATCGAAGGAATGGCACCGTGTTCGGCTTCCTTGGCCGGCGCATCGCTGGCCTTGATGGCTGCCGGTTTTTCCGCCTTGGCCATTTCCTTCTTGAGCAGCGCTTCGTTGGCAGCTTTCAGTTCGCCAGCGGCCTCATTGGCCTTCTTGGCCAGCTCAACCGGGCTATCCTTGGGCGGACGGCAGACTTCACGCAGCACCTTGTCGTCCAGCGTGCCGGTGCGCACCGGCAGGTCGGCACCCTTGATGTCCTCTTCACGAATGACTTCGGTTTCATTCTTCTTGAAAATGCGCTTGATCGTGTTGGCATTGCGCGTATTGCAGTCGTAGCGGGTAATGGCTTCGATGACCCGATACCCGGCGCCGGACTTGGCGTCGGTCAGTTCTTTTTCAAGCACGATGCGCCCTTGAGCCTGAACGGTGTTGCCATCTCGCTTCAGACTGGTTCGATCGATCTCGATGCGCTTGCCCGGTTCGGAAGAGATGGTCTGCCAGGTTGGTGCGGCCGATGCTGTCCAGGGCAGGGCGGCCAGCAGGCTGGCAATGATCAGGTAGCGCATCTTGGTTCCCTCGTTTTTCTTTAGATTTCCGCGGCTTGTCCAAGATATTTCGGCCAATTTCTGCAAATCTTGAGTGCGGTTTGTCATTCCTTGCATTTTGCCTGTATTTCCAGTAACTTGCAGCCCACTCGTTAGGGGTGCCTGCCAGCAAGCGGGCTGAGAAACACCCTTCGAACCTGACCGGGTCATGCCGCGCTAGGGAAACGAATTCTGTTGTTGGAACCAGATCGCTCCTTGCCCGTCTTACCGGTTGCACACCTGCATGGAGCTTCAATGAACGCCAACGAACAATTCCTCGCCGCCAACGCCCACGTCGACGAGGCTGCAGTCCAGCCGCTGCCCAATTCCCGCAAGATTTATGTCGAAGGCTCCCGCCCGGATGTTCGCGTCCCGATGCGTGAAGTGTCGCAGGACGACACGCCGACCGCCTTCGGTGGCGAGAAGAACCCGCCGATCTATGTCTACGACTGCTCCGGCCCCTATTCTGATCCCGCCGTCAAAATCGACATCCGCTCCGGCCTGCCGGCCTTGCGTGCCCAGTGGATCGCCGAGCGTGGCGATGTGGAAGAGCTCTCCGACCTGAGCTCCGAATTCGGCCGTCAGCGTGCCGCCGACCCGGCGCTCGACGAGCTGCGTTTCCCCGGCCTGCACCGCAAGCCACTGCGTGCCAAGGCCGGCCAGAATGTGTCGCAGATGCACTATGCGCGTAAAGGGATCATCACGCCGGAGATGGAATACGTCGCCATCCGTGAAAACAACAACCGCCGCGCCTATATTGAAAGCCTGAAGGCCACCGGACCGATGGGCAACCGGATGGCCGACATTCTCGGCCGCCAGCACAAGGGTCAGGATTTCGGTGCCAGCATTCCGGAAGAAATCACGCCGGAATTCGTCCGTAGCGAAATCGCCCGCGGCCGCGCCATCATCCCGAACAACATCAACCACCCGGAAAGCGAGCCGATGATCATCGGCCGCAACTTCCTCGTCAAGATCAACGCCAACATCGGCAACTCGGCGCTCGGCTCGTCCATTCAGGAAGAAGTCGAGAAAATGACCTGGTCGATCCGCTGGGGCGGCGACACGGTGATGGACCTGTCCACCGGCAAGAACATCCACGAAACGCGTGAATGGATTATCCGTAACAGCCCGGTGCCAATCGGCACCGTCCCGATCTATCAGGCGCTGGAAAAGGTTAACGGCAAGGCCGAAGACCTGACCTGGGAAATCTTCCGCGACACGTTGATCGAACAGGCTGAACAGGGCGTCGATTACTTCACCATCCACGCCGGTGTGCTGCTGCGCTACGTGCCGATGACCGCCAACCGCCTGACCGGCATCGTCAGCCGCGGCGGCTCGATCATGGCCAAGTGGTGTCTGGCCCACCACAAGGAAAGCTTCCTCTACACCCATTTCGAGGAAATCTGCGAAATCATGAAGGCCTACGACGTCGCCTTCAGTCTCGGCGACGGCCTGCGTCCCGGCTCGATCTACGATGCCAATGACGAAGCGCAACTCGGCGAACTGGAGACACTGGGCGAACTGACCAAGATTGCCTGGAAGCACGACGTTCAGGTCATCATCGAAGGTCCGGGCCATGTGCCGATGCACATGATCAAGGAGAACATGGACCTCCAGCTCAAGCATTGCGACGAAGCACCGTTCTACACCCTCGGCCCGCTGACCACCGACATCGCACCCGGCTACGACCACATCACCAGCGGCATCGGCGCCGCGATGATTGGCTGGTACGGCACCGCCATGCTCTGCTACGTCACGCCGAAGGAGCACCTCGGCCTGCCCGACAAGGACGACGTCAAGGAAGGCATCATCACCTACAAGCTCGCCGCCCACGCCGCCGACCTCGCCAAGGGCCATCCCGGCGCACAGATCCGCGACAACGCCTTGTCCAAGGCGCGTTTCGAATTCCGCTGGGACGACCAGTTCAACCTCGGCCTCGACCCGGACAAGGCGCGTGAATTCCACGACGAAACCCTGCCCAAGGAATCAGCCAAGGTCGCCCACTTCTGCTCCATGTGCGGCCCGCATTTCTGCTCGATGAAGATCACGCAGGAAGTTCGGGAATTTGCGGCGCAGCAAGGGCTGGATGAAGCGGCGGCGCTGGAGAAGGGGATGGAAGTGAAGTCGGTGGAGTTTGTGAAGGCAGGGGCTGAGGTTTATAGCAAGGTCTGAGTTTTGCCAAACGGCTGGTAGCAAAGGAAAGGCGGCTGATTCAGTCGCCTTTTTTATGGCTATCTATCTGATGTGGCGTGATGGCATCCGGGAGTCCTGTGCCTCAAATGTGCTGCTCAGCAGTCATTGGTAACGATTGTGCTTAGAAGGCCGCTTGTAACGCAGAGCGGTCCACACGTCTCTAGCAACTTAGGGGCAATCACAACATCAGCATCAAAATTATGTTTGTCGCTGCCCACCCCCATTGCCAAAGGCAATCAATTCCGGTGGTGGTTGATAAATCAACTCACGTAGCCTTAACGTAATTAAGCTTGATTCATTGAAGAGAGCCAGAATCGTTGGATCATTGCTGTCTAACACAACAGCTATCGTATTCATCATCGTACCCAACTTGATGTTGGTATCTGCGAGTTGCTTATTCAAGTCCAGTGGTAAAAATATCTGTGCGTCAGCATGCACGCTCTTTAGCAAGTCGAAGGCTTCGAATGCCGCAGTCATGCGAGCTGCTTTGTCATTTAAAGATGCACAAGGACAAAGCAATGCTTTGACAGTGAGTTCATTAAAAGCGACGTGCAATTTGCGTAGCACATCTAGTCTCGAATCTGCCATCTTGAGCGCGACTGAGCGTTGAATGTCGATGTTCGCTTTGTGTTGCTCAAGGTCACGGATCAGCCAGGTCTTGTATGACTCCAGTTCCTTGCTCAGTTCGTGTTTGTAACTGTCTAACTCCTTACCGACCGCCTTGGAAAATCTGCTCTTGATCCATTCTGAGATCCAGCCCTTGAACATGAATCCTAAAACGCTGGAAGCCAGCACGATCAACGAGACAACGTTACTAATTAGGTCGAGGCTTGAGTTGTTCATGGCGGCGGTTTTCCGAGGGGGCGAATCAGAATACTCCTTAGTCATTCGTTTGACATTCCGAAGATACGAGGCTCGCTGAGCGACTCACATTTGCGTTGACCGCAGCAGGTTTCTGGCAATCGTGTAGCAATGCAGGCTGGTTGGCATAAATTCGATTTCAACCTTGCCATCCTTGCCGATACCTGCGGCGGTCAGCGTGGTGACCAGTGCCCGTCGGCCCAGCGGGTAGCGTTCGGCGAGCGCGCGAATGCCGCGCAATTCGCCCCAGTCCTTGTAGGCGCGATCGCTCCACTTGATTTCGACGAGAAAACGCGGTGATTGGGTGCGGTTGTCGACGGAGACGAGATCGACTTCAAGATCGGTCCTCCCCTGTTTCCAGCGGGCGTAGTGCAGCGACTCGATGATGCTGGTGCTGTGCAGCCACTGGCTCCAGACGGCCGTTTCGGCCAGCGCCCCGATGGCTGGATCGTTGGCGTCGATGTAGCCGAACAGGGCGGCGCGGATGGATGGGTTGGTCAGGTAAATCTTGAAGGTCCGGGTTCGTTGCAGACGCCGGGCGTTATCGTCCAGCCGATGGACGCGGCGGATCAGGAAGGCGGCTTCGAGGTATTCGAGGTAGTCCTGCAACTTCTGTTTGCCGATGCCTGAGTGTTTCGACAAGGCTTCCGGACTGACTTCGTCACCGGTGTTGTAGGCCAGCACATTGAAGAAACGATTCAGCTCCTGCGTGTCGGCAATTCCGTAGAGGCTGGGCAAATCCTTGAGCAGCACCTTTTCGACAATATCCTGCCGCAGGAAGCGCGTCGGGTTTTCGCGCACCACCGGGTTCATCACGGCTTCGGGAAAGCCGCCGTAATTCAGGTAATCGACGAATGCCGCGTTGAGGCGGTCAATGGCTGGCGTGTAATAGGCTGGAACGAGGCTATCCGCCTTTTCCTCCTCGACGATCAGGCTGTCAGTCAACTCGGCAAAATCAAGGTACTCGGCAAAGGTCAGCGGCGGCAGCACGAAGTCACTGAAGCGCCCGGCGCCGGATTCTCGGCTCTTCATGCGCAGGGCGGCAGCGGCCGATCCGCTGGCGACGAAACGAATGTGGCGGAAAGTGTCGACCAGCGATTTCAGATGGACTTCCCAGTCTTTCACGTACTGAATTTCGTCGAAAAACACCCAAAGTTGCCGGTCTGCTGGATGACGGTGCAACTCGGTGAAGATGCGGACCATGCTCTCCAGCGAACGCCCCGAGTAGAGCGGGGTATCAAGCGAAAGCTGAAGGATGTGGGTGCCCGGCACGCCATCATCGAGCAGAGTCTGGATGGTCTGCGCCAGCATGACCGTCTTGCCGACCCGGCGGGGGCCAATCAGGACAATGGCCCGATGCACACCGAGTTCGCGTACCAGTTTCTGGAAGGAGTGAAAGTAAGCGCGACGTGGCCAGTTGCGTCTTTCAGGGTCAATTCCGTTACCGGCAATCCACCACGGATTCTCGAATGAGAGGCGCTTCTGGACTTCGGGAAGAGGGATCTCGAAAGCTTTCATGGTGTCTGGTTGGCTTATTTTGTCAAATTAAGCATAGTTTATATTGCTTATTTTTACTTTGGCAATATTGTTTATTTAAATCAGTGGCTTGTCTTGTTGTTTTTGTTTGCCTTGGGTTGGCTTGGCTTGGCGAGTTGCTCGGTGAACTCGGCGGTTACAGCATTTACGTTCATTTACAGCCCCCTAACCTGTCTTAACCGGGTCTCGGATGAGTATTCGTCCTGTTGTCGGGCGTTGCCCGAGTTTCCAAGCGAAAGGACGAGATATGGATTTCCCCAAGTTGAGTTGGAAGCGGTTTTTGCTTGCTGCAGGTATTTCCCTGGCGGTGCCCTTGCTTGCGTTGGCAGTGAATCAACGGGCATCGGCCTGTGGTGTCGGGCCGGGGACGGAGGGTGGGAAGATGCCGCCCTATCTGCATTCGCTGAACTTAAGCGAGGTGCAGCGCGACAAGGTTTTCGAGATCATGCACGGGCAGGCGCCGGCCATGCGCGACAAGGGCAAGGCTGTGCGCAATGCGGAAGAGCGTTTGCGCAAGCTGGTGTTGTCGCCGGAATATAGCGAGCCGAAGGCGCGCGAGTTGGCCAATGAGGCGGCCGGGGCGATGAGCGAGATGTCGCTGGCGAGGGCCAAGGCTGAGCGTCTGGTCTATGAGGTGCTGACGCCGGAGCAGCGCAAGCAATTGGCCGATCGCAAGGCGTCTGGCGAGCCGCCGATGCAGATGCGCGGCGACGGTCCTCGTGGCCGTGGCGATGAGCGCCACCAGCCGCCTCCCGGCCGCTGAACCATTGTTTGTGGCCGGTGCCGTGCCGGCGTCGGCCACGCTGTCTACCCCCTTGCTCGCCCCGGCTCAATGTGTGGTCGCGGCGGGCCTTTTTACATCGTTTAACAGCAGTGAAGATCGCTGGCGGTGAAAATATCCGGATGAATACCATGCCATTTTCAAGAGCGCCGGGTTGCCGCCTGTGGCTGGCCGCTTTATGGGTTGTCAGTTCGCTGAGCGGCTGTTCCGGTTTGCCTTCGGTCGGGCCGGATTATCAGCCACCGGCGTGGGCCATGCCGAGCCGTTGGCTGGCGGCCAAGACGGTTGATTCTCGCCCGCCGGCAACGGATTCCAGCGATGTCACGACCATAGAAGCAACGGCTGGCCCTCGGGGCAACCGGGAAAACAGCCCGAAATCGCAAAGTGAATGGTGGAAGCAACTGGGCGATCCGGCGCTTGATACGCTGATTGACGCAGCCCAGTCCGGTAGCCTCGACCTCAAGGCGGCGCAGGCCCGCTTGCGGCAGGCGCGGGCCAGTCGGGCGCAGGCGGTGAGCGGCTATTTTCCGCAAGTGTCGGCGTCGACTGGCGCCAACCGGACGAGGAGCGCCACGGCAGTCAGCGCCCTGCCGACGCGCACGCTGTACGACGCCGGTTTCGACGCCAGTTGGGAGATCGATCTTTTCGGCGGCACGCGGCGGGCGGTCGAGGCGGCGAGTGCAGATCTGGCGGCGAGCGAGGCCAGTTTGGAAAACGTGCGGGTTTCGCTGGTTGCCGAGGTGGCGCAGAACTACGTTGAGTGGCGCGCCTACCAGTTGCGGCTGGCGATTGCCCGGGCCAATCTGGCCAGCCAGAGCGAAACGGCGCAGATCACCGAATGGCGCGAGCAGGCCGGGCTGGCCAGTAGCGCCGATGTCGAGCAGGCGCGGACCAACCGCGAACAAACGCGGGCGAGTATGCCGGATCTTGAGGTCGGGCTGGCGGCGGCGGAAAACCGGCTGGCGACCTTGCTTGGCCGGCAACCCGGCGCCCTGCATGAACAATTGCTGGCCTCACAAGTCCGGCCGGTGGCGCCGCCGACGGTGGCGAGCGGCATCCCGGCCGATGTGCTGCGTCAGCGGCCCGATCTGATCGTCGCCGAGCGCACGCTGGCGGCGGAAACGGCGCGTATCGGGCAGCGACAGGCGGCGCGCTTTCCCAGTCTGTCGCTCGGCGGCTCTTTCGGCTGGCAGGCTTACAGCCTCGGCGCGCTGGGCGGCAGCGACAGTCTCGTTCGCGCCCTGAGCGGCACGCTGGCGGCGACCTTGTTTGACGGCGGCAAGCTGCGCAGCGCCGTGGATTTGCAGACAGCGGTGCAGGAAGCGGCGCTGGTGGCCTACGAGAGCGCCGTGCTGACGGCGCTGGAAGAGGTCGAAAACGCGCTGACCGCCCACGCCCGGGCCCGCGACCGGGTGGTTGCCCGGGAAGCGGCGGCCGTTTCGGCGCGTAACGCGGCGACCTTGAGCCGACAGATGTACGAAGCCGGCCTCGCCGACTTCCAGAAAGTGCTGGAAACCCAGCGCACCCAATTGACGGCCGAAGACTCGCTGGCCACCGCCCAGTCGGCTGTGCTGACGACGCTGATCCAGCTCTACAAGGCGCTCGGCGGCGGTTGGTCGTCGGCCAATGAAAGTGATCGAACATGACAAAAAGTACGGATACCCAAAGTACGGATACCTCCTCGGCGGCGCTCGTCGCGCTGCTCAGCCAGAATGCCAACAAGGGTTCCGGCCGGCGACGGTGGTGGCTGATCGGCGGCGGCATTGCCGTCGTGGCCGTGCTGTGGCAGGCCTTGTCCGGCGGCAACGGCCAGCCGGCCGGGCAGTTTCTGACCGAGGAGGCGGTTCTCGGCAATCTGCTGGTCACCGCCTCGGCCAGCGGCACACTGCAGCCGACCAAGTCGGTCGATGTCGGCTCCGAGCTTTCTGGCACCTTGGCCAGCGTGCTGGTGCAGGAAAACGATGTGGTCAAGAAAGGCCAGTTGCTGGCCCAGCTCGACACCGCCAAATTGAAGGACGCCGTGGCCAAATCGCAGGCCGCGGTGGCGGCAGCCGAGGCTTCGGTGGCACTGGCGCAGGCGACGGTGGCTGAAACGACGGCGTCGCTGAATCGCATGCGCCAGGTCGCCGAGCTTTCCGGCGGCAAGGTGCCGGCCAAGACCGAGCTGGAGACGGCCGATGCGGCGCGGCAACGGGCTGTCGCCAGCCTGGCCAGCGCCCGGGCCGACGTGGTGCAGGCGCGGGCAACGGCGAAAACGGACGAAACCAATCTCGGCAAGGCGACCATCCGTTCGCCGGTCGATGGCGTCGTGCTGACCCGCAAGGTGGAGCCGGGCCAGACCGTGGTGGCGGCGATGACGACGCCGGTGCTTTTCGTGCTGGCCGAGGATCTGGCCAAGATGGAGTTGCAGGTCAAGGTCGATGAGGCTGATGTCGGCAACGTCAAGAATGGCCAGACGGCGAGTTTCACCGTCTCGGCCTGGCCGGGACGGAAGTTTCCGGCGAGCATCCAGCGCGTCGGGCTGGGGTCGACGACGACCGACAACGTGGTGACCTACAAGACCATCCTGCGGGTCAATAACGATGATCTCGCGCTCCGCCCGGGCATGACGGCGACGGCCAGCATCGTCACGGCCAGCCGCGACAAGGTGCTGCTGGTGCCCAACGCGGCATTGCGTTTCACGCCGCCGGGCGAGGGGGCGGTGGCGAAAGAGCGCGGCTTGGTTGCCCGCCTGATGCCCGGCCCGCCGCCGGAGGCGCCGAAGAATCGCCCGGCGGCGGCCAAGGCCAGCGGTGAAGCGCAGGTCTGGGTGCTGGTCGATGGCCGGCCGCAGCCGGTGGCGCTGAAAACCGGCGTCAGCAACGGGCGCCTTACTGAAGTGTTGGGCGGCGATCTGCCGGTGGGTGCGGCAGTGATTTCCGACTATCAGGCGGCGAAAAAGTGAGTCGTTACGATCAACCGCGCCCCGAAGGAAGTCCCCTTGGGGGAGAAAAAGCGGCCGACATCGAAATGGCGACGAGGTTGCTGTGAGCGCGCCCTTGATCGAACTGTGCGGCATCACCAAGACCTACGGTCAGGGACTGGCGGCTTTTCAGGCGCTGGGCGGCGTTGATCTGAGCATAGCGGCGGGTGAATTCGTGGCGGTGATGGGGCCGAGCGGTTCCGGCAAATCGACGGCGATGAACCTGCTCGGCTGCCTCGATACGCCAACCTCGGGCGAATACCGTTTTCAGGGCATCAACGTCGAGCAACTCGACCGCAACCAGCGGGCGTTGCTGCGTCGGCAATGCCTGGGCTTCGTTTTTCAAGGCTTCAATTTGCTGGCGCGAACATCGGCGCAGGAGAACGTCGAGCTGCCGCTGCTTTATCGCGGCGAGCCGGCCGAAGTTCGCCACGCTGCGGCCCGCGCCGCACTCGCCAAGGTCGGCCTGGACGGCTGGGAAACGCACACCCCGGCGGAGCTTTCCGGCGGCCAGCAGCAGCGCGTCGCCATCGCCCGCGCCATCGTCACCAGCCCGCTCGTGCTGCTCGCCGACGAACCGACCGGCAACCTCGACAGCAAGCGCAGCCACGAGATCATGGAGCTGCTCGGGCGGCTGAACAGCGAACAAGGTATCACCATCATCATGGTCACCCACGAGCCGGACATGGCGCACTACGCGCGGCGCATCGTGCATTTTGTCGACGGGCTGGTGGACAGCGACAGCGCAGCGGAGGTCGCATGATCCTGAACGCACTCCTGCTCGCCCTGCGCGAGATCCGCCGCAACCTGCTGCGCTCCTTTCTGACTGTGCTCGGCATCGTCATCGGCGTCGGCGCGGTGATCACCATGGTGACGCTGGGCAACGGCGCAACGAAGATGGTTTCCGACCAGATTGCCAGCCTCGGCAGCAACCTGCTGATGGTCATGCCCGGCCAGCGCCTTGGCCCGGGGCGGGACAGCGCCGGGGCGCCGAAATTCAAGATCGCCGACATCGAGGCCATCCAGCAACAGGTCAATGGCCTCAAGGTCGTGGCGCCCGTCGTCGGCAGCCCCGTCACGCTGGTCGCCGGCACGCAAAACTGGTCGTCGACGGTGAGCGGCACGAGCAACGATTACTTCATCGCCGGCAACTGGAAAATCGCCGCCGGGCGGCAGTTTTCCGACGACGAAGAACGCGCCGGCAAGGCCGTCTGCGTGATCGGCAATACCGTCAGGAAGGAGCTGTTCGGCGCCGGCAATCCGGTCGGTAGCAGCATCCGCGTCAAGACCTTCGACTGCGAGGTGATCGGCTTGCTCGTCGCCAAAGGTCAGGGCGGCATGGGGCAGGATCAGGACGACACGGTGCTGATGCCGCTGCGCACCACGCAACGCCGGCTGACCGGCTCGCTCGATATCGGCAATGTCATGGTCTCGCTCAAGGACGGCACCGACGCGACCGTCGCCATCGCCCAGCTGCGCAGCCTGCTGCGCGAACGGCGCAAGTTGGCCGAGAACGCCGACGACAATTTCAACGTGATGGACACCAAGCAGATCGCCGAAACGCTCTCCGGCACCATCGGCACGATGACCGCGCTGCTCGGCGCGGTGGCAGCTGTCAGCCTGCTCGTTGGTGGCATCGGCATCATGAACATCATGCTCGTTTCGGTCACCGAACGGACCCGCGAAATCGGCATCCGGCTGGCCATCGGCGCGCTGGAAAACGAGGTGCTCTGGCAATTCCTGATCGAGGCTGTGGTGCTCTCCGCCTGCGGTGGGCTGGTCGGGGTGGCGCTGGCCTTTGTTGCCTGCCTCGGGCTGTCGTCGCTGATGCACATCCCTTTTATGTTCAACCCGGCCATCAACCTGACGGCCTTTGGCTTTTCGGCTGCGATCGGCGTGATTTTTGGCTACGTCCCGGCACGCCGGGCGGCGCAACTTGATCCGATCGAGGCGCTGCGACACGAGTAGGGGTTTGCAGATTTACCCGTTTTATTCGGTTGATTGTGGAAAGAGATCGGTGATTCCGATAGTGGATGAAAGTTTCCGGGCTACAGCGAAGTTTGTGCAAGCGGGTCATTTGGTCTATTATTAAGTGTCAATTGATCCTGCTCGGAGTTCCATATGCCCAAGACCTCTCCTGCCGCCGCGTCGTCGGTGCCGCTTGCTGAGCAGGCAACTGCTGCCTATGTGCTGGCTGGTGCTCCGCGGGCTGCCGGGGCGTGGGTGGTTTATCGTGACCGGTTTTTGGGCAGTTCGGCACAGGCGCAGATCAGCGAAATTCGCAAAGGGGCGCCGGCCAGCAATCTGGTTGGGGCGGCTGAGGCTTTGCGCTTGCCGCGTGAGCGGGTTTATGAGCTGGTCGGGTTGTCGCCTTCGACGGCCAAGCGCAAGCTGGCCAAGGATGAGGCGCTGGATTCGATGTCAACCGAGCGGCTGACCCGGCTCGGGGCGATCGAAAAACTGGCCGAAGAAACATTCGGCAGCCCTTTGTTGGCCAGCGAGTGGCTGCAGACGGTCAATGTCGGTCTGGGCCATGTGACGCCCTTGTCGATGCTCGATACTGAGATTGGCTGCCGCGAAGTGTCGCGAGTGCTCAATGCCATCGCCTACGGTGGCGCGGCCTGATGTGGGCATGGCGGATCGCCCGGGCGAGGTTTGCGCTTGATCGAAGTGGTGCCGGAGGGCTGGCCGATGGCGGGCGCTGGCATGGGCAGGGCATTCCGGTGATTTACGCCGGTTTGAGTGTGGAAATCTGTGCCATGGAAAAGCTCGCCCATACCGGGCATATCCTGCCGCCCGACCTGATGCTGGTGCGCTTGAGCCTGCCGGATGAAGCGAGTCTCTACGAGACGGCCGATATTGATTCCTTGCCCGGTTGGGAGGCGACGCCGCCCGGCGCGGTTTCGGTCGATTGCGGTACGGAATTCCTGCGTTCGATGCGGGCGCTGGGCCTGATTGTGCCGTCGGCCATCGTGCCGGAAGCTTGCAATATCGTGCTCAATCCGCTGCACCCGCGATTTGCCGAGATCGGCTTCGAGATCGTGCGGCCTTTTGTCTTCGATCAGCGTCTGCGGCCACTGTTGTGAACTGCCGCCCCGGTTGTGGCGCCTGCTGCATCGCGCCGTCGATCAGTTCGCTGAACAAGCCAGCGGGGGTGCCATGTCGGCATCTCGATGCTGATTTTCGCTGCCTGATTTTCGCTAGCCCGGAGCGGCCGGGTTGCTGCGCTGGCCTGCAACCGTCGGCCGAGATGTGCGGGCTATCCCGTGAGCATGCGCTGAATTGGCTGGCCGAACTCGAAGTTTTGACACATCCGGGATAGTAGAATGCGGCCTCCCCAACTTGCCAAAAGTACAGGCTGCACGCCATGGACCCGATTCTTCTCCTCAAAGCCCTCATCCTCGGCATCGTCGAAGGGCTGACCGAATTCCTGCCGATTTCCTCGACCGGCCACCTGATTCTGGCCGGCGATCTGCTGGATTTCAACGATGATCGCGGCAAGTTGTTCGAGATCGTCATCCAGTCCGGCGCCATTCTGGCGGTCGTCTGGGAGTATCGCGAACGTCTGCTCGTCGTGGCGCGTGGCGCCTTCAGCGACAAGGCGGCGCAGAAATTCATCCTCAACCTGTTCGTCGCCTTCCTGCCGCTGGCCATTCTCGGCCTGGCTTTCGGCAAGGCAATCAAGGCCAATCTGTTCAACCCGATTGCTGTAGCGACGACTTTCATTCTCGGCGCCTTTGTCATCCTGTGGGCCGAAAAGCGCGAGCACACCATCCGAGTCCAGACGGTCGAGGAAATGACCCTGCTCGACGCCCTGAAAATGGGCTTCGCCCAGGCCGTGGCACTGATTCCAGGCACCTCGCGCTCCGGCGCAACGATCATCGGCGGCCTGCTGTTCGGCCTGTCGCGCAAGGCGGCGACCGAGTTTTCCTTCTTCCTCGCCATCCCGACGCTGGGCGCGGCCACCGTCTATCAGCTCTACAAGGAACGCGCCCTGCTCAGCGCCGACGATATCGGCATGTGGGTGGTCGGCTTCATTTCCGCCTTCATCTCGGCTTTTCTCTGCGTGCGCTGGCTGCTGCGTTTTATTTCCAGCCATGATTTCACGCCCTTTGCCTGGTATCGCATCGTCTTCGGCATTGTCGTCCTGATGACCGCCCACTTCGGCTGGGTGCAATGGACCGCCCACTGATCGTATACCTGCACGGCTTCTGCTCCTCGCCGGCCTCGTGGAAGTCACGCTTGCTGGCCGACGAGATGGCCCGGCGTGGCATGGCGGCGCAATTCGTCTGCCCGCAGTTGTCGCCGGTGCCGGATGAAGCGGTGGCCAGTGTCAGCCGCCTGATCGAACAGGCCGGCGGGCCGGTGACCTTGATCGGCAGTTCGCTGGGCGGTCATTACGCCAATCATCTGGCCGAAAAGCATGGTCTGAACGCCGTGCTGATCAATCCGGCGGTGAGCGCCAGCCTCGATCTGGAAAAATTCGTCGGCGATCACGCCAATTTCCATACCGGGGAACAGTTCACCTTTACCAAAGCGCACGCCGCCCAGTTGCTGGCACAGGTTGCCAAGCCAACGCCCGAGCGTTACTGGCTGCTGCTCGAAGAAGGTGATGAGGTACTCGATTATCGTCAGGCACAGCGCTTCTACGCCGGCTGCCGGCAAACCGTCCTGCCGGGCGGCGACCACAGCTTCACGAAGTTTCCCGACTTTGTGCCGCAAATCATTGAATACGCTGGGCTATAATCCGTCGATGAACGTATTGTTTGAAGAAGATGGCGGCTTTAAGGCCGGCAGCATCATGGCCGACAACGACAGCTCGTTGCAGGTCGAAATGCCCACCGGCAAGCGCAGCAAGATCAAGGCCGCAACGGTATTGTTGCGCTTTGAAAAGCCCACTGCGGGCGCCTTGCTCGACCAGGCCACGCCGCTGGCCGAAGAAATCGAAGCTGAATTCCTGTGGGAGTGCGCAAGCGATGGCGAGTTTTCGTTTCTTGATTTTGCCCGTGATTACTACGGACACGAACCCGCGCCGGTCGAAGCGACGGCGGTGCTGCTTGCCCTGCACGCCGCGCCCGTCTATTTCCACCGCAAAGGCAAGGGCCGCTTCCGCAAGGCGCCTGCCGACATTCTCGCAGCTGCTCTGGCCAGTCTTGAAAAAAAGCGTCAGCAAGCGCTCACGATGGAAGGCTGGATTGTCGAGCTGAGAGAATTCCGACTGCCGGCAGAAATCGGTGCGCTGACCGATGCCCTGCTCTACGCGCCGGATCGCAACAAACCGGAAACCAAGGCTTTTGAAACCGCCTGTGCCGAAACCGGCCTGACGGCGGCGCAGATGCTCTTCAAGTGCGGCGCCATCAAGTCGCCCTACTTTCTGCATTACCGCCGTTTCCTGCACGAACAGTTCCCCAAGGGGGTCAATTTTCCGGCCCTTGAAGCACCAAAATTGCCGAGCGACCTGCCGCGCGCCGACGTCCGCGCCTTCTCGATCGACGACGCCAATACCACCGAAATCGACGACGCGCTATCGGTCGTCAAGCTGCCCGGTATCGGTTCGCGCATCGGCATCCACATCGCGGCGCCGGGGCTGGCCATCGAACACGGTTCGCCCCTTGACGGTGTCGCCCGCGCCCGGCTATCCACGGTCTACATGCCCGGCAACAAGATTACCATGCTGCCCGATGCGGTGGTCCAGAACTACACGCTGGCCGGTGGTAGCCACTGCCCGGCTGTATCGCTTTATCTGACGGTCAACGACTCGCTGGAAATCCTCAGTCACGAATCGCGGCTGGAAATGGTGCACATCGCCGCCAACCTGCGCCATCACGAAATCGAACCGTGGTTCAACGCCGAAACGATCAACGGCCCGCTGCCCGACCAGCCGTTCAAGGACGAACTGGTCCATCTCTGGCACTTCGCCAACGCCTGCGAAGGACGGCGTGGCAAGCCCTCCGCGATGCAGGGCATCAACGACTACAACTTCGCCATCGAAGGCGATCTGGCCGATCCGGATAACTGCACAGTCGGGATTTCCGAGCGCAAGCGCGGCAGCCCGCTCGACAAGCTGGTCGCCGAGCTGATGATCGTCGCCAATTCGACCTGGGGCGGCCTGCTCGCCGAGAAGAACATCGCCTGTCTGTACCGTGCCCAGACGCAAGGCAAGGTCCGCATGACCACCTCGCCGCTGCCGCACGAAGGCCTCGGCGTGCCGCAATATGCCTGGATGACCTCGCCGCTGCGTCGTTACTGCGACATGGTCAATCAATGGCAGCTGATCGCCTGTTTGAAGGGTGAAACGCCGGCCTTTGCCCAGAAATCAGCCGAATTGTTCGGTGCGATGCGCGATTTCGAACTGACTTACGCCGCCTATGCCGACTTTCAGCGCCAAATGGAGCGCTACTGGTGTCTGCGCTGGATTCAGCAGCACGAATTGACTGAAATCGACGCCACCCTGCGCCGCGAGCAGAGCGTCAAGCTCGACCATCTGCCCATGCTGCTGCGGGTGCCTTCGATTCCGTCTGATCTCTTGCCGGGGCAGCGCGTTCGCCTGGCTGTCGAGAACATTGATTTGCTGGCGCCGGAAATTACCTGCCGTTTCCTCAACCTGCTTGGCGAAAGTGACGCTGCGGAAGTTGCGGAGGAAGCCGAAGAGGGAGAGGGCGCGTGACAAAGGCGGCCAAGCTGCGAAAGACGCCGGCGGTAAAGCAAGACCGCCGTCTGTGGATCGCGCTCGGCGTTTCGCTATTGATTCATGCTGTGCTGCTCGCGCTGGAATTCAAGTTTCCCGATGCCTCCAAAGCCTTTCGCGAAAAGGCCATGGACATCATCCTGGTCAATGCGAAGTCCGCACGCAAGCCGACCGATGCTCAGGCGCTGGCGCAGGCGAGCCTGGATGGCGGTGGCAATACCGACGAAAACCGTCGCGCCAAGACGCCGCTGCCGCCAACGCATCAAAAGAGTGAAGGCGATGCGATCCAGCAGATGCAGCGCCGCGTGCAGGAGTTGGAAACCGCCCAGCAGAAACTGATGACCCAGGCCAAGAGCCTGCGCAACGTGGCCGCCGCCAAAACCGCCAGCGAACAGCCGTCACCGGTACCCAGTGTCAGCGGCCTCGATCTGGCCGAATCGGCGCGGGCAATGGCGCGGCTGGAGGGCGAGATCAGCAAGACGGCCGATGAATACAGCAAGCGGCCGCGCAAGAAATTTGTCGGGGCGCGGACCGAGGAATATGGCTTGGCAGCCTATCTCGATGGCTGGAAGCAGAAAATCGAACGTATCGGCACGCTGAACTATCCGGCCGAGGCGCGCGGCAAGCTCTATGGCGCAGTGGTGATTTTCGTTGAACTGCGCGCCGAGGATGGCAGTCTGTACAACGCCGAGATTTCACGCTCTTCCGGCCACAAGGTGCTTGATCAGGCCGCTTTGCGCATTCTCCGGATGTCGGCACCTTTCGGGGCCATCCCGCAGCAGGCACTGGGTGGCGCGACCGTGCTGTCCTTCGCCAGGACCTGGTACTTCACCCAGGGTGATGCCCTGAATACAGCGACCAAATGAGCGACCTCTACTGCGTCTTCGGCAATCCGATTGCCCATTCCAAATCGCCCGCCATCCATGCGGCCTTTGCCGGGGCAACCGGCCAGGACTTGATTTACGAAGCTCGTCTGGCCGCGATCGACGGTTTCCTGCCGGCGGTTTCCGCGTTTGTAGCGGCCGGCGGCAAGGGGGCGAATGTCACTGTGCCGTTCAAGGAAGAAGCCTATCGCTTGGCGACCCGTCTGTCTGATCGTGCGGCCCGGGCCGGGGCAGTCAATACGCTGGCCTTCAACGGTTCCGAGATTTTTGGCGACAACACGGATGGTGCAGGGCTGGTTCGCGACATTACGCACAATCTTGGTTTTCCGCTGGGCGGCAAGCGCATTTTGTTGCTCGGTGCTGGTGGTGCTTCACGCGGGGTAATCGCGCCATTGCTGGCCGAAATGCCGGCTTCGCTATTCATCGCCAACCGCAGCGCCGACAAGGCGGTCGCCTTGGCGCATGCATTTGCCGATATCGGGATGGTAAACGCTGGAAGTTTCGCGGAAGCTGCCGGTAAAAGCTTTGATCTGGTCATTAACGCAACCTCTGCCAGCCTTTCCGGTGAAAGTCTTCCCCTGCCGCCCGGGATCTTCGCATCGGACAGTCTGGCTTACGACATGATGTACGGCAAAGGAGAAACACCGTTTCTGGCGCTGGCCCGGGAGCAGGGTGCTGCAATCCGGGCCGATGGCCTGGGCATGCTGGCAGAGCAGGCGGCCGAAGCATTCTTCGTCTGGCGCGGGGTGCGCCCGTCCACCCGAGAGGTGTTGGCCGATCTGCGAGCCAAGCTGGCGACATGAAAGCCCTCGGCCGCTGGCTGAAATGGCTGCTGCTCGGGCTGGTCGGTCTATTTCTCGTCTGGCAATTATGGCTACTCGGCTGGGTGCTGCTCTGGGGCTGGGTCAATCCCGGCGAAACCCGGTTCATGGAAATCCGTCTGGCTGAGTTGCGCCAGAAGAATCCGGGGGCGCAACTGAAACAGCAATGGGTGCCCTACGAGCGGATTTCCATCCACCTGAAGCGTGCCATCATCGCAGCCGAAGATGCCAAGTTCGTCGATCATGAAGGCTTCGACTGGGAAGGTATGCAGAAAGCGATGGAAAAGAACCAGAAGAAGGGGCGTTTCGTCGCCGGCGGTTCAACCATCAGCCAGCAACTGGCCAAAAACCTCTTCTTGACGCCAAGCAAGTCGTACTTCCGCAAGGTCGAGGAAGCAATCATCACCTTGATGCTGGAAAATCTGTGGAGCAAAAAGCGGATTTTCGAGGTTTATCTGAACGTGATCGAGTGGGGCAACGGTGTGTTTGGCGCCGAAGCGGCTGCCCGTCATTACTACAACGCCAGCGCGGCCCAACTGGGGCCGGAGCAGGCGGCCCGTCTGGCCGGCATGGTGCCGAATCCGCGCTATTACGACCGGAATCGCAATGCGCCTGGCCTCGGGCGCAAGACAGCGATCATTCTCGGCCGCATGCCGGGGGCGGATGTTCCGTGAAATATCGCGGGAATACGGGTTTTCCGCAGTGATTTTGTAAGGGTCCGGTCATTCGCCCGGTGCTAAAATGGCCCACCATTTTGCGGCACCGCACCATGAGCGAAGAAGCCCAGCTGACCGACACCGAAGACTTGCAGGAGCGCCTCGCCGAGGTGCAGACCCTGCTCGCCCGGCACAAGCTGGTCGAGGATCTGGTGCACCGGCAGGAAGGCCCGCGCCACGATCTGGTTGAGGACATCGTCCACAAGCAGCATCTGAATGAGCTGCAGGCCAAACTTGAGCCGATGCACCCGGCGGACATCGCCTACGTCCTCGAAGCGCTGCCCACCGATGAGCGTCTGATCGTCTGGGAACTGGTCAATCCGGAGCTCGAAGGCGAAATCCTGCTTGAAGTCTCGGATGCGGTTCGGGAAACGCTGATCGATTCGATGGAGCGGACCGAACTGGTCGCTGCCGCCGAAACGCTTGATGCCGACGAACTGGCCGACCTTGCGCCCGACCTGCCGCAAGGCGTTATCGACGACGTTTTCCGCGGTTTGCCGATCGAAGAGCGCGAGCAGCTACGCGCGGCGATGTCCTATCCCGAAGAGTCGGTCGGTTCGATCATGGATTTCGACATGGTCACCGTGCGCGAAGACGTTTCACTGGAAGTTGTGCTGCGCTATCTCCGGCGTTTTGATGAGCTGCCGGACCACACCGACCAGCTGTTCGTCGTCGATCGTGACGAGCACCTGAAGGGCGTGTTGCCCTTGAATATCCTGCTGGTCAATGAGGTCGAGGTTGAAGTCGGCAGCTTGATGCAGACCGATTTTGTCGAGTTCGAACCCGATGACCTGGCCGAAGAGGCTGCCAAGGCCTTCGAACGCTACGATCTGGTGTCGGCCCCGGTGCTCGATCCGGAAGGCAAGCTGGTCGGTCGTGTCACCGTCAATGCGGTGGTGGACTTCATCCGCGAAGAAGCGGAAAGCGAACAGCTGGCTCAGGCCGGTCTGCGTGAGGAAGAGGATATCTTCGCCTCGGTCTGGGATTCGGTGAAAAACCGCTGGGCCTGGCTGGCAGTCAATCTGGTGACCGCTTTCATTGCTTCCCGAGTGATCGGTGCTTTCGAGGATTCCATCGAGAAGCTGGTGGCGCTGGCCGCGCTGATGCCCATCGTGGCCGGCATTGGCGGCAACTCCGGCAACCAGACGATCACGATGATCGTTCGGGCCATCGCCATGGGGCAGGTTCAGCCGGACGCCATGCGTCGTCTGCTGCGCAAGGAACTCGGCGTGGCAACCTTCAACGGCCTGATCTGGGGGGGGCTTCTGGGTTTAGCCGCCTGGTGGCTCTATGGCAGCGCCCAGCTCGGTTTTGTGATGACTTCGGCGATGACGCTGAATTTGTTGCTGGCCGCTTCGGCTGGCGTTGGTATTCCGCTGCTGCGCCAGAAGTTTGGCGCCGATCCGGCGGTTGGCGGTTCGGTGATGATCACCGCGCTGACCGACTCAGGTGGCTTCTTCATCTTCCTGGGTTTGGCCACACTGTTCCTGATGTAAGGGCGGGTTCAATACTCCTGCAGCATCGCGTTTTCGGTATCGGCATGACGCAGACGCAGCGCCAGTGAGCGGGACAGCGCCTTGAGCAGGGTCAGCGCCAGCTTCTTGTGCTCCTCGGTCAGTTTTTCGAATTGCTCCTGCGATAGCACAAAGAATTCCGTATCGCTGGCGGCGATGGCGTCGTTGCCGCGGGGCAGGCCATCGAGAAAGGCCAGCCCGCCGAAGAAGTCGCCGCGGCCGAAGGTGGCGACATGCCGGGTGCGTCCACCGCCAAGCGGCGCAAAGATCTTCACTGTGCCGCTGCGGATCAGGTAAATCGCATCGCCGGGCTCGCCACGCGAATAAATGATCTCGCCCGCTGCGTAATGGCGCTTGACCAGCCGTGTCTCCAGATCGGCCAGTGTCTCGTCCTTGCGGTGCTTGAAGAGCTCCATGTCGGAAATTTCCAGCGCCGTTTCCGATTCCGGCAGGCTTTGTTCGCTGGTGCCGAGCAGTCTGTCCTCCACCCATTCGATGGCGCTGTCGAGTTCGCTGAACAGACGGACAGCATCGGCAATTTCGGTGACTCCGGTTTGCTCCAGGAACTCCCGAAGATTGCGATTGTTCGGCAGGTTTTCGCGGACATTCGACAGGATGAGCAGGGCGTGGCGCTCGGCCAGCGTGTCGCGCACCTGACAGAGCAGGTGGGCTGCCGTCACATCGACCGACTGGACGCGCTTCATGTCGAGAATGACAAAGCTGCGGCAGCGCAATTCGGGTTCCAGGTCGGCATAGAGTTGTTGTGTCGTGCCGAAGAAGAGGCTGCCCTGCAGCTCGAAAATCACGGCCTGGTCGCCTTTCTGCTCGAGAATATGCGTTTCGGCTTCCGGCCGGTGCCAACTCGAAGACATCTGATTGACGTAGAACTTGTGACGAACGACCGAGCCGCCAATCTGTTCGCGCAGGAAGAGGATGATGGCCAGCGCCACACCGGCGGCAGATGCGGCGATCAGGCCGATGGTCAGGGCGACGATGACCACCGTGACAACGACACCGAAATCGAAGACGGTGGCCGATGACTGGACGAAGCGCAACGGCCCGCGGTCGATCATCCGGATGCCGACGACGATCAGAATGCCGGCCAACGCGGCAACCGGGATCCAGGCGATAAAGCTGCTCAGCAACAAGGCGAAGACGAGAGCGGAGATGCCCTCGATCAGACCTGAGGCGCGGGTCGTGGCGCCGCTCGACAGGTTGACCAGGGTTGCCCCCATGGTGCCGGCGCCGGGGATGCCGCCTATCGACGATGAGGCGATATTGGCAACGCCCTGGGCGATCAATTCGCGGTTCGGATTGTGTTGCGAGCGAGTCATCTGGTCGAGGACGACACAGGTTTTCAGGGTGTCGATCGAGAGCAGGACGGCCAGGGTCAGCGCATTGCCGAGCAGGGCGGCCACCTGGGCCAGGCGCAGATCGCCAATCTCGTGCCAGCGTGCGGTGATGGCCTGGAAGTAGCCCTTGCCACTGGCGCCGAGCGGGCCGATGACCAGATCGTTGTCGCTCAGTCGGAGCAGGCTCTCATCCTGCATGGCCAGACCGAAGTAGCAAAGCAGGCCGGCCGCGATGCCGATGATGGTGCCGGGCAGGCGGCTGGTCAGCTTGGGGGCCAGCCACATGGTCAGCATGGTCACGGTGCCGACTGTCAGCGCCCGCCAGTCCCAAAGTTCAGGCAAGCTCAGGGCTTCGTACAGGCTGGTTCCCGCTGGCGTACCCAGCAGTTTTACCGCCTGGCTGCCGATGATGATCAGGCCAACGCCGGTCAGGTAGCCGCTGACCACCGGGTAGGGTATGTATTTGATCAGGCGGCCGATGCCGACGAAACCGAAAAGAATCTGGAAAAGCCCGGCCAGCACGCCGAGCAGCAGCAGGAGCAGGATGATGTTGCCACCCGGTACGCCCTGGTGCAGTAGTTCGATGGCAAAGGCCGAGAGCAGGGCTGCCGCCGGGGCGCATGGCGCGCTGATCAGGCGGTCGGTACCGCCGAGGGTGGAAGCGATCAGGCCGATTACGGCCGCGCCGATAATGCCGGCCAGCGCTCCCAGGGCGGCGTGGCTTGGCGCAATGGCCGAATAGATGGTGACGCCAAAAGCGATGGCGGCGGGCAGGGCGACCAGCATGGCGGCCAGGCCGCCCCAGAAATCGCCCACCTGATAGAGTTTTTTGAAGGTTTCCCGCATCGCATCCCCCCTTGTTTGAAGGGATATTACTGCGCTTTGTCAGGCGCTGGCTTCAGTGCGTGTCGGGGGTGACCAGCTTGAGACCGATAATGCCGGCGACGATCAGGCCGATGCAGACAAAGCGCAGCACCTCGCGCGATTCGCCGAACAGGTAGATGCCGAGAATCGCCGTGCCGACAGCGCCAATGCCCGTCCACACAGCGTAGGCAGTGCCGAGCGGCAGGATTTTCAGCGACCAGCCGAGCAGGATGACGCTGGCCGCCATGCCAAGTACCGTCCAGACGCTCGGCCACAGCCGGCTGAACCCCTCGGTGTATTTCATGCCGACCGCCCAGCCGACCTCACAGAGGCCGGCGATGAACAGAACGAGCCAGGCGAGCGCCGAGTTGCTCACGCTTTTTACTTCAAGGTGGCGAAATACGCCTCTGCCGCCGCGATGGTGCCGGCAATGTCAGCATCGGTATGGGCGGCCGAGACGAAACCGGCTTCGAAGGCCGACGGCGCGAAGTAATGGCCGGCGTCGAGCATGGCGTGGAAGAAGCGGTTGAAGGCTTCCTTGTCGCAGGCCAGCACTTCGTCGTAGGTGCCCGGGCACTTTTCGGCGAAGTAAAGGCCGAACATGCCGCCGAAGTTCTGGGCCGCGAAGGCGACCCCGTGTTTTTTCGCGGCGGCGACCAGGCCGTCGCACAGGGCCTTGGTCTTGGCGGTCAGTGCTTCATAGAAACCGGGCGCCTGAATCAGTTTCAGCGTGGCCAGACCAGCGGCCGTGGCGATCGGGTTGCCGGACAGCGTGCCGGCCTGATAAACCGGGCCGAGCGGGGCGATCTGCGCCATGATTTCGCGCTTGCCGCCGAAGGCGCCGAGCGGCATGCCGCCACCGACGACCTTGCCGAAGGTGGACAGGTCGGGCGTGATGCCGAACAGGCCCTGTGCACTCTTAAGGCCAACACGGAAACCAGTCATTACTTCGTCGAAAATCAGTACCGAGCCGTTCTTCGTGCACAGCTCGCGCATGGCTTTGAGGAATTCCGCGGTCGGGGCGATCAGGTTCATGTTGCCGACCACCGGTTCGACGATGACGGCAGCGATCTTGTCGCCATGCTTGGCAAACGCCTCGGCCAGTTCCTGCGGATCGTTGTAGGTCAGCACCATGGTGTTCTCGGCAACGCCAGCCGGGACGCCGCTCGATGAGGGATTGCCGAAAGTCAGCAGGCCGGAGCCGGCCTTGACCAGCAGGCCGTCGGAATGGCCGTGGTAGCAGCCTTCGAACTTAATCAGCACATCGCGACCGGTATGGCCACGAGCCAGCCGGATGGCGCTCATCGTCGCCTCGGTGCCGGAGGAAACCAGACGCACCATGTCCATCGACGGCACGAGTTCACAGAGCAGGTCGGCGATATCGACTTCCTTCTCGGTCGGCGCGCCGAAGGACAGGCCATCGACGACGGCGGCCTGGACGGCGGCGATCACGTCCGGATGGGCGTGGCCGAGGATCATCGGACCCCACGAGCCAACGTAGTCGGTGTACCACTTGCCATCCGCATCCTGCACCTTCGGGCCGACACCCTTCTGGAAGAAGCAGGGCGTACCACCGACCGAGCGGAAGGCGCGGACCGGCGAATTGACGCCGCCCGGGATGTGGCGCTGGGCGCGTTCGAACAGTTGCTGGTTGCGGGAAGTCATGCGGAGTGCTCCTCGAAAAGGCGTTGATAGGCGGCAGCGCGCGCCGTGATGTCGGGGGCGCTGAATAGGTCGGTGATGACGGCGAGCAGGTCGGCGCCGGCGGTGATCAGGGGCGGCGCATTGGCGAGCGTTATGCCGCCGATGGCGCAGGTCGCAGCGGCCAGTTCGGCTCTGGCTTGAACAAACAAGTCGGTTGCAGCCTGCGTCGCTTGGGGTTTGGTCGGTGACGGATAGACTGCGCCAAAGGCCACGTAGTCGGCACCTGCCCGGCTGGCGGCCTCGGCAGCCGCGAAATCGGCATAGCAGGAGGCGCCGAGGATTTTTCCCGGGCCGAGAATGGCGCGGGCAGCGGCCAGATTGCCGTCATCCTTGCCGAGGTGCACGCCATCGGCCTGGACCAGCGCGGCCAATGCCAGATCGTCATTGATCAGCAATGTCGCGCCAAAACGGCGGGTAAGTTCGCGCAGTGCCTGGGCGCGGGCGACCTGCTCCGGCATCGTACTCAGCTTGTCACGGTATTGAACGATACGGCAGCCGCCGGCCAGCGCCGCTTCAACATCGGCGAGCAGTCGGCTGCCGTCGGTGCAGTCGGGAGTAACGGCATAGAGGCCGCGGAGTTTATTCATTGGTATCAGGCTGGTTTTCAGGAGTGGTCTCTTCTGCAGCATCATCCGTGCTGCGCGCCCAGAAAAAACGGTCCGGGATGAATTGCCCCATGCCGGCGCGGAATCCGTTTTTCAGGGCTTGCCAGGTGTAATCCTGCGCATCGCGCACTGCATCATCGACGCTTGCGCCGCCGGCAATGCAGCCGGCAATGGCCGAAGCCAGGGTGCATCCCGAACCGTGGTAGCTGCCCGGCAGGCGTTCCCATTCGTCGCGACGCACGACACCATCCGGTCCATACAGCGTATTGATGACCTGGGGGGTGTTTTCGTGGGTTCCGGTGATCAGCACATACTGCGCGCCCATGTCGATCAGGCGCTGGGCGCAGATGTCGATCGCAGGCTCGCTCTCGTCTTCGTCACTTTCGGCCAGTCGCCGGGCTTCGGGCGCATTCGGAGTTAACAGTGTGGTCTGCGGCAGCAGCATTTCACGAATCGCCGAGATGATCTCTTCGCTCGACAAGTCGTCGCCACGGCCGGAGGCCAGTACCGGATCGAGTATCAGCGGGATCTCCGGGTAATCGGCAACGATTTCGGCCACGGCAAGTACATTTTCGACACTGCCCAGCACGCCAATCTTGAAGGCGACAACCGGCATATCCTCAAGAATTGTTCTGGCTTGCTGCTCGACCAGTTCGGCGGCGAGCGGATGCACGCTTTGCACGCCGACGGTATCCTGGACCGTGACGGCGGTCAGCGCGGTCAGCGGATGGCAACCCAGGCTGGCCAGGGTCAGCAGGTCGGCCTGGATGCCGGCACCGGAGGATGGGTCGCTGGCCGCGAAAACAAGAACCAGCGGCGGGCTGGGAGGATTGGTGGTGCTGGCAGTCATCGATATTCGCGCCCTTGGCGGTCGCGAAGGGAATTGGGTAAGATGGATCGATTTTATCCGAATCCGGGTATTGCCGAAGCCATCATCGGAATGCCGAGACACTGTTACCGCTATTGATTTGCAGTAATAGTTCCGTAGTATGATGTACCGATAGCGATAGCGCCTCACCAGAGGCCAAGGGGACAGGGAAATTGGCTGATTTATCCAGATTGCGCGGCGTCAGGGTTATGGTCATTGACGACAGCAACACCATACGGCGTAGCGCCGAGATTTTTCTCGTGCAGGCCGGGTGTCAGGTCGTTCTGGCTGAAGACGGGTTTGATGCGCTGGCGAAAATCGCCGATCACCAGCCAAGCGTGATCTTCTGCGACATCATGATGCCGCGGCTCGACGGCTACCAGACCTGCTCCCTGATCAAGAAAAATCCACGTTTCAAGGCCACGCCGGTAATCATGCTCTCCTCCAAGGACGGCCTGTTCGACCGGGCGCGCGGGCGCATGGTCGGATCCGATCAGTACCTGACCAAACCATTTACCAAAGATAGCCTGCTGCAGACGGTTGCCGCCTTTGCTTTGCCGGCTGAAACAGAATCCAATTCGTAGTCCAGGAAGAAAAGATGCCCGTCAAGAATATTCTCGTCGTTGATGATTCCCCAACTGAACGGTTTTTTACGGTTGATGTACTGACCAAGGCCGGTTATCAGGTCTCGACCGCTGAAACCGGGGAAGAAGGTATTGCCAAGGCCAAGGCCACCAAGCCGGATCTGATCCTGATGGACGTCGTGATGCCCGGATTGAATGGCTATCAGGCGACGCGCACGCTGACGCGTGATGAAGAAACAAAGGGTATCCCGATCATCGTCTGCACCTCGAAGGGGCAAGAAACCGACAAGATCTGGGGCTTGCGCCAAGGGGCCATTGATTATCTGGTCAAGCCCTTGAATCCGGAAGAACTGTTGCAACGTATCGCCGCGCTGCCATAGCCAAATGGCCCGGAAAACCAGTCTTCGTGATTTTCAGGAGTACCTGGCCTCCCGTTTGAGCCAGGCTGCGCTGGGAAAGGGTTCGGCTTCCTGGCTTGGGGTCGAAGCCGGGGGGGAGTCTTGGCTGGTCGATCTTTCCGATGGTGGCGAGATCGTGCAGGCGTCGCAGATGGCGCCTGTGCCGCTGACCCGGCCCTGGTTTGTCGGGATATCCAATATCCGTGGCAATTTGCATGCGGTCAGTGATTTTTCGTTGTTTCGGGGCGGCCCGCCGATCGTTCAAAACTCCAATGCACGCTTGCTGTTGATCGGAGCGCGTTACGGTATCAATGCGGCACTGCTGGTGTCGCGAATGCTGGGCTTGAAGAATCCCGAAGATTTCACTCCTGAGTCGGCTGATGCATCCATGCCGGCCTGGGGTGTACAGCGTTTCGCCGATACGCACGGAAAAATCTGGCACAAACTGTCGGTTCGCGAATTGCTCGCCGATCAGGATTTCATGAATATCGGGGTTTGATAGAGGGCGTTAGCCCCTGACCCTAGTGGAGGATTTCCATGGCTTTCAGCTTCAAGTTTCCGAAAATTGGTGATGCCGGGAAAGGCGGGGCTCCGATGACCGTCTCGGCGGATGCTTCAACCCCCGCCAGAGTGCCGTTGCCCTCATTCCTGGCTGGGCAGCCGGTCATTCAGCAGATGAAAACGCTGGGCGCCATTTTCGTCGCCCTGCTGTTGTTGATTGCCGCTTTGGTCTTTCATGACAATCGCGAATCGACGCACAATACCGCCTATATCGCGGCATCGGGCGAAATGCGCATGCTCTCGCAGCGGCTAGCCAAGGCTTCGTCGCTGGCGCTACAAGGTAACGCCGTGGCTTTCGGGCAGTTGAAGGAATCGCGTGAAACCTTCGCCAAGCTTCTCGATCATCTGACCAACGGTGGTGAAATCGGCACAGTCAGCGTTCCTGCTTCGCCGAGTGATGTTCGCCCGCAGTTGGAGACACTCGCCCAGCGTTGGGGTTCGACCGACAAAGACTCGGAAACCGTGATTGGTCAGGAAAAGAACCTGGTCGCATTGGGTAAGAGCGTGGCGCTGATCGACAACAATAATTCAACCATGCTCGAATTGACCGAGCAAATCGCAACGCTCAAATTGCAGTCTGGTGCCGCTTCGCGTGAAATTGCTGCGGCCAACCAGTTGGTCATGTTGACGCAGCGGATTGCCAAGAATGCATCTGCACTGCTCGTCGGTAATGAAATCAATCCTGAAGTCGCCTTCCTGCTCGGCAAGGACACCAATGCTTTCCGTGACATTCTCGGCGGCTTGACCAAGAGTGGTGCCGATGCGGACACGCGTGCCAAGCTGGATGAACTGGATGGTGCTTTCAAGGAGTATCAGGGCGCTATTGCCAGTATTCTCGGCAACATGCAGCCGCTGGTGCTTTCCAAGCAGGCCGGCTCGCGCATCTTCCGCGAGAGCGAGGATCTGCTGAAAGCAACCGACGAACTGGCACTGGGTTACCAAAGTGCATTGTCTGAGCGCGGACTCTACATTGTTCTGCTGATCGTGCTGACGATTGCGGCTATCGCTGCACTGGCACTGCTGGCCAGGATCTACCTCGCCGATACCGAGCGTCGTGCCGAAGCGGCCGAACAGCAACGGCACACAGCTGACCAAACCAATCGCGATAATCAGGACGCCATTCTGCGCCTGATGAACGAACTGGGTGACCTGGCTGACGGTGACTTGACGGTGACCGCGACGGTGAGCGAGAACATCACGGGCGCCATTGCCGACTCGATCAACTACACCATTGAAGAACTTCGCGTGCTGGTCGGGCGAATCAATGACGCGGCGAATCGTGTGACGGCGGCAACAGAAATGGCCCGCTTGAACTCGGCGCAACTGCTTGATGCTGCCGAGCGGCAATCGACCGAAATTCAGGAAGCGGGTCAGTCGGCGCTGGAAATGGCGCGTTCGATGACCGAGGTATCCGGCAGTGCAACGCAATCCGCCCAGGTTGCCCGTCAATCGCTGACGGCTGCTGAAAAGGGTACGCAGGCCGTGCAGGATTCCATCAAGGGTATGAATGAAATTCGTAACCAGATTCAGGAAACCTCGAAGCGGATCAAGCGCCTTGGCGAAAGCTCGCAGGAGATCGGTGAAATCGTGGAACTGATTTCCGACATTACCGAACAGACCAACGTTCTGGCTTTGAACGCGGCTATTCAGGCGGCCTCCGCCGGTGATGCAGGTCGCGGCTTTACGGTGGTTGCCGAGGAAGTGCAGCGACTGGCTGAACGTTCGGCTGAAGCTACCAAGCAGATCGCGGCGATTGTGAAGACGATTCAGACCGATACCCAGGATGCTGTTTCAGCGATGGAACAATCGACCCGAGGCGTGGTTGAAGGAGCCAAGCTGTCCGATGCGGCCGGTCAGGCACTGTCCGAAATCGGCCAGGTGTCGCGCGACCTTGCCGACCTGATTCAGGATATTTCGAGTTCGACACAGAATCAGGCTGATTCCGCGACGCAGGTGGCTCGTCTGATGCAGGACATTCTTCATGTAACCGAACAAACCACGGCCGGTACGCAGCGTACCGCCGAGGCTGTTGACGAACTGACCGCTCTGGCTTCCGAACTGAAGGGTTCCGTCGCTGGTTTCAAGGTGGATTGACGGACATCGATCGCGAGAGACTATGAACGCGGCAACTGAATTTGATTTGGGCCCCCTGACCTGGGTCAAGGGCGAGATTGATCTGGCGCTGGAGCGGGCAGAGGAGGCTTTCAGCCTGCATGTCTCGGGTGCTGACGACACACAGCTCAAGTTTTGCCGCACCCATGTTCACCAGGTACATGGCGCATTGGCAATTGTTGGCTTGGATGGCATAACGCAAGTCACCGAGTCGCTGGAATCCTTGCTGTCGGCCATGGAAGACGGTCGGCAGGTATCTGACGAGGCTGCCGTCGCGGCCGTCCATCAGGCCTTGGCAGGCATTCGCCTTTACCTCGATGAGCTGATGGCCGGTGAGCCGAACCAGCCACTGCGTCTGTTGCCTGTGTACCTTGCCTTGGCCAAGGTGCGTGGTCTGCCGATGGCGCGGGCCAGCGATCTGTTTTTCCCCGATCTTTCGTTACGTCCACCAAAGCGGGTTGCTGCCACCAGGCAACTGGGGCCGGATGAGTTGCGCCAGTTGTTGAAAGCCGAACGAGGCCGTTACCAGAAGGGGTTGCTCTCCTGGTTGACCAAGCCGGCCGAAGCCGAGGCTGGTCGTCAGATGATGCTGGATGCCCTGGCGGGTATCGAAGCTACGCAGGAAACGCCGGCCGCCCGTTCGTTCTGGTGGACGGCGCAAGCCTTTATCGAGGCCTTGAAGGATCCAGCGGTCAGTGCCGATGGTTCAGTACGTCAGGTCAGTGCCCGTATTGACCTGCAGATTCGGCGTTTGCTCGAAGGGTCGAGCAGCCTGGCCGAACGCCTGATGCGCGAAGCGCTTTACCACGTTGCCCAAGCGCCTGTCGGCTTGAGTAATGTCGTGACCCAGGTTCAGTCGACCTTCGGTTTGCCATCACAGCTTCCCTCTGCTGCCGCAACCGCAACGCTGCCGCAGGATGCCGTGCTGCGGCGCCTGCGCGAAGTACTGAGCGGTGTTGAAGAGTCGTGGAACAAGGTTTGTGCCGCCGGTAGCCCGGCAAGCCTTGCTGCTTTTGCCGAGCAGGCCAGAAGTGTTGCTGGCCTGACCGAGGAAATTGGCCATACCGACCTGAAACGCCTTGGCCAGGGCTTGGGCGCCATCGCCAACTGGCTGACCGAAGACCCGGCGCGCCACTCGGATACGGTGGCGATGGAAGTGGCAACCGCCATCCTGCTTTTGCAAAATGCTCAGGAGAGCTTCAAGCGCCTGGGAACCGATTTTGCCCAGCAAGTTGACCTGATGGTTGCCCGGCTTTACGCCTGCATTGCTGGCCGACCGGCAAGCGACGAAGCGCTGCCCTTGCTCGACGAAATGACCCGGCGGGCTCAGGAGAAGCTGCTGATCAGTCAGGTTGCCCGGGAAATCCAGAACAATCTGGCGCAAGTCGAGCAATCGCTCGATGCCTTCTTCAGAGACCCCGCGGCAGAGCACGATCTGGCACCACTGGATGGGCCGCTGAAACAGATAGCTGGCGCCCTGGCGATGCTCGGCCATATGGGTGCGACGGCCAGTGTCAAGGATTGCGGTGAGCAAATTCATCGCTTTGCCGAGCCGGGTTCGACCCACTCACCGGAAGATTTCGAGAAAATTGCGCAGCAGTTGTCCATCCTTGGCTTTTTTGTCGATGCCTTGCCGGGTGGAGAAACCGATTTCGAGGCTTTCGTCAATCGGATGCAGGGGACCAAGGCGATTGATGAAGAGGCTGAAGATGCCGCTGCAGAGAGCGAGTTGGCGCCGAGTGTCGAAACTCAGCTAGCCCAGCAGGCACGCGATACCCATGCCCTGGTTGCGGCGCTGAAAGAGGCGCCGGAAGACGAGCGGCTGCAGCAGGAGCTCAAGCAGAATCTGCAGGCCCTCAAGCAGGATGCTGACCTCGTCGCGAATCATGAGTTGGGAGAAACCGCCAAGGCAGCGCTGGAAGCTTTGAAGACTGGTGATCTCGCCGGCGAAAGTGCGGATGCCGCGCTGGCTGCCCTGAAACCGCAGCAGCCCGAAGTGACGGCACCTTCGGCCGAAACACTGCAGCTTGCCGAATCAACCCACGAAGCAATCGACGCCGAACTGCTGTCGATTTTCCTTGAGGAAGCCAACGAAGTTCTGGCCACGATGAGTGATCAGATGGCATTGCTCGTCGCTGATCCGCACAACGTGGAAGCACTGACGACGATTCGTCGTTCCACGCACACGCTGAAGGGCAGCGGCCGCATGGTCGGTTTGAATGACCTCGGCGAAGCTGCCTGGGAGCTTGAGCAGACGCTGAATATCTGGTTGCGCCAGGATCAGTGGGCCACCCCCGAACTCATGCAGATGATCGAGGGCGAGCACACCTTGTTCTCGGCCTGGGTACGTTATCTCGAATCCGGCCAGGGCGTGGCCCCCGATCCGTCGGCGCTGGTCGCCCTGGCAGGGCGACTGCGCGGCCTGGAGCCAACTCCCGTTGCCGTGGTCCCGGTCGAAATTGAGCCGGCAGCAATTGAGCCGGCAGTCACTGAACAAATCCAGTTGACGGAACCGGACGCCGAGTTTGAGATCGGCGGGTTTGAGATCGAGCCGTTTGCTGCATCTGAGCCGATTATTACGGAGGAGCAGCCAGAGATTATCGAGTTGGCGACTGTCACGGACGAAGTGGAGTCGCCGCTGCTGGTGCAGGAAGAAGAACCCGAAATCGGTGGACTCGAAGTGGCGCAGTTCGCTACTGACGACCTGCCTGTTGCCGAGGCCTTGCCGGAAGTCATCGAACTTTTGGCGGTGCCGGACGAAGAGTTGCTTCCGCCGGTATCAGCGCCTGAACCTGAGATCGCGTTGCCAAGCGTGCCGTCGATGGTGACGGCCTCGCCAACCTTGTACGATATTTTCCGCGATGAAGCCCGCGGTTATCTGCAGACGCTGGTCGACAGCTACGCGGTGCTCGACGCTAATCCGTCCGGGCCGACGACTTTCGAAATGACGCGAGCAGCCCATACATTGGGAGGCATCGCGGCAACCGTTGGCCTGATGCCGCTGCATCGACTGGCCCTCGCCCTTGAGCACGCCTTGTTGCGCCGGGATGGTTCGGCCCATCCGGAGAGTATCGAGGGGCTGGAAACCGTGCGGCAGAGCATCATCACCCTCGAGGGGATGTTCGATGCACTGGCCCAGCAGCGCGCGCCGGACGAACAGCAGCAACTGATTGCCGCGCTGGATGACATCTTCCATCCGGCACCCGTCGAGGAATCATCGCCTCAAGCAAGTGCCGAGATTATTCAACTGCCGGGCACGCAGAGTGCTGTGGCTGAAATCGAGCCGGAACCGGTCGCAGCGGCACCCGCTCCGGCCTTGCCGCAACTGACCGATGAATTTGACGAACAGCTACTGCCTATCTTCCTTGAGGAAGCGGTCGATCTGACGCGTGACCTGACGGCGCAACTTCGCGCCTGGCGTGCTGATCCGGCTAGCACTGCAGCGCCCAAGGCGATTGCCCGTTTGATGCATACCTTCAAGGGTAGCGCGCGGATGGCGGGGGCGATGAACCTCGGTGAAGTAACGCACATGCTCGAAGCACGGGTCGAAGAGGCCATGCGGGCAGGTCAGGCAACACCGGTATTCATCGATGAAATTGAAACCGGCTGCGATACCCTGGTGCAAGCGGTCGAACGTCTGCGTGCCGGGCCAGAGGAACTCGCCGTTGAGGAAATTCCCGCGATCACCGGTGAAACGGCGACGCCTGCCGTCGTGCAGCCTCTGCATGTCGAAGCGGAGGCTGAAACGGAGGCCGGCGGCCAACGTGCCACGCTGCGTGTTCGAGCTGACCTCATTGATCGCCTGGTTAACGAAGCGGGCGAGTTGTCCATCGCCCGGACCCGGATTGAAGGGGAAATGCGCAGCCTGAAAGGTTCGCTGCTCGAATTGACGGAAAACGTCATTCGTCTGCGCCGTCAGTTGCGCGAAATCGAAATTCAGGCTGAGTCGCAGATTCAGGCGCATGTGGCCCACACGCCGGAAGGCGATGCCGACTTCGATCCGCTGGAGCTTGACCGCTTCACGCGCTTTCAGGAACTGACGCGCTTCATGGCCGAGTCGGTCAACGACGTGGCGACGGTTCAGCAAAACCTCTTGAAGAATCTCGATGACGCCAATGCAGCGATCCTGGCGCAGTCCCGCCTGAATCGCAGCCTTCAGCAAGAGCTGATGGGCGTGCGCATGCTGCCGTTCGCCAGCCAGACCGAACGTCTTTACCGGATTGTCCGGCAGACTGCCAAGGAAACCGGCAAGCGAGCCAATCTGGACATCGTCGGTGGCCAGGTTGATATCGACCGTTCGGTGCTCGACAAGATGCTGGCGCCAATCGAGCACATGCTGCGCAACGCCGTGACGCACGGTATCGAAGCGCGTGATCAGCGCCTTGCTGCCGGCAAGCAGGAAGCGGGCGAAATCATTGTCAAGATTGCCCAGGAAGGCAATGAAATCATTCTTGCCATGTCCGATGACGGCAAAGGCCTGGATACCACCCGTATCCGTGCCCGGGCCGAGGCCATGGGTCTGCTCCAACCGGGGCAGGAAGCCGATGAAGCAACGCTGTTCGATTTCATCTTCCAGCCGGGTTTCTCGACGGCGACCGAGCTGACTCAGCTGGCTGGTCGTGGCGTTGGTATGGACGTCGTCAAGACCGAAGTAGCCGAACTCGGCGGGCGCATTGAAATCGTGTCGCAGGCCGGCCACGGGACAACCTTCCGACTCTATCTGCCGCTGACACTGGCGGTGACGCAAACACTGCTGATCCGGGCTGGCAGCCACCTCTACGCAGTGCCTTCAACGATGATCGAACAGGTCATGGAAATGAAGGAAAAGGCGCTGGCTGCTTACCGTGAGCAAGGCGAAGTGACCTGGCAGGGCAATCGTTACCCCTTCCAATACCTGCCGCATCTGCTGGGCGATACAGAGGCAGTGCCCGAGTTGCATCGCCAATACTGGGTGTTGCTGCTGCGTTCCGGTTCGCAACGAGTGGCGATTCTGGTCGATGAACTCAAGGGAAACCAGGAAGTTGTCGTCAAGAATATCGGCGTGCAACTGGCGCGGGTGGTCGGTATTGCGGGCGCTACGGTGCTTGGCGACGGCCGGGTCGTGCTGATCCTGAATCCGGTGGCATTGGCCAGCCGAGTGCCGGTGGTTGGTGCGCCAGCCGCAGTGGCTGCCGTGCCAGCAGCTCCGGAGCCGGTCGCAACGGCGATGGAAACCCAGCCGACGGTGATGGTCGTCGACGATTCGCTGACGGTGCGCAAGATCACGAGTCGCCTGCTGATGCGCGAAGGCTATCAGGTGATCCTGGCCAAGGATGGTGTCGATGCGCTGGAGCAACTGATCGACGTGATGCCGGATGTGATCCTGTCCGACATCGAAATGCCACGCATGGACGGCTTCGATCTGGTCCGCAATATTCGCGCCGAGGAGCGTCTGCGCTCCGTGCCGATCATCATGATCACCTCACGGACAGCCGACAAGCATCGCAACTACGCGCTGGAAATCGGTGCCAACCACTACCTCGGCAAGCCGTACGACGAAGTCGAACTACTCAGTCTCGTCGAAGGCTATACCAAGGCAAGAAGGGCCCACTAGGCCTGCTTCTTGACGACTGCGTAACGGGCCAGGGTCTCGTCCCTGGCCGTTGCGTGATCGACGATCGGTGCCGGGTAGTCACGGCCGATCACCACGCCCAGTGCTTCCTGTTCGATACGTCCCATTTTCCATGGCGCATGGATGTATTTGTTCGGCACCTTGGCCAGCTCCGGTACGTAGCGGCGGATGAACTTGCCCTCCGCGTCGAACTTTTCCGACTGCGTGATTGGATTGAAAATCCGGAAATAGGGCTGGGCATCGCAGCCGCTTGAAGAGGCCCATTGCCAGCCGCCGTTGTTGGCCGACAGATCGAAATCGTTGAGTTGTTCGGCGAAGTACTGTTCGCCGAGTCGCCAGTCGAGGCCGAGATCCTTGGTCAGGAAGGAGGCGACGACCATGCGCAGGCGATTGTGCATCCAGCCGCTGAAATTGAGCTGGCGCATGGCCGCATCGACCAGCGGGTAGCCGGTGCGACCCTCGCACCAGGCTGCGAATGCCTCGGGGCGATTGGCCCACTGGATCGCATCGTATTCCGGCTTGAAGGCATGGCCGACGACCTGCGGAAAGTGGTCGAGGATCATGAAATAGAAGTCGCGCCAGATCAGTTCGCTAAGCCAGGTATCAGCCTTCTGTTCCAAAGCCTGGCGCACCAGTTGGCGAATCGGGATGGTCCCGAAGCGCAGATGGACGGACAGGTAGGAGACGCCCTTCACGGCAGGAAAGTCGCGCAAGCTGCCGTAGCGCTCGATACGGCCGTGGGAGAAGTCATCCCACAGCGCCTTGGCGCCCGACATGCCCGGCTGGATGCCAAGCTGGCTCAATTCAGTCGGGGCAAAGCCGATCTCTTCCAGCGTCGGAACCCCCGCCAGTTCATGGCCGGCCAACTGTCCCTCGCAAGGCCAGGTGGCGCAATCGGCCGCAGTCAGGCGCTTCAACCAGACATTTTTGTAGGGCGTGAAGACGGAAAAGGCTTTGCCGGCCTGGGTCAAGACTTCGTCGCCATCAAAAATGGCTTGATCCTTGAAGCCGTGGAAGGCAATGCCGTCGATCTGGAGTTGTTCGGCAACCTGGGCATCACGGCGCTTGGCCGAGGGTTCGTAGTCACGGTTGGTATAAACGGCCGATACGCCAAGCTGTCTGGCTAGTGCCGGTATTTCGTTGACCGCCCGGCCGTGTCGAACGATCAGTCCGCCACCCTTGGCACGCAGCGCAGCATCCAGTTCGAACAGCGATTCGCGGATGAAATGCACCCGGCGGTCGTGACGGGTGGGCAGCGCATCGAGAATATCGCTATCGAAAACAAAGGCGCAATAAACCTGTTGCGCCTCGGCAAGGGCCGCGCTCAGCGCGGCGTGGTCATGGTCACGCAGGTCGCGACGGAACCAGACCAGGGCTTTTTCTTTTTTCATGGTTGGTTTGTACCTCCCCGGCGATTAAAATTCTAGTCATGGACAACGTCAATCTCACCGACAACTTTCTCATCGCCATGCCGACGCTGGAAGATCCGTACTTTTCCAACGCGCTGGTCTATATCTGCGAACACAATGAGAACGGTGCGCTGGGCATTATCGTCAATCGCCCGATCGACATGAACTTGGGCGGGTTGCTGGAAAAAATCGACATCAAGCTGGAAGCCGAGAATATCGCCGATCTACCCGTCTATTTCGGTGGACCGGTTCAGCTTGATCGTGGTTTCGTGCTCCATCGCCCCATTGGTCAATGGCAGTCCACGCTGGCGATCAATAGTGATGTCGGCCTGACCAGTTCGCGCGATGTGTTGAATTCAGTCGGCAGTGCCGGCTTGCCGGCAGAAATCCTCGTGACCCTGGGCTACGCCGGCTGGGATGCCGGTCAGCTTGAAGAGGAACTGGCTCAGAACTCCTGGCTGACCGTGCCGGCCAAGGCCAGCATCCTGTTCGATCTGCCACCGGAAGAGCGCCTGCCTGCCGCCATGCAGAAACTTGGGATCAGCTTTACCCAGCTTTCCGACGTGGCCGGACACGCCTGAGCCCGTGGGGACCGTTCTCGCTTTCGATTTCGGCGAAAAGCGCATCGGTGTTGCCACCGGCGAAACCATGCTCTGTTCTGCCCACCCGCTGACCACCATCCACGCCGAGTCGAATGACGACCGTTTTGCCGCCATCGGCAAGCTGGTAGCCGAATGGCAACCGGAACAACTGGTGGTCGGCCTGCCGACCCATGCTGACGGAACACCGCATGAAATGACGCGTTTGGCGACAAAGTTCGCCGAACGTCTGGCCAGACGCTTCAATTTGCCGGTTTCCTTCGCCGATGAGCGCCTGACGTCGCTCGATGCCGAAGCGCGACTGCGCGAAACCGGCCGCAACAGCAAATCCGCCAAGCCGCTGCTCGATGCGGTGGCGGCCCAACTTATCCTTCAAACCTGGTTCGAAAGCCCGCACCATGTCATCCCTGCCCAACCCCCTGCCTGATGCCGAGGCCCAGTGTCGCCAACTGGCTGACCTGATCCGTCCTCATTTGCCCAAGAACCCCGCGCTGGTCGGCATTTTCAGCGGCGGCGCCTGGGTCGCCCAGCGCCTCAAGGAACTGCTCGGCCTGTCGGAAGACATCGGGATGATCGATGTCTCCTTCTATCGCGACGATTTTGCCGAAAAAGGCCTGCATCCGCAGTGCCGGCCGACGGTCATCCCTTTCGATGTCGAAGGCCGCCACATCATTTTGGTCGATGACGTGCTCTATACCGGCCGGACAACGCGTGCCGCGATCAACGAACTGTTCGATTACGGTCGCCCGGCCGCCGTTGAACTGGCGCTGCTTGCCGATCGCGGTGGGCGCGAACTGCCGATTGGCGCCACCTACTGTGTCTGGGGTGTGGATCTAAGCGAAGGGCAGAATCTGGTCCTGGCTCGCAACGACGCCGGTCAACTCGCCTGGAGGCTGGAAAATGCATAACCCGCAGTTGAACAAGAACGGCGAACTCAGCCATCTGTTGTCCGTCGAAGGCCTGCCCAAGGCCATTCTGAACCAGATTCTCGATACCGCTGCCTCCTTCATGGAAGTCTCGGCCCGCGAGGTCAAGAAGGTGCCGCTACTGCGTGGCAAGAGCGTCTTCAACCTGTTTTTCGAGAACTCGACGCGTACGCGCACCACTTTCGAGATTGCTGCCAAGCGCCTGTCGGCGGACGTCATCAATCTCGACATCAACAAGTCGTCGGCCAGCAAGGGGGAGACCCTGCTCGACACCATCGACAACCTGTGCGCCATGCACGCCAACCTGTTCGTCGTCCGCCATGCCTCGAGCGGCGCACCCTACCTGATTGCCGAGCACCTGCATCGCGTCGGCCGCGACGACATCCACGTCGTTAATGCCGGTGACGGGCGGCATGCCCACCCGACGCAGGGCCTGCTCGACATGTACACCATTCGCCACTACAAGAAGGACTTCACGCAACTGCGCGTGGCGATTGTCGGCGACATCCTGCACTCACGCGTTGCCCGCTCGGACATTCATGCCCTGACCACGCTCGGCGTCCCGGAAGTCCGCGCCATCGGCCCGGAAACCCTGCTGCCCAAGCATCTCGACAAGCTCGGTGTTCATGTCTTCCACGACATGAACGAAGGCCTGAAGGATGTCGATGTGGTCATCATGCTGCGCCTGCAGAACGAACGGATGACTGGCGCACTGCTGCCCTCGGCCGGCGAATACTTCCGCCACTACGGCCTGACGCCGCAGAAACTGGCACTGGCCAAGCCGGACGCCATCGTCATGCATCCGGGGCCGATGAACCGCGGTGTCGAAATCCACTCGGCGGTGGCCGACGGGCCGCAGGCCGTCATCCTGCCTCAGGTCACCTTCGGCATTGCCGTGCGCATGGCCGTCATGAGCATTGTTGCGGGGAACTGATATGAACATCGAAATCAAGAACGGCCGTGTCATCGATCCGAAGAACGGCGTTGATCGCAGCAATACATCCCTGTTCATCGCCGAAGGCACGGTCATCGGTCTGGGCGCTTCACCGGCTGGTTTCGTCGCTGACAAGACCATTGATGCCACGGGGTGCGTCGTCTGTCCCGGCCTGATCGACCTTGGCGCCCGCCTGAACAGTATCGAGGCCGAACTGGCTGCCGCCGTTGCTGGCGGCGTGACCTCGGTGGTCGTGCCGCCGGATGCCGATCCCCCTCTGGACGAACCCGAGCTGGCCGATCGCTTGGTGCATCGGGGTGAGGAAATCGGCAAGGCTCGCGTCTTGCCGCTCGGTGCCCTGACGCTGGGCCTCAATGGTGAGCGACTGTCGGAACTGGCCGGCCTCAAGAAGGCCGGCTGTGTCGCCTTCTCGCAGGCCAACAAGACGGTTGTCGATACCGAAGCCCTGTTGCGCGCCATGGAATACGCGGCTACCTTCGGCTTCGCCATCTGGCTGCAACCGCAGGATTACTGGCTGTCGCGCAACGGCATTGCCCATGAGGGCGAGGTGGCCAGTCGCCTTGGTCTGGCCGGGATTCCGGTGGCGGCCGAAACGATAGCCATCGGGACGATCATCCAACTAGTCCGCGACACCGGCTGCAAGGTGCATCTGACCCGCATCTCATCGGCTGCCGGCATGGCGCTGATCCAGCGCGCCCAGCACGATCATCTGCCGATTACCTGCGACGTTGGCGTGCATCACCTGTTGCTGACCGAGAACGACATCGGCTTCTTCAATCCGCATGCCCGCTTCTGCCCGCCACTGCGCGCCCAGAACGACCGTCTGGCCCTGTCGGCGGCGGCTGCCAGCGGTCTGGCGGCTATCTGTTCCGACCATACCCCGGTCGGTGCTGACGACAAGCTGCTGCCCTTCGGCGAGGCCAAGCCGGGCGCTACCGGCCTTGAAGTGCTGCTGCCGCTGACCTTGAAATGGGCCGAAGCCGCGAAGGTCGATTTGCCGACTGCTCTGGCCCGGATTACCTTAGCCCCCGCCGAAGTGCTCGGCTTAAGCAGCGGCCATCTGGCTGTCGGGGCAAGCGCCGATGTCTGCATTTTTGATCCGGAAGCGACCTGGCAACTCACCCCGGAAACCCTGAAGAGTCGCGGCAAGAACTCACCATGGCTGGGCTACATGATGACCGGCCAGGTCAAGGCGACGCTGGTTGGTGGGCGACTCGTCTATCAGGCGAAAGATTGATGCATTTGTAATAAATAATTCATTTTGCATTAAAATTTAACGGCCTCACCGGGTCTTCCGGTGGGGCCGTTGTCTTGTGCAGCGCGATTATTTTTCTATCTGGAGGAGCACCCGATGAAACGCTTACTGGCCCTGATTCTTGTTCTTTTGTCCAGCATCAGTCTGGCTTTTGCAGCGGTAAACCTGAACACCGCCAGCGTCGACGAACTTGACGGCGTCAAGGGTATTGGCCCGGGCAAAGCCAAGGCCATTGTCGATTACCGGACCAAGAACGGTCCCTTCAAATCGGTGGATGACCTGAAAGGCGTCAAGGGTTTTGGCGAGAAAAGCGTCGCCAAATTGCGCAGCGAATTGACTGTGGGTGACGGCGCGACCAAGTCTGCGGCAAAAAAATAATTTGAAATATGGATTCATGGAAAAGCGGCTGTTTCACTGGCCGCTTTTCTTTTCAGGGGGCCAGTCCTGCGATGGTCGTGGCGCTTGCGCCAAGGACTTCCAATACTTTACGCCGTGAAGTCTGCCCGCTCTTCAGACTGACCGAAGATTTTGCCAGCCCCAGCGTTTCGGCAATGAATTTGACCAAGGCCTCGTTCGCCTTGCCGTCGACCGGTGGTGCCGCCAGGCGGATTTTCAGCGCATCGCCATGCAGGCCGGCGAACTCCGTCTTTTTTGCGCCGGGCTGGATGTGCAGGGTCAGCGTGATGCGGCCGTCTCCCGCAACGCGATACCAGTTGTTCACAGGAACATCAGCACCGCTTGCAGCAGCAGGATGGCGACCAGTGGCGACAGGTCGATGCCCGAGATGGTCGGCAGGATGCGGCGGATCGGGCCGAGAATCGACCGGGTAAGTTGGTAGGCCGGGGCTGACAACGGTGAGTACGGGTTGATCCACGACAGTACGGCCTGCAGGATCAGGGCGCCGATCAGGATATAAACCGCCAGACGGAGCAGGGCGCGCACGGCAAACCATAGTGTCATCAGCGCGATGCTGCCTGGGTCGGCGTTCAAGGCCGGGCCGGCCAGTCCGATCAGCAGGACCGATAGCAGCAGTTGTGTGCCAAGGGCAGCGATCAGGCTGGCCCAGTCGAAGCCGCCGGCGCCGGGAATGACCCGGCGCAGCGGTTTGACCGCCCAGTTGGTCAGCTTGACGACGAAATCGCCGATCTGGCCGGCGAAAGAAACCCGCATCGCCTGCATCATGAAACGCAGCAGGAACAGGGTGCAGAAGAAGCTGACTACGGCGTCGAGCAAAAAGGCGATGGCCTGCATCAGTCAGCCCCAAGTATCTTGCCGAGTTCCTGTCCGCGTGCCGCGGCCGCCATGCAGCCGGCCACGATGCCTTCCTTGACGCCGCGTTCGGTCATGACGTTCAAGGCGGCAGCGGTCGTGCCGCCCTTGGAGGTGACGCGTTCGCGCAGGGTCGAGGCTGGCTCGGTTGATTGGGCGGCCAGCGCGGCGGCGCCCTGGACGGTTTCGATGGCCAGCTGGCGACCCTGTTCCGGCGTGAAGCCAAGGTCGGCAGCGGCCTGCTGCAGCGCTTCGATGAACAGGAAGACGTAGGCCGGGCCGCTGCCGGAAATGGCGGTGACGCCGTCGATTTTCGCTTCGTCTTCAATCCAGACGGTGGTGCCGACAGCCTTCAGCACGCGGTCAGCGGCGGCGCGCTGCTCGGCGCTGACTTCCGGCAGGGCGCACAGCCCGGTGATGCCGGCACCGATCAGCGCCGGCGTGTTGGGCATGCAGCGGACGATCTGGCGATGGCCGCCCAGCCAGCGCGACAGGGCCGTCATGTCGAGGCCGGCCGCGATGCTGATGACCACAGCCTTGCCCAGCTTGCCGACGAGCGGTGCGACGGCTTCCTTCATTTGCTGCGGCTTGACGGCGAGAACCAGGATGTCCGGCGATTGTGGGGCGGTATCGGCACTGGCGTGGCAGGTGACGCCGTAGCTTTCGCTCAGTTTGGCGCGCGCTTCGGCGCCGAGGTCGATGACGTCGATATCACTGGCTGCGAAGCCCTGCTTCACCATGCCGCCAATCAGCGCGTTGGCCATGTTGCCACCGCCCAGGAAAACAATTTTCATGCGTAGTTTCTTTCACCAAAAATGGCCGTGCCGATGCGGACGATGGTCGCGCCCTCGGCCACGGCAGCTTCAAGATCGTGGGACATGCCCATGGAGAGAGTATCGAGCGGCAGGCCGGCGGCCCGGATGTGTTCGTAAATTTCCCGGAGCTGGCGAAACGGCAGGCGCTGGGCCGCAAGGTCGTCGGTCGGCTCGGGGATGGCCATCAGGCCCCGCAGACGGAGGCCGGGAAGTGTGGCGATCGATTTGCACAGGGCCAGCGCTTCATCCGGGGCGCAGCCGCTCTTGCTGGCTTCGTCGGAAACATTGATCTGAAGGCAGACCTGCAACGGCGGCAGATAGGTCGGGCGCTGGGCGGACAGGCGCTCGGCGATTTTCAGGCGCTCGATTGAATGCACCCAGTCAAAGCGCTCGGCAACGGGGCGCGACTTGTTGCTCTGCAGTGGACCGATAAAGTGCCATTCCAGATTGCGCCCACTGATCGCAGCGATCTTGTCGATGCCTTCCTGCACATAGTTCTCGCCAAAGGCTCGTTGGCCGGCATCGGCCGCGTCGAGAATGCACGAAAGCGGCCATGTCTTGCTCACGGCCAGCAGGCGAACGGTATCCGGCGAACGTCCAGCCGCCGCTGCGGCTAGGGCGATACGACTCTGGACAGCTTGCAGGTTGTCAGCGATTGCGCTCATAATCCTTTTGGAATTAACCACAAACCAAGTATACACGCGCTCCGAGGACGATCCGCATGGACATCACCGAACTGCTGGCCTTCAGTGTAAAGAACAAGGCTTCAGACCTTCATTTGTCGTCCGGGTTGCCGCCGATGATTCGCGTGCACGGCGACGTTCGTCGCATCAACCTGCCGGCCATGGAGCACAAGGACGTGCACGGCATGGTGTACGACATCATGAACGATGGTCAGCGCAAGATTTACGAAGAAACCCTGGAGTGCGACTTTTCCTTCGAGATTCCCAATCTGGCGCGTTTCCGGGTCAATGCCTTCAACCAGCAGCGCGGTGCGGCCGCCGTCTTCCGGACCATTCCGTCCAAGGTGCTTACCCTCGAAGAGTTGAACTGCCCGAAAATATTCAAGGAAATTTCCGAGTATCCGCGCGGTATCGTGCTGGTTACCGGGCCGACCGGTTCCGGCAAATCGACGACGCTGGCGGCGATGGTCAATCACGTTAATGAAAACGAATATGGCCACATCCTGACGGTCGAGGATCCGATCGAATTCGTCCATGAGTCGAAGAAGTGCCTGATCAACCAGCGCGAAGTCGGGCCGCATACGCTGTCCTTCGCCAACGCCCTGCGTTCGGCACTGCGTGAGGATCCGGACGTGATCCTGGTCGGCGAAATGCGCGATCTGGAAACCATCCGCCTGGCGCTGACCGCGGCCGAAACCGGCCACCTGGTTTTTGGTACCTTGCACACCTCTTCGGCAGCCAAGACGGTCGACCGTATCGTCGACGTTTTCCCGGCGGCAGAAAAGGAAATGGTCCGCTCCATGTTGTCCGAGTCGTTGCGGGCCGTCATTTCGCAGACGCTGCTCAAGACCAAGGATGGCAACGGCCGCGTCGCCGCGCACGAAATCATGATCGGTACGCCGGCCATTCGTAACCTGATTCGCGAGAACAAGGTCGCCCAGATGTATTCCGCCATCCAGACTGGCCAGAACTTCGGCATGCAGACGCTGGATCAGAATCTGATCGACATGGTGCGGCGCAATGTGGTGTCGAGCAACGAAGCGCGCTACAAGGCGGCCAACAAGGATGCATTCCCGGCCTGATCAGGCTTGGAACAGAACGATAGGGGACGGTATGGAACGCGATCAAGCAATGAAATTCATGCACGATCTTTTGCGCCTGATGTCGCAAAAGAAAGGCTCTGACCTTTTCATCACGGCCGGGTTTCCGCCAGCCATCAAGATCGACGGCAAGATCACGCCGGTCTCGAACCAGATTCTGACGCCGCAGCATACGGCTGAATTGGCGCGCTCGATCATGAACGACCGCCAGGCCTCGGAGTTCGAGGCGACGAAGGAGTGCAACTTCGCCATCTCGCCGGCCGGCATCGGCCGTTTCCGCGTTAACGCGCTGGTCCAGCAGGGGCGGGTCGGTGTCGTCTGCCGGACGATCAACATGAGCATCCCGACGCTGGATGAGCTGCAACTGCCGCCGGTTTTGAAGGATCTGGCGATGACCAAGCGCGGCCTGATCATCTTCGTCGGCGGTACTGGTACCGGCAAGACGACCTCGCTGGCCGCACTGGTCGATTACCGCAACGAGAATTCCTACGGTCACATCATCACGATCGAAGACCCGATCGAATATGTCCATGACCACAAGAACTGCATCGTCACCCAGCGCGAAGTCGGCGTCGATACCGATGACTGGGGGCCGGCGCTGAAGAACACGCTGCGTCAGGCGCCAGACGTCATCCTGATGGGTGAAATCCGCGACCGCAACACCATGGACTACGCCATCGCCTTCGCCGAAACCGGACACCTGGCGCTGGCCACGCTGCACGCCAACAGCGCCAACCAGGCCATCGACCGGATCATCAACTTCTTCCCGGAAGAGCGCCGCCAGCAACTGCTGATGGATCTCTCGCTGAACCTGCGCGCCATGGTTTCGCAGCGCCTGATTCCCAAGAAGGACGGCAAGGGCCGCATGGCGGCGATCGAAGTGCTGCTCAATTCGCCGCTGATCTCCGACCTGATCTTCAAGGGCGAGGTGCACGAGATCAAGGAGGTCATGAAGAAATCGCGCGAACTCGGCATGCAGACCTTCGACCAAGCGTTGTTCGATCTCTACGAGGCCGGCAAGATCACCTACGAAGACGCCCTGCGTAACGCTGACTCGCTCAATGACCTGCGCCTGCAGATCAAGCTGCACGGCAAGGAATCCAAGGATCGTGACCTGACGACCGGTATCGGCCATCTGGATATTGTCTGAACCCGTTTAGGAGAGCGCCATGCGTCGTTTGCTCAAACCCGTTTTTGCCCTGATTTTCTCGCTGACCGCTGCCCTGGCCCAGGCCGGGGCGCTCGACGCCATTTCTTCCGGGGATGCCAGTGCCGGCGTCAAGGAAGCGCTGGCCAAGGGCGCCGATTACGCGGTTTCATCACTCGGCAAAAATGGTGGTTTTCTGGGCAACGACAAGGTAAAGATTCCGTTGCCCGGCTATCTTGAGAAGGCAGAGAAGGGCTTGCGCATGTTTGGCATGGGCAAGCAGGCTGACCAGTTGGTCGAGACGATGAACCACGCCGCTGAAAATGCCGTGGCCGAAGCCAAGCCGATTCTGGTCGATTCGATCAAGAAAATGAGCGTGCAGGACGCCAAGGGCATTCTGACCGGTGGTGACGACAGCGTGACGCAATACTTCAAGCGTACGTCCACCGATCAGCTGACGGCCAAGTTCATGCCCATCGTCAAGAAGGAAACCAACAAGCTGCAACTGGCTGACCAGTACAACAAGTTTGCCGGCAAGGCCGCCAGCGCCGGGTTGGTTGACAAGAAGGATGCGGACATCGATAGCTACGTGACGCAAAAGGCCATGGACGGGCTGTTCCTGATGATTGCCGAAGAGGAAAAGAAACTGCGTGCCAACCCAGTCGGGGCGGGCAGCGACCTACTGAAAAAGGTTTTCGGCGCCCTCTGACCTAAAGCCGGGCGGTCCGGATGTCGTAGATGGGTTCAGGAGCCCATCAAATGCAACTGAACCGCCTCGCCTCAGCAACGCAACGTCCCTCGCAGGAGGCCATTGAGCGGGCGCGTCACTTGCCGGATGAACGTATCCGGCGCGTCGAGGCTCTTGAAGGGGCTGAGAGCGACCGCCAGCGCAGTCTGCAGCAGGAAATCGCTGAAATAGAGCCGGGAGCGATAGGTGAATTCAGCGGGGGCGAGCAGATCATGCAGGGCGCGCAGGAGGTTGCTGCGCAACTAGTGAGCCTTGGTGCGGCGGTTGATGATCTGATCAAGCCTTCGTCCTTGACGGCAGTGATTCATGTGATCGATGAGCAGGCTTGAGCCGGCTTGCTCCTGCTGGCAAATTTCCACGGCTCTGGGGCTGGGGTAAAATCTTCGGCCTGATCAATGCGCCCCGCTGTGCCGGGGCGCTGTGTTTCCAAGGTCCATGTCCGGTCTAAATCCCCAGCAACGCGAAGCGATCCATTATCTCGACGGCCCCCTGCTGGTGCTGGCGGGTGCGGGCTCGGGCAAGACGCGGGTGATCACGCAGAAAATCGCCTATCTGGTGCAGGATTGCGGCTTCCAGCCGCGCAATATCGCCGCCATCACCTTCACCAACAAGGCCGCCAAGGAAATGCAGGAGCGCATCGGCAAGCTGTTGTCGAAGCCGCAGGCGGGCGATCTGCAGATTTCGACCTTCCACTCGCTGGGGGTGCGCATCCTGCGCGAAGAGGCCAAGGCTTTGGGTTACAAGCCGCGCTTTTCCATCTTTGATTCGGCCGATTGTGCCGGCATCATCGGCGAAGCGGCGAAGACCGTCGACAAAGGCACGCTGCGCCACTTGCAGTCGATCATTTCCAACTGGAAGAATGGCCTGATTACGCCCGAGGCCGCCCTGAAGCTGGCCAAGGACGAGTACCAGACGCTGGCCGCCCACGCCTACCTGACTTATGAGGCAACGCTGAAGGCTTATCAGGCGGTCGATTTCGACGATCTGATCGGTCTGCCGGTCGTGCTTTTCCAGCAGCACCCGGAGATTGCCGACAAATGGCAGAACCGCCTGCGCTACCTGTTGGTCGACGAGTATCAGGATACCAACGCCTGCCAGTACCAACTGCTCAAGCTGCTGACCGGCGTACGTGCCCAGTTTACGGCGGTGGGTGACGACGATCAGGCGATCTACGGCTGGCGCGGCGCCGACATCGATAACCTGAAGAAGCTGCCGGCTGAATTTCCTTCGCTCAAGGTCATCAAGCTGGAGCAGAACTATCGTTCGACGGTGCGCATCCTGAAAGCGGCCAACAACGTCATCGCCAATAACGAAAAGCTGTTCGACAAGAAGCTGTGGTCGGATCTGGGTCATGGCGAACAGATCACCGTGACCGCCTGTCGCGACAACGATGCCGAGGCGGAAGGCGTGGTCATGAAGCTGCAGGCGCACCGCTTCCAGCATCGCAGCCAGTTCAAGGACTACGCGATCCTTTACCGCTCGAACCATCAGGCCCGTGGTTTCGAGGAGTATCTGCGCGACCACCGGATTCCCTACCTGCTCTCCGGCGGCAAATCGTTCTTCGACAAGCCGGAAATCAAGGACATCACCGCCTACCTGCGCCTGCTGACCAACGAGGACGATGATCCAGCCTTCATCCGGGCAGCGACGACTCCCAAGCGCGGTATTGGTGCAGCGACGCTGCAGGTGCTCGGCACTTATGCCGGTGAACGCCATATTTCGCTGTTTCAGGCGGCTTTTGAAGAAGGCTTCGCTCAGCGCGTCCAGTCGCGCCAACTGGAGCCCTTGCTCGAATTCTGTAACTTCATCAATCGCCTGCAGCACCGGGCCGGCACCGAACCGGCGCAGCAGGTGCTGCCCGATCTGCTCAAGGCCATCGACTACGAAACCTTCCTCTATGACCATGAAGAGGAACGGACGGCCCAAACGCGCTGGGGCAATGTCTGCGAGTTCGCCAGCTGGCTGAACAAAAAGGGCGAAGAGCAAGGCAAGACGCTGATCGAACTGACCCAGAGCATTGCCCTGATCAACATGCTGGACAAGCAGAACGACGAAGACTACGACGCTGTTCAGCTGTCGACGCTGCACGCCGCCAAGGGGCTGGAGTACAAGCACGTTTTTCTGGTCGGCATCGAGGAGGGCATCCTGCCCCATCGGGAGTCCGTCGATCCGGCCAAGATCGAGGAAGAACGCCGGCTGATGTATGTGGGCATCACCCGTGCCCAGTACACCTTGAATATTTCCTACTGCGAACGACGCAAGCAGATGCGCGAGTTCGTTCCCTGCGAGCCATCGCGCTTCATCGATGAAATGGGCAAGGATGACGTCCGCTTCTCCGGCGGCAAGGATGCGGCACCGCCCGACAAGGCGACCGGCAATGCCCGCCTTGATGCCATGAAGGCCATGCTGGCCGGAAACAAGCGCTAACCGCTTGGTCACACCGCGGTACAGCGGGTTACTTTCCTGATGACATCCGGGCTGTATCCGCCTGCGTTATTCGGTACAAGGCAGCGCAATAACGCAAAGCCGGATCAGACACCGAACCAACAACATCAGGAGATTCAAAATGACCAAGCAACTCATCGCCATCGCATTTGCCGCCGCTTTCGGTATCGCCCACGCTGCCGACGTCAAACCGGCCGCTGCTGAAGTCAAGGCGGCTACCGCCCCGGTCGCGGCTACGGTCAAGGCCGAAGCCCCGAAGACGATTGAAGCCGTCAAGGCGCCGGAAGCCAAGCCGGCCGTGGCTGCACCGGAAGTGAATAAGGAAGAAGCCAAACCGGCCGCCAAGCCTGTCAAGAAGGTGGAGAAGGCTGCCAAGCCGGTCGAACAGAAGCCTGCTCCTGAAGCGGCCACGGCTGCAGAGCCAGCCAAGAAGTAAGAATCCCTGCAGGAAGTCAGCCGCGGCCCTCCAAAAGCCACGCTGACCAGGGCGCCCACGAGGCGCCTTTTCTTCGTCCACGAAAAAGGGAGGCCGCAGCCTCCCTCTTCACCAAGACGGGCGTGTATTACTTGGCCTTGCCCATCACGTATTCGACAACACCCTTGATTTCGTCGTCGGACAGGGTGGCGCCACCCTTGGCCGGCATTGCACCCTTGCCGTTGGTGACGCTCTTGATCAGCGCATCCTTGCCGGTGGCAAGGCGCGGCGCCCAAGCTGCCTTGTCGTCGATCTTCGGAGCGCCGGCGGCACCGGTGTTGTGGCAGGCGCCGCACACCGTGTTGTAGATGGTGGCACCATCCTTCGGGCCACTGGCGGCAGGTGCTTCGGCCTTGGCCAGTTCAAACTTGGCAATCGGCTGGATACGAACGTCGGATTCGTCGGTGCCCTTGGCTGCATCGGCGGCCGAGTTGTAAGTTCTGTTGGTGAGCGGATAGATGATGGCAATCAGAACTGCTGCGACGCCGATTGTTTTCCACATAGTGCTCTTGGAAGAGTTTTGTTCAGCCATGCCGAAGACCCCAGTGCGAATAATAAAACCTCGATTATAACGGTCCGCCGGAACTCAGCCAAAAAAAACCCCGCCAGCGGCGGGGTCGAAAATTCTCGAAAGGGGGAATTTCGAGAGGAGGGGTTCAATGCACACTTGCAGTGTATGTCCCCGCAACGCTCTCGTCTGTCGTCCTTTCGTAGCCTTCTGTAACAGAATGTTGCCAGTGGCCAGACGGATTTTGTGTTGCGTCGCAGCAATTCCAGAAGAATATTTTCGAGGTGGCTCGATTGACTTATCAAGCCCTGCTGCGTTTGTCCAATCGGACGACGATCAGCTTTCGATCCGGCAGATCTCAACAGCGCTGTGCGGTACCTGGTAATCGGTTGCCAACTGGCTTTTTGCCGTATCTTCGATGGCCTCGCCTTCACGCACGACGAAATGGCGGGCGCCGTTGTAATCCTGCGGAATGCCGGCGCGGTCCTGGGTGATGCGATAGTGGATTTTGACGTTCATGGCTGTTCCCCTTCTATGGGTAATTGTTATTTCTACAGGCCAAGTATAGTCAATTAATGCTGCGGTGCAATATCGGTTTTCCACAGGTGACGATTGTCGCCGGATGGCTTAGCGGTTTTGCAGGTCCGCCAGGGTGTTGAAATTACCGAAGGCCTCGGGCTGGTCGGAAAAATCGACCTCGATGCCGCCCATCTCGGTACACCAAAGCGCCACCTTGCGGCCGCCGGATTGCAGATAGCCTTCGAGTTTGTCATGCAGCGTCGTCCGGCATAAACAGAAGACCGGGTGAATACGCCCGCCAGCCGAGGCGATGGCAAGGTCGGCGCCTGTCGATTGCAGCCCGGCGAGCAGGCGTTCGATCAGGTCGAGCGGCAAGTAGGGCGAGTCACAAGGGGCGGTCGCCACCAGGGGCGTGTCGGCCGCTACCAGCGCGGCGTGCAGCCCGGCCAGGGGGCCGGCAAAACCGCCAACCACGTCGGCAATCAGCGGGTAACCCAGCACTGCGTACGCTTCCTGGCTGCGGTTGGCGTTGATCAGCAGGCGGTCGACCTGCGGTGCCAGCCGTTCAGTGACGTGGCGGACCAGTGGCCGGCCGTCAAGCAACTGCAAGCCTTTGTCGACGCCACCCATGCGCCGGCCGAGGCCGCCGGCAAGCACAACGCCGGTGATGGATGGCCTGGACAGGCGGGAAATGGCGGGTTGGGCGGTGGGCATCGGGGGATGGGTAACGTGCTAGGATGGGCCATTATGTCCGAACTGGAAAAACTTGCCGAACGTCTCGGTGCCGTGCTTCTCGAGCGCGGTGAGTGGCTCGCTGCAGCCGAGTCGTGCACTGGCGGCTGGCTGGCCCAATCGGTGACGGCCATCGCCGGTAGTTCGGCCTGGTTTGATCGCGGTTTTGTGACTTATTCCAATGCCGCCAAGGTGGATATGCTCGGCGTGCCGGAAACAACGCTTGATCGCCATGGCGCTGTTTCCGAGGCAACGGCGCGGGCCATGGCGCAAGGGGTTCTGGCTCACAGTCGGGCCGACTGGTCGGTAGCGATTACCGGCATTGCCGGACCAGCCGGTGGCTCGCCGGATAAGCCGGTCGGCACGGTCTGTTTTGCCTGGGCCTGGCGCGATGGTGGGTGTGAGGCATGCACCAGCCATTTCGCCGGAGATCGGGCCGCCGTCCGTGAGCGATCTGTTCGCTATGCCTTGCTGGGCTTGCTGGAGCGTATCGCGGAGCGACCCCTTCAGGCTTGAGTTTCACCGGGTATTGGCAGACAATTGGTAAAACTGTAAAAAGTCCCATAATGGGTTGGGGAGCGATAGTCGTGCGCCGGATTGAATTGACGATAGATGCCATTGAGCAGGCCCTCAATGACTCGGCGCTTCCCGCGGCGGGGGGCGGTATTTTGGCCTTGTTGCCGGAAGCGGAAAAGGATCGATTGCCGCTGTTGCAGGCAGCCTGCCAGCGCCGAGAGATTGCCTTGGTGGGTGGTGTTTTTCCGGCTCTGATCGAGCGCCAGGCATTTTCTAAAAGCGGTGCCTGGTTGCTGTATTTTGACCGGATGCCGCCGTATTTTCTCTTGCCGGCGATCAATGCTGCCGGCGATGCCGCGATTGACCGGCTGGTTTCTGCGGCTCGCCGCAGCTTGCAGGATTGCCCGGGCAATACGCCAAAGCCGACACTTTTCATGATTTTTGATGGCATGCTGCCAAATATTGCCAGCATTCTCGATGGACTCTATCTGGAACTGTCGAATCGCGTCGAATACGCTGGCGTCAATGCCGGCAGCGAAAGCTTCCAGCCCATGCCCTGCCTGTTCGATACGTCGCAACTGGTTGGTGACGGCGTGCTCGCCCTGCTCCTGCCGGGCAATATGGCACCGGTCCTCGAGCACGGTTTTCAGCCGCCTGAGCACACGATGAGCGCGACATCGACCGAAGGCAACCGGATCGCCATGATTGATTGGCGGCCGGCCTTCGATGTCTATCAGGAAATCATCCGGGCGCAATACGGCATCGATCTGACCCGGGAAAATTTCTACGAGTACGCCGTGCATTTTCCGGTCGGTATCCTGCGGGCCAATGGTGAGGTGGTCGTGCGCATCCCCGTTGCGCTGGCCGACGATGGTTCGCTGTTCTGTGTCGGGGAGATTCCGGAAAACTCAATGCTGATCCTGCTGCAGGCACCCGCAGCCGGGGCGCATGGCTGCATCGCCCACCTGGCCGAGAGTCTGCGGGCCATTCATGGCGATCTGAACGGGGCGCAGTTGCTGACTTTCTATTGCGCCGGCCGGCGCATGCACCTCGGTGACGAGGCCGAGTCTGAATTGCACGAATTGCGGGCGGCGACCGATGTCGGCGAGATGGCCGGGGCGCTGTCGCTCGGTGAAATTGGCAGCACGGTCCGTTGGGGCTATCCGATGTTCCACAACGCAACCCTGGTTTGTACGCCGTGGAAGCGCACATGAACCGCGAGCAGATTCTCAGCATTCTTTACGACCTGTCTCTAACAATTGGCGGCGAACTGAATCTCGACGGCCTGCTCAGGAAGACGTTGCAGCGATTGCTGTTTCATACCTCGTTTCCGGCCGGGGTGGTCCTGGCCGCGCCGCAGCACTCCGAGTTCGGCGTAACGGCCACGCTGGAAAAGGCCGTGGGCGATTTCTTGCTGGTGGATCGTTGCGGCACCAGCATCAATCTTCCCGAGGGCCTGCTGGCCGGGAGGGTTGAGCTGCTGTCCGATCCATCGATGCTGAAAGCTTTTTCGCTGGATCAGGTCTATACCCACGCCCTGCGCCTGCCGGTCGATGAGCAGAGAACCATTCTGCTCCTGGCGCCGGGAGCGTCGAGCAGCACTTTGCCGCTGACCCAGATTTTTCAGCCAGTGCTGGCCAATCTGGCCAAGGCAGTGATTCTCTGTCGTAACAATGACCGTCTGAACAGGGCGCTGGCAGCCGACCGTGATGATGCGCGGGCCGAACTGGCGGTGGCGCTGACCCAGAGCAAACGCGAACGTGCCTTTCTGGATAGCCTCTATGACGCGATTCCCGATCTGGTCTGGGTCAAGGATCTGAATGGCGTATATCTCTCCTGTAACCCGATGTTTTCCCGGCTTTACAACGCGACCGAACATGAGATTGTCGGCCGAACCGACTACGATTTCGTCGACCGGGAGCAGGCGGAGTTCTTCCGTGGGAAGGATCGTGCCGCGGCGGCGGCCGGCGAGCCGACGATCAACGAGGAGTGGCTGACTTTCAGCGATAACGGCTATCGCGGACTGTTCGAAACCATCAAGACGCCGATGCGCGACAGAGAAGGTCATTTGATCGGCACCCTCGGCATCTCCCGGGAGATCACCGAGCGGCGGCGTGTTGAGGACGCCCTGCGGCGCAGCGAGGCTGAGCTGGACCAGCACCGTCAGCATCTGGAAACCCTGGTTGCGGCCCGTACTCGCGATTTGGCGCAATCCAATGCCCGGCTTGAACAGACCTTGTTTGCGATCGATCGCGTCGGTATCGGGATTCACTGGGTGGATATGCAGGGGCGTTTCGTCTTCGTGAATCAGGTGGCGGCCGAAATGCTCGGCTATTCGGTCCCTGAAATGCTTGCCCTGGGCGTGCCTGAGATCGATCCGGGCTTCTCCTACGATACCTTTGCCGAGATGACCGCAAATATCCGGCAGGCGGGGCGGGTGAGTCTCGATGCGCAGCAGCGCCATCGTGACGGTTATCTAATTCCGGTCAATATCAACGTCTACTATCGACCGGAAACGGATGGCGAACCGGCACGCTACATCACTTTTGTCAGTGACATCAGCGAACGCAAACGTAGCGAACAGAAACTGCATGCAGCGATAGAACTGGCAGAACAGGCGACGAAGGCCAAGAGTGCCTTCCTGGCCAACATGAGCCATGAAATCAGGACGCCGATGAACGCCATTCTCGGTTCGGCTTACCTGATGCGCCGCGCGCTCACCGATCCCGCCCTGAACGAGCCTCTGGAGCGGATCGAGGGCTCCGGCCGGCATCTGCTGTCGATCATTGACGATATTCTCGATCTGTCCAAGATCGAAGCCGGCAAGCTGGAACTGGAGGAAGCGCCGCTGGCGCTTCCGCAACTGCTGGGCGAAGTGGCCGAGATGCTCAGAGGAAGGGCGCGCGAGAAGAATCTGACGGTGCGGGTGGAATCGGCCGGTATGCCTCTCAATGTGCAGGGTGACGCGACGCGCCTGCGCCAGGCACTGATCAACTACGCCAATAATGCCGTCAAATTCACCGAGCAAGGGTCGATCACGCTGCGCAGCAAGGTGGTCGAAGCGGATGGGGAAAGCCTGCTGATCCGCCTTGAGGTGGAAGACACCGGCATCGGTATTTCCCCGGAGGCCCTGGGCCGCTTGTTTACCCCTTTTCAACAAGCCGACCCGTCCACGACCCGCAAATATGGGGGAACCGGCTTGGGGCTGGCGATTACCCGCCATCTGGCGGTCTTGATGGGTGGTGCTGCCGGTGCAGAAAGCACGCCGGGCAAGGGAAGTATTTTCTGGATTACGGCACGTCTGAAATGCCAGCAAACCCGGCCTGCTGAAAAACGGCAGCCACTCCCGGCCGGCGCCGATGTTGAAGCCGCGTTGCGGCAACGTTATGCCGGGCGCCTTGTACTGCTTGCCGAGGATGATCCGATCAACCGGGAAGTCGCCCAGTTGCTGCTAGAGGATGTCGGACTGGCCATCGATGTGGCGGAAGATGGTTGTCAGGCGCTCGACAAAGTCAGTCGCAACAACTATGCGCTGGTCCTGATGGACATGCAGATGCCGAATATGGACGGTCTGGAAGCAACCCGGCGCATCCGCCAGCTCGACCACCGGCAGAGCCTGCCTATTCTCGCCATGACGGCCAATGCCTTTGCCGAGGACCGTGAGCGCTGCATGGCTGCCGGCATGAACGATTTTGTCAGCAAGCCGGTCAATCCGGAGTTTTTGTACTCTGCGCTGCTGCGCTGGCTGGATGCTGCCAACGGGCGCTGAGGCGAGTACTCAGGTCATCAAGAGTTCAGGCTGCAGTCATTGCCCGGCTTCGGCGCTGATTTCCCTGAGCAAGGGCTCAACCAGGCTTGCCGCCTCGCCCTTGGGCAAGCGATAAGCCACCCAGGTGGTGTTCTTTTCGCCAGGCAGTGTGTAGATCGAGATGGCAAACGGGCAAAGCACGATGTTGTGCGGGTCCAGTTCCATCATCTTGCGCGACAGTTTGGCCGAGCAGAATTCGATGATCTCTGCCTTGGCGAAGATCTGGCGCGTCGCGCCAATGTCAGCCCCGGTCCGCGCCAGCATGTCGGCGATATGTGAGGTGTAATTGATCACCAGGCCACGGTTTTCGATGGCCATGACCACCGCCTCCTTGGCATCGTCGAAGCTGGCGGCGACTTTTTTCCTGACCATCCATTCTTCGGCCTGGGCCGGGGCGATGCAGAGTCCGAGGCAAAGCAGAGCGATGATGCGGGACATGGCCAACCTCTATTGGAAAATATCGTGGTGCCTATTGTAGGCATTGCCGCGCTTCAGAGGTAATTGCGGCGGGGCGTGCCCCGGCAACCGGCTCAGTCTGGCAGGGGCTCGAACAGTGCTGCCAGATCGTCGGTGCCGAACTTGACGTCGACCCGATGGTCGTCGGAAAGAATCCCGGCGGCCAGTTCGGCTTTGCGCTCCTGCAGGGCGAGAATCTTTTCCTCGATGCTGCCGGAAACGATCAGCTTGTAGACGAAGACCGGCTTGTCCTGGCCGAGGCGGTGGGCGCGGTCGGTGGCCTGGTTTTCGACCGCCGGATTCCACCACGGGTCATAGTGGATCACGGTATCGGCCGCGGTCAGGTTGAGACCGACGCCGCCGGCCTTCAGGCTGATCAGGAAGATCGGCACTTCACCGTCCTGGAAGCGGCGAATCGGCACTTCGCGGTCGACGGTATCGCCGGTCAGCGTGACGTAGGCGATGCCCATCTTGTCCAGTTCGTGCTCGATCAGCGCCAGCATGCTGGTGAATTGCGAGAAGACGAGGACGCGGCGGCCTTCGTCGACCAGCTCGGGCAGCATGGCCATCAGCAGGTCGAGCTTGGCCCGTTCAGTCACCTTGCGGGCGGAGTTGGCCTTGACCAGGCGGGGGTCGCAGCAGACCTGACGCAGCTTGAGCAGGGCGTCGAGGATGACGATCTGGCTGCGGGCGAAACCCTTGCTGGCGATTTCGTCGCGCACCTTGGCATCCATCGCGGCGCGCACGGTTTCGTAGAGATCGCGCTGGCTGCCTTCAAGTTCGACGCTGCGCACGATGATGGTCTTCGGCGGCAGTTCCTGCGCCACGTCTTCCTTCTTGCGGCGCAGGATGAAGGGGCGGATGCGGCGGGCCAGCAGGCTGCGCCGGGCCATGTCGCCCTGCTTTTCGATCGGCGCCCGCCAGTGGCGGTTGAACTGCTTGCTGGTGCCGAGGAAGCCGGGGAGCAGGAAGTCGAACTGACTCCACAACTCGCCGAGGTGATTTTCCAGCGGCGTACCGGTCAGACACAGGCGATGCCGGGCGTCGATCTTGCGCACGGCTTCGGCGCTCTGGCTCTGGGCATTCTTGACCGTCTGCGCTTCGTCGAGGATGAGCAGGTGGTAGCTGTGCTGCATCAGCTCGTCGGCATCGCGCCAGAGCAGCGGGTAGGTGGTCAGGATGACATCGTGCTCGGCGATTTCGCCGAACTTGCTCTTGCGCTCCGGGCCGTGCAGCGACAGCACCTTGAGATCGGGGGCGAAACGCGCCGCCTCGTTCTTCCAGTTGAAGATCAGCGAAGTCGGCAGGATGATCAGGGCCGGTTTTTCCAGGCGGCCGGCTTCCTTTTCCAGCAGCAGGTGGGCCAGCGTCTGGGCCGTCTTGCCGAGGCCCATGTCGTCGGCCAGGATGCCCGACAGGTCATGCTCACGCAGGAATTGCAGCCAGGCCAGGCCTTCCTTCTGGTAGGGGCGCAGATCAAGCCGGAAGCCGGCGGGCGGCGCGACATCGCCAATACCCTGGGCGTCGAGCAGGCGTTCGGCCATGGCCATGATGTCGCTCTGGCCGCGGAACTGCCAGCGGCTGACGTCCGAGAGTTCAGCCAGGCGCGGCGCATCGAAACGCGACAGGCGCAGCACGTTGCCACCGGAGAAGCCATCGAACAGGTCGATCAGCGTGGCGGCCAGCGGCTTGATGCGGCCGGCCGGCACGCGCAGGCGCTTGCCGCGGGCGGTGTAGAGGTCGATGCCTTCGTTGTCGGGAACACGTTCGAGTTCGGTCGCTTCGAGCCAGCGCGGGTCGCTGCGGAACAGGTTGGCGAGCAGTGGCGCCAGCGGCAGGCGCTCGCCTTCGACGATGATGCCCATGTCGAGATTGAACCAGCCGTTGTCGGCCTCGAACAGCTCGGCCTCCCAGCCATCGACTTCGATGACGTGGTGGCGGAAATCTTCGGGGAATTCGATCTGCCAGCCGGCTTCCTTCAGGCGCTGGGCGTCCTGCATGAAGGGCACCCATAGCGCCTCCTCGGCCAGGCCGTAGATGCCTTCCGGCGGGCTGCCAAAGGTGTGCAGCGTGTGGCTGGGAATCTTTTGCAGGCCGAAACCTTCAAGCGATTGCAAAGCCCTGGCTTCTTCTTCCGGCCGGCGTTTCAGGCGGATGGTCTCGCCCTCGGGCAAGGTGATGAATTCGCTTTTTTCCTCGGGCCGGACATCGGTGTCGGCATAGCGGAAAACCACCTTGGCGACATCGAACGAATCACCGCCGAAATTCTGCGGATAGTTGCGCCAGGCACGGTGGCCGTGAGTATGCAGCGTTTCGAACTGGAGGATCGGTTGCAGCGGGGCATCGACCAGGCGCAGGCGGGCGCCGGCATCGTTGCCGGGCAGCGGCAGGTCGGGGGCGAGTTCGGACAGAGCCTCGGCAACCAGTGCGGCTTCCTTGGACGACAGCGGCGGCAGCGAGAACAGGCGATTGACTACGCCGGGGTTGCCGGTCACTTCGAGCGGGCCGGTTTCACCTTCGGCCAGATCGACGTACCAGGGCGGATCGACGTTGATGATCATCTCGGCCGAGGGTTCCGGCTTCAGATAAGGGCGCTGGAAGCCCATGCCATCGACCTGCCAGCCGATGCTGGCCGGGCGGGTGGTGCCGGCGTTGAGCGGCAGGCCGAGATCGTCTTCCGGGTAAAGCCGGTGGCTGGCCGCCATGCGCTGCAGGATTTCGGCGCCATGGGTCGGCCCGAGACCGAAGGCGCGCAGGCCGGTTTCGTGGCCACGCTCGGCCCAGATCAGGCGCAGGATGCCGAGGTCTTCCTCGGTGACGAATTGCGGCGGGGTGACCAGGGCGCGGTCTACCTTCCACCATTCCTCGGCGCTTTCCGGGAATTTGCCCTTGCGGATCTCGATGCCGAAATGGCGCTTGTCGGCCGTCCATTTCAGCACGTAGAACAACTGCTGCCGGGCGCTGGCCGGGCGGGCCTTTTTCTTGGCGACGGCAATCGAGGTGCGGCGCAGATCCTCGACCCAGGAAAGGACGCTGTTGCTGACCCGTTCCTTCGGATTGCGTTCCTCGATGGCCTTGAGCAGCATGGCCGCAACGTGCTTGCAGTGGCGGCCGACCGGGCAGGTGCAGCGGCTGACCACCCCCATCTCGCCGCTCTGGGCCTGGCTCAGGTAGGCCTGCACCGTGTAAGGCGTCTTGGCCGAGCCGGGGACGATGGCGCTGAGCTGGCTGCCATTGATTTCCAGGTCGCGAACCAGGTCGACGTAGGGCTTGGCCTTGTTGATGTCGCGGGTGGCGAACCAGTCGGCGACGTGCTCTGCGGTAAAGGTTTCGAGGGTGACGACAGCCATCGGGTCAGGCGAACAGCGCGCCGACGAGCAGGGCGAGCAGCAGGGCGATAATGGCCAGCCAGCGATTCTGCTGGTGCTGGGCGGCGATCAGTTGGGCCAACTGCGGCTGCAGGTCGGCCTTGGTCGGATTGGCCAGCGCCTGATGAACGAGGCGCGGCAGTTGGGGAATGGTCCGCGCCAGATAGGGCGCTTCCTGCTTGAAGGTCTTGATCAGGCCGCGCCAGCCGATCTGCTCGCTCATCCAGCGCTCAAGGAAGGGCTTGGCGGTTTTCCACAGGTCGAGTTCCGGGTCGAGCTGGCGGCCGAGGCCTTCGATGTTGAGCAGGGTCTTCTGCAGCATGACCAGTTGTGGCTGGATCTCGACGTTGAAGCGGCGCGAGGTCTGGAACAGGCGGAGCAGGATCTTGCCGAAGGAGATGTCCTTCAGCGGCCGGTCGAAAATCGGCTCGCAGACGGCGCGAATGGCGGCCTCGAACTCGTCGACACGGGTATCTTTCGGGGCCCAGCCGGATTCGATATGGGCCTCGGCGACGCGCTTGTAATCGCGGCGGAAGAAGGCGAGGAAATTCTGCGCCAGGTAATTCTTGTCGGAATCGGTCAGTGTGCCGACGATGCCGAAATCGAGCGCGATGTAGCGGCCGTCCGGGGCGACGAAGATGTTGCCGGGGTGCATGTCGGCATGAAAGAAACCATCGCGGAAAACTTGCGTGAAGAAGATTTCGACGCCGGCTTCGGACAGCTTCTTGAGATCGATACCTTCGTTGCGCAGGCGGTCGATCTGCGAGATCGGTACGCCCTTCATGCGCTCCATGACCATCACCGTCGAGGTGCAGAAATCCCAATGCACCTCGGGAACAATCAGTAGTGTCGAATCGGTGAAGTTACGCCGTAGTTGCGAGGCGTTGGCCGCTTCGCGCATCAGGTCGAGTTCGTCGCGCAGGTATTTGGCGAATTCAGCAACCACCTCGCGCGGCTTCAGGCGCTTGCCGTCGGACCACAGCTTTTCGAGCAGCATGGCCAGATTGTCCATCAGCGCCAGATCGTGCTCGATGACCGACAGCATGTTGGGGCGCAGGATCTTGACGGCAACTTCGTGGCCGCCATCCTCGTCGCGCAACTTGGCGAAATGGACCTGGGCAATCGAAGCGGAGGCGATCGGTGTCGCGTCGAATTCGGCAAAGACTTCGCTGGCCGGACGGCCATAGGCTTTTTCGATTTCGGCCAGCGCGAGCGCCGAGTCGAAAGGCGGAACGCGATCCTGCAGGCGAGCCAGTTCGTCGGCAATGTCGGGCGGCATCAGGTCGCGTCGGGTGGACAGTACCTGGCCGAACTTGACGAAAATCGGGCCCAGCGATTCGAGGGCGAGGCGCAGGCGGACAGCGCGTGGGGTGGTCAGGTCGCGCCAGAATTGCAGGGCATTGGCGATACGGACCAGGCGGCCGCTTGGCTCGTGTTCGAGCACCATCTCGTCCAGGCCGAAACGGCTGGCGACAGAGGCGATCTTGAGCAGGCGGAGAATGCGCATTGGACGGTAAACGCCGGCCGGGCCGGGCAGCAAAGCTAAACGAGCATGTTAACACGCCAACGCGGGTTGCGGCCCGGTGATTTGGGTCTGCGAGCAATCGGCGGGCTGGTGGTGAAAGCCGAGACAAACTATCTTGCAAATCGGGTGTGGCAATGCGCTAAACTCGTTCCCCAACCGAGCCGGTGTCGTATCTCGTTACCCGAAGTCATTGATTGCGTCCATGAACGACCAAAAACAGCCCTCAGATATTGCGCGGGAAGCGCTGAAGCGCCTTGCTGTTCGTCACCTGCAGCCGACGCCTGCCAACTATCAGGCGTGCTACAACGAGATCGCCGGTATTCCGAACATCCTTCCGTTTCCGGATGTGCCGTTGCGCCACCTGGCGACTCAAATGGTGCCCCGCAATGAGCGGCAGCAGCAGTCGCTGGATTTGCTTGACGCGGCCATCGGCCGGCGGAGCTGGCAGTGTGTGACCGACGCCTTGAATACTTTTGCTCAGGCCGGCCTGGCCTCGCCGACCAGAGAGCCCGCCGCTTCGCCGGTGATGTCCCTGCCGGGAGAGTTTGCCGGCAAGCTCGCCCGCCTGGTCGAAGGTGTCTTGCCCGCGCTGGGGGAGGACAATTCGCGGGTTGTTGAAATGGCCGGTGAATTGGTCTTGCTGCTCAAGCAGCCGACGGTCGAAGTGTCTTCCGTTCAGGAACTGCTGGCCAATCTGGCTTATCAGGTGTGCGCCGCTGCCGAGGAGCAGGTCGAGATCAAGGGCGCCTTGCTCAAGCTCCTGCACATGATCATCGCCAATATCGGCGAACTCAGCGTCGATGACAATTGGCTCAAAGGGCAGATTGACGGCCTTCTGGCGGCCGTTGCTCCGCCGCTGACCCTGCGCCACCTGGATGAGATGGAGCGCCGCCTGCGCGATGTCATGGAGCGCCAGGGGCGCGCCAAGTCGCGTTCCGTCGAGGCGCAGGCGGAAATGCGCCAGATGCTGGCCGAGTTCATCGAGCGACTGGCGACCATGAACCGGTCGAGCAGCGAATTCGAGGGACGCATCGAGGAGAGTGCCCGGCAGATCGAACTGGTTTCCAGCCTGGAGGATCTGCGGCCCTTGCTTAACGATGTCATCAATGCGACGCATGCGATGGCCGAGGAAACGGCCCTTTCCCGCGAGCAATTGAAATCACTGCAGGACAAGGTGCTGATCACCGAGGCCGAGTTGATGCAGCTGCATCAGGAGCTGGATAGTGCCAGCGCACTGGCTCGCCATGACCCCTTGACCAGCGCCTTGAACCGCAAGGGGCTGGACGAGGCGCTGGTGCGGGAAGTTTCCAGCATGCGGCGCAAGGATTTGCCCCTGTCGGTCAGCCTGCTCGACATCGATAATTTCAAGAAGCTCAATGACCGCCTCGGCCATGATGCCGGCGATGGCGCCCTGGTCCATCTGGCGGACGTGACCCGGAGCACCATGCGGCCGAGCGATACGCTGGCCCGTTATGGTGGTGAGGAGTTCGTCGTCCTGATGCCGGATACGACCCTCGAGCAGGGTATTGAGGCGATGACCCGTTTGCAGCGCGAGCTCACCCGAGCCATCTACCTGTCGGGTCGCGAAAAAATACTGATCACTTTCAGTGCCGGGGTGGCTCAGTTGGGGCCGGATGAACCCGGTGCCGATGCGATCCGGCGAGCCGATCAGGCCATGTATCTGGCCAAGCGGGCCGGCAAGAACCGGGTCATGGGGGGGTGATCACGCCTTATGTCTCAGATGTCACTGATTCAAGGTTTTCCGCCGGTCGCCGATCGTGCCGCCCGGATACTCATCCTCGGCAGCATGCCGGGCGAAGCCTCGTTGCGGGCCGGGCAGTATTACGCCAATGAACGAAATGCCTTCTGGCGCATCCTCGGGGATCTGATCGGCGCCGGGCCGGCCCTGCCTTATGCGCAACGCCTGGAAAAGCTGCAGGCCGCCGGAATTGCCTTGTGGGATGTGATCTCCACCTGTGAGCGCTATGGCAGCCTGGACTCTGACATCGTCAATAGTTCGATTTGCGCGAATGATTTCCCGGCCTTTTTTGCTGCCCATCCCGCCATCGAAAGTGTCTTTTTCAACGGCGGGACTGCCGAGACGAGCTTTCGGCGTCATGTGCTGCCGGCCCTGGGGGAGAAAGCTTTGCGCTTGGTTCGACTGCCGTCGACCAGTCCGGCGCACGCGGCCCGCGGCTATCGTGAAAAGCTGGCCGCGTGGTCGGTCATTGTTGCGCCAGCCAGTCGCTGACGGCTGCCCTGCGTCGTCATGATCAAGGGCGCTGGCTTGTCTTTGTGCCACTGTAGCAGGGGCTCGTGCGCTCATTAGCCGGGCGAGCCCGGGGCTTTGTGCCGCGCCTGCCAATTACGAAGCAGACCGCGGGCAGCGACAGCGTATAATCGCCGTTTTGGATTTTTCTGCTGCAAATCAATGGCCCAAGACGTTAAAACCCAGCTGACCGCCCTGTTACAACAAGCGCTGGCCAGCGTTGCACCCGCTGCAACCGATACCTCCATTCAACTCGAGCGTCCGCGCGATCCAACGCATGGCGACTTCGCGACCAACCTGGCCATGCAACTGGCCAAGGCGCTGAAGAAAAACCCGCGCGAAATCGCCAATCAGCTGCTGGCCGAATTGCCGCCGTCGAAGCTGGTGACCAAGGCCGAAGTGGCCGGGGCGGGCTTCATCAATTTCACCCTTGATGCTGGCTTCAAGACCGATGTCGTCAAGGCCGTGCTGGCCGAAGGCGATAATTTTGGCCGCTCGAACCAGGGGGGCTGGCAGAAGGTGCAAGTCGAGTTCGTGTCGGCCAACCCGACCGGCCCGCTGCATGTCGGCCACGGTCGCGGTGCCGCTTACGGCGCTTCGCTGTCCAGCCTGCTGACTTTCGCCGGCTGGGACGTGACCCGCGAGTATTACGTCAATGATGCCGGTCGTCAGATGGACATCCTCGGTCTGTCGACCTGGCTGCGCTATCTGGAACAGAACGGCGTCGATGTGCCCTTCCTGCCCAATGCCTACCAGGGCGACTATGTGCGCGATATGGCCAAGCAGATGACGGCGGCGCATGGCGACAAATTCGTTCGTCCAGCCGTTGATGTGCTGGCCGGGACGCCTGGCTTGCCCGAGGCAGAACGTGCCGACGATGAAGCCAAGCGCCAGCGCGACCTGCATCTCGATGCCTTGATCGCCAATGCCAAGGTGTTGCTTGGGCCGGACTGGACCTATGTGCACCAGCATGCCTTGTCCGAGCAATTGGCGGATGGCCGCGACGATCTCGAAGAGTTCGGCGTTCATTTCGACGTCTGGTTCTCCGAACAGGCGCTGTTCGATACCGGCCTGGTCGCCCGTTGCGTCGATCTGCTGGAAAAGAATGGCCACCTGTACGTGCAGAACGGCGCCCGCTGGTTCAAGTCGACGGCTTTCGGCGACGAGAAGGACCGCGTCGTCCAGCGCGAGAATGGCCTCTACACCTACTTCGCCTCCGACATCGCCTATCATCTGAACAAGTTCGAGCGCGGTTTCGACAAGGTCATCAACATCTGGGGCGCCGACCACCACGGCTACATTTCTCGCGTAAATGGGGCAATCACCGCCTTGGGGCTGGATGCCGGCAAGTTGCAGGTCGCTCTGGTCCAGTTCGCCGTGCTTTATCGCAATGGCCAGAAGGCGTCGATGTCGACCCGTTCCGGTGAGTTTGTCACCCTGCGCGAACTGCGCAAGGAAGTCGGTAACGATGCCTGCCGCTTCTTCTACGCGCTGCGCAAGTCCGACCAGCACCTCGATTTCGACCTCGATCTGGCCAAGAGCCAGACCAACGAGAATCCGGTCTATTACATCCAGTACGCCCATGCCCGCGTCTGCTCGGTGATCAACCAGTGGGGGGGCGATCTGGCCACGCTGGCCGATGCCAATCTGGCGCTGCTCGACAACCCGCGCGAACTGGCCATTGCCAGCAAGCTGGCTGAATTCCGTGATGTCATCGACAGTGCGGCCCGCGAATTGGCGCCGCACCTGATCGCCTTCTACCTGAAGGATCTGGCCGGCGAGTTCCACGGCTGGTACAACGCCGAACGCATGCTGGTCGATGATGCCGCCCTGCGTGATGCCCGCGTCGCGCTGGCGGCGGCCGTGCGCCAGACAATCCGTAACGGCATGACGATCCTCGGTGTCAGCTGCCCGGATTCGATGTAAGGAAAATTGATGAGTCGCGATATGAAATCCCGCAAGAGCACCCCGGCCAAAAAGAAATCCGGGGGCGGTACGCTGATCGGCATGTTCATTGGCCTGGTGCTCGGTGTCGGGGTTGCGGCCGGGGTGGTCTGGTACATGAACAAGTCCCCCTTGCCCTTTGTCGAAAGAGCGCAGCCGCCGGCCAAGGCCGAAGGCACCAACGGCCAGCCGGCCCAGCCTCTGGCCTTGCCGGGCAAGCCGGGCGATCCGATTCCAGAAAAGCGTTTCCAGTTCTACGACATCCTGCCGGGCAAGGCCGATGCGGTGCCGGACAAGACCCCCAAGCCGGAGGCCAAAAAGGACGAGGCCAAGAAGGAAGAGCCGAAAAAAGAGGACAAGAAGGAAGAAGCCAAGGAATCGAAGACCCCGCTCTTCCTGCAGGCTGGCTCGTTCAGCACGGCGCAGGATGCTGACAACCAAAAGGCCAAGCTTGCGTTTATGGGTATTGAGGCCGTTGTCCAGCAGGTGATGATTCAGGACAAGACCTTCTATCGCGTTCGGGTTGGCCCCTACACGAAGATCGATGAATTGAACAAAGTACGTGCCGAGCTTGCCAAATCCGGCATTGAAGCTCAACTGTCCAAATAGGAGTAGCGAATGAAGTTTTCCCGTCGTGGTTTTGCCGCTGCCGTCCTGGCCCTGGGAGCCACCATCGCCATGCCGGCGCTGGCCCAGAATGCGCCCTATACGGTGATTTCCCCGGCCCAGCCGAGCGAGGATGCCGGCAAGATCGAAGTGTTGGAGTTCTTTAGCTATGGTTGCCCGCACTGTGCCGATTTCAATCCGCTGCTGACCGCCTGGGCGGCCAAGCAACAGGGCGACGTGGTGGTCAAGAAAGTGCCGATCACCTTTGGCCGTGCCGCCTGGGCGAATATCGCCAAGCTGTACTACACACTGGAAATCACCGGTGACCTGCATCGCCTCGAAAGCGATGTCTTCAAGGCCATCCACGTCGAGCGTCAGAATCTGTTCGAAGAAAAGGCCCTGACCGAATGGGTGGCCAAGAAGGGTGTCGATGCCAAGAAGTTTGGCGAAACCTTCAGTTCCTTCGGTGTCATGAGCAAGGTCAAGCGAGGCGACCAGATGGCGCAGGCCTACAAGATCACCGGCGTTCCGGCGCTGGCGGTTGACGGCAAGTTCCTGGTTGGTGGCAAGGATTTCAACGAGACCCTGGCCATCGCCGATAGCCTGATTGCCAAGGCGCGCAGCGAAAAGTCGGGCAAGGGCGCCGGCAAGAAATAATTGACGCTCAAGGTCTTCATCACGGGCGCCTCGTCGGGTATCGGCGAGGCGCTTGCCGTTTACTACGCCGCTCAAGGCGCCTGTCTTGGCCTGGTGGCGCGGCGCAACGAGTTTCTTGAAACCCTGAATCAGCGTCTGGGTGGGCAGCATGCCTGCTATGCGCTGGATGTCAGCGATGCGCTGGCGCTGCATGTGGCGGCCACCGATTTTCTGGCGCGTTTTGGCGCACCGGACATCATCATCGCCAATGCCGGAGTTTCGGCCGGTACGCTGACCGAGTGCGAGGAAGATCTGGCGGTCTTCCGGCGCGTCATGGATACCAACGTCTTCGGTATGGCGGCCACCTTTGCCCCCTTTATTCCAGCCATGAAGGCAGAAAACGGGGAGAGAAGGCTGGTCGGCATCGCCTCGGTCGCAGGTATCCGTGGCCTGCCGGGCGCCGAGGCTTATTCGGCCTCGAAGGCAGCGGCGATCACCTATCTGGAAAGCCTGCGCCTTGAAATGCGGCCGTACGGCATCAAAGTGGTGACCATCGCGCCGGGCTATATTGAAACACCGATGACCGCAGTCAATCCCTACCCGATGCCGTTTTTACTGCCGGTTGACCAAGCGGCCGAACGTTTTGCCGCCACCATCGAACGTGGTACGAGCTACGCCGTGATCCCGTGGCAGATGGGCGTTGTCGCCAAGTTGCTGCGGGCTTTGCCGAACTGGCTTTACGATCGACTGTTTACCAGCGCACCGAGAAAACCGCGCGGCTTGTTAAAATAGCCCGATGCTTGAACTCAAAATCAATGGCGAGCCTCGCCAGTTTTCCGAAGCGCTGACCGTGGCCGGGCTGATCGATCAGCTCGGTTATGCCGGCAAGCGTATTGCCGTCGAACGTAACGGCGAAATCGTCCCCAAGAGCCAGCACGCCTCGACGGTTCTGGTGTCAGGCGATCAACTTGAAATCGTCGTCGCCGTCGGCGGCGGCTAAGGATAGTTGTTAGTCGCTAGTACTTTGCTGCCAGCGACCGACAGCTAATGACCAACGACTAGCAACTAGCGACTAAACACATGCATCAACTGACTATCGCCGGCAAGGCGTATCGTTCCCGTTTGCTGGTCGGCACCGGCAAGTACAAGGATTTCGCTGAAACACGGGCGGCCATCGACGCCTCCGGGGCGGAGATCGTTACCGTCGCGGTGCGCCGCGTCAATATCGGCCAGGACGTCAGCCAGCCCAGCCTGCTCGATGCCATTCCGCCGTCCAGATTCACCATCCTGCCCAATACCGCCGGCTGCTATACCGCCGACGATGCCGTGCGCACCCTGCGCCTGGCCCGCGAACTGCTTGACGGCCATCCGCTGTGCAAGCTGGAAGTACTGGGCGATCCGACCAACCTGTTCCCGAACATGCCGGAGACCCTGAAGGCAGCCGAAACGCTGGTCAAGGACGGTTTTCAGGTGATGGTCTACTGCGCCGACGATCCCATCCAGTGCAAGATGCTCGAAGAAATCGGCTGTGTTGCGGTGATGCCGCTGGCCTCGCTGATCGGCTCGGGCATGGGCATCGTCAATCCGTGGAATCTGCGCCTGATCATCGACAACGCCAAGGTGCCGATCATCGTCGATGCCGGCGTTGGCACCGCTTCGGATGCGACCATCGCCATGGAACTGGGCTGCGACGGCGTGCTGATGAACACCGCCATCGCCCATGCGAAAGACCCGGTCCTGATGGCCTCGGCCATGAAGAAAGGCATCGAGGCAGGGCGCGAAGCTTTCCTGGCCGGGCGCATGGCGCGTAAATACTACTCGGCCGATCCCTCGTCGCCGACATCCGGATTGATTGGCTCATGAGCGGCGCACCCTTGATCGAATCCGGCGCCACGCACGACGACGGCGTCTATAGCGAAGGTCGCGAGGGGCACGATACCCACGGCCACATCAAGAGTTACGTTCGCCGTGCCGGCCGCATGTCCGAGGCGCAGCATCGCTATTTCGACGAGTTGATGCCGAAGATTGGCATCGCCTATCAACCAGCAAACATCGACCTGAACACCGTGTTCGGTCGCGACAACCCGAAGATTCTCGAAATCGGCTGTGGCATGGGCGAAACGACGGCGCGGATCGCCGAAGCCAATCCGCAGAACGACTACTTCGGCCTGGAAGTGCATGTGCCCGGTGTCGGCGCCCTGTGCAAGCTGATCGCCGAGAAGAAGCTGTCCAACCTGCGCATCGGCCACCATGATGCTGTCGAGGTCGTGCGCGACATGCTGCCGGAAGCTTCGTTGTCCGGCATCCATGTTTTCTTCCCCGATCCGTGGCACAAGACGCGCCACAAGAAGCGTCGCCTGATCCAGCCGGCCTTTGTCGAACTGCTCGCCTCGCGCCTGAAACCGGGCGGCTATTTCCACTGTGCGACCGACTGGGAAAACTACGCGCTGCAGATGTTGGACGTGCTTGGCCGCGAACCGAGCCTGCAGAACAGCGTCGCCGGGCCGACCGACGCGGCGCTTGCTGCTGCACTGGAAGCAGACAGCACCGAGGGATTGTCTGGCTTCGCGCCGCGCCCTGATTACCGTCCGCTGACCAAATTCGAAAACCGCGGCCTGCGCCTTGGCCATGGCGTCTGGGACATCATTTTCAAGAAGCGCTGAACAGCGCCAGTAAGGAATACGACACATGTGGTTCAAGAATCTCCAGCTTTATCGCCTGCCGACGCCGTGGAATATCGACCTCGCCAAATTTGACGAACAACTCTCCCGCGGGCCGTTCGTGAAGTGTCCGAGTAACCAGCCGATGAGCCGTGGCTGGGTATCGCCGCGCCGTGATGGCGCCCTGGTCTACTCGCTCGGCCAGCAATGGATGATCGCCCTGAGCGTCGAGCAACGCCTGCTGCCTTCTTCAGTAGTCAATGACGAGGTCAAGGAACGGGCCGAACTGATGGAAGCCCAGCAGGGCTACGCCCCAGGCCGCAAGCAGTTGAAGGAATTGCGCGAGCGCGTCACCGAAGAGCTGATGCCACGGGCCTTTACCCGCCGCCGCACCACCTACGTCTGGCTCGATCCGAAAAATGGCTGGTTCTGCGTCGATGCCGGCAGCCCGGCCAAGGCCGAGGAAGTGATCGAACATCTGCGGCACTGCCTCGACGACTTCCCGCTGACCATGCTCCATACCCAAGTCTCGCCGCAAGCGGCGATGGCCGACTGGCTGGCCGGCGGCGACGCGCCGGCTGGTTTCACCATCGACCGCGATTGCGAACTGAAGGCGGCCGGCGAAGAGAAAGCGGCAGTGCGTTACGTCCGCCACCCGCTGGGCGATGAAATCAGCGGCGAGATCAAGGCCCACCTGGCCAGCGGCAAAATGCCGACCAAGCTGGCCCTGACCTGGGATGACCGCATCTCCTTCGTCCTTGGCGAAAAGCTGGAAATCAAGCGCCTTGCCTTCCTCGACCTGCTCAAGGAAGAAGCCGAGAAAAGTGCCGAACATGCCGACGAGCAGTTCGATGCCGATTTCGCGCTGATGACCGGCGAGCTGTCGCGCTTCCTGCCGCAACTGGTTGAAGCCCTTGGCGGCGAAGTCGTCGAAGCGAAGTGAAAACGAGCGACGCCTGTCCCTGCGGTAGCGGCAGGCGTTACGCCGATTGCTGCGGTCGACTGCAAGCCGGGACTGAACTGGCCCAGACGGCCGAGGCGCTGATGCGTTCGCGCTACAGTGCCTATGTGTTGAAGCTGGACGATTACCTGCAGGCCAGTTGGCATTCATCGACTCGGCCGGTCAATCTCGATCTGGCCGAAGACGATGGCACCAAGTGGCTTGGCCTTGAAATCAAGCGCCACCAGCTACAGGATGAAAATCACGCCACCGTCGAATTCGTCGCTCGTTACCGTATAGATGGCCGCGGCCATCGCCTCCACGAAATAAGCCGCTTCGTCCGCGAAGACGGCCGCTGGTTCTATGTCGATGGCGACATCATTGCCTGACCGGGCGTTCGCGCCCATCCACTGAAGAAAACGAATACCCCATGATCATCCTCAAGAACGTCACCTTACGCCGCAGCTCGAAAGTGCTGCTCGACAAGGCCTCCGTCACCATCAACCCCGGTGAGAAGGTGGGTCTGGTTGGCCGCAACGGTGCCGGTAAATCGACGCTGTTCGCGCTGCTCAACGGCACGCTGCATGAGGATGGTGGCGATTACTCGATTCCCAAGCAGTGGCAGATGGGCCAGGTGGCGCAGGACATGCCGGAAACCGCGCAGAGCGCGACCGATTTCGTCATCGATGGCGACACCAAGCTGCTCGCCGCCCGCAACGAAGTGCACGACGCCGAAGCCAGTGACGACGGGATGCGCATGGCCGAAGCGTACATGGCGCTCAACGATGCCGGCGAACACGATGCTGAAGCCCGCGCCCAGTCGCTGATCCTCGGCCTTGGCTTCAAGGTGTCCGAGTTGCACAACCCGGTCGACAGCTTCTCCGGCGGCTGGCGCATGCGTCTGCAACTGGCGCGCGCCCTGATGTGCCCGTCCGACATCCTGCTGCTCGACGAACCGACCAACCACCTCGACCTAGATGCTCTCGTCTGGCTCGAAGCCTGGCTCAAGCGCTACCAGGGCACACTGGTCATGATCAGCCACGACCGCGAATTCCTCGACGCCATCACCGGCGTCACGCTGCACATCGACAATGCCAAGTTGGTCCGTTACGGCGGCAACTACAGCAAGTTCGAAGACATGCGTGCCGAACAGATGCTGCTCCAGCAGGCAACCATGGCCAAGCAGGCCGAAAAGATCGCCCACCTGCAATCCTTCATCAACCGCTTCAAGGCCAAGGCCAGCAAGGCCAAGCAGGCGCAGAGCCGGGTCAAGGCGCTCGACCGCATGGAAAAGATCGCGCCGGTGCTAGCCGATGCCGAATTCAGCTTCGAGTTCCAGGAGCCGCAGAACCTGCCCAACCCGATGCTGTCGATGATGGACGTCACCATCGGCTACCCGCCGGCCGAAGAAGCGCCAGCCGACACGCCGCCGACCGTCATCGTGCGCGGCATCAACCGCTCGGTGATGGCCGGCCAGCGCATCGGCATCCTCGGCGCCAACGGCCAGGGCAAGTCCACGCTGGTCAAGACCATTGCCTGCGAACTGGCGGCGATCAGCGGCGACCTGACCGAGGGCAAGGGCCTCAACATCGGCTACTTCGCCCAGCAGGAACTCGACGTGTTGCGCCCACAAGATACGCCGCTCGAACACATGGTCCGCCTGGCCAAGGAAGCCATCGCCAACGGCCGGAGCAACGTGCCGGGCCGCGAGCAGGAACTGCGCAATTTCCTCGGCACCTTCAATTTCGGTGGCGAGATGGTCAAGCAGGCGGTCGGTACCATGAGTGGCGGCGAAAAGGCCCGCCTCGTGCTGTGCATGATCGTCTGGCAGCGTCCCAACCTGCTGCTCCTCGACGAACCGACCAACCACCTCGACCTCAATACCCGCGAAGCCCTGGCCGTTGCGCTCAACGAGTTCGAAGGCACCGTCATGCTGGTCAGCCACGACCGTGCGCTGCTGCGCTCGGTCTGCGATGAGTTCTGGCTGGTCTCCAAGGGCGGCGTCGCGCCGTTCGACGGCGATCTGGAGGACTACCAGCGCTACCTGCTCGACGAAGCCAAGCGGGTCCGCGAAGAGGCGTCGGCGGCGCAGAAGAAGCTGGCCGCCTAGCCTCGGGAAATTAGCAAATATTCACAATCGCCGTCATGCCGATGGATTAGCATGGTTCCACCTATTTTCCTTTGGAGGAACAATCATGGGTCTTCTTGATTCGGTCGTCGGTGCTCTGGCTGGCGGACAGTCTGGTGGCGACAATCCGTTGTTGAATGTCGTCATGCAGTTGATCAACAACCCGCAGGCCGGCGGTCTGGGCGGTTTGGTTCAGACCTTCCAGCAAGGCGGGCTGGGCGAAATCGTCAACTCGTGGGTATCGTCAGGGCAGAATTTGCCGATCTCGGCCGAGCAGATTCAGTCGGTGCTCGGCGGTGGCAAGTTGCAGGATATTGCCGCGCAATTGGGCGTATCGCCGGCGCAGGCTTCCGGCAGTCTGGCCGACCTGCTGCCGCAGGTGGTCGACAAGCTGACCCCGAATGGCCAACTACCTGAAGGCGGTGACCTGCTGGCGCAAGGGATGGAAATGTTGAAAAAGGGTGGATTGTTCGGCTGATGGACCGATTTCACTGATGGGCGAGCACTCGTCCGCTAATAAATGGCCCCGGGACTTATCGAGGGGCCATTTTTTGTGGCAGTTTCTGTTATGCAATTGTTTTATCGTGATCTATATTGCATGAACGACAGGCAGCGGATCTCTTGTTGAAGTAGTGTTTTAGTGCCTGTGCATCACTTGACAATGGAATGCATTCCCCTTGGCGAAGTCAAAATATCATCGGTGTTGCGATGATGTCCTTGGTCATCGGCAGGAATTCGCGGTGACTTTGTTTGTTTGCTGATTCACCTTTAACCGGAGTGATGAACATGAACAAATATATTCGTGGTGCTCTTCTGGCTTCTACTGTCATCGCAGGATTGCTGAGTGCGATAGGCAGTTCAACCATTCCTGGCAATGCAGGTAAATCGACCCTGCTTGGTGCACGTACCGGCACCAAGGTCGATGGGCACGGAAACACCGATGTTTTTACCCGGCCGGCCAGTTGTCTGGCAACGGCCTTGCCTTTCCCTGACGCCCCCGATGCCTGGTGGCAGACGATTTCTCCAAATGTTCGTCAGGTTGCACCCATGACCGGTTATCGTGTCTGGTCGAATACGCCCCCGCCGGCAGGTTGTGCGCAAGATTTTCGTACTGAGGTGTATCGTGGCTTCTATGAATTCGACATCACTCCCTTCCTGGGCAGGTCGGGTGGCATTCTGAAGGCCGTTGCCCGCGTTTCGGTACGCGCCACAAGTGTCTCTCCGAGCAGCATTCCCGAGCCACCGGCCCTGCCGGTTAATGCTTTCAAATGTGACAACGCGACGGCTGGTGCATTTCAGCTGAGGAGGGTTCCGCCAAATGTCGTGTTCAGCAATGGTGTTGATGTGCTTAACAATGCCGACAACACTAATGCTCAGCGGATACCGGATAAGTTGCCGTCAGGCGTCAATATTTTGAATTTCCCGACCAAAACGCCCAGTGACCCCGGAAGTGGAAGCACGGCGCGTATTTTTGAGGTGGATATCACCCAGGACTTCGTTGCTACCCTGCAGGCATTCGAGGCGAGCAATACCAATCCGCCTGCACCGCCTCGCTTCGCGCGAATGGTCTTCATGATGACGGGGACGAACGAGCCTCCAGCACTGAAGCATGCCCCCTTGCCTTTCCTGGATTGTCGCGGAGCCTATTCGGTTGAACTCGATATTCGTGAGCCCTGACGCCACCTGACATCAATGGAAAGCTTGGCGGAGCAATCGCCCATGAGGCAACCCGGTAAGCCAGGGGCTCCTGTACCTGAGGCATGCCGCTTGCTGGCACTTGTTGCTCTTGGGCTATTCGGTGCTGCAGTCTTCTACTGGCTGGGGCGACCGGCAGGCTCGGTGTTATTCCTCAACTATCTGCCGCCACCGCCCCTGCTCATTGATAACGTCGTGTGGCGTTTCTTGGCTAATCATGTGCCAGATCTGGTGCATCCTTTTGTCTTTATCCTGCTAACAGTGGCCGTCGTCTCGCCAACTGTGAATCTGGGAGCGATCTGCCTGTTTTGGCTGACAGTGGATTGCTTGATGGAAATCGGGCAGTTGCCGCAGATTGCAACTGAGATTGCGGCGGTGCTCCCCGTCTGGTTCGGGCATGTGCCGGTGCTGGATCATGTTGGTTGGTATTTTTTATCTGGAACGTTTGATCCGCTGGATGTGCTTGCCACCGCACTCGGCTGCCTGGGCGCTTATCTTACGGTTTCTTCCGCAGCGCCGGGTCATTTACAGAAAGCGCTCTAACAGCACGTTCAGAAAGCGCCGGCCCTTCGCGGTCGGCGCAATTTTTTCCGGGCCGACGATCAACAACCCATCCGCCTCGGCGGCCTTCAGTTGCGGCAGGATAGTGTTCAGCGACTGGGCGGTGCGCGCCTCGAACTGCGACGGGTGAAAGCCGTCGGCCAGGCGCAGTGCATTCATCATGAACTCGAAAGGCAGGCTGGCGGCTTCGACCTGGTTTTCCTCCTGCACCGGATTGCCGCTGCGGATATTGTCGAGATAGGCCTTGGGGTGTTTCCAGCGCATCTGGCGCAGCACGCGGTCGTGCAAGGTTAATTTCGAGTGGGCCCCGGCACCGATGCCGAGATAGTCGCCGAAATACCAGTAATTCAGGTTGTGTTTGCACTGCTTGCCGCTGCGGGCGAAGGCCGAAGTTTCGTAATTGGTGAAACCGGCAGTGGCCAGACGGGCTTCGATACTTTCCTGCATGTCGGCGCAAATGTCGCCTTCCGGCAGTTCCGGCGGGAAGGCAGCGAAGCGGGTGTTTGGCTCCAGCGTCAGTTGATAGCAGGACAGGTGCGATGGTGAAAAGCTCAGCGCAGTTTCGACGTCAGCAAGTGCTTGCTCATGCGTTTGCCCAGGCAGGCCGTACATCAGGTCCAGGTTGAAGGAGTCGAAATGCTCGCTGGCCAGTTGGGCGGCGCGCTTCGCTTCGGCGGCGCCGTGGATGCGGCCGAGGGCTTGCAGGTGCTCGTCGTTGAAACTCTGAATGCCCAGCGACAGCCGATTGACGCCGGCCGAACGAAAGCCGGCGAACTTCCCTGCTTCGACGGTGCCCGGATTGGCTTCGAGCGTGATTTCGGCGTCCGGCGCCAGCATGGCCAGCGCCCGGAAGGCGGCGATCAGTTCGTCGACGGCGGCTGGCGAGAGCAGGCTGGGCGTGCCGCCGCCGAAGAATACCGTTTGCACTGGCCGGCCCCAGATCAGTGGCAGGGCGGATTGCAGGTCGGCGATCAGCGCATCGACGTATTCGCGCTCGGGAATCGTGCCGTTGGCCTCGTGCGAATTGAAATCGCAGTACGGACACTTCTGGACGCACCACGGCACATGCACGTAAAGGGCGAGCGGTGGCGAAACGCGGAATTCCAGCTGAGCAGTGGGTGACGCGCTATTTTGGGGAAAAATGGGAATGACGCGGGAAACGGACATGGGTACTCAGTTGGAGGCAACCAAACTTGCGGAGACCGGATCATAAACGAGATGGGTGATGGAACCATCGAGGATGCTTGCTACCGCTTTGTCGATAACCGGTAGTGGCAGCAGAAACCATTCCTGAGGCTTCACTGGATGGCCGAAACGGTCTTCCAGCGAGAGATCCAGCTGAGCAGCAGCAAAGATTCGGTGAAAGAGATTCTCCAGTTTGTTGCGATTGATACCGGCCAACTTATAAGTCGCCACAATCTCAACCTCAGCCAGCAGATAAGTCGCTTCGTGCCTGGCATTTGCGATGCGCGTTTCAACCTTGCCGCCGGTAACCCCGATCTTGTGGATCAGTTCCCGGTGTGCCGCCACAAATGGGTGGTCGGACAGGCTGCGCAGCACATAAATGGTGCCGCTTTCGATGTCATCGTCCCTCCATTCCTGGCTGAACAGCGGGCCGGGGTTCGGGTCGGTGATCAGACGAGCGATCTCGTCACGGTGCAGTGCGCGTTGTAGGGAACGTTGCAGGATGTTGCTCTCTGTCCCATTGTCGTAGACGACACGTAGTCGGCTATCGGAGCGTTTTTCGTTGAACGAGGTTGCGAAAGACTCGCCGACCTCGGCCACGTAAGCGATTTGCCCACCGACGATAAAGAATGATCCTTGCTGGATTTCATCGAGTGACTTGACCTCGAAAGGGCGGGTTTGACGAATACCGGCCTCCAACTCGCGCTTTGCCTGTTCAAACAGCGGCTGAAAAGTCTCGAAATCCTCGCAAGGAGTACGCTGAGCGATTTCCTCTGCGGCCTGCTTTTCGATCGTCGAGCGAACGTGCCGCAGGACCGTGATGTCGTTCATGTCCTCTGTATCGGGGGTGACGCCCAATTCAGCCAACAAGGCATCCTCGTCAAGGTCATCGATGGTGACTGAATTCGGTGTAGTGGCAGACAGCAAGCCGGGCGTATCCAGTTCAGCCAGTAAAACAGGGGCTTCCGGCAGTTGGCGAATCCGGTCGAGACGAATTGCGTACAGGCGTTCAAAAATGTCGCGGTCTTCTCCCCGTTGAGGCAAACGGCCATGCATTTGGTGAAAGCGCAAAATGTCTTCGAATCCGGCAATGATCCGCTCTTCGCGTGGGGTCCGGCTACTCGTCTTGAGCGGTACAAGCTCGACACCGAGTGCTGCGAGCAGTTCGTCGTCGTCCATATCAGCCATTGCCTGATGCTCCGGCAAGCTCAGCCGCTTTCGCCTGAGCGCGGTAGCGCGCCAGCGCGGCGACACCTTCCGCCATGCGTTTTTCCCAGGCATCGGCAGAGTTGATGTCGGGCAGGCGTCCACGCTCCTGCTTGAATTGCAGGGCACGTCTGGCCAACTCCCTGGCCTCTTCCTCCGGGATGCCGACTTTTTTCGCACCTATGCTGGCCTGAATCTGGCGCAACAACTTCTCATCCATTGCCTTGGCAAGGATTGCATAGGCCGCGTCGAAGGGATTGATCCGGTCGATCAGGTCGATATCCAGATCGCGGACATTGATGAATTTGCGTACACCATCGAGCAGGGCCGTGCTGCCAACGACGGTATTGCCCCCCTCTGCATCGGCCTGAGCCAGTGCTAGTTTGGCCTGCTGGGTTACGTTCATTGCGGCAATTGCATGCTGGCGGACGGCTTCCTGATCGCCGTCGGACAACTCCGGGTAGCGTTCGCGCACGATCTTGCCCATGCGCAACTGGGTCAGTTCCTCGGGCAGCGTGTTTTCCTGGTCGAACAATCCGCGCTCCAGTGCAGGTTTATCCTGCAGGAAGCTGGTGATGACCTCGTTCAGGTCTTCCTTGCAGATACGGGTCGCTTCCGGACTTTGCGGTTTGCTCAGGCCATTGATCTCCAGGTGGATTTGCCCGGTTTCCTTGTTGACCCCGACATTATGTTTGCCTGTCTGGTAGCCGGCATCGCCATAATCGAAGCCCGGTTGGGGGCCGGCATCCTTGGGCGTGAATTCGTAGCGCGGCGCCAGCACCTGCTCCATCAGCAGGCTGGCGGAAATGGCTTTCAACATGTCGTTGACAGCCTCGGCCACGGCGCCCTGTTCGGCGGCCGGTTCGGCAATCAGGTTGGTGAAGCGAGTCCGTTCCTTGCCCGGCGCATCGCGGGTGGCGCGGCCTATGATCTGCACGATTTCCGTCAGGCTGCTGCGATAGCCGATGGTCAGTGCATGCTCGCACCAGATCCAGTCGAAACCCTCCTTGGCCATGCCCAGCGCGATGATGATATCCACGTACTCGCGGTTGTCCTTCTGCGCTGGTTCCTTCAATGCCGCCAACACGCGGGAACGTTGCGAGAGATCGCTGTCATCGACCAGATCAGCAACCTTCAGGATGCGGCCATCTGCTGCTTCAATCTGGTGAAAACCCGTGCCCGGATCGATGCCCTTCCATTCGCCCAGGGCGTGCATGATTTCGTTGACCTCGCGCTCCTTGTCCTTGAGGCTTTCGCGGGCGTTGACGTTGGGGATATGGACGATGGTTTTGAGCGCCGGGTCGAGCACCTTGGTCACGGCGTCGACATAAGGCCCGGTGTAGAAGAAATAGCCGATGTCCAGCGACTTGAGCCAGTGGTAACCGTTGAGCTGCTCGTAATAGGTGTAAGTTACCGTCTCGAAGCGCGCTTCGTCGGCCGGCGTCAGCACGGCCACGCTGTCGCCACGGAAGTAGGAACCGGTCATCGCGACCAGATGCACCTTGTCTCGGGCAATGAATGCCCCCAACTGGCCACCCAGCTTGTTGTCCGGGTTGGCGGAAACGTGATGGAACTCATCGACGGCGATCAAACGGTTGTCAAATGCCTCGACCCCCAGTTCCTCCACAGCAAAGCGGAAGGTGGCGTGGGTACACACCAGCGCCTTGTCCCCGCTTTCCAGAAATTTGCGCACCGCTTCGACCTTCGATTTGGCAACCCTCGGCTCGTCGGCACCGGGGGCGTCACAGAGATTCCACTGAGGTGCGACCTGCCAGTCCCAGTAAAACCCCGCACGGCTCAGCGGCTGGTCGGCAAAGCTGCCGCCGATGGAGCGCTCCGGCACCACGATGATGGCCTGTTGCACCCTCTGGTTATGCAGCTTGTCGAGCGCAATGAACATCAGCGCCCGCGACTTGCCCGAGGCCGGTGGCGACTTGATCAGCAGATACTGCTCGCCGCGCTTGGCGTAAGCGCGCTCCTGCATGGCGCGCATGCCCAGCGCGTTGGCTTTGCTCGATTCACCGGTGCGCGCAGTGGCAATCGAGACGGCGGGCACCGTATAGGTGTTGGTGGGGTTGATCGGGGTCGGTTCAGTCATGGGGCGATCCGGACAAATGGTTGAAGGGAGACGGTATGGCGTTTATTCCGTCTCACCCTGAGACAGCAAATCGATAAGGGGAACATTGATGAAATACAGGTGCTTGCCCTGGCTGTGTTCCCGGACCAGGCTGGCGTCTGCCAGTTGTCGCAGGTAGCGGGCCGCCGTTTGCCGGGTGACGTTCAGATCGCGCTGCACAAATTCGATGCGCGTGTACGGGTGGCGGAAGAGATTGTTCAGCAAATCCTGCGAATACAGCTTGGGCAATTCGCTGCGCATGCGGCGCTTGGTTTCTGCCATCAAGTTCCGCATGTCGCCCACCAGGCGGACGGCGCGCTGGGCGGTTTCCGCCACGCCGAGCAGCATGAATTTCACCCAGGCTTGCCATGCTTCGCTATTGGGTGCTGTATCGCGCACAGCTTGCAACAGGCGGTAATACTCCCCCTTGTTGCGATTGATGTAGCGCGACAGATAGAGCACCGGCGAATCGAGCAGGCCCGCCTGCACCAGATACAGCACGCACAGAATCCGCCCGATCCGCCCATTGCCATCGCTGAAAGGGTGAATGCTCTCGAATTGGTGATGGATCAGCGCCATCTTGACGATGGGGTCCAGGTCGCTGAGGGCGCCGTCGTTGATGAACCCCTCCAGCGCCTGCATGTGGGCCAGCACGCTGCCGCCATCCTGTGGCGGAACGAACACCGTCGCGCCGGTACGCTCGTTTTTCAGCACCGTGCCGCCGCTGGTGCGAAAAGCCTCGCCGCTGTTCTTGAGCAACTGAAACATCGAAATCAGCGTACCGTTACCGAGGATGCCCTGCTGCTGGCGCATGCGCTCGTAACCGTGCATCAGCGCCTCGCGGTAGCGCGAGACCTCCTTGGCCGATGGCGAAATCCACTCGGCAATGTGCAGATCAGCCTGGAATAACTCATCCTGTGTGGTCACATAGCTCTCGACTTCCGAGCTTGCCTTCGCCTCCTGCAGCGCCAGCGTGTTGATCAGGATCGCCTGATTGGGGATGCTGGCCGCGCAGCCCTTGAGTTCTGCCAGATGCCGATGCGCCGCCACCAGCGCCCGCAGCAACGCGGGCGTCTGGAAATCGACGCCTGCCGGCGGCAGTTCGGGTATCAGGTAATTGGGCTGCAAAGCCATGGCTGGGCTCCTGGATTCATCGGGCGGGATAACATGAGATATTTCTCGTGTTAAAAAAACGCCTTATTTTTAACACGATATGCGTCTCATGTTAAAAATTTTGCATATCGATGCGTCACGCAAAAAATACGGGGGAGAAATTTCGTGCCGGAAAACGGGCTGGCCTGTCACTCACGATTTTTTGCCGCGCGTTTTTTTATTGGCTGTGGCCTTGCCGGCCGCTTCTGCCGTCATCTTCGTGTACAGATCGAACAGCTTTTCCAGGCGCTCGGTGTCGTTTTTGAAGCGGCGACCGATGTAGATGCGCTCCAGCACCTCGTCGTTGCGCTCGTGGGCACGGCGCAGGTTGTCCGGCATGTTCTCCGGATCGTAGAGATCGGCGATGGTGGCCGGAAAGTGGGCCTCGCGGGCGAGCAGGATGTCCTCGGCGCAACGGGTCAGGTCGGCCTTGTTCTGCTCGGTGAGCAAAGGGACGGGGAAGGTGTTCCAGCCGAGGGTGTTGGAGTAGCGGTAACGGGTTTCCAGCTTGCCGCAGACGGTGGCTATCCAGACCAGATGTAGGCGGGAGGCGATGAGCGCCATGTTCCAGAGGGGGGCGTCGTAGAGGGCGAAGGCGTTGTCAGAAACTATGGAATGAGCAGTTAGTAATCCAACAGGAAGAAACTCTCGAGACTCGGATGACACCTTTGGAACCACAATTGAGGCGTTTAATCCGCGTCCCTGAATTTGCTTGAAGCGATGCGGTCGAGTTGCGTAAGCGCGTGTGGACTCAGCATCACTGTCGAGACGCATTGCACGAACTCCCTCCAAGCGTTGAGCAACAAAAGGGATTTTTGCTGCATCTTCTGCTTGCTCATCGTCTATCCAAAGACACTTGCGCACGATGCCTTTAACAAACTCCTGCGAGCCGACAAAGTCGAAAAGATATTTGGCAATATCTGGTGCATTGCTAATAGCCTCTTCCGCGTCAGCAACCGAGAAGAGCAGGTGCCCCCCATCTTTGGGCATGTTGCCCAAATCCATGTAGGCACATCCAGAAATTGGGCTACGTAGCGGTTGAATAACAATGTCCGGCCCCGGCACAAGATAGGCATTAATGTTGGCAACCTGCTTCGCGTTAACCGCTGCATTTTCTGTAGACGAGAAAAGGTATCGGGGCCCGCTGGTACTCGTGGATATGCCGACAATTGCTACAGTTACCCCGGCATTGTGACTTGCCAAATTTGCCCATTTGAACGATGTGTGAGCAAAAACTATTCTATGACCAGTTGAAAAAATTAAAGGCCAAAGAATAGGGACTTGAACACCTTGGCAAATTGAGTTTGTAGATACAAAAGCGGTTGCCGCAGAGGCAGTTGTACCGTATTCGGCCGCCTTCATGAACCAACCGGCAACGTAATCAAGTGTCCGCCATCCGGCGCCATAACTAGAAAACACGGAGGCCATATCGGATTTTTGCTCTTCTGATTGCCACTTGCTTCCCAAATACGGCGGATTCCCACAGATATAGGTTTCCCCGCCCTCATTCTCAAAATCAATCTCCGTCTGTTCCAGCGGGGTTTCAAACAGATCGTCGGCGACGACCTTTACCCCCGTTCCCGTCGGCGGGCAGATGCTCAGCCAATCCAGCCGCAGCGCATTGCCGCAGATGATCCAGTTTTCCTTGGACAGCGGCAGGAAGTCGGCCAGCGCGTCCTTTTGCCCGCGATAGCGAACATCGCACTGGTATTCGGCGATGATCAGTGCCAGGCGGGCGATTTCGGCCGGGAAGTCGCGCAGTTCGATGCCGCGGAAATTGGTTAGTGGGATGTCGCTGCCGCGATGCGTCTCACCCCGGCGGCGGTTGATCTCGTATTCGATCTCGCGCATCTGCTTGTAGGCGATGACGAGGAAGTTGCCTGAGCCGCAGGCCGGGTCGAAGACGCGGATGCGGGCGAGGCGTTTGCGCAGGTTGAGCAGCATGCGCTCGTTGTCGCCGGCTTTTTCCAGCTGACCGCGCAAGTCGTCGAGAAACAGCGGATTCAACACCTTGAGGATGTTGGGCACGCTGGTGTAGTGCATGCCGAGCGCACCGCGCTCTTCGTCGTCGGCGACGGCCTGGATCATGCTGCCGAAAATGTCCGGGTTGATCTCTTTCCAGTTGAGGTGCCCGGCGTGGATCAGGTAGGTTCGCGCCATGCGCGTGAAGCGCGGGGTGTCGGTGTTGCCGGAAAAGAGGCCGCCGTTCACGTAGGGAAAGCCGTTGGCCCAGTTGGGTAGGCGCGGTTCGGCGGCAGCGCGCTCGCTGCTCCTGATGTTCATGGCGCGGAAGATTTCGGCCTGCACCTGATGGGTGTTGCCGCCATCGCGCTCGCTCCATTGTTCGATGGTCTGGGTGAACAGACCTTCGCCGTTGAAGATGTCGGTGTCTTCGGCGAAGAAGCAGAAGATCAGCCGGGCCATGAAGTGGTTCATGTCCACGCGGCGATCTTCCGTGGCCCAGTCCGGGTTTTCGCGTAGCAGTTCGACGTAGAGCTTGTTCAGCCGGCCGGTGGCGCGGACGTCGACTGGGTTGTCCTTGATTTCCTTGATCGTCGTGATACCGGCCAGCGGCAGGAAGAAACCGAGGTGATTGGGAAAAGCGACATAGGCGGGGGCGATGGTGTCGCCGCTGCTGAGTTCTTCGGCTTCCAGCGTCTGACCATCGGTAGCAAGGATGAAGCGGGCCTTGGCTTTGGTGGTGGCCGGGCTGGCGCGCAGGGCCTTGAGGGTGTCACCGACCTGGCCGCTGGGACAGACGGCCAGGTGGATATGGTTGCGCAGCAGGACGCCATCAGCGATGTCCGAAGCATTGCTGTTGCCGGAGCACAGTCGTTTGAGCGTCGTTTCCTTGTGACCGAAGGCGGCGAGAAAGGCGAAAGGAAATTCGGCCGCGTCGAAAGTTTCAAGGGCCAGATCGGATATTGCGGCTTCGATTTCGACGGCGTTCATGGCAAGCGGGTGGCGATTCCGTGAGGTCTAGCGTTTTGCTACGGGCAACCGAAAAATTTGGCCAAAATTGAATACGGGACTGGCCACGGAATTACAAAGTCGGCAGGCGGGCGATCAGCTTCTGCATGGCCTGGCCGCGGTGCGACAGCTGGTTCTTGATCTCGCTGTCGAGTTCGGCAGCGGTCTGCTGGTGACTGGGCACGAAGAACAGCGGGTCGTAGCCAAAGCCGTCGGCGCCGCGCTGTGCCTCGAGAATCTCGCCGTGCCATTCGCCTTCGGCAATGATCGGCTGCGGATCGTGGGCCGAACGAACCAGGACCAGCACGCAGTAGAAATGCGCCTTGCGGTTGGCTTTTCCGGCGAGGTGGGTGAGCAGCTTTTCGTTGTTGCGGGCATCCGATTTCGGGTCGCCGGCATAGCGCGCCGAGAGCACGCCGGGGGCGCCGTGCAGCGCTTCAACGCAGAGTCCGGAATCGTCGGCCAGCGCTGGCAGGCCGCTATGCTCGGCGGCGTGACGGGCCTTGGCGAGGGCGTTCTCGACAAAGGTGCAGTGCGGTTCTTCGGCCTCGGGAATACCGAGTTGGCCTTGCGGAATGACTTCGAAGCCGAGCGGCGCCAGCAGCGCGTTCAGCTCCTTGATCTTCTTGGCGTTGTTCGAGGCGAGGACGAGCTTTTTCATGAGGCGAGGGCGGATTGCTGGGCAGCGACGAGGTGGCGAACACCGAGCGTGGCCAGGTCGACCAGCACGCTCATCTGTTCGCGGGTGAAGGGTTCGCCTTCGGCGGTGCCCTGGATTTCAACGATGCCGCCGGCGCCGGTCATCACGACGTTCATGTCGGTATCGCAGTCGGAGTCTTCCGGGTAGTCGAGGTCTAGCACCGGACTGCCTTTGTAGATGCCAACCGAGATGGCCGCGACATGGTCGCGTACCGGGTTGGCGGGCAGCTTGCCGGCCTGGACCAGCTTGTCGCAGGCTTCGTAGAGGGCGACCCAGGCACCGGTGATCGAGGCGCAGCGGGTGCCGCCATCGGCTTGCAGGACGTCGCAGTCAAGGGTGATCTGGCGCTCGCCGAGGGCCTTCAGGTCAATGACGGCGCGCAGGGCGCGGCCGATCAGACGCTGGATTTCCTGGGTGCGGCCGGTCTGCTTGCCCTTGGCCGCCTCGCGGGACGAACGGGTGTGCGTGGCGCGCGGCAGCATGCCGTATTCGGCCGTGACCCAGCCCTGGCCCTTGCCGCGCAGGAAAGGTGGCACGTTTTCTTCGACGCTGGCCGTGCACAGTATGCGGGTGTCGCCCATTTCGATCAGCACCGAGCCTTCGGCGTGGCGCGTGAAATTGCGAGTGATCCGGACGGTGCGAAGCTGGTCCGGCTGGCGTTGGCTGGGGCGCATGGGTGATCCTTATTTTTTCGGGGGTGAATATTTTTCGATGGCGGAGCGAATTTCCTCGATCGCATCCTCGATTTCGTCGTCGCTCAGGTCGCTCTTGTAGGCCGGATTGCGGCCGAATTCCTCAAGGCGGGTGGTGACTTCATCCTGGCTCATGGTCTGGGTCGAAATTGCGCTGCTCATTTCTTCGACGTAAGCATCCTCCCAGCGCACAGCGACGACCGACAGGTTATCGCCATGGGCGCCGCCCTTGAGTTCGGCCTGGTTGAGCACCATCGGCACGGCCTGCAGCAGGTTGGCGCCTTTCAGGGCGACGGCGATCATCTCGCCGGACATCTCGCCCCACAGGCCATCCGAACAAAGCAGCAGGATGTCGCCGTGATCGAGCGGCGTCTTGCGCGAGAACTCGATTTCCGGTGGCGTCGGGCTGCCCAGGCAGCTGTAGATCTTGTTACGATCCGGGTGGAAGGCGGCCTGAGCCTCGGTAATCATGCCCTCTTCAACGAGCAGGCGGATACGCGAGTGGTCCTTGGTCTGCGCCACGATCCGGCCGTCGCGCATCAGGAACAGGCGGGAGTCGCCGGCATGTGCCCAGTAGGCCACGTTGTCCTGAATGACGCAGGCGACACAGGTGGTGCGCGGCGTGTCTTTCAGGCGGTGGCGGGCCGTGTAGTCGAGAATGGCGTGATGGGCATTGGTCATGCCCTTCTGCAGGAAACGGAACGGGTCGTTGAGGAGCGGCCGGGCTTCGCGCTGGAAGGCATCAGCCAGCGTCTGGACAGCGATCTGGGCAGCGATTTCGCCATAGTGATGGCCACCCATGCCGTCGGCAACGACCATCAGCAGGGCATCGCGGGAGTAGCAGTAGGTCGTGCGGTCCTCGTTGTTGGCGCGGCCGCCCTGACGACTTTCCTGATAGATGGTAAATCTCATTAAATCGGCTTCCTGAGTTTTTCGACGAAGCGACCAAGCCAGTTAGGATTGGCCTTGGGGCGAGGTGGCGTAATCGTTTCGACGAGCGCCTTCTGCAGGGCAAAGACGCTTTGCGGACGGTAAAGGTGATTCAGGTTGAGGCACCAGTCGATGATCTCGAGCAGGCGATCGGAGTACTGGCCATCCCAGCGCATCATGGCTGGCGGCAAGGTATCCTTTTTCATGCGGGCATCGGCCGCTTGCGGCGCGACGCCGGCCAGGCAGGCATACATCGAGGCGCCGACGCTGTAGATGTCGCTCCATGGGCCGAGATCCTTGCGGTTGCCATAGTGTTCCGGCGAGGCAAAGCCCGGCGTGTACATCGGCTTGAGGATGGGCTGGTCGGTGATCAGCGTCTGACGCGCCGCCCCGAAATCGATCAGCACCGGCGTGTTGTCACCGCGCAGATAGATATTCGATGGCTTCAGGTCGAGATGCAGCAACTTGTTCGAATGGACTTCGCGCAGGCCGTTCAGCATGCGGGTAAAAACGCCACGCATGAAGCGTTCGGAGATGTGACCCTGGTGTTTCTGGATGAACTCCTGCAGCGTCCGGCCGTGTTCGTACTCCATCACCATGTAGACGGTGTCGTTGGCACGGAAAAAATTCAACACGCGGATCACGTTGGGGTGCGACAGGCGGGCCAGCGCCCGGCCTTCTTCGAAGAAGCACTTCATGCCGTAGCGGAAGGCGCCGAGATGTTCCGAGGTGATGACCGGCTTGATTTCACCCTTGCTGCGCAGGGCAAGGCTGTTCGGCAGGTATTCCTTGATCGCGACCTGGCGGCCCTCGGGATCCGTGGCGAGATACACAATCGAAAAGCCGCCGAGCGAGAGCTGGCGGTCGATGATGTACTCTTCGAGCGGGTGGCCGTTAGGTAGGGCCTGATTGGCTTGTTGCGCCATGGATCTCGCGGTTATGATGCAATTTCAGGCATTTTCGGGCGTGTTGTCCGGCCTGTAAAGGTGGAGAACCCCTGATCATGATCTGTAGTATGACTGGTTATGCCGTTAAAACGCGCGATATTGAGCGCGGAACACTGCAACTTGAGCTTAAAAGCGTTAATTCCCGCTATCTTGATTTCCATTTCCGCGTCAGCGAAGAATTGCGTTCGCTGGAAATGCCCCTGCGTGAATTGCTGGCCGCGAGATTATCACGCGGCAAAGTGGAATGCCGGCTCTCATTCAATGCCTCGGCGGCCCGTGCCGATCAGTTGCAACTCAACGGCGAGCTTCTCGCTTCGCTGAAGCTGCTGAGCGAGCGAGTGCGGCATGAAATGCCCGAGGCCAGCCCGCTGTCGGTTAATGAAACCCTGCGCTGGCCCGGCATGTTCGGTGACCAAAGCGTCGATTTCGCCGCTTTCGGCCCGGTGGTCATGGCGCTGGCGCGAGAAGTACTCGATGAATTCACCGCCAGCCGAGGCCGCGAAGGCGACAAATTGGCGGCGATGATCGTCGAGCGCGTCAATGGCATGCGCGACATCGTGCGTCGAGTGGCGCCCCGCATTCCCGAAGCCCAGGCGATATTTACCGACAAGCTGCGCCAGCGCCTGACCGAAGCCCTGGGCAATGCCAGCGACGATCGCATCCTGCAGGAAGTGGCTGTCTTCGCGACCCGGATCGATGTCGCCGAAGAGCTCTCCCGGCTGACCACCCACCTTGACGAAGTCGAGCGGGTGCTGAAGCACGGCGGTGCCTGTGGCAAGCGACTCGATTTCCTGATGCAGGAACTCAATCGCGAAGCCAATACGCTGGGCTCCAAGTCGGCGATCACCGAGGTTTCGCAGGCGTCGATGGACCTCAAGCTGCTGATCGAACAGATGCGCGAACAAATCCAGAACCTCGAATAAACCGGCGAGCATGCAGCTAGCCAGCCGGTTTTCGTCGCTCTCCGCCACGGCGCTGACCCGGCGGTTTGTGCTTGGCTGGCTGATTGTTGTCTTGTCGGTTGTCGCGCTGGTCGCTTACTTCATGCATGCCAGCTTCGAGCAGCAGAGGCAACGGACGCTGCTTGAAGTCGAGAATCTGTCGATGTTGCTTGAGCGCGATGTCGCGGCCAATCTGGAAAAAGTCGATCTTGTCCTGCGCTCCGCCATTGACGAATATGTCGGGCTGGCTGAAAAAGGTGCAGTCGATTCCTCGGCAGTCGATCGCTTTCTGGTCCGCCAGCGTGATCGCCTCAAGCCTCTGGTGGCGATTCGCATCGCCAATGCAGCGGGAGAGGTCATCCTCGGGACCGATGGCGGAACGGGCTCGAGTGCCATGATCGAGGATCGTGACTATTTCAGGCAGTTGCGCGCCGATCCGGCGTCTGGCTTGCTGATTTCAAAGCCGATCCAGGGGCGGATCAGCGGCAAATGGGCGATCGTTCTGGCGCGTCGCCTGCCTGATGTCGATGGCAAATTTTCCGGAATTGCGCTGGCCAGCGTCGGGCTGGAGTTTTTTGGCCAGCAATTTGCAGCTCTCCAGATGGGGCCCCGCGGCTCTGTTGCGATGCGGGCGCCCGATCTTTCCCTGCTCGCCCGGGTGCCCTGGAACGACGCTGTTGCCGACTACGGCTCGACGAAGATTTCGCAAGACTTCCAGGCGGCCCTGGCGGCCAACCCGCTGGTCGGTGTTTATGTCGCTGGCGCGACCAGCATCGATGGCATCCGCCGCCTGCATGCCTATCGTTTCAATCCGGACTACCGTTTCTACATCAACGTCGGCGTACCTGAGGATTTTTACCTCGCGCCGTGGTGGCAGCAGTTCTATGGCGTGTTGGCGCTGCTTGCCCTGTTTCTGGTGCTCAGCGGCGGCACTGTCTATCTGTTGCACGGTTATGCCAGCCGGCTTGGTGAGCGCGAGCGCATGCTGCGGACCATCTTCGATACCTCGGACGGAGCAATTTTCCTGGTCGATCCGGCGGGGCGGATCGTGCTGGCCAATGAGCGGATGTCGGCGATGTGGGGGACGCCGCTCGATGAATTGCTCGGCAGTGAATATGTCTCGCTGATTCATCCCGAGGAGCGGGATGTCGGGCGCGAGAAAATGCTCAAGCTGATGGCCAGCCAGATTCCCTTTGTCCGGCTCGAGCGGGAGTATGTCCGGCGCGACGGTACGGTTTTCTGGGGTTTCCTGTGCGGCCGGCGCCTGCTCGATGAGCAGGGTGCGTTTGTCGGGCTGGTCGGCCTGATTGCCGATATTGACGAACCAAAGCGCAATGCCCGGGAGCTGGAAACCTATCGTCAGCATCTCGAGGTGCTGGTCCAGGAGCGTACGGCCGAACTGGAAGCCGCCAAGGATGTGGCCGAGTCGGCCAATCGTGCCAAGAGCGCCTTTCTGGCCAACATGAGCCATGAGATCCGGACGCCGATGAACGCCATCATTGGTTTTACCCATCTGCTTCGGCGCGATGGCGTGACACCAAAGCAGGCCGATCGCCTGGACAAGATGATGGGGTCGGCGGAGCACTTGCTGTCGATTATCAACGACGTGCTCGACATCTCGAAAATCGAATCGGGCAAACTGGTCCTGGAGACCAAGTCGTTCCGTGTCGTCGATGTGGTCGAGCGTCTGGTCGGCCTGTGCGCCGAACGCGCCCAGGCCAAAGGGCTGGTCTTCCGGACCATGGTGGGTGCCCTGCCGCCGCTGTTGGTCGGCGATTGCACGCGACTCAGCCAGGCCTTGTTGAATTACGTCGGCAATGCCATCAAGTTCACCGAGACCGGCACGATCACGCTTCGGGCCTCGGTGCTGGACGAAGATGAGCATACGCTGCTGGCTCGTTTCGAAGTCCAGGACACCGGGATTGGTATCGATGGCGAGGTGCTGTCGCGACTGTTCCATCCCTTTGAGCAGGCTGATAATTCAACGACCCGCAAATACGGTGGCACCGGGCTGGGCCTGGCCATTACACAGCGCCTGGCGGAACTGATGGGTGGGCAGGCCGGCGTGGAGAGCGAGCCGGGGGCAGGTAGCACGTTCTGGCTGACGGCGCGTTTCGGCAAGGCGCCGGTGGCCGATGCCTCGAGCTTGGCCGTGCTGCCCCGGGGTGGGGCCGCGGCCAGCGCTGGGTCTTTGCTGTCGGCACGCATCCTTTTGGTTGAGGATGATCCGCTGAATCAGGAGGTGGCAGCTCAACTGATCGGCGAGATAACCGGCTTGCCGGTTGATCTGGCCGAGAATGCCGAACAGGCGATCACCGAGGTACAGCGTACTGAATACGACCTGATCCTGATGGATTTGTTGATGCCCGGTATCGACGGTCTGGAGGCGACGCAACGCATACGGGCCCTGCCGGGCGGGATGACGGTTCCAATCATTGCGCTGACCGCCAATGCCTTTGCCGAAGATAGGGCGCGTTGCCTGGCGGCCGGGATGAATGACCACCTCGCCAAGCCTCTTGACCCAGCCCGGTTGCAAGCCGTGCTCGAATACTGGCTGGCACCGGGAACGTTAAAATAATTGTCTTTGGTGCCAGGCGCCAGCTATCTCAGGAACGAACAAATGGCAGGAAATCTCTTTGTTGTCGCCGCCCCTTCTGGCGCAGGCAAGACCACGCTGGTCCGCATGCTGCTGGAGCAGGATTCGAGCGTGCATCTCTCCATTTCCTACACAACGCGGAACCCGCGGCCGGGCGAGCAAAACGGGCGGGAGTATCACTTCGTCGAGGCCACCGAGTTTCACGCCATGATTGCCCGCCAGGAGTTTCTAGAGTGGGCAGAGGTGCATGGCAATTTCTACGGGACGTCAAAAAAATGGATCGCTGACCAACTCGCGGCCGGTCACGATGTGCTGCTGGAAATCGACTGGCAAGGGGCCCAGCAGGTTCGCTCCCTGTTTCCGCAGGCGATCGGGGTTTTCATCCTGCCGCCTTCGATGGAAGAATTGACCCGTCGTTTGACTGGCCGCGGTACCGACAGCGCAGATGTCATCGCCCGTCGTCTCGCCGCCGCACAGGCGGAAATGCGCCATGTCGGGGAATTCGACTATGTTATTATTAACGACCAGTTAGCCCAGGCGCTGGATGATTTGCGTGCCGTTGTGCGCGCATCCAGCCTGAGCTTTGGGGCGCAACGTGCCCGTCACGCCGCCCTGTTTGAAAGAATGATCTGATTTTTGAGGTTTACCATGGCCCGCGTTACCGTTGATGACTGCCTGAAAAGAATTCCGAACCGTTTCCAGATGACCCTGGCTGCTGCACATCGTGCCCGCCAGTTGGCCAATGGCGCCACCCCGTTGGTCGATGCTGAAAAGCACAAGCCGACCGTTGTTGCGCTGAAGGAAATGGGCGCCGGCAAAGTGGGTCTGGAAGTGCTGAACCGCGGCCAGGCCTGAAAGCAGGGGCGGTGAAGACTGATGGATTCCGCGCCGTCAACTCAGCCGCCTGCTTATGAGGAAGCCGCCTACCAGGTCTTCCTCGATAGTCTCGATTACCTATCCCCCGTTGATGTAGAGAGAATCAAGGCTGCGTATGCCTACGCAGCCCGTGCGCACGCCAGTCAGCGGCGCATGTCCGGCGAGCCCTACATCACCCATCCGCTGGCTGTCGCCGGCGCAGTGGTCGAATGGCGGATGGACGCCGATGCGGTCGCTGCCGCACTCCTGCACGACGTGCTGGAAGATACCGGCGCCACCAAGCATGAACTGGCCGAAAAATTCGGCAAGGAAGTTGCCGAGCTGGTCGATGGTTTGTCCAAGCTCGACAAGATGGAGTTCGCTTCCTATCAGGAGGCGCAGGCCGAGAATTTCCGCAAGATGCTGATGGCCATGGCGCGCGATTTGCGCGTCGTGCTGATCAAGCTGGCCGACCGCCAGCACAACCTGGCAACGATGTCGGCCATGCGGGCCGACAAGCGCACCCGTATCGCCCGCGAAACGCTGGAAATCTATGCGCCGATTGCCCTGCGCCTGGGCTTGAACAAGCTTTACCGCGAGTTGCAGGATACGTCATTCGAGCTGATCCATCCGCACCGGGCCGAGGTGCTGTCCAAGGCGCTCAGTGCGGCACGCGGTAACCGCAAGGAACTGCTGACCCAGATTCTCGACGGCATACAGGACAAACTTCAGCACGCCGGTTTGCGGGCCGAGGTTTTCGGCCGCGAGAAGAGTCTGTATTCGATTTTCCGCAAGATGAAGGAAAAGCATCTGTCGTTTTCGCAGGTGCTCGATATCTACGGTTTTCGCGTCGTCGTCGATAACGTGCCGACCTGCTACCTGGCGCTCGGTGCGCTGCACAGCCTGTTCAAGCCGGTGCCCGGCAAGTTCAAGGACTACATCGCGATTCCCAAGGCCAACGGCTACCAGTCGCTGCACACGACGCTGATCGGCCCTTACGGCACGCCGGTCGAGGTCCAGATCCGGACGCGCGAAATGCACAATGTGGCGCAGGAAGGCGTGGCGGCGCACTGGCTGTACAAGGACATGGACGAAAGCAGCGCCGATCTGCAGATCAAGACGCACAAATGGTTGCAGTCGCTGCTCGAAATGCAGACCAGCGACTCGTCGGAGTTCTTCGAGAACGTCAAGATCGACCTCTTCCCCGACGAAGTCTATGTCTTCACGCCCAAGGGCAAGATCATGGCGATGCCGCATGGGGCGACCGTGGTCGATTTTGCCTACGCGGTGCACACCGATGTTGGCCATCACTGCTCGGCGGCGCGGATCAATCACGAACTTTCGCCGCTCCGCACCGAGTTGCGCAATGGCGATCTGGTCGAGATCATCACTTCCGGCCAGGCCAGCCCCAATCCGGTCTGGCTGACCTACGTGAAAACGGGCCGGGCACGCAGCAAGATCCGCCATTTTCTGCGGACCATGCAGAATGAGGAATCGGCCCGCCTCGGCGAGCGCCTGCTGCGCCAAGAGCTGTTGTCGCTCGGCGTCGTGCCGATTTCGATTCCGACCGATGCCTGGGATCAACTGGTCAAATCCGGTGGCCAGAAATCGATGGAAGAGATTTACACCGATATCGGCCTCGGTAAACGGCTTCCTTCGGTCGTTGCCCGCCGTCTGCTCGCCCGCGAAGACATGTCGCACGATTCGCCGAGCAGCATGACCCTGGCCATCCACGGCACCGAGGGCATGGCCATCCAGCTGGCGCGTTGCTGCCAGCCGATTCCGGGCGATCCGATCATCGGTTCGATCAAGAAGGGCAGTGGCCTGGTGATTCATACGCACGACTGTCCGGCCATACGCAAGTCGCGTTCGTCCGAGCCGCAGAAGTGGATCGATGTCGAATGGGAGCCCGAAGAGGGCAAGCTGTTCGATATTCGCATCACGGTCGAGGTCAAGAATGCGCGGGGCGTGCTGGCCCAGGTGGCCGCGGCAATTGCCGAAGCCGGCTCGAATATCGAGCATGTCGCCATGGATGCCGATCCGGAACGTCTGTTCACCTCCCTGCGCTTTACCATTCAAGTCGCCCACCGCAATCACCTGGCCGCCGTGATGCGTGGCATGCGCCATATTCCGGAAGTCACCCGGATTACCCGTGAAAGGGGAGGCGACACTTGAGAGTGCTCGTGCTGGGTGCCGGCGTTGTCGGCACAACGAGTGCGTGGTATCTCGCCCGGGCCGGGCACCAGGTCACGGTAGTTGACCGCCAGCCGGTAGCCGGCAATGAAACCAGCTTCGCCAACGGCGGCCAGATCTCGGTGTCGCACGCCGAGCCGTGGGCCAATCCGCATATCCTGCCGCGCATGCTCAAGTGGCTTGGTCACGAGGATGCGCCGCTGCTGTGGCGCTGGCGGGCCGATCCGGCACAGTTGGCCTGGGGCTTGCGCTTTCTCGCTGAATGCTTGCCCGGCCGGACCCGGCGCAATATTGCCGCCATCGTCGCCATGGCCCTCTACAGCCGGGGGCGGCTACAGGCCCTGCGCGAAGAGTTGGGGCTGCAATACGATCATCTCGAACGCGGCATCCTGCACATCTACACCGACCGCGCCGAGCTTTCGGCGGCGATCAAGGCCGCGCGCGTCATGCGCCAATTCGGGCTGGATCGTGACACGGTGGATGTCGACAAGTGCCTGGAAATCGAACCGGCCTTGGCTGGGGCGCGCCATCTGCTGGTTGGTGGCGACTACACGCGCTCCGATGAATCCGGTGATGCCCATAAATTTACCTGTGCCCTGGCCGAGCACGCCAAAGCGGCGGGCGTCGATTTTCGTTTCGGCCTGAGCGTCGACCGGATTGCGCCGGGAGGCAGCAAGATCGCCGGGGTGCTGGTGCACGGCGAGGGCGGCGCCGAACTGCTGACGGCTGATGCCTATGTGGTCGCCCTCGGCAGCTATTCGCCCTTGCTGCTCAAGCCGCTTGGAATTGGCCTGCCGGTCTATCCGGCCAAGGGCTACTCGGCAACGCTGACCTTGGCTGACGGCAGTCCGGCGCCGACGGTCAGTTTGACCGACGACGAGCGCAAGCTGGTTTTTTCCCGGCTCGGTAATCGACTGCGCATTGCCGGCACGGCCGAATTCAATGGCTATAACCTCGAACTCAACCCGGTCCGCTGCCAGGCCCTGATTGATCGCACCCGGCAGCTTTTCCCGCGTCTGGAAATCGTCGGTGAGCCGGCATTTTGGTGCGGCTTGCGCCCGGCCACCCCCTCGAACGTGCCTTATATCGGCCAGACCCGTTATCGCAACCTGTGGCTCAATACCGGCCATGGCACGCTGGGCTGGACGATGGCCTGCGGCTCGGCGGCCTCGTTGGCCGAATTGATGAGCGGCACCTTGCCCGATCCGGATTTTCCCTTCCTGCGATGCTGATCGACACCCATTGCCACCTTGATGCGGCCGAGTTTGATGTGGACCGTGCCGAGGTGCATGCCGCAGCGCTGGCCGCGGGGGTCGAGCATATCGTCGTGCCAGCCGTGGCGGTCGACGGTTTCGCCAAGACCAAGGCAACGGTCGAGCGTTACCCCGGCTGCCTGGCTGCCTACGGCATTCACCCGATGGTCGTGATGCAGGCCCGGGAAAGTGATCTGGCTGTGCTGCGCGACTGGCTGGCAAGGGAGCAGCCGGTGGCTGTGGGTGAAATTGGTCTGGACCATTTTGTGACGGACATTGATCCGGTGCGGCAGGAATTCTTCTTTGTCGAGCAACTGAAGCTGGCGCGCGAATTCGACCTGCCGGTGCTGCTGCATGTGCGGCGCGCCGTCGATCCCATTCTCAAGCAATTGCGCCGCATCGGCGTACGCGGCGGCATCGCCCACGCCTTCAATGGCAGCCGCCAGCAGGCCGACGAGTTGATCAAGCTCGGCTTTGCCCTGGGCTTTGGCGGGGCGATGACTTTCAGCGGCTCGACGCGGATTCGTGAGCTGGCTAAAAACTTGCCGCTCGACGCCATCGTCCTTGAAACCGATGCGCCGGACATCCCGCCGGCCTGGCTGAATGGCGGCCGCAACGCGCCGGCTGAACTGGCCCGGATCGCCGGAGTTCTTGCCGAGCTGCGCGGCATCGGTCGGGGCGAGGTGATGCTTGCCACAGCAGCCACCGCGCAACGGGTCCTTCCCCGGCTTTGATAGTCGTCAACATACCTGCAAGAAATTTAGGGGTATTCCTGTTGTTTTGATTTGCGCTAAAGAAGCGCCCGCTTATGGGCGTAGATTGCGTGAGCTGACATCAAACTGACTGGGCGTTGTATGGACATGAAAGTCTCTGAGGGAATCAACATCTCCAGCCTCATCCTCGGCGTATTGCCGGCGGAGGCAGAACAAGTGGCCGCGCAATTGCGGCTTCTTGCTGGGGTTGAGCTTCATGCCGCGGCCGAAGATGGGCGGATGATCGTTTCCATCGAGACAGCCTCTGAAGGCGCCACAGTCGAAATCTTTGAGGAAATACGCCGCCTGCCGGGAGTGCTCTCGGCCTCGCTGGTGTATCACCAATACGAATCCGATCCAGACGAGGAGGCCTGAGATGCTGCAAGTGAAACTGACCCGGCGTGATTTCATCAAAAGCAATGCGGTAGCTGCAGCGGCTGCGACGGCGGGGATCGCCGTTCCCGGCCTCGCTCAGGCGCAGCAAAAGGGTAAGGATGACGGCGTGCGCTGGGACAAGGGCGTTTGCCGTTACTGCGGTACCGGTTGCGGCGTGCTGGTCGGGGTCAAGGAAGGTCGTGTCGTGGCCACCCAGGGCGACCCGGATGCGCCGGTCAATCGCGGTCTCAATTGCATCAAGGGCTATTTCCTCTCGAAAATCCAGTATGGCAAGGATCGTCTGCAGACGCCGATGCTGCGGATGAAAGACGGCAAGTACGACAAGAATGGCGACTTCAAGCCGATCACCTGGACGCAGGCCTTCGACATCATGGAAGAGAAGTGCAAGGCAGCGCTCAAGGAAGGCGGGCCGAAAAATATCGCCATGTTCGGCTCGGGTCAGTGGACGGTCTGGGAAGGCTATGCCGCTGCCAAGCTGATGAAAGCCGGCTTCCGCACCAACAATCTCGACCCCAATGCACGCCACTGCATGGCCTCCGCCGTCGCCGGTTTCATGCGCACCTTCGGTATCGACGAGCCGATGGGCTGCTACGACGACGCCGAGCACGCCGACGTGTTCGCGCTGTGGGGCTCGAACATGGCCGAGATGCATCCGATCCTCTGGTCGCGCATCACAGATCGCCGCCTGAGTGCCAAGAACGTCAAGGTGCACGTGCTGTCCACTTTCAGCCATCGCTCCTGCGAACTGGCCGACAACACGCTGATCTTCAAGCCACAGTCCGACCTGGCCATCCTCAATTACATCTGCAACCACATCATCACGACCGGTGCAGTGAACAAGGAATTCGTCGCCAAGCATGTCAAGTTCGCCAAGGGCGTGACCGACATCGGCTACGGCCTGCGTCCGAACCACCCGCTGGAAAAGGTGGCGATGAATAACGGCTATCCGGGCGAGGATGGCAAGCCGAAGGGCAATCCGAACAACTCGGCGCCGATGACTTTCGACGAGTTCGCCGCCTTTGTTTCCGAATACACGCTGGACAAGGCACACGAGATTTCGGGCGTGCCGAAGGAAAACCTCGAAGCGCTGGCCAAGGCCTACGCCGACCCCAAGGTCAAGGTCGTCTCCTACTGGACCATGGGCTTCAACCAGCACACCCGCGGCACCTGGGTGAACAACATGATCTACAACGTGCACCTGCTGGTCGGCAAGATTTCCGAGCCGGGCAACGGGCCGTTCTCGCTGACCGGCCAGCCCTCGGCCTGCGGTACGGCGCGCGAAGTCGGCACCTTCTCGCATCGCCTGCCGGCCGACATGGTGGTCATGAATCCCAAGCACCGCGAGCTGTCGGAAAAGCTGTGGAAGTTGCCGGCTGGCACCATTCCCGAGTGGATCGGCCTGCACGCTGTCGCCCAGAGCCGTGCGCTCAAGGACGGCAAGCTAGGCTTCTACTGGACGTCCACGACCAACAACATGCAGGCCGGGCCGAACGTCAATGACGAGATCTATCCGGGCTGGCGCAATCCCAAGGCCTTCGTGGTCGTTTCCGACGTCTATCCGACGGTGTCGGCGATGTCCTCAGACCTGATCCTGCCTTGCGCCATGTGGATGGAGAAGGAAGGCATGTACGGCAATGCCGAGCGCCGCGGCCAGATGTGGCGCCAGCAGGTCAAGGCGCCGGGTGAAGGCAAGTCCGACCTGTGGCAATACATGGAATTCTCCAAGCGCTTCAAGGTCGAGGAAGTCTGGCCGGCCGAGTTGCTCGACAAGAATCCGGAATACAAGGGCAAGACGCTGTATGACGTGCTCTACGCCAATGGCCAGGTGAACAAGTTCGGGCTGGACGAGGTCAAGAAGGTCAACGCCCACGGCATCAAGGACTACATGAACGACGAGTCGCAGGCCTTCGGCTTCTACGTGCAGAAAGGCTTGTTCGAGGAATATGCCAGCTTCGGTCGCGGCAAGGCGCATGACCTGGCCAATTTCGACGTCTATCACAAGGCGCGCGGTCTGCGCTGGCCAGTGGTCGATGGCAAGGAAACGCTGTGGCGCTTCCGCGAAGGTTACGACACCTATGTGCCGAAGGGCGAAGGGGTGCGTTTCTACGGTTATCCGGACGGCAAGGCGATCGCTTTCGCGCTGCCCTACCAGCCGGCCGCCGAAATGCCCGATGCCGATTACGACCTGTGGTTGTGCACCGGCCGCGTGCTCGAGCACTGGCATACCGGTTCGATGACCCGTCGGGTGCCGGAGCTGTACAAGGCCATGCCGGATGCCGTGGTTTACATGCACCCGGAAGATGCCAAGAAGCGTGGCCTAGCCCGCAACGACGTGGTCAAGCTGTCGACCCGGCGCGGTGAGATTCAGTTGCGCGTTGAAACGAAGGGTCGCAACAAGCCGCCGCTGGGCTTGGTCTTCGCGCCTTTCTTCGACGAGCATCGACTGGTTAACAAGCTGACCCTGGACGCAACTTGTCCGATCTCGAAAGAGACCGACTACAAGAAATGCGCCTGCAAGGTGGTCAAGGCCTGAAACAATTAACTGAGGCAATCAGGGAGCGCCGGAAACGGGCGGGAAAGGGGCCCGCCCGTGACTGGCCTGACCGATCTGTGAGAAATTAATGAAAAGCAACACCCCAAAAACAAGCGCAGCCCGCCGCCAGTTCATGTTCGATACCGCCCGCATGGCGTGTGGTGTCGGCATGCTGGGCCTGGGTTTGGGTCTTTATGCCAAGCAATCGAAGGCCCTGCCGGCCCTCGCCTTGCGCCCGCCCGGTGCCCTGCCCGAAGAGGATTTCCTCGGTGCATGTATCCGTTGCGGCCTGTGCGTTCGTGACTGTCCCTATAACACCCTGGAACTGGCCAAGCCGGAAAACCCGGTGGCGACCGGTACGCCCTTCTTCAATGCGCGCAACATTCCGTGCGAGATGTGCGACGACATTCCCTGCGTCAAGGCCTGCCCGACCAAGGCACTGGACCATGAGCTGACCGACATCAACAAGGCCAAGATGGGTGTGGCGGTGCTGATCGACCACGAAACCTGCCTGAATTTCCTCGGCCTGCGCTGCGATGTCTGCTACCGCGTCTGTCCGGTCATCGACAAGGCGATTACCCTCGATCTGCAGCCGAACACGCGGACTGGTCGTCATGCGATGTTCCTGCCCACCGTCCATTCCGAACATTGCACCGGCTGTGGCAAATGCGAGAAATCCTGCGTGCTCGAAGAGTCCGCCATTCGTGTCCTGCCGCCCAAGCTGGCCAAGGGCGAGCTTGGCCACCATTATCGTGTCGGCTGGGAAGAGCAGAAGAAAGCTGGCAAGTCGCTGATTGACGAGTCCAAGATGCTCGACCTGCCGGACCGACTGCCTGAAGGCGCAGTGCTGCCTGGCCACTACGATCCGGCTTCCGGCCACACTGAAGCGATGCGCGGCATGGCAGGCAGCGAAGCTGGGGTCATCATCCCGAGCACCCCTCCCGGTCTGGGGGGCAAGCCATGAGTCAGATGGCCAACAAGAAACGTATCGGCGCCGAAGCCGTCGAAGAGAAAGGCTGGCTGGGGGCGCACAAATGGCTGGTCCTGCGTCGTCTTTCGCAGTTCGGCATACTCGCGCTATTCCTGCTCGGGCCACTGGCCGGGATCTGGATCGTCAAAGGCAACCTCAACTACAGCTATACGCTGGGCGTCTTGCCGCTGACCGACCCCTACGTTGCCCTGCAATCGCTGATGACCGGCCATGCTCCGGAAAAGCTCGGGCTGATCGGCGTCGCCATCGCCCTGGTTTTCTACCTGCTGGTCGGTGGTCGGGTCTATTGCAGCTGGGTTTGCCCGGTTAATGTTGTGACCGATGCGGCTGGCTGGCTGCGTGATCGGCTCGGCATCAAGGGGAGCGTGCACCTGTCGCGGCAAACCCGCTACTGGATACTCGGCATGACCCTCGTCGGCTCCGCCTTGACCGGTGTCGTGCTCTGGGAATTGATCAACCCGGTATCGATGCTGCATCGCGGGCTGATCTTCGGGCTTGGTGCGGCATGGATGATCGTCATCGCCATTTTCCTGTTCGACCTGTTCGTGATGAGCCGTGGCTGGTGCGGTCGCCTTTGCCCGGTCGGCGCCTTCTACAGCCTGATCGGTCGGTGGAGTCCGCTGCGTGTGACCGCCACCAAGCGCGCGGCATGCAACGATTGCATGGATTGTTTCGAGGTCTGCCCGGAACCCCAGGTAATCCGCCCGGCCCTGAAGGGAGAGGGGAAAGGGGTCGGTCCGGTCATCCTGGCACCCAGTTGCACCAATTGCGGTCGTTGCATCGATGTCTGCTCGAAGGAGGTCTTTACCTTCGGGTTGCGTACCAATAACCCGGCCTCGACGGTTGCCATCATGGTGCCGCCCGAAGCCAAGTGATGTTCGAGTCTTAGAGGAGGAGCGCCCATCATGAAACAAACCCTGAAGCTGTCCTGCGCCGTTCTGGCGTCCGCCGCCTGCTGGGCGTTCGCCTCACCGGGCTGGGCCCAGGAGTCGCCAAAACCGATGCGCGGCGCCGACGTTACGGCCGTCGACCAGGCGCCGGAGGCCAAGAAGTACCTCGGGGGCAAGCCAGGGGGGCAGGAAAAAGTGGCGCGCACCTTCAACAGCCAGCCGCCAGTGATTCCCCATGCGGTCGAGAATTTTGACGAAATCACGCTGGAAGAAAACCAGTGCCTGACTTGCCACAGCACGGCCAATTATCAGAAGAAAAAAGCACCGAAGATCGGCGACAGCCATTTCCGGGATCGTGAAGGCAAGGTCCTGCCGGAGACCTCGGCGCTGCGCCACAATTGCGTGCAATGCCATGTGCCGCAGGTCGATGCGCCGCCGCTGGTTGAAAATGATTTCAAGGGCGATATTGCGGTCAAGGGGGGCAAAACGGCCGCCAGGAAAAAGAACTGAGCGAATCTTCCGGAAAAGCAAAGGGGAGCCGCGGCTCCCCTTCGTTTTTGGTGGCGAGTTACCCTCAGGCCGTCGCGAGAACGCCGCGCATCTTTTGCAGGGCCTTGACCTCGATCTGACGAATCCGTTCGGCCGAAACATCGAATTCGGCAGCCAGGTCATGCAACGTGGCCGCTTCGCCATCGTGCAGCCAGCGTGCTTCGATAATGCGACGGCTGCGCGGGTCGAGGGTGCCGAGCGCTTCGTGCAACCCCTCATCCTGCAGGCGGGCCACGGCCTTGTTTTCGAGCACGCGGGTCGGCTCGTAACGCGAGTCGGCCAGGTAGTCGATCGGGGCAAAAGCCTCTTCGCCATCGTCCGGGTTGCCCTCCAGTGCAATGTCGCGACCGGACAGGCGGGTTTCCATCTCGATGACTTCATCCTGCTTGACGCCGAGGCGAGCCGCGACTTCGGCCGCCTGCGTGCCGGACAGCGTATCGACGCCTTCGTAGCCGCTCTTCATGCTGCGCAGGTTGAAGAACAGCTTGCGCTGGGCCTTGGTCGTGGCGACCTTGACCAGGCGCCAGTTCTTCAGGATGTACTCGTGAATCTCAGCCTTGATCCAGTGCATGGCGAACGACACCAAGCGCACACCGCGCGACGGGTCGAAACGCTTGACCGCCTTCATCAGGCCGATGTTGCCTTCCTGAATCAGATCGGCGTGCGGCAAGCCGTAGCCCAAGTAACCTCGGGCAATGGAAATGACAAGACGTAGATGGGAGAGCACAAGCTGACGTGCGGCCTCCACATCGCCATCATTGTGGAGACGCTCGGCCAGCCGGGACTCCTCGGCCTCGGTCAGCATTGGATAACGGTTCGCTGCCTGAATATAGGCATCGATGTTTCCAACTGACGAGGGGATGGGAAGCGCCAAGGCGTAGGTCATCGCGTAATTTCCTCCTTCAAGGTACAACTTCATTTTAGCACTCGCTGCATAAGAGTGCTAAGTCTGAAAAAAGTTTCGTGGTGAACATTTTTGCGCTCGCCCAGCAAAGTCGGAAATTGACCTCAATTAGCCTTGCCTCGCATTGGGTGTCGAGCTTTTTCTTCGGATTTTGGAAACACACTCAGTCCTGGTTGCGCTGGAATCGAGGTAATTCATGCGCAGCGAATTCCTTATCTCCGGCGTGGCTGAATCGACCAGAATTCATTCTGGACAGTTGTCCGGTAGCCACGTAGTATCGCCGCCCCTTCAGCAACACTTCCCGATGTCTCACTCTTCTTTTGCCCGTGCTTGCGGTATCGATTTCGGCACCTCCAACTCAACCGTTGGCTGGTTGAGGCCGGGCCATCCGACCCTGCTGTCGCTGGAAGAGAGCCGACCGACGCTGCCTTCGGTCGTCTTCTTCAACGCCGAAGAAAATTCGGTGAGTTTCGGCCGGGCCGGGCTCCGGGAGTATCTTGAGGGCTACGAAGGCCGGCTGATGCGTTCGCTGAAAAGTTTGCTCGGCAGCAGCCTGATCGATGGGCGAACCGAAGTGCAGGGCAACGTCGTGGCCTTCCGTGATCTGCTGACCCAGTTCATTGCCACCTTGAAGGCGCGGGCCGAAACACAAGGCGGGCGCGACTTCGCGCAGGCGGTTCTGGGGCGGCCGGTGTTCTTTGTCGATGACGATCCGGCGGCCGACCGCTTGGCCGAGCAGACGCTGGCGGACATTGCCCATGGCGTCGGTTTCAACGAGGTGAGCTTCCAGTACGAACCGATTGCGGCGGCCTTCCACTACGAGACAACGCTGGCCCATGAAGAAGTGGTGTTGGTGGCCGACATCGGTGGGGGAACCTCCGATTTTTCCATCGTCCGCCTTTCGCCGGCGCGCGCCCGGGCGGTGGAGCGCTGGAGCGATGTGCTGGCCAATACCGGGGTCCATGTCGGCGGCACCGATTTCGATAAACAATTGAGTCTGGCTGCCGTCATGCCCTTGCTCGGCTACCGCGGCCGACTCAAGAGTGGCCGGGAAATACCTGCCAGCATCTATTTCAATCTCGCCACCTGGCACACCATCAATTTCGCTTACGCCCGCCAGGTGTGGAGCGAGCAGCAGCGTCTGGTCCTCGATGCCCTGGAGCCGGAAGGCCTCAATCGCCTGCTGGCACTGATCCAGGAACGGGCCGGTCATTGGCTGGCCCACCAGGTTGAACAGGCCAAGATTGCCCTCTCCGATGGCGATACGGCAGCACTTCCCCTTGATCGTTTTGCCCCGGGCGAGCAGAAAACACTGACGCGTATCGAGTTTGATCTGGCGACAGAAATGCTTGTCGAAAAAGTCGAAGCCGCCGTCTCCCGTCTTCTGGCCGAGGCGGGATTGGCGGCCGCCGGCATCGACACCATCTTTTTTACCGGCGGTTCAAGCGGTATCCCCAGCCTGCGCCAGCGCATCGCAGCCCTGATGCCCCAGGCGCGGGTCGTCGAAGGCGACCTCTTCGGCAGCATCGGGGCTGGCCTGGCGGTGGATGCAGCGCGCCGCTATGGCACGGTGGAGACGCCGCGTCGCCACCTGAGTGCCTGATGGCTGACTTGCCAAATGGCTGGCTGGCCAGGCAAACCGGGGATGTCCGGGCCGAGCTCGACAACCTGCTCGCCTACCAGCCCGAGGCGGAATTCATCCAGGGGCTGGCTGATTCGCTGCCTATCGTCCCGGCCGCCGGGCTGATCGATCTCTATTACGACATTTTTTACTGCTGCAAACCGGTCTTCAAAATCGCCGTCAGGCAATTGCACGAGCCTGAAGCGCTGTCCGGATTTTTGCGGCTGGCCGAGATGGCCTTGCTCGATCAGGCCGACTTCGATGCCTTCTCCGCATCCTGGTCGGCCGAGGATGACGATATTGAAGAAGTCATTTTCTGGCTAAAGCGCCACGCCGCCTTGAAAGCCGTAGCCAAGCCGCGAGCGAAATAGACGGGCAGGCATCGCCACGTTTTTGGGCGGTTTCCGCCAAGTGCTCCCCCGGCCGGGGTCGAGTTTGGTACAGTGGCTTCACTCGGTTTTGCACCAGCCCTCGCTGTGTTTGGCTGACGGCCAAATACGCAACCTGCGGTTGAATCCGGTCGATACGTGCTGCCTTTGGAGTTCAATGCCATGAAAACTTCGGCGTGTATTTTTTCTGTTGCCATCCTCTCCGCTGCGCCAGCCTTGGCCGACCAGGCGCCTGAAACGATCGGTTATATCCAGACCCTTGATGGGCAGGCCTTCATCCAGCGCGGCGGGACAACGCAGCCCGCCGTAATCGGGGCAGCGCTTCAGCGCAATGACCTGATCCGCACGGGCAAGCCGGGGGCGGTCGGGATCGTGCTGACGGATGACACGACAGTCGCCCTGGGTTCGGCTAGCGAATTGTCACTGAACGAATATGTGTTCGAGCCGAAACAAGGCAAATTTGCCCTGGCCATCAAGATGATCAAGGGAACCTTCTCCTACATCACCGGGCAGATCGTCAAACTGGCGCCGGATGCGGCCCGCGTGCTTACGCCGGATGCGACCATCGCGGTGCGCGGCACCAAACTGCTCGTCCAGATCAAGGAGTAGTCATGGCCAAGCAATATGCAGCAGCGGTACTCGCATCGCTCACCAGCGGCATCCGCCAACTGACCCTGGTCGTGGCGATCCCCGTGCTACTTGGTGCTTGTGGCGGGCAAGCCATCGTGCTGGTGCCCGACCCGGAAGGGCACGTCGGCAAGGCAGAGGTGATGACTTCCGGTGGCAAGCAACGGCTGGAGCGCGCCGGGGAGATGACGCGGACGAGTGGCGGCTCAAATCCGCCCTCGACGGTCAGCGCCGCAGACCCCGCCTTTATCGCCAGCACCTTTGCCGAGGCCCTGGCGATCGAGCCGCCGCCGGCACAGACATTCACGCTGATGTTTGAAACGGGTACCGCCGTGCTGACCGAGAGTTCGCTCAAGCAGATCCCGGCCATCGTCGCGGCCAGTGAACGGCGTGGGGCGGTCAGCGTCAGCATCACCGGGCACACCGATGCGACGGGTTCCGACAAGGTGAATGACGCCTTGTCGCTTGATCGCGCCATGCAGGTCAAAGCCTTGTTGCAGCAGAAAGGCGTCAAGCCCGGGCTGATCTCGGTCACTTCCCACGGCAAGGGCAATCCGGCGATTCCGACGCCGGATGGTGTGCCTGAACCGCGCAATCGGCGCGTCGTGGTCATCGTCCATTAGCAGCGGCGGGCCTTGCCGGCGTTAAAGCATCCCCTCGCTTCTTGCCATGACCGAGCACTCCGCCAGCCATAAAGGGCTTCCCGACGCCGCCGGCTGGTGGCGGGGCCGGCTGCTGATCCTGCTCGCCGGATTCGGCCTGACGCTGGCCGTGGCCATGCTTGCCGTCTTTCAGCCGCTCACCCTGCACAAGGCGGATCTGTTCGTCTATGACCAGTTGCTGGCCAGTCGCGCCATGCCGCCGCAGTCGGCCGAACCAGTGCTGGTTGGTATTGATGAAGAAAGCCTGGCAGCGTTTGGACAGTGGCCCTGGCCGCGTTATCGACTCGCCATGCTGGTGGAGCGTTTGCACAGTCTGGGCGCCGAGGTGATCGCGCTGGATTTCCTGATGCCGGAGCCGGATAGAACCTCGCCCGAGGTGATACGCAAGGAGCGCCGGCGGGATCTGGTCGAACCGACGGTGGCGATGTCGCCGAACGAAACGGACAGCAACTCCCAACGCCTCGCCCGGGCCTTGGCGCAAGGCCCGGCGGTGCTGGGCTATTACCTGGATTTTTCCCAAGCCGGCAGCGATGCCCCGGCCCGCCCGCCACCCGCCGTGCCGCCTGGCCTGGTGGTGGTGCGCTCGCCGGATGGCAGCCTGGCCCCACAGCTGCCTCCGGGCCAGATCCGCAGCCTGCAGATGCTGACGGATGCGGCAGCGGCCGAGGGCTTTACCAATGCCCAGGAGGATCTTGATGGCACCTTGCGGCGCGTTCCCCTGCTGCTGGCCGTGGCTGGCCGGGAGTATCCGTCGCTGGCCTTCGCGGCGCTGCTCAGCGCATCGCACGAGCGCCAACTGCAGCTGCTGACTGATAACGGGGAAACCCTGTTGCGTTGGGGGCAACGAACTATTCCGCTCGACGCCAGCGGGAACCTGCTGATCGATTTTCGCAGCACGCCGCGTCAGCCGATTTCCGCCCTGAGCATTTTGCGCGGTGAATTGCCGCCCGCCAGTCTGCGTGGCCGGATCGTTGTGGTCGGCGCCTGGGCCAAGGGGCTGGGCGACCAGCACCGTACCCCGTTGGGGCAGTCGGTCAGCGGGCTGGAGGTGCACGCCACGATCATCGACAACATTCTGGCCGGCACCTTCGTCATGCGGCCGAACTGGGCCAGAGGGGCGGAGTTGTCTTTCGTCTTGATTGCCGGGGTGCTCGCCACGCTGCTCCTGAGCCGCTCGGGCTTCGTCGTCTCCTCATTGGTAATGCTTGCGGGAACGATCGGTTTTTATTGGGGGGCGCGCCAGCTGATGATTAGTCAGGGTCTCCACCTCTCGCCGCTGTTGCCGATGCTGACCCTGATACTGATCAGCACGGCCTTGAGCCTGCTGAAATATGGCATCGAGGCGCACAAGCTGCGTCTCCGCACCCAGGACCTGCTCGATGCGCAGGACGAAATCATCGTCAGCATGTCCGTACTGGCCGAAGCGCGGGACAAGGAGACCGGCGGCCACATTCGCCGGACCCAGCGCTACGTCGAGATACTGGCCAGCCAGTTGGCTACGACGCCGCGTTATGCGTACTTGACGCCGTTCGATATCGAGTTGCTCGCCAAGTCAGCGCCGCTGCACGACATCGGCAAGGTCGGCATTCCCGACAGCATCTTGCAAAAACCCGGGAAATTGACCGAGGCCGAATACGGGATCATGCAATCCCATACCTTGATCGGCGCCGAGGCGCTGGCCAGGATCGTTGGTGGCAGCGGGCATCCGGAGAAACAAAGCTTTCTCGATTACGCCCGGCAGATGACCGAGTCCCATCATGAGTACTGGGACGGTCATGGCTATCCGCATCAATTGCAAGGCGAGAACATTCCCCTGGCTGGGCGATTGATGGCCCTGGCCGATGTTTACGACGCCCTGATCAGCCCTCGCGTTTACAAAAAGCCGTTCAGCCACGCCGAGGTCTGCGATTTCATTATCCAGAAAGCCGGGACGCAGTTCGATCCCGAGGTGGTTGCTGCGTTTGAGGCGCGGAATGCAGAGTTTTTCAAGATCGCCCAGGCATTTGCCGATCCGCTGGAGTAAGCAAGGGAAAGCAATCTCCGTGGCCGGAATGCGACAAGGGCCAGCGGCGGCTGGCCCTTGTCGGTCAGAGAATTTTCCGGCCAGATCAGCCGGAGAAGTCGCTTACTTGGCGGCAGCAACCGGTGCGGCAGCCGGCTTGGCTTCAGCCTTTACTTCGGTAGTGGCTGCGTGCTTTTCGGCCTTGTGAGCCTTGGCCTTGGCTTTTACCGGCTTCTCGGCCGGCTTGGCCGCTTCAGTCTTGGCCGCTTCAGTCTTGGCTGCTTCGACCTTGGCCGGCTCAGCCGCCTTCGGGGCTTCGACCTTTTTCTCGCTAGCTGCGGCTGCCGGAGCGGCCTGCTTGGCAGCCGGGGCGGCCTGGGGGGCAGGGGCGGCAGTGCCCTGAGCGAAAGAAGCGGAAGCAAAGCCAGCAGCAACGGTCAGAGCGACGAGAATTTTGGAAACTTGCATTTTGAATCTCCTGAATGGGTAGGTGGTTTATTCGGTATTCGGTGCTGACCACAATTTGCAGCGCCTTGTGTCGAATAACGCGCTTGTCTGGCGGATGGATGTCAGTAGAAACGTAATGCCGTGTATCCGTCGGTGACCGAATTGTTTCGAATGATTCCTGAGCCGATCAAGGGTCCGTCCGGGCGCCTCGCGCTGTGAAGCCCGGCAGACAGGGCGCTTGCGTGAACTTTTCGCTCTTATTTAATGGTTAATTACTTGTACAATTTTGAATTTCGTCTTGAATTGACTGGCGGGGCCTGAATGTCCGGATTCAGAGGCCGGGCACAGCTGTTTTGTCTTAACTATATTGATCAGGAAGGGTGGTCATCAGGACGCCCATGAAAGCGCAGTCGAGGAAGCGTAATGTCTATTCAAGCACCAAGCAGTCGATCCCAGGAGCTCAGCTTTGCGGTGAACCTGATGGAACACCTGGTCGTGCCGACCTTTGTTCTTGATCCCGACTGTCGGGTAATCGTCTGGAACCGTGCCTGCGAGCGGCTGACCGGGTTGATGGCCGACGAGGTGGTCGGAACCCGGGACCACTGGAAAGCGTTTTACGCCGAGCCGCGGCCCTGCCTGGCCGATGTGCTGGCCCAGGGCAAAGCCGATGAACTGGATACGCTGTATTCCTACCATACCGAGCCTTCCGAGCATGGTCACGGACTGCGGGCTGAAAACTGGTGCACCATGCCCCGCGTGCCGGAGCAGCTCTACCTGGCGATTGATGCCGGACCGATCTATGCCGAGGCCGGGCAGCTGATTGCGGTCGTCGAAACCTTGCGCGACATGACGGATTACAAGAATGCCCAAACCGCGCTGCAGCAGCAGGCGACGCTGGATGGCCTGACCGGCATTGCCAACCGGCGCAGTTTCGACGAGAAGTTGCATGTCGAATGGAGCCGCGCCCAGCGCTACGGCGAGCCGGTATCGCTGATCCTGGCCGATGTCGATTATTTCAAGCGCTATAACGACCACTACGGCCACCAGGGCGGCGATACCTGTTTGAAGGCGGTCGCCGGCATGCTGCAGCGTCAGGTCTTCCGGCCCACCGATATGGCCGCCCGCTACGGCGGTGAAGAGTTCGCGATCATTCTTCCAGGCACTGATCTGGACGGGGCGCGGACGGTTGCCGAGCGTCTGCGTGCCGATATCGAGGCGATGGCTGTCCTGCATGCGGCCAGCGAAATTGCACCGCACCTCACGCTCAGTATCGGCGTTGCATCGCTGATGCCCAGCCGCGACAGCGTTGAGAGTGCGCTTGTCTCGCTGGCTGACCAGGCGCTGTACCGGGCCAAGGCGAATGGCCGTAATCAGGTCTGCGCGTGGGTTGAGGCCTCCTGAAGTCCGGTCACGGATGGACTGCTGAGCGATAATGGCTGAGTTGGCCATGACGGCCGCCCTGTAGCCGGTTTTTGAAACGATGACATTGACCCCCCGGGGGCGTTTTGCCCCGTCGCCGAGTGGCCCGCTCCACTTTGGCTCGCTGGTTGCCGCTGTCGGCAGCTATCTCGATGCCCGGGCGGCCGGTGGCGAATGGCTGGTCCGGATGGAGGATGTCGATACGCCGCGCAACGTGGCGGGGGCGGCCGATAGCATTCTGAAGACGCTGGCGCTTTTCGGGTTTGAATGGGATGGGCCGGTCCTCTACCAGAGCACTCGCCGTGAAGCCTATGCCGCCGCGCTGGAGCAACTCAAGCAGGCCGGCTTGGCTTATGGCTGCGCCTGCTCGCGCAAGGAAATCGCCGATTCGGCAACGCGCCCGGCCGTCGATGGCGGGTTGGCTTATCCGGGGAACTGTCGGGCCGGGCTGCCGGCCGGTCGGTCGGCGCGTGCCTGGCGACTGCGCGTGACTGACGACGAGATTGCTTTCACCGATCGCGTGCAGGGAAGGATTGCCCAGTACCTTGAGCGCGATGTTGGCGACTTTGTCCTGCGGCGGGCCGATGGCCTGTTCGCCTATCAATTGGCCGTGGTGGTCGATGACGAATTCCAGCGTATTTCCAGCATCGTTCGCGGAGCCGATCTGCTGGCCTCGACACCGCGCCAGATCTGGCTGCAGCGCTGCCTGAATTTCGCGACACCGAGTTATGCCCATTTGCCCGTTGCGGCCAACCTGGCTGGCGAAAAACTGTCCAAGCAGACCCGGGCTGCCCCCTTGCGACCGGAGGCCGCGGCTGATCAACTGGTTCAGGCGCTCAGTTTTCTTGGCCAGGCGGTACCGGCCGAGTTGGCCCGTGCCTCGGTGGCTGAGGTCTGGGCCTGGGCCTGGGCGAAAGCGGGCTGGTCCTTCGCGGCCATCCCCCGTCAGCCGGCTATTGCCGTTGTTCCGGCTTAGTCTCGGGCGTCTGCCAGTGATGCTGGCCGTAACCGGCGATACCGACCATGGCGCGAACGATGCCGTAGGCCAGCCAGCGTAATAGCCGCGAGTGCCAGGCCTGGCGGGATACTTCATCGGGCTGCAATTCGCGGGCGCCGTGCTCGATGGCGTGCAGCAGACTGGCCCGCAGTTCGCCGCCAAAGCGCGGATCGCGCACGACAATATTGGCTTCCTTGTTGAGCAGCAGGCTGAAGGGGTCGATGTTGGACGAACCGACCGTCGCCCATTGGCCGTCGATGACCGCCACCTTGGCATGCATGAAGCTTTTTTCGTATTCGAAAATGCGGATGCCGGTTTTGAGGGCAGTCGCATAGAGCGTCTGGGTGGCGTAACGCAGCAACTGATGGTCGGTCTTGCCCTGCAGCATGACGCTGATCCTGACACCGCGCTTGGCCGCTGCGTACAGGGCGCGACCAAAACGCACGCCGGGCAGGAAATAGGCGTTGGCGATCAGGATTTCATCCCGGGCATTGTCGATTGCATCGACGTAGGCATGCAGGATGTCGTTGCGATGGCGGATGTTGTCACGAATCAGGAAGGCGGCGCTCTGGGTTCCGGCTGTTGCACAGCATGGGGAAGAAATCGGGGTCGGGCGGAAGCGCTGCTTGAAGCTGGCCCAGGAAACGATTTCCCACATCCGTCGCACGGCGTGATGAACCTGGCGCAGCGTCGGGCCTTCGATCGACACTGCGTAGTCAAAGCGGGGGCGCATGCCGGGTGGCGCATTATTGTCATCGACAATGTTGATGCCGCCGACGAAGGCGATCCGGGCATCGATGACGGCCAGTTTGCGGTGCAGACGGCGCAGGCGATGGCGCTTCATGTGGAAGCGCCCGATTTCCGGTCGGTAGAACAAGGCGCGAACGCCCGCTTCGGTCAGTTGTGGCAGGAAATCAGCCGCGAAGTTGCGGGCGCCGAAGCCGTCTATGGTGACATTGACCTGCACGCCGCGCTGGGCGGCACGGCAGAGGGCGCCGGCGACCTCATGGCCGATTTCGTCGTCGGCGAAGATGTAGCTTTCCAGATAAATTTCGATGCTCGCCGAATCGATGGCGGCGAGCAGGGCAGGGAAATAATCGTTGCCCGAGTTGAGCAGTGTCAGCCGGTTGCCCGGCAGAAACTCAGCGGCCATGCCTGGCGAGATAGGCCGACAGCGCAGCGTGGTCGGAAATCTTCGACCACGGCAGGCCGTGATGGACTTCGGTACGCTGGATGTCGAAGCCGCGTACGTAGATGCGATCGAGGCGGAACATCGGCATGGCGGCCGGGAAGCTGCGCGCCGGATTGCCGCTTGGGCCGCTGAAGACTTCGTGCAGCTTCAGGCGGCGCAGCAAGTGCTCGCCAGCCCGGTTGCTCCAGTCGTTGAAATCGCCGGCGATGATCAGCGGTGCCTCAGGTTCGGCCATTTTGTCGAGATAATCGGCCAGCGCTTCCATTTGCCGGCGGCGCGAATAACCGAACAGCGACAGATGCACGCAGACGCAGTGGGCAGCCGGCCCGCTCGGCAGTTCGATCCGGCAATGGAGAAGGCCGCGTTTCTCGAATTGCAGGTGCGTCACATCCTGGTTGTGAGAATGCAGGATAGGGAAGCGCGACAGGATCGCGTTGCCGTGATGGCCATGGTCGTAAATCATGTTGCGGCCATAGGCCGAGGCGGCCCAGACATCTTCGGCCAGGAATTCGTGCTGCGGCGAATCAGGCCAGTCGTCGTGGTTCTCGGCATGGCCGAGGTGCAGGCCCTGCACCTCCTGCAGAAACACGATATCCGGATTCAGGCCGCGCAGTCGCTCGCGCAGCTCATGCACCATCATCCGCCGGTTGAACTGTGAAAAGCCCTTGTGGATGTTGAAGGTGGTGATGTGCAGCGCGGGGTGGCTCATGGCGTCAGGAAATCGCCAGCATCCGGTCGAGCGCCAGCTTGGCCGCAGCGGTTTCGTGCTCGGGCACCTTGATCTGGTTGACCACCTTGCCGTCAACCAGGTTTTCCAGCGTCCACGCCAGGTGCTGCGGGTCGATGCGCTGCATGGTCGAGCACATGCAGATGGTGGTCGCCATGAACTGGACAATCTTGTTCTGCGGCAGAACTTCGCGGGCCAACCGGTCGACCAGGTTTAGCTCGGTGCCAACCAGCCAGCGCGTGCCTTCCGGCGCTTCCTTGATGGTCTTGACGATGTGCTCGGTCGAGCCGACGTAGTCGGAGGCGGCGCAGACTTCGAAATTGCATTCCGGATGGGCGATCACCTTGCCCTCAGGATATTTGGCGCGGAAGGCGTCGATCTGCGACTTCTGGAACATCTGGTGCACCGAGCAGTGGCCCTTCCACAGCAGGATGCGCGCCTTCTTGATCTGTGCCGGTGTCAGGCCGCCGAGTTCGAGATCGGGGTCCCAAACGACCATCTCGTCCATGGCGAAACCCATGTTGTGGCCGGTCCACCGGCCAAGGTGCTGGTCGGGGAAGAACAGCACTTTCGGGCGGCGCTCGAAGGCCCATTTGGCAATGGTGCCGGCATTCGACGAGGTACAGACAATGCCGCCATGATCGCCGCAGAAAGCCTTCAGGTCGGCCGCCGAGTTGATGTAGGTGACTGGCGTGACTTCCTCTTCGGCGTTGAGCACTTCATTCAGTTCGCGCCAGCAGCGCTCGACCTTGGCCAGGTTGGCCATGTCGGCCATCGAGCAGCCGGCCGCGAGGTCGGGCAGGATGGCCTTCTGGTGCGGCGCGGTCATGATGTCGGCGACTTCGGCCATGAAATGCACGCCGCAGAAAATCACGTATTCCGAATCGGTCTGCGAGGCCAGGCGGGAGAGCTTCAGCGAATCACCGGTCAGGTCGGCGTACTGATAAACATCGGCCCGCTGATAGTGATGGCACAGAATGACCGCCTTCTTGCCCAGCTTGGCCCGCGCGATACGGATACGTTCGTGGCAGGCCTCGTCGGACAGGTTGTTGAACGGGTCGAAGGAGATGGTCGCTGTTTGCATGCTGTACTCTGAAAATTGGCCGTATTGGGGTATCGACGACGCCCCGCAAAAGTTTGCTGCCGGGGGGCAAGATTATCCCTGAATCCATGGCAGGCCGGCTTTGCGCCAGCCGCCGATATTGTTGCGATGGCCGTTGGCGTCCTTGTCGCCTTCGAAGCCTTCGAGAATATTGTAGCAAGCGTTGTAGCCGGCTTCGGTGGCAGCAGTCGCGGCGCCGACCGAGCGCACGCCGCTGCGGCAGAGGAACATGACCAATGCTTCCGGATCGACCTGGCGCTTGAGTTCGGCAACGAAGTTGGGGTTGCGCACGCCGCCCGGGTACTGGTTCCACTCAATCTCAACCGTACCGGCCACGCGGCCGACCCAGTCCCATTCGGCGCGGGTGCGAACGTCGACGATCTTCGCCCCGGGCGCCAGTTGCAGTAGCTCGTAGGCTTCCTGCGGTGTCAGTTCGCCCAGGTAAGGGCGAGCAAGCGCTTCGCCGCGGGCCCGGGCCAGATTCAGTATCTCGGTTAACTTTCCCATAATTTTGAACTGCTAGAATCGCAAACCAACAGTATAGGGCAGACAACATGGCGCAAGAGCATCACCAAGCAGCAACATCCTTGGCCGAGCGTGCCGCCGAGGCGCAGAAGGCGACCTGGGTCAGCGTTGCGGTCAATCTGGTGATGACCATCGCCCAGCTGATTGTCGGCTGGTTGGCGCATTCTCAGTCGCTGATCGCCCATGGCCTGCATTCATTTTCCGATTTGCTCTCCGACTTTCTGGTCATCTACGCCAGTCGCCAGAGCGCCCATCCCGCCGACGAGGCTCATCCCTACGGCCATGCCCGCATGGAAACGGCGGCAACGCTGGTGCTCGGCGCGTCATTGACGCTGATCGGTGGCGGTATCCTGTGGGAATCGGGCATGCGCCTGCAGCATATTGAGGTCTTGCCGGTCGTCGAGTTCTCGGCCCTGTGGGTGGCCATCGCCACGGTTATTTCCAAAGAGGGGCTGTACCGCTATTTGATCCGTGTCGCCGAGCGTCAGCGTTCGCAACTGCTCACGGCCAATGCGCTGCACACCCGCGCCGACGCGGCATCGGCACTGGTTGTCGTGGTCGGTATCGGCGGCGCGCTGCTTGGCTGGTCCTTCCTCGATCTGCTGGCGGCTGCCTTGATGGGTTTCATGATTCTGCGCATGGGCGCCAGCCTGGCCTGGGGAGCGATCAAGGAGCTGATCGATACCGGACTCGATGAGTCGCAGGTCGAGGCAATTCGCGCGACGCTGCTTGAAACGCCCGGCTTGCGCGGGCTGCATCAGTTGCGTACCCGCCGGATGGCACACCAGGCGCTGGTCGATGCTCACGTTCAGGTCGATTCGCGAATCAGCGTTTCGGAAGGCCATCGCATTGCCGAGTCGGCGCGTGCCCGGGTGCTGCGTGAACATCCGGAAGTGCTGGACGTGCTGGTCCATATCGATCCGGAAGACGATATGGACCCGGATATCTTTTCAGCACGCTTGCCGGGCCGGGATGCCTTGCTGGCCGAATTGAAGCCTTTGCTGGCCGGCTTGCCGAAGCCGGAAAAGGTGGTTTTGCACTACCTGAATGGGCAGGTCGAGCTTGAGGTCTTTCTGAGTCACACCTTTTTCGAAAACGGTGAGGCGCTCAAACGAGCCGAGGAGTCCCTGGCTGAGCAGCTGAAAGCCCATGCAGCGGTACGTCGCATTTCACTGAATTGCTTGATCGCACCAAAATAGTGCGCATTTGCATGGCTTTGCCCAAATATGGTGCGCGTAATAATCAGCGAATTCTTTGCTTAAAACCGGCATCCCCTTGTGGCAAAATAGAAAGATTGCTCCCGAGCGTTTGGCATGCTTTCTGCTAAAGCTCCTGGGTTACAATTTTTTGATTGTCGCCGGATCGCCCGGCACCTTGTTTTCTTAGGAGACTGACGCTTATGGCAACCCCCCAAGACGTGATCAAGATGATCAAGGAAAACGACGCTAAGTTCGTCGATTTCCGTTTCACCGATACCCGTGGCAAGGAACAGCACGTTACCGTGCCGGTTTCCGCCTTCAGCGAAGACAAGTTCGAAAACGGTCACGCTTTCGACGGTTCCTCCATCGCTGGCTGGAAGGGCATTCAAGCCTCCGACATGCAGCTGAACCCGGATCCGGCAACTGCCTACGTTGACCCGTTCTTCGACGAAACCACCATCGTCCTGACCTGCGACGTCGTTGATCCGGCCGATGGCCGTGGCTACGACCGCGACCCGCGCTCCATCGCCAAGCGCGCTGAAGCCTACCTGAAGTCCTCCGGCATTGGCGACACCGCCTACTTCGGTCCGGAACCGGAATTCTTCATTTTTGACGGCGTCGAATGGAATGTCGACATGTCCGGCTGCTCCCTGAAGATCCACTCTGCTGAAGCAGCTTGGGGTTCGGGCGAGAAGAACGACGGCAATGGCTCCACCGGCCATCGTCCGACCGTCAAGGGCGGCTACTTCCCGGTTCCCCCGGTCGACAGCCTGCACGACATCCGTTCGGCCATGGTCCTGACCCTGGAAGCCCTCGGCTGCCCGGTTGAAGTTCACCACCACGAAGTCGCTACTGCCGGTCAGTGCGAAATCGGTACCGTGTTCAACACCCTGGTCAAGCGTGCCGACCAGACCCAGATCCTGAAGTACGTGGTGCACAACGTTGCCCACCAGTACGGCAAGACCGCCACCTTCATGCCGAAGCCCATCGTTGGCGATAACGGTTCCGGCATGCACGTTCACCAGTCGATCTGGAAAGACGGCAAGAACCTGTTCGCCGGCGACGGCTATGCCGGTCTGTCCGAACTGGCCCTGTTCTACATCGGCGGCATCATCAAGCACGCCAAGGCCCTGAACGCCATCACCAACCCGGGTACCAACTCCTACAAGCGTCTGGTTCCGCACTACGAAGCGCCGGTCAAGCTGGCTTACTCCGCCAAGAACCGTTCGGCTTCCATCCGCATTCCGTACGTTGCCTCGACCAAGGCCCGTCGTATCGAGACCCGCTTCCCGGATCCGATCGCCAACCCGTACCTGTGCTTCGCCGCGCTGCTGATGGCCGGCCTGGATGGTATCCAGAACAAGATTCACCCGGGCGATCCGGCTGACAAGAACCTGTACGATCTGCCGCCGGAAGAAGATGCACAGATCCCGACCGTCTGCGCATCGCTGGAAGAAGCCCTGGCCGCCCTGGACAAGGATCGCGAGTTCCTGACCCGTGGCGGTGTCTTCTCCAACGACTGGATCGATGCTTTCATCGCCCTGAAGATGGACGAAGTGAACAAGGTTCGCATGACGACCCACCCGGTCGAATTCGATCTGTACTACAGCTGCTAATCAGCACTGTGCAAAAAAGGGCGGGTTTCCCGCCCTTTTTTTGTCCACTTTTTTCGGCCCGTGCCGTTAAGTCCGGTACACTCAAACGGTTACGAGGAACGATGACGATGACACGCTGTACGCTTGCCCTGCTTGTTGCCCTGTTGCCGCTTTCGGCTTCGGCGCAGACCATCTACAAATGTGTCGATGCCAATGGCAGTACGACCTATGCCAGTGCCAGGCTCGACAAGAACTGCAAGGCAATTTCCAGTGGCCCTGAAAATGCCATGCCGGCCCCCAAGGCCAAGCCGGCAGGTGCTGCAGCGAATCCGTCACCTTCAGGTTTCCCGCGTGTGCAGGAAGACACCCAAAAGGCGCGTGACGGCGATCGTCGCCATATCCTCGATCAGGAACTGGCCGGCGAACAGCGCAGTCTTGAGCAGGCCAAGAAGGAATTGGCCGACCAGCTTGCCGCGGGCGCAACCAGCGACCGTGCAACCCCGTATCGTGAGCGCGTCGGGCAGCATGAACGCAATATCCAGGCGATTCAGAAGGAACTGGCTAACTTGAAGTAGCTGTTAGCTATTAGGATCGAGTTGTTAGCAGAAGTTTGAGGGCGCCATGGCGCCCTTTGTTTTTACTAATGGCTAGCAGCTCGATCCTCGATCCTGACTTTGTACCAGGCCGCATAAAGCGCCGGCAGAAAAAGCAGGGTCAGCGCGGTGGCGACGATCAGGCCGCCCATGATGGCGACGGCCATGGGGCCGAAGAAGTCGTTTCTCGAGAGTGGAATCATCGCCAATACTGCAGCGGCAGCGGTCAGCACGATGGGCCGGAAACGTCTGACCGTCGATTCGACGATTGCGTCCCGCCGTGCCTTGCCGGCGGCCATGTCCTGTTCGATCTGATCGACCAGAATGACTGAGTTGCGCATGATCATGCCGAACAGCGCAATGGTGCCGAGCAGCGCCATGAAGCCGAAAGGCTGGTTGAAGACGAGCAGGAACAAGGCGATGCCGATAATGCCCAGCGGTGCCGTCAGCAGCACCATCACGACGCGCGAGACGCTTTGCAGCTGGATCATCAGGATGGTGATGACCGCCAGGATGAACAGCGGAATACCGGCAACGACGGAACTGGACCCCTTGGCCGACTCTTCGACCGAGCCGCCGGTGGCGATCCGGTAGCCTTCCGGCAGGCTGGCCTGGATCGCTTCGATTTCCGGCTTGATGCGGTCGACAACGGTAGCCGGCTGGATCTTGCCGTAAAGATTACCGCGCACCGTGATCGTCGGCAGGCGGTCGCGGCGCCAGATCAGCCCCGGTTCGAAGCCGTATTTCACGTGACCGATCTGGCTCAGCGGCACGCTCTTGCCGGCCCGCGTCGGCACGGAAAGATTGGCCAGCGCCGACAGGTGCTTGCGTTCATCACGGTCGCCGCGCAGGACCACGTCGATGGTTTTCTCGCCCTCGCGGAAGCTGGTCACCGTATAACCGGTCAGCGACATGTTGAGCAGAGCCGCAACATCCTGGCTGGAGACCCCGAGCAGACGGGCCTTGTCCTGGTCGATTTCGATGTCGACGGACTTTGACAGCTCGCTCCAGTCCATATTGACGTTCGACAGTTCCGGGTTCTTGCGCATGACTTCGGCGATCTGTGCGGCGACCCTGCGCAGGGTCATGATGTCTTCGCCGGAAACCCGGTATTGCACCGGGTAGCCCACTGGAGGTCCGTTTTCGATGCGGCTGATATTGCCCCGGGCAGCGAATCCGTCCTGCTCGAATAGTTTGATCAGGCGGCCACGCAATGCCTCGCGGGCCTCGACGCTGCGTGTCACGATGACGAGCTGGCTGACATTGCTGGCCGGCAGTTGCTGGTCCAGGCCAAGGTAATAGCGCGGTGAGCCGGAACCAACGTAGGTAATGAAGTGCTCGAACTGGTCGAATTCTGACTTGTCCTTGTCCAGCCAGTCTTCCAGGCGTTTCGTTTCGGCGTCGATGGCAGCAATCGAGGCGCCTTCGGGCAGGCGCAGCTCGACGTTGAGCTCCAGGCGTGTCGAATTCGGGAAGAACTGTTTCTGCACCTTGGCCATGCCGACGATGGACAGCGCGAACAGCCCGATCGTGATGCCGATGACGAGCCAGCGGCGAGCGACACACCAGCTGACCAGTTGCCGGAAACGGACGTAGAACGGTGTGCCATAAACGTCGTGGTCTTCGGCATGGCCGGGACCATTCAGGCCGATCTTGTCGAACAAGCCGGCGAGACGCGGCCAGTTCTGCTCGAAACGGCTGACCCGGTGGGTCGCGTGCGGATCGGGCAGCAGCTTGTAGCCCAGCCAGGGAATGGCGATGACGGCCGCCAGCCAGGAGATGAGCAGGGCGACGGCATTGATCTGGAAGAAGGCAAAAGCGTATTCACCGGTGGACGATTTGGCCAGGGCGATGGGAATGAAGCCGGCGACAGTGACCAGGGTGCCGGACAGCATCGGGCCGGCCGTGCTGGTGTAGGCGAAAGAGGCGGCGCGGGTGCGTTCCCAGCCCTGCTCCATCTTCACCCACATCATTTCGACGGCGATGATCGCGTCGTCCACCAGCAGGCCAAGCGCCAGGACCAGGGCGCCGAGCGAAACCTTGTGCAGGCCGACATTGAAGAACTGCATGGCGAGGAAGGTGGCGGCCAGGACCAGCGGAATGGAGATGGCGACAACCAGCCCGGTGCGGATGCCAAGGCTGATGAAGGTGACCAGCATGACGACGGCGACGGCCTCGGCCAGCGCCTGGACGAAGGCCTTGACCGAGCGCTTGACCGCTTCCGGCTGGCTCGCCGATTCGCCGATCTCGACGCCGACCGGCAGGGCGGCTTGCAGCGTGGCGATGCGGCTTTGCAGATCCTTGCCGAGCTGGATGACGTCGCCGCCTTTGCTCATTGAAACGGCAATGGCCATGGCCTGCTTGCCGCCGAAACGAACCTGCGTCGCCGGCGGGTCGATCGTGCCGCGCCGGACGGTCGCGATGTCACCCAGGCGAAAGCTGCGGCTGCCGGCGCGGATCAGCGTGTCGGCCACCGCCTGAACGGTATCGAAAGCCCCACCGGGGCGAATCTGGATGCGCTCGCTCTGTGTCTCGAAGAAGCCGGCACCGGCCACGGCGTTTTGCTGGGCAAGCGCCTGAACGATGGTTGTCTGGTCGATGCCAAGCATCGCCAGCTTGGCATTGGCCAGCTCGACGTAGATTCTTTCGTCCTGGATGCCGAAAATTTCCACTTTGCCAACGTTGGGCACGTGCAGCAGGTCGTCACGGATACGCTCGGCGAGATCCTTCAACTGCGGGTAATCGAAACCATCGGCAGTCAGTGCATAAATATTGCCGAAAACGTCACCGAACTCGTCGTTGAAATAAGGGCCCTGAATGCCAGCCGGCAAGTTCTGGCGGATGTCACCGATCTTTTTCCGGACCTGGTAGAAGACATCCGGCACCGTGGCCGGTGGCGTGCTGTCCTTGGCAAAGAACATCACGGTCGATTCGCCGGGGCGCGAGTAGCTGGAAACCCGGTCGATATAAGGAGTCTCCTGCAGCTTCTTCTCGATCTTGTCGGTCAGTTGCTGCTCGACCTGGCGGGCCGTGGCGCCCGGCCAGAAGGTGCGAATCACCATCAACTTGAAGGTGAAGGGCGGATCTTCGGCCTGGCTGAGCCGGCCGTAGGCGATCACACCCATCAGGGCGATGGCGAACAGGAAGTAGCCGACCAGCGTCCGGTGGTGCAGCGTCCAGTCAGAAAGGTTGAAGCGGTGGCTCACGGCTTAACGCTGCCTGGCCGGCGGGGTGGCAGGTTTCGGCTGGACGTCCTGGCCGTCGACCAGCTTGCCGGCGCCGCTGATGATGACCAGTTCACCGGCTTGCAGGCCGCCGGTGATGGTGACCCCATCCTCGCGAAACTGGGCAACCCGCACCGAACGGGAGGTGACCTTGCCATTCTTGACGACCCGGACCAGCGGCCCCTGCCCAAGATCGATCACGGCGCTGAGGGGCACGAGCAGGCTACTATCCGCAGCGTTGCTCAAGGCGACGCGGGCGGTCATGCCGAGGCGAACTTCGGGTGGTGGATTGATCAGCCTGATGCGGGCCGCGTAGGTGCGGGTCGCCGGATCAGCGGCAGGCGAAAGCTCGCGCAGTTCGCCGCGCAGCGTGATCTGCTGGTCGGCCCACAGGTTGATCTGCAGGTTTTTTGCCGCCTTGAGTTCGGCCAGCCGGTTTTCAGGAATGGCGATGGCGACTTCCTTTTCCTCGGGGCGGGCGATGCGCAGCACGGCCTGGCCTGGGCTGACGACTTGTCCGGCATCGGCCAGCACGGCGGTGACGATGGCCGGGAATTCGCTGCTCAGCGTGCCGTAGCCTGCCTGGTTGCCGCTGATCTGATGCTGGGCGCGAGCCTGTTCCAGGCGCGCCTGGGCACTGTTGAAGGCGTTGTCCTTGGCGTCGAAAGCACCCTGACTGACGAATTTTTTGGCCAGCAGGCCGGCGTAGCGCTCACGGTCGGCGCGGGTGGTGGTCAGTTCGCTTTCGGCGGCGGCCAGTTGCGCCCGGGAAGCGGCCGCGGAGAGTTGCAAGTCGGTGGGGTCGAGGCGGGCGAGCGGCTGGCCGGCTTTGATCTCGGCGCCGGTGTCGACCAGCCGGGCGACGATCTTGCCGCCGACGCGAAAGGCGAGGTCGACTTCGTGGCGGGCGCGAATCTCGCCGGTATAAATAGCACTGCTCAAGGCGGCGCTACCCGCCTCCTGGACCAGTACGGTGCGCGCGGCCGGCGGCGGTGGGTCGCCGGCCTGGCAGCCGGCGAGAAGGGCGCTAGTGCCGAGCAGCAGGGCGAGAGAACGAGGCGTGATCTTGGGCATTGTTCCGGTATCCGGTAAACAGTGCTGCATGATAATGAACCATTGGTCAGTAACGCAAGTTGTCGCTTGGTCATACGGCCAAATCGCTACAATGGCAGCCATGAATATCACCCATGCTTCCTTTGCCGGCCTTGATCTGCTGGCCTCGGCGGTGCTGCTGATCGATGATGGGCAGGCCATCCGTTATATCAATGCGGCGGGCGAAAATCTGCTCGCGGTCAGCAGTCGCTCGGTCATCGGCAAGACCCTGTCGACGGTGTGCACCTGTTCCGCCACCTTGCAAGGCGCCCTGGACAACGGCCTGAACAACAACTGGGGTTACACCGGGCAGAATATCGAGTTGAGACGCAGCGATGGTGAAATCCTGCATCTCAATTGCACGGTGACGCCGCTGCGCCCGGAGGTTGCGGCCGGCATGCGCCTGTTGCTCGAATTGCAGCCGATTGAGCACCATCTGACGGCGACGCGGGAAGAGCGCTTGATCGAGCAGCAGCAGGCCAGTCGCGAACTGATCCGCAATCTGGCGCACGAAATCAAGAATCCGCTCGGTGGTATCCGGGGAGCGGCGCAGCTGCTGGAGCACGAGCTGGGCAACCCTTCGCTGAAGGAATACACCCAAGTCATCATCAAGGAAGCGGACCGCCTGCAGGACCTGATGCAGCGCCTGCTGACGCCGCACCGGGCGATGTTGCCGACGACGGTCAATATTCACGAAATCCTTGAGCGGGTACGCAGCCTGCTGACTGCGGAGTTTCCCGGTTCCCTGCAGGTGCGTCGCGATTACGACACCAGCCTGCCAGAGTTGGTCGGCGATCGCGAGCAATTGATCCAGGCGGTGCTCAACATTGCCCGCAATGCCGCGCAGGCGATGAACGGCGAAGGCGAGATCGTGCTCAAGACGCGTTCCCTGCGCCAGGTCACGCTGGCCAAGAAGCGCTACCGTCTGGCCATGGAAATCAAGGTGGTCGACAACGGCCCCGGCATTCCCGACGCAATCCGCGAACGCATGTTCTATCCGCTGGTTTCCGGGCGCGAGGGAGGGAGTGGCTTGGGCCTGACCATCGCCCAGAATTTCATCCAGCACCACCACGGAACCATCGATTGTTCCAGCCGGCCCGGCAATACCATTTTTACGCTGCGCCTGCCGGTCGAACAGGCCTGAGTTTTGCTTTTGTTCAGCCTATTCCAATGACAAGATGAGCCGACCAAATATGAAACCAGTCTGGATCGTAGACGACGATCGTTCCATCCGCTGGGTGCTCGAGAAGACCCTGTCCCGCGAGGGCATCCCTTTCAAGAGCTATGCCTCGGCCAGCGAGGCGATTTCGCAGATCGAACAGGGCGTCGAGCCGCCACAGGTGCTGCTCTCCGACATCCGCATGCCCGGCCAGTCCGGGCTGGAGCTGCTGCAGGAAGTCAAAACCCGCTTCCCTTCGGTGCCGGTCATCATCATGACCGCGTATTCCGATCTGGAAAGCGCCGTGGCGGCGTTCCAGGGCGGGGCCTTTGAATATCTGCCCAAGCCCTTCGATGTCGATCAGGCCGTTGAGCTGATTCGGCGTGCCATTGATGAATCAATGCACCAAAGCGGTGCGTCTGAGGAAGAGGGCCTGGTGCCGGAGATCCTGGGCCAGGCGCCGGCCATGCAGGAGGTCTTTCGGGCCATTGGTCGGCTGGCCCTGTCCCACGCCACCGTCTTGATCACCGGCGAATCCGGTTCGGGCAAGGAACTGGTCGCCCGTGCCCTGCACCGGCACAGCCCGCGGGCCGACAAACCGTTCATTGCCATCAACACGGCAGCGATTCCGAAGGATTTGCTCGAGTCCGAACTGTTCGGCCACGAACGTGGTGCGTTCACCGGGGCGCAAGCGCAGCGGCGCGGACGATTTGAGCAGGCCGAAGGCGGCACGCTATTTCTCGATGAAATCGGTGACATGCCCTCGGAGTTGCAGACCCGCCTGTTGCGTGTGCTGTCGGATGGCCATTTCTACCGTGTTGGTGGCCATTCCCCGATCAAGGCCAATGTGCGCGTCATTGCGGCGACCCACCAGAATCTCGAAACGCGCGTCAAGGACGGGCTGTTCCGAGAGGACTTGTTCCACCGCCTGAACGTTATCCGGATTCGTCTGCCAGCTCTGCGTGAACGGCACGAAGACATTCCGCTGCTGACCCGCCATTTCCTGCAGAAAAGCGCGCGTGAACTGGGCGTGGAAACCAAGCGACTGACTGACGCGGCCTTGAAGTATCTGTCCGGCCTCGAGTTTCAGGGCAATGTGCGGCAACTGGAGAACCTCTGTCACTGGCTGACCGTGATGGCGCCCGGGCAGCAGGTCGATGTCGGCGACCTGCCGGCCGAGTTGCGCGAGGCGTCTTCCGTCGTGCTGGCGACCGACTGGGAAAGTGCGCTGGAGGGCGAGGTCGACCGCATGTTGGCGCGCGGCGTGCCGGATGTGCATGGCGTTCTGGCCCAGACCTTCGAACGTATCCTGATTTCCCGAGCCCTGGCGCATACCGGCGGCCGACGGATCGAGGCGGCTCAGGCGTTGGGCATTGGGCGCAATACGATTACCCGCAAGATTGCTGAACTGGGCATCGATGGCGGCAAGGAGCATGCGGCGGAGTAGAATCCGCCGCATGGCACTGATCGATCCCATCTTGCTCAAGACCCGGCTGGGGGCCCTGGCCGGTCGTTTTGACGTTGACGCGCTGGACGAATGCGATTCGACCAGCAGTGAATTGATGCGCCGCGCCGACCGTGGGGCGCCGGCCGGCACGGTGATCGTCGCCGACCGGCAGAGCGCCGGACGCGGCCGCCGTGGCCGCAGCTGGTTGTCCTCGCCGGAGTCCAGTCTGACCTTTTCACTGCTTTGGCGTTTTCCCGGCAATGCCTCCGGTTTGAGCGGGCTGTCGCTGGCGGTTGGCCTGGGGCTGGCCAAGGCTCTGGAAACCCTGGGGGCAGGCGGGATTCGGCTCAAATGGCCGAATGATGTCCTGCTCCAGTCGGGCGACGATTTTGCCAAGCTGGCCGGTATCCTGATCGAGCTCTCCGGCGATCGCCGGGGTATGCAGGCGATCATCGGTGTTGGTCTTAATCTCGCCGCGCCGGAGGCTGACTTGCCGCAACCAGTGGCCGGTTTGCAGCAGGCTTGTGCCCCGGCTGAGCGCCACGAAGTGCTGGCGGTGATCCTTGCTAGTCTGGCCCGCGTACTCGACACATTTGGGGGCGAAGGCTTTGTCGGGCTCAAGAACGAATGGCAGAGCTATCACGCCTGGCAGGATCAGACCGTGCAGATCCTTGGCGAGGGGGCCGAGCCGTTGCTGGGATGCTGTCTGGGCGTCGATGATGACGGCTCGCTGTTGCTCGCAACGGAGCGTGGTATCGAGCGTATTTTCTCCGGCGATGTCAGCCTCCGCCGCGCATGATTGTCTGTCTGGATAGCGGCAATACCCGTATCAAATGGGGTGTCCATGACGGCCTGAAGTGGCTGGCCCAGGGGGCTGTCGCCCATGCCGATGTCGGGCTCCTTTCACGGCTGGTCGCAGAATGGCCGCAGCCTGAAAAAGTCGTCCTGGCCAACGTTGCAGGTGCCGAAGCCGGCGGACGCATTCGCCAGCAACTGGCGGCCTGGTTACCGGTTTTTCATGAGGCGCGCAGCGAGTTCCGGCGCGCTGGGGTTACCAATCTTTACAAATACCCGGAGCGCCTTGGTGTCGACCGCTGGTGTGCGCTGCTTGGCGCTCGCGCACTGGTCGGCACGGCCACTGTGGTCGTGATGGCCGGGACGGCGACGACCGTCGATACGCTGGATGCCGATGGCAATTTTCTCGGTGGGATCATCATGCCCGGAGTCGGCTTGATGCTGCGTTCACTGGCCCATGGCACGGCTGCCCTGCCTTTTGCCGAGGGCGAATATGCGACCTATCCACGCGGGACTGATGATGCGATCGTGACCGGGGTTATCGAGGCGCAAACCGGGGCCATTGAGCGCATCTTTTCCCGCCTGGCTGATCCGGCAGCCGACTGCCTGCTCTCCGGCGGTTATGCCGAGCAACTGGCCCGGCACCTTGTGATTCGGCATCGACTGACGCACAATCTTCCTCTGGAAGGCTTGAGACATCTCGCGCTCGAGACCTGATACAAAAAATATAGAGAGACGATGGAGATTGTTTCGGTTGCCGATTTGAAAATCGGCATGTTCGTTGCCGAGCCTGATTGCCCCTGGACCGAATTTTCATTCGCTTTTCAGGGCTTCGTGATTTCGAGCCTGGAACAAGTCGATATTTTTCAGCAGAAGTGCCGGTTTGTTTATGTCGACCGTTCGCGCTCGCTGAATGAACACTATGCGGTGCCGAAGCATGAGAAAGATGCGCGGCTGAAGTCCTCGGTTTTTCAGAATGACCGGACCGAAGGAATCTCCTCTGGCTTGGGCTTGATTGAAATAGCCGACCAGGACAAGCGCCAGTCGCGCCGCCGGCGTTTTCTCGACTTCCTCCATTCGCAAACGGACAACGAACACGCGATCGCCATGTCGCGCGAACTGGCCCATATCGAGCCGCGTTACGATGAGCTTTCCCGGGCGCTGGAGCATTCCTACAGCGCCTTTGCCGAGGGCCGGGAAGTTGATGTGGCCGCGGTTCGCGAGGGGCTGCGCGATATTGCGGGGAGTTTGCAACGCAATGCCGATGCCGTGATGTGGTTGCTACGACTGAAAAAGCGCGACCAATACAGCTTCGACCATGCGATGGATGTCTCCGTCAATATGATCCTGCTCGGCACCCATATTGGCTGGCGCGACCAGCGGCTGCTCGAGCTTGGCATGGCCGGGATGCTGCAGGACATCGGCAAAATTCAACTGCCGATTGAACTGCTGGCCAAAAAAGCCGATTTGACGGCCGATGAACGAAAACTGGTGCGCTCGCATGTCGCCAGTTCGCTGGAAATTCTCTATTCGCAGGCCAATATCCCGCAAGAAGTGATCATTACGATTTCCCGGCACCATGAGCGTTGGGATGGCAGCGGCTATCCGCGCGGCCTGAAATTCGAGCGGATCGGCATGGCCGCCGAAATCGCCGGCATGGCCGATTCTTTCTGCGCAATGCTCAAGGACAAGCCCTACCGCAGCGCCTTGGGGCATCAGGAGGCGCTGGAAGAGTTGCACAACCTGCGTGGCAAGCAATTCAATCCGGCGCTGATGGAACAGTTTGTCCAGTGTGTCGGCCTCTATCCGATCGGCACGCTGGTCGAGTTGAACACCGGCGAGGTCGGGGTGGTCATCCAGCAGAACCGGGTGCAGCGCTCGAAACCGCGCCTGGTCGTGATGCTGGACGCGAACAAGCAGAAGGTCAGAGTCTATCGCGTCATCGACCTGCGCGAGACGGCGAATGCCAACCTGCGCATCGCCAAGGCGCTGCCGCACAACGCCTATGGTCTGGCTGCCAATGACTACTATCTCGGATAACAGCGGCTTCATCGACTATGCCGCCTTCGGGGTCTGCCCGGAAGATTTGTCTTCGCTGCGCGCGCTCTCTGCCGTGTGGCGTAGTGCAGTACTCAAAGTGGCGGGGCGCTTTGGCACAAATGCCTCGTTCGATGAGTTTGTCGAGCAAACGCTTGAGTTGCCACTGAGGATCGCCGATATCGGCTGGCAGCGGCAGTGGATGCAGTCCTGGCACAAGCTGAGCAGCAGCGGCTTTACGATGGCCGACATGTTCGCCTTTTTCAACCATGCGATGGTCTGTGCCGAAGCCGACCTGTTTGGTGATCTGTCAAAGGTTGGGCGGATTCAACTCGATTTGTTCGGCATTCTCCGGCGTAGTGTGGTTGCCGCAATCAGTTGCGCCATTGAACTGGGCGAGGAGGTCCATAACTCCGAACTGGGGCTGCCCGGCGAGACTGCTGCAATGCGCGCTTTGCGCCAGATCGCAGAAAATGGCCAGGGGGCTGCCGTGCTGTCGGTCTCGATGGTCAATCGTCGAGCCTTGTCGCACCTTACTGCCAACGAACTGCAGAGTTTGCCTGTGCTGCTGACCGATCAGCTGACTGCGTTGCTGCGTCCGCAGGACCGGGCTTTCGTCGGCCATGAAGGTGAATGGCTGCTGTTGCTGCCGAATGTGCATTCAGCTGCCCAGCCGGCGCTCGCCGCTGCCCAGATTCGCCGCGCGTTCGGGAATCCGCTGAAGTTGCTCAGTGGGCGTGGCATTTCGCTGGATGTGGCGATTGGTGCCGCCATGTTCCCGGAACACGGCAGCGATGCCGAAGAACTGATTCAGGCCGCCCGCCTGGCGCGGGCCAGCCTGCAATCCGCCAATGAACCTTTTGCCATGTACGATCAGCGCATGCAGGAAGATTGGCAGAGTCGCCATCAGCTTTCGGAGGAGCTCCGCGAGGCTTTGCGCAAGGATGTCCTGACCCTGCATTTGCAGCCGCAGGTGGATGTTGAAAGCGATCGCTGTTTTGGCGCCGAGCTTCTGTTGCGCTGGCAGCGGGCCAATGGTGATTGGGTGGCGCCGCCCGTGATCGTGGAAATGATCGAGGAGTATGGCTGGCGCGCCCAGTTCACTGAATGGCTGATCCGCTCGGCCTTGCGCCTGAGCACGGAGCTCGATGCCGCCGGTGTCGATATCCGCTTGTCGCTCAACCTGACGGCGGGCGATTTGCTCGATACCGATCTGCCGGAGCTGGTGGCCCAGTGTCTGGAAACCTGGCGTTTGCCGGCCGAGCGATTCACCTTCGAGCTGACCGAGTCGGTGATGATGGTCGACCGCGAACGCGGCCTGTCGGTGATGTCCAGATTACGCGCCATGGGGGTCAAGCTGGCCCTCGACGATTTCGGCACCGGCTATTCCTCATTGAGCTATCTGGTCACGCTGCCCTTGAACGAGATCAAGATTGACCGTTCCTTCGTGGTTGGCATGTTCTTGTCACCCGAAAATCTGCGCATTGTGCGCACGATTATCGATCTGACCCATGATCTTGGCATGGTTTCCCTGGCCGAGGGCGTCGAGGAGGTTGTTCAGCGCGATCAGCTGTTGGCGCTGGGGTGCACCAAGGTGCAAGGTTATTTTTACGGTAAACCGATGTCGCTTGCCAACTTCGTGACCTGGTATCGCGCCCGTCAGGCTTGAACAAAGCGCGGCGAGCGGTGACAATCCGCTGTCATTGCGCCACCTCCGGGAGATTCCATGTTCGATCCGGTCATTAACAGCCTGCCGGCCTTTGCCGGGTATTTTGCGACAGCGATCGGGTTGTTCGCCGTCTTTGTCCTGCTCTATATCTTTGTCACGCCGTACAACGAAATGGCCCTGATTCGCGAGGGCAACACCGCTGCGGCTGTCAGCCTGGGCGGGGCGATGGTCGGCTATGCCCTGCCGATCGCCGTCTCCGTCGCGGCCAGCCATAACATCGCAGCGATGATCGGCTGGGGTGTCGTCGCCTGCGTCGTCCAACTGCTCGCCTACATCGTGGCGCGGTTGGCACTGCCGCAACTTGTTCTCAATATTCCGCAAGGCAAGATTGCTTCGGCGATTTTTCTCGCTTCCCTTTCCCTCGGCATCGGCATCCTCAACGCCGGCTGCATTGCCTGATCACTCTAGGAGATTTCAATGGCTCTGATGGACTTCATCAAGAAACAGTTTATCGACATCCTCCAATGGACCGAGGATTCGGATGGCACGCTGGCCTGGCGTTTTCCGATGGCCGAAATGGAAATCCAGAACGGCGCCAGCCTGACCGTGCGCGACTCGCAGATGGCGCTGTTCGTCAACGAAGGTACGGTGGCCGATGTCTTCGGCCCCGGCATGGTCAAGCTGACGACGCAGACGCTGCCGGTCCTGACCTATCTGAAGAACTGGGACAAGCTGTTCGAATCGCCGTTCAAGTCCGACGTTTACTTCTTCTCGACGCGTACCCAGCTTGACCAGAAGTGGGGTACGCCGAACCCGATCACCATCCGCGACAAGGAATTCGGCATCGTCCGCCTGCGCGCCTTCGGTATCTATTCGTATCACCTGACCGATCCGAAGACCTTCTACCAGAAGATATCCGGTACTCGCGACATCTACACCCGCGAGGAGCTGGAAGGCCAGTTGCGCAACACTATGGTGGCCGGGATGACCGATCTGTTCGGCGAATCCGGCGTGCCCTTCATCGACATGGCGGCCAATCAGGACGAGTTCGGCAAGGCAATGTTCGCCAAGGCGGCACCGATGTTTGCCGAGTACGGTCTGGCCCTCGACTCGCTGGTCGTCCAGAACGTTTCGCTGCCCGAGGAACTGCAGAAGATTCTCGACCAGAAGATCGGCATGAACATGATTGGCGACATGCAGCGCTACACGCAGTATCAGGTCGCCAACAGCATTCCGGATGCCGCCAAGAACGAAGGCGGCATGGCGGCCATGGGCGTCGGCCTGGGGGCGGGTGTCGGTTTTGGGCAGGTCATGGGGCAGGCAATGGGCGCGGCGTTACAACCGACGGCAGCGGCCTCGGCCGTCGCCGCGATTTCGGCCGACGACGTTGTGGCAACGCTGGAAAAACTGCACGGACTGGTCGAGAAAGGTATCCTGACCAAGGATGAGTTCGAGGCCAAGAAAGCCGAATTGCTCAAGAAGCTGACCTGATCGACGGCCGATGGCCCTGAACGCCTCCTGCCCTTCCTGCGGCGCGCCGGTTGTCTTCAAATCGGCGTCGTCGGTTTTTGCTGTTTGTGAATACTGTCAGAGCACGCTGGTTCGCCACGACCAGAATCTTGAAGACATCGGCAAGATGGCGGCGCTGGTCGAGGATCGTTCGCCGCTGCAACTGGGTGCGGAAGGCAGCTACAAGGGCGTCCATTTCGCCCTGATCGGGCGCATTCAGATCAAGTACAGCCAGGGCCTTTGGAACGAGTGGCACTTGCTGTTCGATGACATGCGAACCGGCTGGCTTTCTGAGTCTGGCGGTGAGTATGTGCTCACTTTTGCCCAGTATGTTCCTGATGCGCTGCCACAGTTTGACGACCTGAAGATCGGTCAACGCTTCGTGCTGGCCAGCCAGACCTGGACGGTCAGCAATATCGAAAACGCCGAGTGCATCGCCGGTCAGGGCGAACTGCCATTCAAGGTCGGCGCCGGCTATCCGGTCTCGGCGGTGGATCTTCGCAACGGGGCAAACTTCGCCACGCTCGATTACTCGGAAACGCCGCCGCTGCTGTTCGTCGGCGAGGCCGTGAAATTCAAGTCGCTGAAAATGGCCAACCTGCGCGAGGGTATGGCCCTGCCGACGGCAATGGTCGAGGCTCGGGTCTTTCGCTGCCCAAGCTGCGGCTCGCCGATGCAGGCGCGCTCGGCGCAAATTCTCGCCGTTGGCTGTGTTTCCTGCGGCGCCGTGGTCGATACCGCCGACCAGAACTACAAGGTGCTATCGAAAGCGCTCGGCAATCGCGATGAAAAATATACCCCACGCTTGCCGCTCGGTAGCAAGGGACGCCTGGAAGAGAAGCCGGTTGAAGTGATCGGCTTTCTGGTCAAGCGGACCAAGATTGATGGCATCGCCTACGACTGGAGCGAATATCTGCTGGCCGGTGAGCAGGGCAGCTATCGCTGGCTGACCGAATACAACGGTCACTGGAACGTCGTCGATATTCTGTCCAACCCGCCGGCCAGCAGCGGCGCCATGGAGCTTGTCGACCTCAACTGGGGTGGCCAGCGCTTCCGGCATTTTTCGACGACGCCGATTGCCGAGGTCATCCAGGTCGCCGGGGAATTTACCTGGCGGGTCCGGCGTGGTGAAACCAACCGGGTGGTCGATTATGTCGCGCCGCCGCTGATGCTGTCTCGCGAGTCCACCGGTAACGATCTGACCTGGTCGCAGGGCTTCTATGTGTCGCCCGAGACGATCGTCGAGGCGTTCAAACTGCCGAAGGATTTGCCGACGCCGATCGGCGTCTTCGCCAACCAGCCCAATGCCTGGGAGGTGACCAATCGTCGCGTCTGGAGCCTGTTCTGGAAGCTGGCGCTGGTGGCCATCGTCGTGCAATTCTTCTTCGTCTTCCTTTCCGGCGGCAAACAGTTGCTGCGCCAGGATTTCACGTTTGAACCGCGGGTGGGCGATGAGGTGCAGACCCGCGAATTCGAAATCACCGGCAAGGCGCGCAAGATCGCCGTCAAGAATTCGACATCGATCGATAACAACTGGATCGGCATCGACATGATGCTGCTTAACAAGACCACCGGAGCGGCGTGGCCGGCAGCCCGCGAATTGTCCTTCTACAGCGGGTACGACGATGGTCACTGGACCGAAGGCAGCCGTGACGACGAGGTGGTTTTCCTGAATATCCCGGCCGGCACTTACTACCTGACCCTCGATCCCGATATGGCGCCGGACAAGTCGATGGCGGTGCGCGACACTCTTGTGGTCCATACCCCCGGCGCGGGCTGGTCGAATTTCGTGATGGTGTTGCTTTTTCTGCTGGTTTTCCCGGTTTTCACCACCATGCGGCGGGCCGCTTTTGAGGGGCGACGCTGGGCAGAAAGCGACCATGCGCCGGTGAGCAGCGACGACTCGGATGGGGGCGATGACTGATGTTCGATAAATTCAACATCACGGTCGGGGTATTCGCCTTGCTGCTTTTCGCCTACGCCCAGCATCAGGGCTGGAACATGTTCGATAACGTGGCGAACTCCGGGCATGGCAGTTCAGGCAGCAGCCGGACCTACCACAAGTAAGCAAATACCGGATCCGACTGAGAATGCTTCCCGTGCCGCTGATTGTCTCCCTGATCCTTCTCTTGGTCGTTGCTCCGGCTTCCGCGGTGGAGCGGGTCGTCCTGCAGCTGAACTGGAAGCATCAGTTCCAGTTTGCCGGTTATTACGTCGCCATCGACAAGGGCTACTTTCGCGATGCCGGCTTCGATGTCAGCCTGCGTGAGCTGAGCGAAGGAAACAATCCCGTCGAGACAGTCCTGCGCGGCGAGGCGGATTTCGGCATTGCCGCCTCGGAACTGGCGCTGCACCGTGCGCAGGGCAAGCAGATTGTGGCCCTGGCGGCGATTGTCCAGCACTCGCCGCTGGTGCTGCTGGTCAATCGCCGAAAGATCACCAGTATCGATGCCTTGAACGGCAGCCGCATCATGCTGACCCCTCACGAAACCGAGCTGTTCGCCTATCTGCGCCGCGAAGGGGTGGCGAAGTACGACGCGGTGGCTCACAGTTTCGACCCCAAAGACTTGATCTCCGGGCGTGTCGATGCCCTCTCCGGCTACGTCACCGACGAACCCTATGTCTTGCAGGCGGCCGGCTTCCCTTATCTGGCTTTCAGTCCTCTGGCGGCCGGCATTAATTTTTACGGTGACACGCTGTTTACGACGGAGGGCCGGGCGCGTGGGGCTCCGGAGCGTGTCCGGGCATTTCGTGCCGCAGCCATCCAGGGCTGGAAATATGCGCTGGAACACCCGGAAGAAGCTGCCGACCTGATCCTGAACAAGTACTCCAGACGCCATGACCGGGGACATCTGCTGTTCGAGGCGAAGGAACTGAAACGCCTGATGCAGCCGGATCTGATCGAAATTGGCCTGCAGTCAGCCAGCCGTTGGCAGCAGATTGCCCTGACTTACGCCGAGCTGGGCATGCTGCCGGAGAAACCGTCGATTGCCGGATTGATCTTCGAAGCCGAGGAGCGGAAATTGCCGGCGTGGTTTGGCTACGCACTGGCTGCCGGATCGCTGTTGATCCTTGTCGTTGCCGGCGCGGCATTTTATTTCGCTCGTTTGAACCGCCGCCTGACCCGCGAGATGATTTCACGGCGGATTTTTGAACGAGCCCTGACCCATAGCGAAGAGCGCTACCGACAACTGGCCGAGCACAGCAAGGATGTAATCTGGACGCTCGATCTTTCCTCCATGCGCTTTACCTTCGTCAGCCCGTCGGTGGAAGCCGTGCGTGGGTTTACGCCGGATGAGGTCATCAATCAGACCTTGCCGGAAGCGATGACGCCAGCTTCCTATGCGGTGGTTGTCGCGACGCTCGAAGATCACCTCTCCCGCCTGGCTGCCGGTGATCTCAGTGCCCAGTCGGCAATGGCCGAGATCGAGCAGCCGCACAAGAACGGCAGCATCATCTCCTCCGAAGTCGTGGCGAGTTTTCTGCTCGATTCACAAGGCAAGCCGTTCGCCCTGCTCGGCATCGCCCGTGACATTTCCGAGCGGCGTCGTTCCGAGGCCGAATTGCGCAGCGCCAACGACAAGCTGCGCAAGCAGCTGGAAGAAATCGAAAAACTGCAGGTCGCGCTGCAGGAGCAGGCGATACGCGACAGCCTGACGGGGTGCTTCAATCGCCGCTACCTCGATGAGACGCTGGAGCGCGAGCTATCCCGCTCGCGCCGCGAAGGCTATCCGCTCTCGCTGGTCATCCTTGATCTTGATCACTTCAAGCTGATCAACGACACCTATGGCCATCTGGCTGGCGACCAGGCCCTGATCGTGCTGGCGGCAACCCTGAGTGCCGACATCCGGCAAGAGGATGTGCTGTGCCGCTATGGCGGCGAGGAATTCGTCATCCTGATGCCGCGCATGCCCCTGGCCATTGCGGCTGAGCGGGCCGAGCGCTGGCGCAGCAAGATTGCCGAAATCCGCGTCACCTTCGGCAATTTCGAGCTTTCCTTTACTGCCTCGGCCGGGGTTGCGGCCTACCCCGATCACGGAAAGATGCCCGACGAACTGACCCATGCCGCCGACCAGGCCCTCTACGTGGCCAAGAATGAAGGGCGCAATCGGGTGGTGATCGCCGCCGCAAGCCGCGCCTGAACTGGCTTAATCTCCGCCGCCACAGCCGCCACAGCCCCCACCGCAACCACTGCCACCATCTCCGCCGCCGTCGCTGCTGCCTGAATCACCCGAACAGCCGCTGCTGCAACCGATATCGCTGGCGCAATAACCGCTTCCGGCCGTATTCCGCGCGGCCATGCAGTCAAGCTGATAGACGAAACCGCCGGCAATGCCCAGGCTGGCATCCAGGGCAAACAATCGCGGCAGGCGCTCCGGCTTTTTCGGATCGATCTTCTCCTGCGCACAGGCCAGTCGCCAGGCGCGTTTGAGGCCATCACTGGCCTGCGTCGGCGAACTCATCGCCTCAGCCGGGGTGTGATGCAGAAAACGCCCGAAGGCGCGGCGGCAGAACTGATCGTACTGCCGGGTGAATAAAATGAACTCGTGCCACGCATCATCGACGGCCTGCGAGGGCATGGCCACCATGCGACGACCGGCCCTGCGGCAAAGCCGGAAATAGTCGTTCAGCCCGGCAAAAACCTCGGCCCGCTGTTCCGCGCTGAGTTCAGGCCGGCGAGCAGCCAGTCGCTTGTCGAGGAAACGCTGATAGGGATAGCGTTCAATGTAGGCGGATCGCCCTTGCCGGGCCCACTTGCGCCACAGGAAAACGGCGAGCAGGACCAGCGCTGCGAAGACGATAAGTTTGGCCATGGACTCAGGTATTGACGTCGAAACAGAGGTATTTGATTTCCAGATACTCCTCGATGCCGTACTTCGAGCCTTCGCGGCCGAGGCCGGATTGCTTGATGCCGCCGAAAGGCGAAACCTCGTTGGAAATCATCCCGGTGTTGATGCCGACCATGCCGTACTCCAGCGCCTCGCCAACGCGCCAGCAGCGGCCGACATTGCGCGTGAAGAAATAGGCGGCGAGGCCGAATTCGGTATCGTTGGCCATGGCGATCGCCTGTTCTTCGGTCTCGAAGCGGAACAGCGGTGCCACCGGGCCGAAAGTCTCCTCGCGGGCGACTTTCATTTCGGTCGTTACGTCGGCCAGCACGGTTGGCTGGAAGAAGTTGCCGCCGCGTTCATGGCGGGCACCACCACAGAGAACCCGCGCGCCCTTGCCGACCGCATCGGCCACATGCGCCTCGACCTTGCTCAGGCCCGCCGCATTGATCAGCGGGCCTTGGGCGACGCCGGCTTCAATCCCGGCGCCGACCTTCAGGGCGCTTGCCTTCTCGGCAAATTTGGCAGCGAATTCTTCGTAGATGCCAGCCTGGATCAGGAAGCGGTTGGCGCAGACGCAGGTCTGGCCGGTGTTGCGGTATTTGGCCGCAATGGCGCCGTCGACCGCCGCATTCACATCGGCGTCGTCGAACACGATGAACGGCGCGTTGCCGCCCAGTTCCAGCGACAGCTTCTTGATGGTCGGCGCGCATTGCGCCATCAGCAGGCGCCCGACGCCGGTCGAGCCGGTAAAGGACAGCTTGCGCACAATCGGGTTGGCGCACAGTTCGCCACCGATCTCGGCCGGCTTGCCGGTCACGACATTGAAGACCCCGGCCGGGAAACCCGCCTGCTCGGCCAGCACGGCCAAGGCCAGTGCGGTCAGCGGTGTTGCCTCGGCTGGCTTGACCACCACCGGGCAGCCGGCGGCCAGCGCCGGGGCGACCTTGCGGGTGATCATGGCGAGCGGGAAATTCCACGGCGTGATCGCGGCACTGACCCCAATCGGCTGCTTGACGACGACCAGGCGCGTGTTCGCAGCCGGGCTGGGGATGCTTTCGCCGTAGGTGCGCTTGCCCTCTTCGGCAAACCACTCGACAAAGGAAGCGCCGTAGATCACCTCGCCCTTGGCTTCCGGCAGCGGTTTGCCACATTCGGCCGTGACCAGCTGGGCCAGGTCATCGGCATTCTTGATGATCAGGCTGAACCAGGCTTGCAGCAATTGGGAACGGCGACGCGCGGTCAGGGCGCGCCAGGCCGGCCAGGCGGCATTGGCCGCGTCGATGGCGCGGCGGGTTTCAGCAGCGCCGCAGAGCGGGACATCGGCCAGCTTTGCGCCGGTCGCCGGGTTGATCACGGCGAATTGGGTGCCGTCATCGGCGCCGGCCCATAGTCCGCCAATCAGGTTGGTCGACCGCAGCAAATCCGTGTTCTGTAAATTCATGGCCTTGAAAATTCCTGTAAAAACTGTAAGTTATGTATTGATCCAAGAAAGTGCTTTAGCTAAATGCGTATCCCGACCCTGTTTCTGCTCGTTCTTTCCGCCCTGCTGCTCGCCGCTTGCGGCAGCCCCGGGCCGCGCTCATCCGCCTCGACGGAAACTATAGCGCAAGCCTCGCGTCCGGTCAGCGAGAAGGGCAACGAGGTGGTTTTCTACGCCATGGGGCTGATCGATACCGGCTACCGCTTCGGCGGCAAAAATCCGGAGGCCGGGCTCGATTGCAGCGGCATGGTCAGCTATATCTATGGCCAGGCGGCCGGTCTGAGTGTGCAAGGCAGCGCGGCGGACATTGCCCGCAACGGCAAGCCGATCGACCGGGCCGAACTGCGGCCGGGCGATCTGGTGTTTTTCAATACCCTGAATCGCTCGTTCTCGCATGTCGGCATCTATATCGGCGAGACGCGTTTCATCCATGCGCCGTCTACCAACGGCCGGGTCCGCATCGACCGCTTGAGCGACAGTTACTACGCGCAGCGTTTCCAGGCGGCACGCACCTTCTTCGACTAGAGCCGTTCAGGCCCCTGCGTCTTCGATGGCCGAAGCGACGCGGCTGCGCAGTTCATCCAGGTCGTCGCCAGAAATGCCGAGGAAATCGAGCGCCCGTTCAAACAGATAATCCCCGACCTCGATATCGTCATTGAGGACTTCGCCCAACAGGTGTTCGGCCACCTGCGTAACGGCAATCAGGGACAGCGCACCACCGGGCAGCGTCCGGTCCGGCACATCGTAGGCATCTTTTTCATGGTGAAAGCGGATCGCTTGTCCGAGAATGGAGGGTAGCCCCCAGTTGCGGACCAACAAGGAGGCGACGATCGGGTGGGTGCTGGGAAAGTATTTCTCCTCCGCCTCATTCAGCATTGAACCCTCGCGCCGACACTTCTCCAGAAGCCCGGCGTAATCCGGAAAGCGGCGCATCATCAGTGGTATCGCCGCATCGTGGAATAGTGCGTAGGTATAGGCTGCATCCGGTGAAATGCCATATTGGCGGCGAGCGATCAGGCTGGATGCCAAAGCCAGCAGCATGGTCCGTTTCCAGAATTGATCGAGCCAGACCGCCGGCAAACCGGTAATGCTCGAACGCAAGGCGGAGGCCACCACGACACAGACGGTGTTGCGAGTACCCAGGCGCTCAACCGCCTTGCGGACACTGGAGATACGGTTGCCGCTGCCGCAAAGCGGCGAATTGGCCAGCTTCAGTGCGGCCGCCGACATCCCCGCATCATTGGTGATGATTTCGGCCAGCCGCTTCAGATCGGGCTCATCCTTTTGCCCTTCATGCATGGCAATCGTCAGCATGGCCGGGCAGGTCGGGATTTCGACCGTGGCCATGACCTTCTGTATATCTTCGTGGGAGAGCTCGTGGTTGCTGTTCTGGGGCATGGTGATTTTGATGGATTATGCAATATTGTTAATTGGTGCGAGCTTAATCCTTTTGGCGCCATGGACGCAAGGCCTGCCAGGGGGTAGAATCCCACCCTTCCAAGCGCCCGTAGCTCAGCTGGATAGAGTACTGCCCTCCGAAGGCAGGGGTCGGACGTTCGAATCGTCTCGGGCGCGCCAGAATTACGTTTTAAATCAAGTGATTGAACCATCCGTCCGGATGGTTCTTTTGCTTTGTACGGAATCCGTACGGAAATCAAAGGCTCGAATGGTCTTTTGGATTCATGTCCGATATAGTTCTTCGTCATATCGGGGGAAGGCATGAATATTCGACTAGTCACAATACTTGTGGTGATATCTGTTTCGCTGGCTGGCTGTAGTTCTACGCCATCGCGTCCACCGTTCAAGGGACAACCGTCTGTTGAGGTAAGCGGAATTACGGGGGAGGAAATACAGGCCCGCTTTTCGGTTAACTGTCTGGATTCAGGCGGGAAGGTTGTCCAAAGTTCGGCTTATTCGCTCACCTGTTCCACTCCCATGGGTACATCCACGAGGGACATGCTGTACCGTGCCCTATTGACTGAGGGTAACGCCTCAAACCCGGATGTCGTTCTGCAATTCGCGTGGGCTAAGTCACCCTCTGCCAGAATGAAAGTTACGGCAACGGGTTGGATTGAGCATCAAAACGCATTCGGCAAGTCGACGCGAAATTCGCTTAACGGCGATGCGACAAAATACGAACTACAGGAAGCACTAGACGGCTTCAAAAAGAACGTAGAGAGCCAGTAAACGAAAAAACCCGGCACGAAAGCCGGGTCTGTCGCTCGGTGATACTGCCGTCAACCGACTATCTGCTTTATGGCTGAACGGTTGGCACGAATCACATTGATGATTGCCCGTTCACCTTCCTGGGTCGATAGTCCCTCACTCACCACGCTTGCACTGTCGACCATGTTCATGATCTTCACATTACTTTGCACGGTCGGTGCGGCTGCCTGACCGCTTAGCCCCCCGTTCAGAATGTTTCGCGGGTCATCGGTTCGCAATACTTCCTCGTTTCTCTTCAGGATTGCCGGGTACTCGTTCGGCGCTAGGCCAGCAATACCGCCTGTGTGATACCTAGGGGCACCCATGAACATGAACGGTGAAACTTGACGAACAGGACCAGTGCCAACCCCAACTAGTCCACCCTCGTGCTTAACCGCGCCACCAATCATGCCCGATATAGCACCGCCCCAACTGCTGTTTTGAATCGCCTTAAGGATTAACTGCTTCATGATCATCGCGGCAATTTCGCGCATGAAGTCGGCAGCGAAGGTCAGGAACGCACGGCCAGTATCACGAATAGCATCGCCCCATGAGCGTTGACCAGCTATTGCACCACCGATGGCTTCAGCCATCGTATCAAACGCTTGCAGTGAACGTGCGGTGATCAGGTCTTCAATCTGTTTGCCGGTGATTTTGAAGGTGTCATTCAGCGATTTTCCGCTTACCTTCGCTAATTCCAGTTTGGCGATAAACGCATCAAGGGCTACAGGGTCAACGGCACCATGTAGCGATTCGGCAAAGGCACGTGCGACGTCAACAAGCCCTTCGATTTGCGGCTGCAGTGTCGTGATTGTTTGCTCGGTCTGCGTCCGTGCTTCTTCTGAAGTGATCAGCGATGCGGTTTCCTGATCAGCGATGGTTTTCAAGCGGTCAGAACGGGTTGCCAAAAGGTTGTTAATGTCACCTTCAAGCCGCTTCAGTTCGTCCCGGTAATAGCGTTGAGTTTCGACCTGTTGCAACTCGGCAACCCCGGCATCAAGCCTGAACTTGGCCGCGTCTGCATCGCCTGTGGACATGCCGTTCTTGTCCAACTTCAACCGGAAATCCTCGATTTCTCGATATGTCGACTCATACTGAGAGCGGACAGCAGCGAGGCGGGATTCAAGGTTGGTTTTCCGCGTCTTCCCGGCTGCAGCGTCGACCGCGTCGAGTTTCGCCATCAGTGCCGCGCTTTCGGCTGCCAGACCGTCGTTAAACTTCGCAATGGTCTGTGCTCGCAACTGATTAAGCGCGGCGTCCAGGCGTGCGGTGAACTCTTTACCCGCTTCACCCCCTAGGCCGCCGATTTTGCGGGTAAGGGCGGCATACTGACTGTCGATAGCGTCCAGTTGTGAACGTAGACTGTCGGTTTGCGAGCGGTCCAACTTGGTATCTATCGCTTCGAGTGAACGGGTGATCTCATCAATCAGATGCTGTCGCTTCGAAATTTCGGCTTCAGTCGGTGCGGCTTTGCCCGGTGGCTTGCTAGCCGGTCGTTCGGTTTGCGTGGCTGGTTGCTTCGCGGTCGTTGATTTCGGCTTGCGCTCGGCATCCGTCCACATCTGTTGCCCAATATCGCGGATTTTCTCAATGTCCCGCTGCATCTGTGCCCGAATCTCGGCAACCCGTCCACCTTGCTCGTCATACTTGGCAGTCAGCTTGTCCAACATCTTGCCGACACTCGCGGCAAGGTCTTCGCGCCCGATTGCCTGCAGTCCTTTTTGCAGGATTTCGAGCATTTGGCGGGTGCCCCATGTCAGGGTATTGAGCATGCCCACCATCGCGTTTTTCGCGTAACGGGGGATTTCCTCCCAGACGATCAGCGCCCCCGCCTTGATGCGCGTCCACGCTTCTTCCAGGCCGGTAACCAGGGCAACCCCGGCTTTCCTGACTACCTCGAATTCCTCGTTTGCCCATGTGCCGATACTCCAACCGACAAGGGCTGATTGCATTAGCAGGAACGCCCCACGGATCAGGCCAAGTTCCTTAATTGCCAATTTTCCATCAGCGGCAAGGGTCTTCAAACCCCCGGCGAAGTCGACCAAGCCTGCAGCGGCTTTCCCGGCTGTATTGAGGGCGTACATCCCGGCAAGCGCCTTCAAGACAATCAGCACCTCATCTGCATTTTTCAGCAACCATACGGCCGCATCGGCAGCAGCGGAAAAGCCAGCGGCTAGACCCTCGGCAAACTTCTTCCCGTCTTCACTCTTCAGGGCTTCCGTGATCTGGATAATTGCCTTCCTGAACGCATCGGCAAAACCGGCGTCAGCAATAGCCAGCTTGAACCCAATCACAGCATTGTTAAGCCTCGCCTGTTCGGCTGTCAGTGACTGCATTGCCGCTGGCAACTGGTCGGCAACGGTGCGCCGGTATTCCTCGGCAATAGCTACTAACTGTTCAGAGCTAACCGCGCCGTCCTTCATGGCTTTATCAAGGTCGGGATAGGTGTCCTTCAGTGCTTTGGCGGCAACTTGGAACGCCCCGAAAAGCCGGTCGCCTAGTTGGCCGCGTAGTTCCTCGGCTTGGATTTTCCCTTTAGAGGTGATCTGTTCGATTGCCTTGAATACCCCGTCAAGGTCATCAGCGGACAAGTTCGCAACGCGCCCCACCTCGGCAAAGGCTTCCCAGATATAGCGGATTTCCTCGCGGGTTCTCCCGGCCATGCTGGCAGCGGCGGCAAACTTGGCATAACCCTTGGCCGCCCGGTCGAACTCAATGCCGATTCTGTCCGCTTGAGCCTTCACATATTCGTACTCAGCATCGATCAACGCCCGGTCATTGCCAACCGACAGGCCAAGCTGATTTTTCACGCCTTCCCGCGATGAATACGCACTGACGGCACCCCCGGCAAGGCTTGCAGCTTGGTGGACGCTCACATAGGCTGCAGCCATCCCTACTAGCTGTAGCTTGATGCGTTCCAGGGCGTCAGGCACGCCACTACCGGCAAACCGCTTGCCAGATGTCACAGCCTTGTCTATCGCGTCTTCCTGTGCCTTCAGGGCGGTATTACCGCGTAGGATCATCGCGGACATATTGGCTTGTGCATCGGCGATTTTCGCTGTGTCTACGCCGTACTCCTTGAGCCTTCCGGCTGAAGCGTCGAGACGTGCACGCGCTCGCTCCAAGGAAGTGCTAGCCCGGTCTACGGCAGCACCTAGCTTTACCTGCTGAGTAACCTGCTTTTCCGTCAGGTCGGCACCCTTGGTAAGTGAGTTGACGAACGCTTCCTGCTTGGCCTTCGCTGTTTCGAGGCGTTGCTGCAATGTCGTCAACGCGGCTGCCTGTTTTTCGTATTGCCGGGACTCGCTGAAGGCGGTTGCAACCGTTCGCAGTGTCCGCTCTAGCTTCTGATATGTGGTTTCGAGTTCCTTGACGCTGGCAACCCCTTTGCCTGCATCCGTGGATTGCTTTTCCTGCACTTTCGCCAGTTTGTCGAGTTGGTCGGTTAATTCGGTCAGACTCTTTTGCCCCTCATACCGGGCACGAATCCGCAGTTCTACACCTTTGGTTTCCATGTTCATGGCGTTCACCTTTTCAGTCGCACACGTTGAGTGTTGCGATAAATTTTTCGAGTTGCTTACCGCCTTTTTCCGAGATGACAGCCGCCATGCACATCTGCATAACCACGGCGTCTAGCTTCTTTCTCCCGGCTTGTCGGTGTCGGATGATCTCGGCTTCAGTCCACACGGTTGCCAGGGGATACCGCCTTGCGGCGGTATGACCTGCTTCAAGCAACAGCGAGACATCGCGACGAGTACCCCGGTAAATGGTCAGATATCGCGGTTCGTCGTCATCGGCTGCCCCGCAGACTTCTGCATGAACAGCCGCGACACGTTTCCCATGTCGACCTCGTCAAAGGTCAATTTGAAAACGGCGGTAATGGCGCGAATCTGTAGACCGATTGGCATCTTGGCCGCGATGTCGATAGCGCTCGGGTCACCTGCAGCACACGCGATCATGTCGGCAACCAGGGCAGGCGCTTTGCTGATCGTTTGCATCAAGTCTGGTTCACCCTCGAACCAAGTTTCGATTAGTGCGCCGTGACGTTGAACTAGGCCGGTTAGGTCGTCCGCGTTGACCCCTCGCAAGGTGATATCGCCGGTCGACGTTTCAAGGGTGATTTCTTGCGGCTTGTAGTCGTTGAATGACATGTCACATCCCCTTAAAAGGTCTTAACCGCTTGGAATTCGGCGGTCAGGCGTGCAGTAATGTCAGACACGTCAGGGACAACAGAACGGCCAAACCAGGGCGAGGTATCGAAGGCTTCAGGATGTTTGCCGTCTGCTGGAACGTACAGCGTGTGCCTCATCTTCCCGAGTAACTGGTTGCCCAATTGGTTGCCAGTGATTTGACCAAGGGCAACCAGTGATTGCAGACTTTCCATGACCCCCCGTGCATGGGTCAGATAGGCAGATTCGAACTTGCGCAGCTGGATATCGAAATAGGCGTCCACCAAGGTCGTGCACTCTGCTGTTTCCGTTTCGAGTGATTCGTTGGCAGCCAAAATTCGCCCATCGATTCGAGGGATTGCGGCTTTGGCACCCGCAGCGTTGACCTTGGCGTCGTTCACGTTTTTCTGCGCCGTGGTGATCCTCGTTTCAAATCCAGCAATGTCGACATTGCCACCGTCGATAAAGGCGTCTCCCTTGACCGCATCAAGGGCTTCATTGGCGTCGACGAGTTCCTGTTCGGCCTCGCTCAGTGCGTCGATTGCAGCCTGTGCTTCACGGCGTTTCGTTTTCAGAACGTCCACTTCGTTCTTCAGTTTGACAATTCGATTGCCTGCCGATTTGATCGCGGCGTCGACATCGCGTTGCCTCGTCTTCAGGTCGGCATCAGTTAAGGCTGAACGTTCAGCCCGTTGTAAGTCTCGTTGCAACTCACCACGGCGAGACTTGGCGCTGTCTACCCGGTTGCGAACGCTCTGAATCTCAGCCTGCAATGCTGCACGTGAACTGATTGCCGCAACCTTGGCTTCCTTGGCGTTACGGTGCGCGGGATAGCTGTATTGCTGACTAAGTACATCGTCAGCATTCTTAATTGCAGCGGTTAGCTCGTTGACTCGATTGGCGAGAGGGATAGTTTCCGCTTCTGTTGCGATGATCTCGGCTTCAAGTGCAGAGATACGTTGACGCAGTTGGTCGGGTTGGTTGAATGAATTTTGCACGGTCGTACCTTTCGGAAAAGTTGGAGGTTGTAGGCAGGACGAATCACTGCTATCACGCGTTTTACGAGGGTTACGGCTGTACGGTTTTCACGGGTTACGGCTGCACGAATGCAGCGAGGTGAAGCGGTTTATGGATTACATAAAATCGTCAAAAGGTACTTCCCCGGCCTTAACGGCTGTACGGGGGTGCGCTGAGCCCCGGTTTCAAAGAATTTGCCGATTCGTTTAGGGCACCTATGCCAATCCCGACAGACTGTCTCGATACAATTTTTATGTCGTCTTTGTCGGGACTGTCGGGTTTGTCGGGTTTGGCTGTTCACAGTCCCGACAGTCCCGACAAAGACGACAATCCCGACACGTGTACGGTGTGACGGGTTTGCTGTCGGGATTGCGTTTGATCGTGTTGCGCCCCAATCCCGACAAAGACGACACTTTGTCGGGTTAGAGTTCACCGTCATCTCCCGACATTCCGTCATCGTCGGAATGTTCGCAACCGGGTAATTTCCACCACGCCGGGGAACGAAAACCGGGTTTTTCTGATACGCCGCCTATTTTCTTTAGTGCGCGTTGCAGCTTCCGTTCGGCGTAACCTTGTGACGCGCCGCACTCATAAACGTCGACCGCTTTCATGGGGCCAAGGGTCAAAAGGTCACGTAACCAAGTCTCGGCGTTGTCCCCCGCTTTCGTCGTCTGTTCACCTTCAGTTGCGGCAATCAGTTCACGTGCATTACCTTGGACAGCTTCACCCCAAATGACGCACGAGGCGCTAACGCCAGGGTAATCAGCAATGTCGACCTGTTTGAGGCTGTACCGAAACCCGCCCCCGTCTGGTCCGATATTCGATTTCGAACGGGTCAACAGGTAGTCGCCTGACGTGTGATCCTTGGCCGTTGCCAGAACAACACGGGCGAGGGCGGCAAACGCAAGCGAACCGGTAACACGTTCTGTCGTGTCGCGCCCACTCGTGCCCTTGGTGAAGTGGGTAATGCCAACCAAGCAAGCACCGATTTTCGAAGCAAGGTCGACCAGGGGTTGCAGGCCGCGCCGCACTTCTGCATTTTTGTGGCTATCACCGGCAACGGCTGAAACGATAGGGTCGACAACGATCAAGCGAACGTCACCAAGCCTTTCCACTTGCGACTGCAGTAACGGCATATCGCGTGCCGGGTCAAACGGGCGTTGACCATCGGGGCCAATGGCGTCGACCACGAAATGAACGCGGGAAAGGTCGGCATTGGACGCCAGCAAGCGAGGAACTAGCGTGTCCTTGGGGTCATCCTCACCCGACCAGACGACGGCGCTACCGCGTTCACATGTGCTCCCGTCAGGCCATTTACCACCCCTCGTTACGGTTGCCACCATCGCCATGGCTAGTGTGGTCTTGCCGGTTCCAGGTGAACCCGCCGTCAAGATCATTTTTCCGCGCGCTAACCACTCGGTCCAAATCCACCGGATAGCCTCGGGGGTGATCTGGTCGGCACACAATAGGTTGACCGTATTGTCGAGAGACGTGAACACGTCGTCTGTGTCGTCAATGCCCAATTCCCGCAATTTCTCAAAGCAACGGCGATTGAATCCGTTTTCTGCGCCGTGCGTGTGAAGGCAAACGAAAGTGCCTTGTGGGTATCCGTTCGTGTGTGCCGGGTAATAGATGGTTGACGATTCTCCCGACTCTGACGAGTGCTCGTCAGCTAGTAGGCAGGCAACATTCAGCCCCCCGTCTTTTCGGGTTGATTTGAAGTAGGGCGACTTAATCAACCATTGGGCTGTCGGGTCGTTGGTCCAGGCTTCGTGAACCTTATGCTGACGACTGACGGGCATACCGTCGGCTGCATCATCAGGAATTACGAGGTGGACCACGTCCCCAAATTCACCTTTGAGGAAGCCACTACGGCGCGTCACAGGGTCGTTGACGCCTTCCTCGAATACGGGGGCGGCTGTGTAGTGCAATTGGATCGTGTCGAACAGCGAGGAATCGCCCTTGAAGCCGGTACGGGTTGCCCATTGGCGCAGTTGTTCACTGCGATAAGGCGTTTTCGACCATGCCCAAATGTGGACGCGTAGTCCTTCTTTTGTCGGGTGCCCGAAACTGGCTGAAAGTTGCCAATGAATTGATACGCCGTGAAACTGGCTAGGTAAATTGGCTTCAACCCATTCACGGACAGCACCAACCGGGTCGACCATCGCGTCCCGGTCTGTCTTATGACCGTCTACATCGATCATCAAATAGTGGTGATGGTCATCACGGAAAAGCGATTTCCGGCGTAGTACCTTGCCGCTTTTAAAATCTTCCGGATACTCGGTTTTTGCGTGCTTTGGCCCTAGGTAACTACCACGGATAACGACAGCGTTCGAATCAGTTTCAAGTTCGGTCAACACGGTCGACAGGGTGTGAATTCCGTCCACCTCTCGGGTTTCCTGCGTGTAGTTTTTTGCCTCCCCGTGTGCCTCGATGGTCCCGTCGACCTTCCATGTCTTCGTTTGCGGAATTGTCGGGTGTCGGAGTACGGTCAACGTGTCATTGGGCATAATTTGCATCCATATCGAAAAGGCTGCGTCGATATTTCATGCTGTCGACTGTTGGTGTTGCCCGTTTGTACAACACCCTTGCGTCCTTAATTTTGACCACTAAAGTTGAATCTAATCTAGTGTCGAGGTCACACGGAAACCGGGTAATACCTACAATCGGTGCATGATCTTCATTCGGGTACGGGAACATGTATTCGAAAGCAAGCAACGTATTGATGTTGATTCGCCAGCAAATCTGCTTTCGTAGCTTGGTGAAGACGGCTTTCAGGCTTTTTGCATCTGCAACAGGGGGGTACACGGCTTGATTCTTCAATACTGCTTCTCGAAAACACTTTTCAGCCGCAGAACGAGTGTTGAAAATGCCCATTAGCTCAAGAACTCGAACCTTCAGCCTGTTCGTATCGGTTGGCCCGAGGTGGTAGACGGCAAATAAAGGGTGTCTAACCGCGTCAATTTGTTTGGCCATTTTTTCCACCCCTCAGAAACCAGCGGGCAGGGGAATAGAGCGCGCTGCAGCGTATCGGGTGATGCTTTCCCGTGTTACTGCTGATGCCCTGGGGCTGAGTTTGACTAAGTCCAGTTCACCGGCTGAGACAAGGCGGTAAAGCGTGCTTCTTGAAAGACCAAGTAACCCTTCGGCTTTGTTGATTCGATAGGCTAGTGGCTGGGTTGGAATATGCTGGTTCATCTGACGATCTCCTTGAACGTTATGCGCCTTGCTGAAGCGGCGTGACCGGGAGTGTCAGCAATTCTCACTATGCATTGCAAGTTATTGAAATTAAACGAAAAGCAACTTTCAGCAATCTAGTATGACTTTCAACAAGCATGTACAATTTTCGACAACTTTCAATAATCGAAAATGGCCGATATGGTTACAAACTGTTACAAATAAAAAGGACTTCCGGCCATTTCTCAACGGCGGGAAGTCCTGAATGTGGGGGCTGGGTGTGTTTACGCGTGCAACGCTCTCGACACCTCGTTGTAGAAAGTAACCACGGCGCAGTTGTAGCAGTATTCGGCCAATTCACCCAATGAGCGGGAAAAATTGCAGCCGTCTGGCACAGTCCCGCCTGACATCAGATAGAGGGATTCGGCCAAGGCGTAGACATCCTTAAGCACTGCTAGGCCGTTTATGGGTGATTCGGTCATGCTGGATTCTCCTTCTGTGGATTTAGAGCATTGCAACTGCGTCGAGTTTGGCGGTCACAACGGAATGCTTGAGGTGCCCATAGTTCGCTTCGATCATGGCGACGGATGTGCCGGCCAACTTGGCAACGATGAACGAGTCCATGCCGGCCAAAATCATTTCGCTGATTGCAGTGTGGCGAAGGCTGTACATGACAACTGCGCTCGACAGCTTTGCGGCGTCGACGGCATCCTTGAAAATCTTCTTCCAGCTGTCTTTGTTCCAACGCTGGCCATATGAGGTTGCCAGCATGGGGGCGGCTCCGATTTTGTCCTTGGCAATCTCTGTGAAGAAGGCTGAAGCGGCTGTAGATATAGCTACGGTGCGCGCTCCGGTCTTGCCGCGTAGCGTCAGGCAACCCAGACGTTTGTCAAAGTCCGAAGCGTTCAGGGTGGCTAGTTCGCCGGGGCGTGCACCGGTGAGTAGCATTGCCTTAACCAGCAACTTCAAATCATCCGGGCAGGCTTTCAGTAGGGCGGTGCGTTGCTCCATGCCAAGGAATGCATCTTTCCTGCGTGCACCAACCTTTGAGAATGCCTTCACGGTTTTCCATCCTGCGTCAGTGGCAACTAGGCGATTGTTCAGGGCAAGATTTAGCGCAGCCTTCAAGGTGGCTAGGTTGCGATTGGCTGAATCCTTTGAGCGGCGAATATCTTCATCGTCAGCATCGTCGTCATCGTCAATCTGGTCGTTCATCCATTTCGCGAGGTGTGACGTTCTTAGTTTTTCGAGTGCCAGCTTACCTATGGTGTCATCGTAAACAAGGCGCTTGAACCTACCCTTGGCATCCTTGGCAGTGTCTTTGCGACCTTCGTTTTCAAGGGCTGTAACGTACGCCTCACAGGCTTCCTTTACCGTGGTTGCCTTGTGGCTAGTACCGCCCTCGCAGCTTTCTACCCATGCCCTAGCCGCCTTGGCCGCGCCGTCGAACTCTTCAAAATTCCCTAGCGCCCGGTATTTCTGCTTTCCTGCATCATCGCGCCATCGTGCAATCCATGTCCCATCGCCTGCTTCGAGTTTGCGAAACCCAACGGCTGCACCCTTTTGGAGAGGGGTCCAATACGGTTCACGCCTGGGGGTGAGTCGTTCACGTTTGGTCTTGCTATCGATTGCGTTTGACATGTTGTTTTCTCTGTACGGAATTCATACGGAAATTCTACATGACACATCATGAAACTTAAAGGAACAAATAAAAATTAAAATACAACAACTTATGGTTGTATTTGGTACGTGTCGAAACGCTATGGAACTGAATTTCCCGCCCTCCGAAGGCAGGGGTCACTGATTCGAATTCAGTCGGGCGCACCAATATTCTCTAAAGGGTTGCCATTGCGGCAATCCCCGTCTTTTCAAGGTTCCAGCTTTCTGAACTGTTACACAGTGCTGTTACACAGCCGGTATCATTCAGGGATGGGAACCAACTTGAAAGACCAGACGCACCTCGTTAAACGAGGGCCAATTTACTACCACCGCTTGCGGGTTCCGGCTGCTCTGCGCCAGCATTACGGCAAGGATGAACTGGTAGTTTCTCTGCGGACCCGTGAGAAGGCCGAAGCACTCCGCCTCGCTCGCCTACGCACTCTCCAGCTAGATCAAGAATTCGCCCACATCCTCGCCATACAGAGCGCAGGCCCGGCGACAGACCTGACCCGCGAGGAAATCGACCGCATGGCCGCGCTGTACTACGCGCATATCCTTGGAGAGGACGACGAGGCCCGTATGGAAGCCGCCGCTGAGGGTGGATTGTCTGACCGGAAATGGGAGAACAAAGCGCACTCATTGGATGTGGTGGCTGCTGCTGAAGCTTTCGATGCTGGCCGCTCGCGTTTAGGTGACACCTTTGAAGAGGAGGACTTCGCCGGAAGCTACGGACTAAAAGTGGCCAAGGATTCACCCTCATTCGTTCCCTTGATGATGGCCATGAGGGCAGCCTACCGGAAAGCATTGGAAGCACTGAAGATGCGCCATGGAGGCGCTGTGGTGGAAACGCCTGTGGTTGAGGCCAGCATCATCCGGGGTGAGTTGATCGGAAAGGGTATGACCTTCACCGCGCTACGGGAGTACTGGCAAACACAGAAAGCCCCTCGGCCTCGCACTATCATGGAGGTGGAATCCATCATTACATGGCTGGCCGAACTGAAGCCGGGACTTCTGGCCTCCAAGATGACTAAAGCGGATGTTGTTTCCTTCAAGGACGATCAACTAGCCAAGGGCAAAGCACCGGCCACGGTTAGGAAGTATCTTGGGCTATTGCGGGGCTTGTTCTCGGTGGCCGTCGAAAACGACAAGCTGCCACTGAATCCTACGACTGGCGTTAAGGTGCATATACCGAAGGTGACCAAAAAAGCCCGCCTGCCGTTTTCCACAGAGGACCTTTCGGTGCTGTTCGCTTCGCGTGTTTTCACCCAAGGGGCACGCCCCATCGGTGGTCGCGGAGAGGCCTCGTTCTGGCTTCCTCTCATTTCTCTTTTTTCCGGTGCCCGCCTGTCTGAAATCGGGCAGCTAATGACTACAGACATACAGCTTGAACGTGGCGTTTATGTCTTCTACTTCACCACGGATGCAGATGATGAGCAGACACAGAAATCGGAGGTCAGTCGTCGTTGGGTGCCAGTTCATCCTGTGTTGGTGAAATGCGGATTGCTGAATTATTGGGCGTCTGTGAAGGAGTCTGGGGATGGCCAGTTGTTCCCATTGTTGGAGAGAACCCGGCAGGGCAACATTACGGCTACTTGGTCACAATGGTTCGGGCGTTACCTGCGGGACGTTGTGAAGATAAAAGACACTCGCAAGGTCTTCCACAGTTTCCGGCATGGATTTAAGGATGCCTGTAGAGATTCCGATATACAGCTTCAAGTGCATGACGCCTTGACTGGGCATGGGTCAGCGACACCAAATTCGGGTGAGGGTTACGGTGGTGCTTTCTATCCATTGTCACCGCTCATTTCTGCCGTGGAGAGGCTGCATTACGATGGCTTGGACCTGTCGCATCTCCACAAAAACAGGGGATGAGGGACGGACGCTAGAAACGCTATGGGTGCAAATTGCACCGTCTAGAGATGCACCCCGAAAAGTCTCCACAGTTACATCTAGTGGTTGTCTTCGGGGTGTTCGTCTAGTTGCCGTTAGAAGTCCGGATTGGGGTCCAGGTCATCTACTACCCGCTCGACCTCGCCCCGCTCGTCGTCCCAGAATTCGCGGAGCGCATCCGGTAAGCGGCTATCGTAAATCTCAAGAGCCCGCGCAAAGACTTCATGCTTCTGCTGGCCTTGCTTGCCGATTGCCTTGAGGATTCGATTGGCCATCTCCTGCGCCTTCTCTTCGATCCACGCATCCCGGTCGATGACCTCCTTCTCGGGAGCCTCGCCAGCGGCCTGTTTCTGGGCATCGTGCCACGACATCGCAGCTACACCTTCCGCTGCTAGGCTTTTCTCCTTGAGCAATATGGCGTGAATCCGGCGCATATGAGAAAGGAACCCATCAGACATCCCAGAAGCCAAGCGGACGCACTCCTTAGATAGCTTCGTGCATGTCGTGAGTTTCCATGCAAGGGCCTTCTTCTCGGAGTTGGACATGGGCAGCTTTTCGCCTGAGTTCAGCTTGCCTGCGTAGCCCATCGCCTCATCAAGACTGCCAGTAAATACCTTTACCGGCACATCATCCCGCCAATCTGTGGCACGGTATGCCCTCAAGCGGTGATGCCCGTCGATGACCGCCCAGCCGTTACCGGTCCAGAAGATGGTCATGGGGTCCAATGCGTGGCCTCCTCTCGGGGCTCTGGCTAGGTCCCGCACGTGGGCGCTTGATGCGTACCCGGCAGGCCCTCTTGGCTGGAATACCTCGGGGAACTGCTGGATAGACTCAATGGGCAACTTCCGGGGTGCCTCGGCAGGGGGCGGACTTCCTGCGGCTATTGCCTGCTCAATTTCGAGCTTTGCTACCAGTGCTGACATGTTCTTCACTCTCTACAATTGATTGACGATGCTCGGCCATGATGCGGGCCAATACTTGGTTATTGTTGAGCCGCTGGCCGGTCTGCCGTTCGATGTCCCGCTGATAGTCCTTCAGATAGTCGAATGCGGATACCGGGAAGGCGACCTGCCGGAAGACAAGCTGCTCATTACTGCTGGGATGGATCATTGATCTGCTTTCGTGAAAGGTGCTTGCTCAGTCGTCCCATGGCAGCTTCGCGCTGCTGACTGCCGGGGCAATAGTTGAGGTCTGTGTAGGGGCGCTGAAGTGCTGCTCGAAGGTGCTGGTCTTCACCACGGCGTTACGCGCCAATTGCCGTGCTAACTCGTAGAGTGGGCCGCCTGAGTCAGCATTGACCCGGACCCATTCAATAGCGTGCGGCGCTGCGGCTTGCTCCAACTCTTGCCACAGGTCGGCATTCTTTACTGGGGCCAGTTTGCCGCGCAGCCCTTGCGGTGCCTTCCAGCCGTATTCCTTCCAGTTGGGCAGCCATTCGGTCATGCCTTTCTGGACATACTCAGAATTGGTGTGGAGGCGCACGCTTAGGGGCATCTTCAGGGCTCGGAGTGCTCCGATGGCAGCAAGCAGTTCCATCCTGTTGCTGGTGGTCCCCGTGGCCGTCCCGCTGATTTTTCTGGTTCCTGACCTCGCGCTGTTGAGAACTACGCCCCAGCCTCCAGCGCCATCGCCGTTGTTGCCTGAACAAGCACCGGAGGTGAAGATCATCACGGGGTTATCAGTGTTGGCGGTCATTGCGCACCCAGCCTGACAGTGGTGGTGTCCTCCACTTCCCTGCCGTTCTCGTACCGGCTCCACGGGCTTCCTGAATATCGAATTCCCGGACTGACTCCCGCCTCTTGCGCACCGACACGTCGCGCCCCCTGCGCTATCCACGCTTCAGAGTTAAATACCAGTGGGTTCATGGCTGCCGCCGCATCTAAGAAGTCCTGCCGCATCTTGGCCTGATGGGATGGCTGCATTGCTACTAACCTATCCCGTTCGTTCTGCATGCTCGCAGTCTGGGCCACGTAGTTACTCTGACCGGAATCATCTGCCGGGGCTTCTGATTGGTCCGGTAGGTACTGAAGCAGGGCGCTACTGAACTGCGCCAGCCCTCGCATCAATGAGGCTGCGGTTTGGTCCTTCCTTGTTACCGCATCTGGCACCGCACTGGGTACCGTGGCGGGGATAACCAGTTGGTTGCGTACCCTGCCGGTCCCTGTCCTGCTTTGTTGCCTATTACTCATTTTCTACTTTCTACAAGATTGATATAAATGGTGCAAATTCCTGACGAATCAGAAAAATGACCACAAAAGTACATGTCGAACGCCGTGCTCGCGCGCTTTCTATGCTACAGGTGGGGTTTACCTAGTCATTTCGAGTAAAAGCCTTGTGGCACAACGGTCTTCGTCAATCTGCGCAGGAATATCAAATGCGGCGCGTTTGAGCATGTTTTATGCTGATTGATACACACCCGTTCAGGTGCTGCTAAAAGCTCTGTATGTGGCCTTCCTGTGCGTTCTAGTGGGTGTTCTGAAGGCGGTCTGTGCGTAAAAGAAAATGACCACAAATTGAGGTCATTCTGGGGTTCCGGCTGGCGGTGTTTCAGGCCGCTGTGCTTGCAGGTGTAAGCCTCGCGTCGCTTGAGATAACCAGATGCAGCCCGAAGGCCGTCACGTTGAGGCTTCCGCAGTAGGCGTTACGCCACACTTCAAGAATCTTACCGCTGCGGTTTGCCCCCGCTCCTGACTCAAGAACGAAGCCACGCTCAGTACGCCCCCAGCTCATGGATAGGTGGCCGGTAGATGCCAGCAGGGAGAAACGGAAGGGGGCGGAGATATTGAGGTCTAGTGCCATGGTGCGGTCTTTCGATGGTTGGTTATGAAAGACGCCACTTTGTCACATGACGAAGGGCTGTATACAGTCGAATATTTATGATACGATTTGTTTTAAATCAGTTGCTTAACCCGCTATCGTGTAAAGCCGCCAATAAACTGATTGTTTATGGATATGCACAATCGTATTGTGGATACTCTCGGGGCCTCCTGAGTGGGGATCACTCCCTGAGTCTGGAGCGTATCGAAGGCGCGGATAACCTTGAGCTGGAAGCTGGCACTGATCCACATAGCGTAGGCGTACACCAGCTCCTTGACTACGAAGGTTCCGCCATCCCGGCCCATCTTCTTGTGCAGCGGGGAGGAACCAATTAACTCATCACTTCTGAGGAGTTCTTCCACCAATGCACCTGTGGAGTCTAGGCGAACGAAGTTGGATGGCTGGTGCTTCGGGTCCCCTCCAGATGCCTTGTGGAGGTCATTCAGGCAGTAGCGGCCTTGGGCGTCCTGCTTGATGGTGATGCTGAATATATAATGTCAGCGTCAATTATCAGGGGTGTTGAAATGCTCAAATTCCTTATGTACGCGGCCATTCCGCTCGTTGTCTCCGCCTGCACCACCTTTGGGGGCATCGAGAAGAACATCGAGCAGAAGTACCTAGGGAAGCCTATAGACGCAGCGATTGATGGCCTTGGCTTCCCAGCAGCGGAGAGGACCATTGCAGGGCGGAAGCTCTACACCTGGACAGTGGGGCGGTCCCAGCCGAATCTCATAGCAGGCCCTAACGGGACGCTGATGGTTTCGGGAGCTACCTCCCTGTCCTGCACACTCAACCTGGAAGTGGATTCCCAGGAGGTGGTCAAGCGGTACAGCTACGACGGCCAGCTTGGGGCCTGCGCCGCGTTCGGTAACTAGGGAGTCTTCCCGCCTGTCACGAAGGAGCCAGTCTTGCGGATGCTCGGTAGGACTTCCTTGGTGACCCAATCTTGGAACTTCTGGGCCTGCTGTGTGCGACTGCGGAGCACCATCTTGTACAGGCCGGATTCAGCCAGCAGGGACACGGTAGAGACTTGCTTTCCGAACAACACCCCCAACGATTCGTTGTGGTCCTTTCGCGTACCAGAAATCAGCCGACAAATCGGTCACATCTCCCAAGATGACCACCAACACTAGCTTTTCGTGCCATCGAGCGTCGATCAGCAATGACATCGGTCTGTGACTGTGGTCAAATTGGGAAGCACATAGCCCCAGCAGACAATTCGAATATTCGGCGCTGAGGGTTAGATGGTGATCAAGCCAGGGAAGGCACTATCAAAACGGAGGAACGATGATCAGCAGAAAATCACTCTCATATTTGACGATGGGCGCTGCAATGTTTTGCAGTGCCTGTGCAATACCATCTAGATACGAGAATCCAGACCCAGCAAAGGTGCCGGTGGCGCGTATGCGCTACGGTACAAACATACCGGACCAAATGGCATTGTCCATGTATAAGGAATCGCAGAACACCTGCCTGAAACGCACGCCTGATGCCAATCTCCCATCGCTTGGTCTCTTTCGCGCAGCGCCCAAAGTTGGCATGCCGGTGACCGATACAGAATGGCGAATGCGACCTATCGAGGTATACCTTGAAGCAGGAACACCTTTCACGGGCTATGCAATTTACGGCACAGGAACTTCTCCCGGTTGGCAATATAACTGTCAGCCCGTATTCCGCTTTACCCCGAAGGCAGGCCGTGATTATGAGGCCATGTTTCGCCTCGATATCTTGGCTGTTGGCCGACACGTTTGCAAAGTCGAAATCAACGAACTGAAACGAGATGCCTCGAACGCGCTTATTCGCGAGCCTGTGCCGACCGAGCAGTTGTTACGCACGCCTAATTGCAAGCCGTGACTTTGCGGGTAACTGTGGTTTTCTCGGAAGAATCAACCCGGTGAAGATGGTGGGAGTGCCCGCCCCGAGAGTGGCGAGTGAAACCAAGGACCTTGCCACATCCTCAGTGACAAACCACGGGTTCCCCTCAAGGGTCACCACGCGGATGCGGGAGACTGCAAACCTCTACCCTTGTTTTGCAGCGATGAGCCCGGAGACTACTTACTTTTGATCCAAGGCAGCCCGCTATGCAAAGCCCGGAAGAACATTACTCTGAACTGATTGAGCTACTCTGTGCCCAGAAGCAGCGCCGGACTGTGCTTAACGTGCTGAACACGATTGCGGCTCACAGCCCTGATCAAAAGTTGGTTGCTCTGGTGGCTGCCCTTCAGCACTCGTTCAGCTATGCCAGCACGAATCCCTTACACATGCCCTTGCAGGAGATGAACGCTTGTCGGGAACCGGCGCGGGTGCTGAAACTGTATTGCCTGCGGATGCTGGAATAACAAAAGGCCCCGTTAGGAGGCTGTGAGGATGTCGCGGCGAAGGTGCTATAACTGGGCGTCGCGGATGTTATGAACCAAGGCCCGGCTGATGCCATAAGTCCGGGCAACCTCGCTCACAGTCGCACCCTTGCCTAGCGCTTCGGTAATCTCGCGGCGTTCCTTCTCGGTGGTCTTGGTAGGGCGTCCCAGTCGCTTGCCCTCAGACTTGGCGCGGGCCAGCCCTGCCTGAGTTCTCTCAATAATCAGGTCACGCTCGAAGTCGGCCACGGCTGCCAGCATCTTGACCATGAGTTCCCCGGCGCTGCTGGTCAGATCAAGGTTGCCCAGTTGGAGGACCACTAGGCGCACGCCTCGGCCCTGAAAGAGCTTCACTGTCTGCTGAACGTCAATGCTATCCCGCCCCAGCCGGTCCAACTTGGTGACGACTACGGTATCCCCGGCCTCTATACGATCAAGCAGGCGGGCAAAGCCGGGACGCTGGAGGGCTGGCACACTTCCACTGACCTTCTCCTCAACGTAACGGCGTTCTTCAATCTGGTATCCAGCCTGCGCTATCTGCTCGCGCTGGTTCTCGGTAAGTTGCTCCACGGTCGATACGCGGGCATAGGCAAAGACACGGCTCATGGCTAACCTCATTCGTCACAAAACGGTGTCAGGCTAACACGATGTGTCATTAAATGGCAAGGCTATATTTGTGGCAGCCTACTTGAAGGTGTCAGTAATTGACCGTTTTGTGGCATGCCTGCCGGTCCCTTCTCGCTATTGACCTCCGCCACGCAATAGATGACATTCCCCGCATTATGACAACTGTGAGTAGCTATGACTTATTGGAAGTGGGGATTCGCTGCGGTACTACTGCTGATTGGGACCTTGGTGTTTATTGAAGATGGCGCCAAGAAGGATGCCAAAAGGAAGGCTGCATCGCTCACCCCTGAACTGGTCGCGGCGCACGCATGCGCGGACAGGCTCCTTTCCAAGCATCTTGATGAATCTGCGAAGCTACTTGAAAAACAGATGGCAACGGTCAGTGCAGGCGGGAACGAGATTGCTGCAATGCAGGCCGTCCAAAGAGAGAAGGAACTTCACTGCATGCGGTACGTGGAGTGCTACACGCCACCGGAAATGCAGAGGGGGGCAATGTATGAAGACTGCCTAAAGGACCCAATCTAGCCCACAACGTCCTCTGCCTCCCCACCGGGGGTAACTCACGGGGACGACGAAAGGGATGGCCCCCTGACAAATTTTCGCTGAACATTCAGAACTGCTACACTGAAAACGTGTTGATGGTGCTTACACGTTACTGTTACACAGAGGCCGCTGTTCAGAGGTGCAAGGTATTGATTAGACAGATGAATTATTGACGCCTATCGAATTCAGTCGGGCGCACCAAGAATCCATGAAAAAGCCACCTTTCCGGTGGCTTTTTTGCTTTTCATGCGGGTATACGTGGATTCTCAGGTCTGCTTGACTTCATAGGCCGACAAAGTAACCCCGGCATGGGTCAGTACATCGCGGATGGCCTTGATGTCCGTCTTGCTGCAGGTGCTGCTGTTGTGCGGGTGATGCAGGAAGGCTTCGACTTTGTTCAGGGTGATCTTGAAGCGGGCACCGTGTGAGGGTTCGACTTCGGCGCCAAGATGGTGGAGCAGCGATTCGATCTCGCGCCAGTGAATATTCGCCGAGGGCGGGTCCTGGAAGATGCTGCGCATCAGGTGGGCATGCTTGTGACTCATGATGAAGCTCCAAGCGTTGGGAACCTCGATATTCTATGCCTGTGGCACGCAGGCGTCAGGCAAAAATGAGCTTGAGCAGGGCCAGTGACAGCAAAGTGTACCCAGCTGCAACAAGGTCATCGGCCATCACGCCGAAGCCGTTCTTGACGTGCTCGTCGAAGTAGCGGGCCGGTTGCGGCTTGGTGATGTCGAAGTAGCGGAACAGCGCGAAGGCGGCGAGTTGCCAGAAAAAGGTATCCGGCGTCATCAGCAGGACCAGCCAGAAGGGAACGATTTCATCCCAGACGATGCTGCCGTGGTCGGGGTCACCAATGGCCTTGCCGGTGACGTCGATGAACCAGATACCGGCAACGTAGGCGGTGAGCAGCAGAAAGAGCAACTGGAAATCGCCGAAGTAGCCATGGAAGAGCGCAAAGGTTGCCCACGCGAACAGCGTGCCGAAGGTGCCGGGTGCCTTCGGGGCCAGTCCACTGCCACAGCCGAGCGCGAAGAAGTGCGCCGGGTGGGCGAGCAGGAAGGCGAGACTAGGCTTCTGCGCCAAAGTGGTCGTATCCCTTGTGGTCGAACTGAACTGGCTTGCCGTCCGGGTCAAAGACGGTTACTTCACCGGCCTGGCCGGCCACCATTTCGCCGATACACCATAGCGGCAGTTCGAGTTGGGCGGCGATCTTCGCGATGGCCAGGCTTTGCGTGCCGGGGGCGGTGAAGCAGAGTTCGTAGTCGTCGCCGCCAGCCAGTTGGCATTCGAGCGCGGCGCGGCGCAGGTCGGCGTTGTAGCTCTCGCCTTTGGGCAGGTGGGGCAGTTGGACCAGTTTGACGGCAGCGGCGCAGCCGGAGCGTTCGGCAATATGGCCGAGATCGGCCAGCAGGCCGTCGGAAACGTCAATGGCCGCGCTGGCAATGCCGGTCAGCGCCAGGCCCAGGGCCACACGGGGGCGCGGCTTTTCGAGGGCGCCGACGCATAGGCGTGGCCACGGTTCGGGCAGCTGGATCTTGCCTTGCAGGTAGGCGAGGCCAAGGCTGGCCAGTCCGGGGCGGCCGGAAACCCAGATCTGGTCGCCGACTTTGGCGCCATCACGGCGTAGCGCCTGGCCGGGTTCGACTTCGCCCAGCGCGGTGATGCAGATATTGAGCGGGCCCTTGGTCGTGTCGCCACCAACGACGTCGACACCATATTCGGCAGCGCAGGCGAAGAAGCCTTCGGCGAACTGGGCGATCCATGGCTCATCGACTGTCGGCAGCGACCCAGCCAGCGTGACCCAGCGTGGCTTGGCGCCCATGGCGGCAAGGTCGGAGAGATTGACGGCGAGGGCTTTCCAGCCGAGATTCTTCGGGTCGGTGTCAGGCAGGAAATGCGTGCCGGCGACCAGCATGTCGGTAGTGACAGCGAGTTGCTTGCCCGGCGAGGGCTGGAGCAGGGCGCAATCGTCACCGGGGCCGAGGATGGCCGATGGCGTTGGCCGGGCGAAATACTTGTCGATCAGTGCGAACTCGCCCGGCATGGACTTACTTGCCCTTCTTGCGCGCCGCGACCTCGTCAGGACGCAGGATGGCAGCGACCTTGTCGAGCACGCCATTGACGTACTTGTGGCCGTCGGTGCCGCCGAAAGACTTGGTCAGTTCGATCGCTTCGTTGATGATCACGCGGTAGGGCGTTTCGGCGTGGTTGGCCATTTCGAAGCTGCCGAGCATCAGAATGCAGGCTTCGACCGGCGACAGTTCGGTGAACGGGCGGTCAATATGTGCGGAAACCTGTTCGATCAGCTTTTCATGCTGGGCCATCACACCGCGCAGCGTGCCGACGAAAAATTCACGGTCAGCCTTGGCGAAGCCTTCCATTTCCGGTGCGTAGGCTTCGATGGCGGCTTCGTCGGCCCCGCCGACACGCCACTGGTACAGCCCCTGCAGCACAAATTCGCGAGCCCGGCGACGCGCCGATTTCGGCGGTGCCTTGACGTCCTGGGGATGTTCGCTATCGCTGAGGAAGGTGGTCATTGGATGAGCGCTTTCTGAAGGTTGGCCATCTCGACGGCGGCCTGGGCGCAATCGCTGCCCTTGGGTTGCATGCGGACTTCGGCCTGTTCGTCGGTTTCGCAGGTCAGCACGCCGTTGGCGATGGGAATGCCGGTATCAAGCTGGACTTCCATGATGGCGCGGCAGGCGTCGTTGGAAACCACTTCGAAGTGGTAGGTGTCGCCGCGGATGACGGCGCCGAGGGCGACCAGAGCATCGAAACTGCCGCTCTGGGCCATGGTTTGCAGCACGAGCGGGATTTCCAGGGCGCCGGGCACGGTGGCGATGGTCATGTCGGCATCGGCCACGCCAAGGCGCTTTAGCTCGTTGATGCAGGCCGAGAGCAGGCCTTCGCAGACCGGCAGGTTGAAGCGGGCCATGACGATGCCGACCCGGAGGCCAGCGCCGTTGAGGTCGTTGTCGTATTCGTAAACGTTGTCAAACCGGGACATGGCTTAGAGCTCCGCAGGAGAGGTGACGAAACCGGTGACTTCGAGTTCGAAACCGGTCATGGAAGGCATCTTGCGCGGGCTGGAAAGCAGACGCATCTTGGTGACACCGAGGTCGCGCAGAATCTGGGCGCCGATGCCGTAGCTGCGCGGATCCCACTTGGTCGGGGCGCTCGGCGCGGTGCCGGTGAGGCGGGTGAGGATGGCCTCGCCGTCTTCCGGGCGGTGCATCAGCACGATGACGCCGTGGCCGTTCTTGGCCAGCGCGGCTTGCGCCTGGTCGATGGAGAAGGCCTGGCGCTTGCTGGCCGGGTCGAGGAAATCGAGCACCGACAGCGGTTCATGGACGCGGACCAGGGTTTCGCCGCCGGCCGGGATGTCGCCCTTGACCAAGGCCAGGTGCGTGGCGCCGCTGGCCTGGTCGACGAAGGCGTGCAGTGTGAATTCGCCGTGCGCGGTGGCGATGGTCTTGCTGGTCATGCGCTTGACCAGGGTTTCCGACGAGGCGCGATAGTGGATCAGGTCGGCGATGGTGCCGATCTTGATGCCATGCTCCTTGGCGAACTCGATCAGCTCCGGCAGGCGGGCCATCGTGCCGTCGTCGTTCATGATCTCGCAGATCACCGAGGCGGGCTCCAGACCGGCCATGCCGGCCAGGTCGCAGCCGGCTTCGGTGTGGCCGGCGCGAACCAGCACGCCGCCTTCGCGGGCGGTGATCGGGAAGACGTGGCCGGGTTGCACGATGTCGTCGGCGACGGCGTTCTTGGCCACGGCGACCTGGATGGTCTTGGCGCGATCGGCCGCGGAAATGCCGGTGGTGACGCCTTCGGCGGCTTCGATGGAGACGGTGAACGCGGTGCCATAGACGGTACCGTTGTTGCGGGCCATCTGGGTCAGGCCCAGCTTCTTGCAGCGCTCGGCGGTCAGGGTCAGGCAGATCAGGCCGCGGCCGTACTTGGCCATGAAATTGATGGCTTCCGGCGTGATGTATTCGGCGGCCATGACGAGGTCGCCTTCGTTTTCGCGGTCTTCTTCATCGACCAGAACGACCATGCGGCCGGCCTTGAGCTCGGCGACGATTTCGGCGGTACTGGCAATGGCTTGATGGGGGGGCATGGCGGCAATCCGGGAACAGCAAAAGGGGTGCTATTTTCGCAGAAACAGCGCGTTAGCACATGACTTTAGTAAGGCGCCGGCGATTCGGCGCCGTGTGGCGATCAGGGCAGATACGCCTCGACCTGGATGCGCAGGCGGACTTCGTCGCCAATGAAAGGTTGGCCGTTGTTCATGCCGAATTCAGAGCGGCGCAGGCTGCCCACCGCATCGGCGCCGCAGCCACGCTTGCGGTTGGCGAGATTGAGGCCGCACTTGAAGCGGCTGATTTCCAGGCGCATCGGACGAATTTCGCCGAGCATGGCCAGCGTGCCTTCGACTGCGCTCAGGCGATCCTCGGTGAACAGCAGTTTCTGGCTGCGAAACAGGATATCCGGGAAGGCTTTGACGTTGAACCAGCTATCGCCGCGCAACACGTCGTCACGCAGGTCGAAGCCAGTGTCGAGCGAAGCAGCATCGATGCGGATGTCGATCCGGCCGGATTTTCCTTCGGGGTCGAATTCGATGCTGCCGCTGCTGCGATTGAACTGGCCGCGCTGGGTCGAAAAGCCAAGATGATCGATCTCGAAGCTGGCATAGGTATGCGTCGGATCGATGGCGTATTCGGCTGCCTGGGTTCCGCTCAGGCAGGCTGCCAGCAGCAGGGTGGTGAGGATACGGCGCATCGCAATCGCTTCAACTGATGGGATGTTGTTCGGACAGCGCTGTCGCTGCGCCGTTCCCGCTATTTCGGGTTAGCATCGCTGCCCATGCGTCATGCCCTCCTTTTTTCCGTTTTTGTCATCGCCTCCTGCGGGCTGGCCTACGAACTGATTGCCGGCGCGCTGTCGTCCTACCTGCTCGGCGATTCGGTGACGCAGTTCTCGACGGTGATCGGCACTTACCTGTTCGCCATGGGCGCCGGATCGTGGCTGTCCAAGTACATCACGCGCGACCTGATCGGGCGCTTCATCCAGATCGAACTGATGGTCGGTCTGCTCGGTGGTTTTTCGGCGATTGGGCTGTTTCTGGTCTTCACCTGGCTGGCCGGGCCGTTCAAGCTGGTACTTTACCTCGCCGTGTTCGGCGTCGGCGTGCTCGTTGGCCTCGAAATCCCCTTGGTCATGCGCATCCTGAAGCGCGAACTGGCCTTCAAGGATCTGGTATCGCAAGTCCTGACTTTCGATTATCTCGGCGCCCTGGCGGTTTCCATTCTCTTTCCGCTGGTGCTGGCGCCGCACCTCGGTATGGTGCGTACCGGCTTGCTGTTCGGCGTTCTCAACGTTGCCGTGGCGCTGTGGGCACTGCACCTGTTTCGCGATCAGCTGCCGGGCCGCCGCTGGCTCGCCGTGCAAAGCTGGAGCGTGTTCGGCCTGCTCGCGGTCGGTTTTGCCGGGGCCGGACAATTGACGACTTTCGCCGAGGCGCATCTCTATGCCGACGAAATTGTCCATGCCGAAACAACGCCTTACCAGCGCCTTGTCGTTACCCGCTGGCGTGATGACCTGCGGCTGTTCATCAACGGTAACCTGCAGTTCTCATCGCATGACGAATACCGTTACCACGAGGCGCTAGTGCATCCCGGGCTGGCCAGCCTGCCGGGCGCGAAGCGGGTACTGGTGCTGGGTGGCGGTGACGGGCTGGCGGTACGCGAAATTCTCAAGTATCCGAACGTCGAGTCGGTCACGCTGGTCGATCTCGATCCGGCGATGACCGACCTGTTCGCCACAGCGCAGGCGCTGGTCGCCTTGAACCAGAATTCGCTGAAATCGGAGCGGGTCAGGGTGATCAATGCCGATGCGTTGCAATGGCTGGAGGAGAGCAGGGATTACTTCGATTTCATCGTGATCGATTTTCCCGATCCAGCCAATTTTGCTCTGGGCAAGCTCTACACCTCGGCCTTCTATCGCCTGCTCGAAAAGCGCCTGTCGGCCCGCGGCCTGCTCGTCGTTCAATCGACATCGCCGCTCTATGCCCGGCAATCCTACTGGTGCGTCGTGACGACACTGGAAAGCGTCGGCTTCAAGACAGCGCCCTACCATGCGCTGGTGCCTTCCTTCGGCGAATGGGGTTACATCATTGCCGGCCGTCAGGCGTTTTTGATGCCGGCCATCGATCCGGAGAAAAACCGGTTTTTGACGACAGAAACCCTGCCCGGAATGTTCAGCTTTCCGGCCGATATGGCGCGACTGCCGGCGGAAGTGAACCAGTTGAACAATCAGGTGCTGGTGCGCTACTTCGAGGCGGAGTGGCGCAAGGTCATCCGCTAGCGACGACTCAGGAGGGCGTGGCCAAGTTCGCCTTCAGATAGGCGATGGTTGCCTCGAAGGGCATCGGCTTGCTGTACAGGTAGCCTTGCAGCATGTCGCAACCGAGGCGGGCCAGGAAGGCCCGCTGCGCCTCGGTTTCGACGCCTTCAGCAACCAGTTCCAGGCCCAGGCTGTGGCCCAGCGCAATCGTAGCGGTGCAGATGGCAGCGTCGTTGGCATCGGTCTCGATGTCCTTGACGAAGGAACGGTCCAGCTTCAGGCGCTGGATCGGCAGGTGCTTCAGGTAGGCCAGTGACGAGTAGCCGGTACCGAAGTCATCGATGGCCAGCATGATGCCCATCGCGGCCAGCTGGTCGAGGATAGACAGCGTGGTTTCCGGATTCTGCATGGCCGTGCTTTCCGTGACTTCGAGTTCGATGTCTTCGGGCTGCAACTCGTAGCAGGCCAGCGCGCCACGGACGAGCAGCAGCAGGTTTTCGTGGCGCAGTTGCTGGGCGGAAATGTTGATGGCGATGCGGATGCCTTCGATGCCCCGCTGCTTCATCTGGCGAATCTGGCGGCAAGTTTCCCAGATCACCCAGTCGCCCAAGGGCTGGATCAGGCCGGTTTCTTCGGCGATGGCAATGAAACGCATCGGAGAAACCGAGCCGAAGGTCGGATTGTTCCAGCGCAGCAGTGCTTCAAGGCCAAGCACCCGGCCGGTGGCCGTGTGTACCTGGGGCTGGAAGTGCAGGGAGAACTCGCTGTCGTCCGGTGAAATGGCCGAGATGGCCTGGCGCAGTTCATTCTCCATGTGCAGCCGTTCACCGGCCGCTGCGTTCATGCGGGCCGTGTAGAACTGGTGATTATTGCGACCGGCGTCTTTCGCGTGATACATCGCGGTATCGGCGTTGCGCAGCAGGGTGTTGGCATCGGTGCCATCGATCGGATAAAGGCTGATACCGATGCTCGGCGTGGCATACAGCACATGATCGGCGATCCGGTAGCTGTCGGCCATGTTGTGCTGCACCTTGTTGGCGACACGGGCGGCGGTCAGCGGCGATTCGATTTCCGGCAGCACGACAACGAATTCATCGCCGCCGATGCGGGCAACCAGATCGCTCGAGCGCACGCTTTCACGAAGGCGCAAGGCAACTTTCTGCAGCAATTCATCGCCGACATGATGGCCGAGCGTATCGTTGATGTTCTTGAAATTGTCGAGATCGATCAGCATCAACGCCAGCTGGCGGTTGTCGCGTTCACAGCCGCGCAGCGCCTGGGCCAGTTGGGATTCAAAGGCGAGCCGGTTGGGCAGATTGGTCAGCGGATCGTGGTAAGCCAGGTAGGCGAGCCGGTCAGCGTATTCCTTGCTGGCCTCCATCTCGGAAAAATTGGCGACATAGTTTTCGATCTGGCCATCGGCATCCCGCAAGACGGCAATCTTCAGCCAGCGCGTATAACTCTCGCCGTTCTTGTGCTTGTCCCAGATTTCGCCTTCCCAGAAATCCCTGGCTGACAGGGCGGCCCACATGTCGCTGTGGAGTTTTTCCGGCGATCGCTCGGAGGCCAGGATGCTGGGATCCTGGCCGATCAGTTCAGCCTGGGAGTAGCCGCTGAGTTGGCAAAAAGCCCCGTTGGCGGCGACGATGAGGTTGTCGCGATCCGAAATGAGAATGGCGTCATGACTTTGCTCGTAGGCGCGCAGCAACACCGCTTTGGAAGGGGATTCCCCTTCCTGGGCAGGAGGCATTGCTGCGGCGGCAACAGAGGTGGTCATTCAGGCGATTTGTGAAATCAATGTCCTGATTCTAAACGCAGGGCTTAGACGTTAAACAGGAAATTCATGACGTCACCATCCTTGACGACATATTCCTTGCCTTCGGCGCGCATCTTGCCCGCTTCCTTGGCACCCGCTTCGCCCTTGTAGGTGATGAAATCTTCAAAGGCGATGGTCTGGGCACGAATGAAACCGCGCTCGAAATCGGTGTGGATGACGCCGGCTGCCTGCGGGGCGGTATCGCCCTGATGGATGGTCCACGCACGGACTTCCTTGACGCCGGCCGTGAAGTAGGTGGCCAGGCCAAGCAGCTTGTAGCCGGCGTGAATCAGGCGGTCGAGGCCCGGTTCTTCGAGACCGAGGTCGGCCAGGAACATCTGCTTTTCCTCGTCGTCGAGGTCGGCGATTTCCGATTCGATCGCTGCGCAGACCGAAACGACTTCTGCCTTCTCGGTGGCCGCATGCGCACGCACCGCGTCAAGCAGAGGATTGTTTTCGAAGCCGCTCTCCGCCACGTTGGCGACGTAAAGGACGGGTTTGCCCGTGATCATGCAGAAGGGCTTGATCAGGGCCAGTTCTTCCTTCGACAAATCCAGGGCGCGAATGGCCTTCGCCTGGTCAAGCTGGGCGAAACATTTTTCGAGAACGGCAACCAGCGCCTTGGCTTCCTTGTCGCCGGAACTGGCCGGGCGGCGGTAGCGGTTCAGCGCCTTTTCGACGCTCGCCATGTCGGCTAGAGCCAGTTCGGTATCGATCACTTCAATGTCGCGCAGCGGATCGACGCCGCCGGAAACGTGGATCACATTGTCGTCGGCGAAACAGCGCACCACGTGCACGATGGCATCGGTTTCACGGATATTGGCCAGAAACTGGTTGCCCAGACCTTCGCCCTTGGAGGCACCGGCGACCAGGCCGGCGATATCGACGAATTCAACAATGGCGGGCTGCATCTTCTGCGGCTTGACGATGGCAGCCAGTTGGGCCATGCGCTTGTCCGGCACTTCGACGATGCCGACGTTCGGCTCGATGGTGCAGAACGGGTAGTTTTCCGCCGCGATGCCCGACTTGGTCAGGGCGTTGAACAGGGTGGATTTGCCGACGTTGGGCAGGCCGACGATGCCGCATTTCAAAGACATGGGTTTTTCCTAAGGTTTTGCCAACTAAACGGCTTTGCCGTGCAACTGTTGTTGAGCGCCGGCAAAGTCTCCGGCGGCGAGTTTGGGCCAGGCCAGCAGGCAGCGGGCGAGGGCGTGTTCGATATCCGGCAGTTCTTCCTTGCGCGGCTGGTGCAGCACAAAATCGACCACCTGTTGTGACAGGTTGAGCGTGCGCGGATGGCCGATACCGAGGCGCAGTCGCCAGAAATCCGGTGTGCCGAGCTTGGCCTGAATGTCCTTCAGGCCGTTATGCCCGCCGTTGCCGCCGCCCTGTTTCAGGCGGATACCGCCGGGCGGCAGGTCGAGTTCGTCGTGAATGACGAGAATCTCTTCCGCAGGAATCTTGTAGAAATTGGCCAGCGCCGCCACCGATTGTCCGGAGCGGTTCATGAAAGTGGTCGGCTGCAAAAGCCAGGTTTCGCCGCTGCGCGCGGCACGGCCGAAGAACTTGGCCTGCGGGGCGAGCGCCACCTTCAGCTTGTCGGCCAACTGGTCGACAAACCAGAAACCGACGTTGTGCCGGGTGGCTTCGTATTCCGGGCCCGGGTTACCGAGACCGACGATCAGGCGGGGAGCGTTCATGGCTATAAGTGCGAAAAGGCCGCCGGCGGCATAAAGCCTGCGGCGGCCATGACAGCGGAGTGCCGGAAATTACTCGGCAGCAGCTTCGCCTGCAGCGGCTTCTTCAGAAGAGCCGCCCTTGCCGACGATGCCGACAACAACGGAGTCGTCAGCGTTGTGATGCACAACCTTGACACCCTTCGGCAGCTTGAGCTGGGAGAGGTGAATGCTGTCGCCAACCTTCAGGGCGGACAGATCGACTTCGATGAACTCGGGCAGGTCGCCGGCCAGACACTGGACGTCGACTTCGGTCATGACGTGGTTGACCAGGCCGCCGTTGAGCTTGACGCCGGGGGCAACTTCTTCGTTGATGAAGTGGAGCGGTACCTTGACGTGCAATTCGTGCGTGGCATCAACGCGCTGGAAGTCGACGTGCAGGACGAGCGGCTTGTAGGCGTGAACTTGGGTGTCACGCAGCAGAACCTGTTCCTTCTTGCCATCAACGATGAGGTTGATGATCGAGGAATGGAAGGCTTCCTTCTTCAGCTTGAGCAGCAGATCGTTATGGTCAACTTCGATCGATTGCGGGGCGGCTTCGCCACCGTAAACGATACCCGGTACTTTGGCAGCGTGACGCAGGCGGCGGCTCGCACCCGTTCCCTGCAGCGTACGCGCTTGCGCGTTAAGTTCGAATTGCATGGTGATACTCCAATGTATTTCCCGGTCCGCGACCAGAACGGGAAGGTTAAAAAACTGTAATTAGTCGGTAGTTATTAGTCATTAGCAAAATCCGCTAACAACCAGCGACTACCTACTAGTGACTAATCGATGAACAGCGACGACACGGAATCGTCGTTGCTGATCCGGCGAATGGTTTCGGCCATGATTTCGGCCACGGAAAGCTGGCGGATCCGCGGTGAGGCGGCGGCGTCATCACGCAGCGGAATGGTGTCGGTAACAACCAGGGCATCGAGGTCGGAGCTATTGACCCGCTCGATCGCCGGGCCGGAAAGCACCGGGTGGGTACAGTAGGCGACGACCTTCTTGGCCCCGTTGGCCTTCAGGGCGGTGGCGGCCTTGCATAGCGTACCGGCGGTGTCGACCATGTCGTCCATGATGATGCAGGTGCGGCCATCGACTTCACCGATGATGTTCATCACTTCGGAAACATTGGCTTTCGGGCGGCGCTTGTCTATGATCGCCAGGTCGCATTCGAGGCGCTTGGCCAGCGAACGGGCGCGAACGACGCCGCCGTGGTCCGGTGAAACAACCATCGGGTTTTCGTAATTCTGCTTCTGGATGTCTTCGAGCAGGATGGGCAGGGCGTAGATGTTATCGACTGGAATGTCGAAGAAGCCCTGAATCTGTTCGGCGTGCAGGTCCATGGTCAGTACACGGTCAACCCCGGAGGCGACGAGCATGTTGGCGACCAGCTTGGCGGCGATGGGCACGCGCGAGGAACGCGAACGGCGGTCCTGGCGGGCATAGCCGAAGTAGGGGATGGTGGCGGTGATGCGGCCGGCCGAGGCGCGTTTCAGCGAATCGACGATGACCAGCAGTTCCATCAGGTTATCGTTGGTCGGGGCGCAGGTGGATTGCAGCACGAAGATGTCGCGACCGCGGACGTGTTCCTGCAGTTCGACGCTGACTTCACCGTCGGAGAAACGACCGACATTGGCGCGACCGAGGTCGACATTGAGCTGTTTTGCGACATCGGCAGCCAGCTTCGGGTTGGCGTTGCCGGTGAAGACCATCAAGCTGTTGTAAGCCATTTCCACGTTCCTCCGGACTTTAAGCATATTTGCCTGTATTTGCCCGACACAATGAAAATCGGGCAGGCTTGTGACCTGCCCGAAGGAAATTTTGGCTGGGGAAGAAGGATTCGAACCTTCGAATGCCGGAATCAAAATCCGGTGCCTTGACCAACTTGGCGACTCCCCAGCGGGTTGCTCGAACGGGTTCGCGTCCGAGCGAGGCGCGAATATTACAGCAGTCGCTGAAAGAAATCCAGCCCTTTATCGAATTTTTGCCAGAGGATGTTCGGCCAGGCCGTCAGCGATCCATCCATTCATGCCACCGGGGCATCGCGCGAGGATGGCTTCCGCCTCGCGGCGGCTTTTGAAGCCGGCAAAGACGCAGGCGCCGGAGCCGGTCATCATTGCCTGCGGGGCATATTTTTTCAGCCAGGCGAGATGCTCGGCGACGGCCGGGAATTTGGCGCAGGCCACGGGTTCAAGATCGTTGCGGCCTTCTCCGTGTTGCCAGTCGGTGGGTCGAATCGGCGCTGTGTCACGCTTCAGTTCCGGGGCGCCGAAGATGGCCGCAGTCGGCACATGGACCGCCGGGTGCAGGACCAGATAGGTCTCCGGCGGCAACTCGACATCGCTAAAGGCTTCGCCGACGCCTTCGGCAAAGGTGTTGTGGCCGTGTACAAATACCGGCACATCGGCGCCCAGGCTGAGGCCGAGTTTTTCCAGTGCGGCTCGGCTGAGGCCGGTTTGCCAGAGATGGTTGAGCCCGAGCAGTACGGTGGCTGCATCGGAAGAACCGCCGCCCAGCCCGCCACCCATTGGCAACTGCTTGTCGAGATGGATGGTGGCGCCTTGCCGGCAAGCGCTTGCCTGCTGTAACAGGCGGGCGGCGCGAACGGTCAGGTCGCTGTCGGCCGGGACGCCGGGGATGGGGGTGGCCAGGACGATTTCGCCGTCGTTGCGCGGTTCGAAGCGGAGCGTATCGGCGCGGTCGATGAAGCGGAAGACGGTTTGCAGCAGGTGATAGCCATCCTCGCGCCGGCCGACGACGTGCAGGAAAAGGTTGAGTTTGGCCGGAGCCGGCCAGTTGCTGTCCCAATTCCAGTCGCTCATGGTGTTTCTTTCCACTCTTCGATGCGCAATTTCAGTTCGATTTCGCCGTTGCGTGAAATATTCAGTCGGCTGGGCAGGGCGGCTGGGGTTTCGTCAGCGTAGGTGTAGTCGACCTGCCAGCCGTCTTCAATCAGTTTTCCGGGGCGGCCAATCAGATCAGGCGAAATTTGCGCCGTGCCGCCGGAGCGTCCAAGTAGCCAGGCCGGCAGGCGGGTGACTGGCAGGCGCTGGCCGGTGACTTCTTCGATCAGGGCATCGGGGTCGGTCGATTCGCGCTGCTTGCCCTCGGCGGTGCGTAGCCGGGAGAGTTCCGGCGTGGTTTCGATCTCAGCCAGGCCGTAGCCGAGCGGGCTGGAGAGCAGCACGCGGTCGCTGCGGTTCTGGTGCGTCCAGGTCAGGCGGCCGCCGGAACTTTGCGGTGCCTGGCCGGGCATGGCCACGCGCAGGGCGAAGCGGCCCTCCAGCGAAAAGTCGCGAATCTTGTCGCGATGCTGCAGTGGAGCTGGCGGCGTACTGGCGCAGCCGGCCAGCAGGCTCGCTGCGAGCAGCAGGGAAAAGCGGAAACTCAAGGCAACAGTTTCTTGATGGCGCCGGCAAGGACTTCGTTGTCCGGATTGGCTTTGCTGGCTTCCTTGAGTAGCTGGCGCGCCTCATCCTTGCGATCCAGCGTCCACAGGACTTCGCTGAGGTGGGCGGCGATTTCCGGGTCGGCCTTGATTTTGTAGGCTTGCTCAAGTGTTTTGAGGGCTTCGCTCAGCTTGCCCTGGCGAAATAGCACCCAGCCCATGCTGTCCATGATGAAGGGGTCTTCCGGCGCCAGGCGGAGGGCCTTGGTGATCAGGTCGTGGGCTTCCAGCAGGCGAATATTGCGTTCGGCCAGGGAGTAGCCCAGCGCATTCAAGGCGTGGGCATGGTCCGGCTTGACGGTGAGCAAGTGCTTGAGGTGGGTTTCAAGCAACTCGGGTTTGCCGATGCGCTCTGCCGTCAGCCCGGCTTCATAGAGCAATTCCGGATTGTCAGGTTGCACCGACAGCGCGCTGTCGAGCACGATATAGGCATCGTTGTGGCGAGCGGCTTCGCGCAGCAATTGCGATTCGGCCAGGATCAACTGGGTGCGTTCGGCGACCGTGCCTCCGCGAGTGTTGTGCAGCAGCTCGCGGGCCTCTTCGCTTTTCCCTTGTTGCAGCAGGATCTGGGCAGCGCGCGAGCGGGCGGCGATGTATTGCTCACCGCCGTTGACCTGGCGGAAGTGCTCAAGTGCCAATTCCGGCCTTTTCTGTTCCTGGTCGAGTTGGCCGAGAAAGAAATGGACGGTGTTCTTGTCCGGAAAGTCGGTAGTCAGCAGGTGTTCGAGTTGCTTGCGGCCGGTGGTCGTGTCGCCCTGTTGCAAGGCGAGCATGGCCACCGGATAGATAACTTCCGGGCTGTCCGGGTTGTCCTTGAGCAGGCGGTCGAAGTGCTGGCGAGCTTCGCTGTAGCGTTTTTCGGTGATCAGCAGGCGAGCCAGAGTCAGGCGGGCATCGCGGGCGGCGCCGTTGTTGCCGACAAACTCTGCAAGGCTGTCGATCGCCGTCTTGGCCGATTGCCGGGCTTGCAGCTGGGCGCGGGCCAGGGCGGCCATTTCCCAGTCAGGGCGAAGCTGCAGGGCTTTTTCGGTTTCATTCAGGGCGCGCAGGTTGTCGTTGGCGTTCGATGCTGCCTGCGCCATTGCAAAATGGGCCTCGGGCAGGTTGCCGTAGGGGGTTGCGATACGATCGATCAGGGCTTGCGCCGATTTCTTGTCGCTGACCCGGGAGAGCATGCGGTTCATGTGCAGCAGGTTGCTGCCCAGATTGGCCTTGTCCTGTTCGAGCAGCGCAGTGAGTTGCGGGGCCAGGTCGTCAAGCCGGTTGGCAAGGACGAGCAGGGAGGATTGCGTTTGTCTGGCTTGCGTCGAATCGGGTTCAACCTCGAGCCAGAGCTTGGAGAGTTCGAGTGCCCGGTCGTACTGGCGGGCGAATCCGGCAACTTCGGTTGCCCTGGCGACGACCTTGGGATCGCGGGTGCGTTGGGCGAGATCGGTCCAGGCATCGGAACCGAGCTTGGCATCACCGCGCTGCAGGGCGAATTCGCCGACCAGCGCCTGGAAGACGGTGCGGGCCAGCAGGTCTTCTGAGGATGCGGCGCGGGCAGCCAAGCGTTTGGCCATCGGCTTGGCAGGCGGTTCGTCGGCGGCCAGACCGTATCCGCCATGGGTGATCCCCAGAGCGAGGGAGAGGGCGGCGACGATGAACTTCGGTGGCATGGACGGCTTTCGGTCGAGGTTTGCGTGAATCTGGCTTATTGGAACGCATAGAATCCGATAAGTTTGCGATGTTATTTGGGTTTTGTCGGAGGAACAAGCAATGCCGGAATTGCCGGAAGTGGAAGTCTGTCGTCGAGGGCTGGAGCCCGAGCTTGCCGGGCAGGTGATTCAAGGGGTGTTTATTCGGGCGCCGAAGCTGCGTCACGAGATTCCTCCTGCCTTGACAACGCTGTTGCCGGGGTGCCGCGTTGTCGCCATCCGTCGGCGTGGCAAGTATTTGCTGCTCGACTGTCAAAGGGAGGGCGTGCAGGGCACGCTGATCATTCATTTGGGCATGTCGGGCAACCTGCGTTTCGTGCCGTTCGATCTGCCGCCAGCCAAGCATGATCATTTCGAACTGGTGCTGGCTGACCAGATACTGCGCTTTGCCGATCCGCGCCGTTTTGGCGTCGTGCTCTGGCAGCCGGGTCCGCCCGAGGCTGCCGAACAGCATCCCTTGCTGGCCAGCCAAGGGGTCGAGCCCTTGTCGGATACTTTTACTGCCGACTGGCTGCATGAGGCTATTGCCCGGCGCAGCGGGCCGATCAAGCCCACTCTGATGGACAGCCACATGGTAGTCGGCATCGGCAATATATACGCCTCGGAAAGTCTGTTTCGGGCCGGCATTTCGCCGTTGCGGGCAGCCAACCGGATCAGCCGGGCGCGCTACGAAATCCTGGTGCCGGCTATTCGCGAAACCTTGTCGGATGCCATCGCCGCCGGTGGCAGCAGCATTCGCGATTATGTGCACAGCGATGGCGGTGCTGGCTGCTTTCAGATTCAGGCCGGTGTCTATGATCGTGCCAATCAGCCTTGTCTGCGCTGTGGCGGGGTGGTTAGACAGATTCGGCAGGCCGGGCGAAGCACTTACTACTGCGCTGGCTGTCAGCATTAAATACTATCTGCAAGCCCCTGTTTTTATGCTAAATTGGAAATTCCGATAGGACCCGGGAATACAGAATATGTCGCTTGCCAATCAATTTGCCGCCTATACCGCCTGGCGCTCCCGCCTCGCCAACTATATTGGCGAGCTGCAGGGCTGGCTGAATCAAAATGAACTTTCCGACGCCCAGAGCGACCTGCGTCTGACGCAGTTGCTGGAGCGGTTGCGTGAAGATCGCCTGAATGTTGCCTTCGTCGCCGAATTTTCGCGCGGCAAGTCGGAGCTGATCAACGCCATCTTCTTTGCCGATTACGGCAACCGGATGCTGCCTTCCTCGGCCGGCCGGACGACGATGTGCCCGACCGAACTGATGTTCGATGGCAACAAGCTGCCCAGCATCGAACTGTTGCCGATCCAGACGCGCTCTTCGAATTCCAGTGTCAGTGAATACAAGCGTTTTCCGGATGAGTGGACCAAGATGTCGCTCGATACCGAATCGCCGGATGCCATGCAGGATGCGCTGCGCCACGTCAGCGAAACGACGCGTGTCACGCCGGAAGAGGCTTCGCGCCTTGGCTTTGAAGTTGGCCAGGGGCAGATCGAACTGTACAGCGTCGGTGATGACGGCCTGGTCGAGGTACCGCGCTGGCGTCATGCGATGATCAATTTCCCGCATCCGCTGCTCAAGCAGGGCCTGGTCATTCTCGACACACCGGGCCTGAATGCCATCGGTGCCGAGCCGGAGTTGACCCTTTCGTTGTTGCCGAACGCCCATGCCGTGCTGTTCATTCTGGCCGCCGATACGGGCGTGACCCAGTCTGACATGGCGATCTGGCGTGAGCATATCTGTAGTGGCGGCATGGCCAAGCGCGGCCGCATGGTCGTCCTCAACAAGATTGACGGTCAGTGGGATGAACTGAAAACCACCGAAGAAATCGATGCCGAGATTCAGCGCCAGGTGAATACCAGTGCCGATATCCTGGAGTTGCCGGCCACTCAGGTTTTCCCGGTTTCGGCCCAAAAAGGTCTGGTCGCCAAGATCAACGGTGATAGCGCCCTGCTCGAAAAGAGCCGTCTGCCATTGCTTGAAGCGGCTTTGTCCAAGGAGTTGATCCCGGCCAAACGCGATATCGTCTGCGAAAGCACCGAGAGTGAATTCGGCGATGTCAGCCGCCGGGTGCGTGGTCTGCTCGATTCCCGTCTCATCGGCTTGCGCGAACAATTGACTGAATTGACTGAATTGCGCGGCAAGAACAAGGGCGTCGTCGAATACATGATGGGCAAGGTGCGCTCCGAAAAGGACGAATTCGAGTCTGGCCTGCAACGCTACTACGCCGTGCGCAGTGTTTTCTCGACGCTGACCAACAAATTGTTCGCCCACCTCGGCCTCGATGTATTGCGCCAGCTGACGCATGAGACGCGTGAAGCAATGCTCGACGCGGCATTCTCCAAGACCCTGTCCGACGCCATGGCGCATTTCTTCTCGCAGTCGCGCGATGCGCTGGCCAAATCGAATGGCGAAATCAGCGAAATCCTGTCGATGATGGAAGCGGTTTACAAGAAATTTGCTGTCGAGCATGGCCTCAAGCTCGGCTCGCCGACGACTTTCTCGCTACTCCGTTATGAAAAGGAACTCGATCGCCTGCAGGCCTGGTGCGACGATCACCTGAATACCATGGTCAGCCTGCTGACTCATGACAAGAAGAACATCACCCAGAAGTTCTTCGAGGAAGTGGCGGTGCAGGTTCGTCGGGCTTTCGAGCATGCCAATCGCGATGCCGAAGTCTGGCTGCGTGCCATCATGGCACCGATGGAGACGCAGGTGCGGGAGCACCAGATTCAGTTGAAACGGCGTTTGGAGAGTATCAAGCGCATTCATCAGGCGACCGATACGCTGGAAGACCGCATTGCCGAGCTGGATGGGGTCGAAGCAAACCTGTTGCAGCAGATCGATGCGCTGGAAGAGATTATCGGTCGCGTTCAGGAGATGCTACTGCCGCTTACGCCGCAACAACTCGAGGCGGCCTGATCGCCTCAGATGCCCGGAACCGGCAACAAAAAACCCGCGAAATTCGCGGGTTTTTTATGGGCATCGCAAAAGACTCAGGCGCGCTTGTTGCCGGTGAGCTTTTCGTACTTGGACCAGAGCTGGTCCTCGCTTTCGACCACATCCGGGTTCTTCGGGATGCAATCGACCGGGCAAACCTGGACGCACTGCGGTTCGTCGTAGTGGCCGACGCACTCCGTGCACTTGGCCGGGTCGATGACGTAAACCTCTTCCCCCTGGGAAATGGCCTCGTTCGGGCACTCCGGTTCGCACACATCGCAGTTGATACATTCGTCGGTAATCATCAGAGCCATAGCTGTTCCTCTCTCGTTTAAGCAGTGGTTGTCGCCCGCAGGCGCTTTTCTACACAAGGTTGCACAAATTTGCTGACATCGCCACCCAGGCGCGCAATTTCACGCACCATGGTAGCGGAGATAAACATGTACTGCTCGCCCGGCGTAAGAAACACGGTTTCGACCTCGGGGTAGACGCTGCGGTTCATGCCCGCCATCTGGAATTCGTATTCGAAGTCGGACACGGCGCGCAGGCCACGGACGACGACTTTGGCACCCTTTTCGTGAACGAAGTTCATCAGCAGTGTGTTGAAGCCGACAATTTCGACGTTCTTCAGATCGCCGAGAATTTCCTGGGCCATCTCGACGCGGTCGACCAGCGGGAAACGCGGTTTTTTCGACGGGCTTTCGGCAATCGCCAGAATCAGCTTGTCGAACAGCGTTGAAGCGCGACGGACCAAGTCTTCGTGGCCCCGGGTGATCGGGTCGAAGGTGCCTGGGTAGATCGCAACGCGATGGTTGAGTTTGTTCAAGCTGATTTCCCGCCTGTTTCTCGTCGCAACAAGTGAAAGTGGACTTCCCCCGCCTTGCCCTGGCGCACTGTGCGCCAATCACCAAGCGATTCTATTTTGTATTCTGCTTCGACGTAGATCGCAGCATCTTCGTTCAATACGTCTGGAAGGAGTGGCTCCAGGCGGTCAATCCAGCCTTTTTTGTAGGGTGGATCGAGGAAGATCAGATCGAATTTTGCCTTCGTCGAGGCCAAATATTGTATCGCATCCGCGCGAATGATCTCGATCGCGCTTGGTTTATGGAGCAATTCGTGGTTTTCATGCAACGCGGCAAGCACCTTCGGCGATTGCTCGACCATGACCACTCGGGCCGCACCGCGTGAGGCCGCTTCGAAGCTCAGGGCGCCGCTGCCGGCGAAGAGGTCGAGGCAGTGCCAGCCGTCGAGATCCTGACCCAGCCAGTTGAACAGCGTCTCGCGGACGCGGTCCGGCGTCGGGCGCAGGCCTTCGCTGTCGGGAAACTTGAGGACGCGCCGGCGGAACTCGCCGCCGACGATACGCACCGAGTTCAATCCGCCGCCACCGTCACCGTGACCAGTTTGGCCGGCACCACGCGGCGGGCAAAGGCGGCCTTGATCTGGTCGGCAGTCACCGCCTGCACCCTGGCCTGGTACTGGTCGAGATAGTCGAGCGGCAGGCCGTAGAAGGCAATGTTGGCGACGTTGTCGAGAATCTTCTTGTTGCTGTCCAGGCGCAGCGGGAAGCTGCCGGTCAGGTTGGCCTTGGCGGCAGCCAGTTCCTCGTAGCTCGGGCCGTCCTTGAGGAAGCCGGCTAGCACGTCGCGCGTCACCTTGATCGCCTCCTTGGCCTGCGAGCGCTTGGTCTGCAGACCGATCTGGAAGGGGCCGGTGTGCCGCATCGGGGCGAAGTAGCTGTAGACGCTGTAGGCATAGCCGCGCTGGTCGCGGACTTCCTTCATCAGCCGCGAGACGAAGCCGCCGCCGCCCAGCGTGTAGTTGCCGACGAGCAGCGGGAAGAAATCCGGATTGCCGCGCTCGATGGCCGGCAGGCCGATGTAGACGTGGGCTTGGCTGGCCGGGTGGGCGAGGGCGATGGTGTTGCCGGCGGCCAGTTCGGGGGCGGCCGGCAGCGTCGCCGGCGTCCCCTGGGGCAGACCGGCGGCGATGGACTCGGCGATCTTCTCGGCTTCGCCGCGCGACAGGTCGCCGACCAGAGTGATGCTGGCGTTGGCGGCGACGTAGTAGCGGGCGTGGAAGGCGGCCAGATCGTCGCGGTTCAGGGCGGCGACGCTTTCCGGCGTCGCCTGCCGGCCGTAGGGGTGGCTGGGGTACATGGCGGCCCAGAAAGCCTTGCCGGCGATGCTGTCGGGGCGGGTCATCGCTTCCTTGAGGCCGGCGATGGTGCGGATTTTTTCGCGCTCGAAAATGGCCGCGTCGAACAGCGGCTGGTGCAGCACGGCCTTCAGGATGGCCAGCGCCGGCTCGCGCTTGTCCTTGGCTGAAAGCGTGCGCAGGGCGACGCTGGCGCGGTCGGTGTCGGCACCGCCGCCAAGGTTGGCGCCGATGTCGGCGAGTTGCTCGGCGATGGCGGTTTCATCCAGTTTGCCGGCCCCGTTGTCGAGGGTGGCGCGGGTCAGCGCGGCGACGCCGGACTTGCCTTCGGGATCGAACATCGAGCCAGCGGCGAAATCGACCTGGATGTCGAGCATCGGCAGCACGCGGCTTTCGACGAAATAGACGCGGGCGCCGGACGGCGACACCCAGTGCTCGATCTTGACGCCGGCGACGGCGCTATGGGCGAAAAACAGGGCAAATGCTACGGTCAATAGTCTTTTCATGCCAAAAACTCCGAAATGCGGGGCAGCCAGGCGAGCAACGCCAGGCCGGCGGCGATGGCGGTCGCGGCGAGGGCCCAGGATTGGCGGTGGGTGCGGCGGCGCAGGGCGTCGAGTTGCGCGACGAGTTGGGTGTTCTGTTCGCTCAGGGCCTGGATCAGCTCGCCGGAGGCGAGCAGTTGGGCGCGCAGTTCGCGCTGGCCGGCCTGCAGCGCCGCCAGTCGCCCGGAAAAATCGCTGTCATGCGCGGCAACGGCGTCCCCGGGCGGGTCTGCCTCGCTGCTGTCGTCCGCCTTGCGGCCGATGTTTTTCCACAGCTTCTTGGCGCCGTCGGCGATCACCGGCGCCTTGCCGATCACGTCGCTCCACGGCACGTTGCTGAGGATGGTTTTCCACGGCAGGGACATGGCGGCGATCTCAGTGGCGGCCGGGCGCGGCGGCGCGACGCGGCTTGCCGTCGAGCGGCTGGGGATCGAGAACGCCGATGGTCAGCGCGTCGTCGTTGAAAAACTTTTTGGCGACAGCCTGGACGTCGGCGGCGCTGACCTTCTGCAGCTTGTCGAGCATGCGGTCGAGCTTCTGGTAGGGCAGGCCGACCGCCTCGATCTGGCCGATTTCCATCGCCTGGCCGAACATCGAGTCGAGCTTGTAGACCTCGCTGGCCAGCAGTTGGGCCTTGGCCCGCTTCAGTTCGGATTCGCTGACGCCGTGCTGCTGGACCCGGGCAATCTCGGCGCGCAGCGCGGCTTCGAGGTCGGCCACGCTCTTGCCTTCGGAGGGGCTGCCGTGCAGATAGAGCATGCCCGGGCCGCGCGCCGTGTTGTCGTAATCGATGCCGGCCGACAGCGCGACCTTGTCCTCGCGCACCAGCTTCTTGTTGAAGCGGGCGGCATCGTGGCCGTCGAGGATGGCGGCCAGCATCTGCAGTGCGTAGGGATCGCTGTCCTTGTCGATGTCGCGCAGGATCGGTGCCTTGTAGCCCATGATCAGCACCGGCAGTTCGGCCGGCGCCTTGACGTTGACCCGGCGCGTGCCTTCCTGGGCCGGTTCGATCTGCTGCCGGCGGTGCGGCAGGGCGCGCCCTTCGAGCGGTCCGTAGTATTTTTCGGCCAGCGCAAAGACGGCCTTGTGGTCGACGTCGCCGGTGATTACCACGTAGGCGTTGTTGGGCACGTACCAGGTGTCGTACCAGGCCTTGGCATCGGCCGCCGTCATCGTTTCGAGGTCGTTCATCCAGCCGATGATCGGCCGGCGATAGGGGTGGGCCTGGAAGGCGACCGCGTTCATCTGCTCGAACAGCTTGGCCTGCGGATTGTCGTCGGTGCGCATCCGGCGCTCTTCCATGACGACCTTGATCTCCTGCTCGAATTCCTTGGCATCAACGTTCAGGTGACGCATGCGGTCGGCTTCGAGCTGCATCATGTCAGCCAGCTTTTCCTTCGGCACCTGCTGAAAATAAGCGGTGTAATCGCGGCTGGTGAAGGCGTTGTCCTTGCCACCGGCGGCAGCGACACGCTTGTTGAATTCACCGGGGCCGACGCTGGGCGTGCCCTTGAACATCATGTGCTCGAGCACATGGGCGACGCCGGAGGCGCCATCGACCTCGTCCGTGCTGCCGATGCGGTACCAGACCATCTGGACGGCGGTCGGCGCCCGGCGGTCTTCCTTGACGATGACGCGCAGGCCGTTCTTCAGCGTCGTTTCATAAGGGTTGGCAAGGGCTGCGGTCGATAGACCGGCAGCGAGCAAAAAGGGGAGAAGTTGTCGCATGCGCATGGGTAAGCGGGGGCTTTCTAAGTGGTCTTTCTGCTAAAATCGGGGCCGCATTTTCATCGATCCCGGCGGCATCTTAACGGCTTGCCGCTCGCCTGTCAGCTTGGCCGAAGTCCTTCTAAGACCCAATTCCTCATGTTCAGTTTCCTGAAAAAATCCGGCTCCGAGAGCAAGGCCGAAGTTCCGGCTGAAAAGGCCGCTGCGCCCAGCTGGCGCGAACGCCTGTTCAAGGGGCTGGCCAAGACCCGTGCCCAGTGGGGCGGCAAGCTCAAATCCATCTTTTCGCGCGGCAAGGTCGATGACGAACTGCTCGAAGAACTGGAAACTCTGCTGTTGACCAGCGATTGCGGCATCGAGGCGACCCAGCACCTGCTCGACGAACTGAAGAAAGCCGCCAAGCGCGACAAGCTGGATACGCCGGAAGCCATCCAGAAGGCGCTGCACGACGCGCTGCTGGAAACCCTGCAGCCGCTGGAGCAGCCGCTCGATTTCAGTACCCACAAGCCTTTCGTGATCATGATTGCCGGGGTCAATGGTGCCGGCAAGACGACCTCGATCGGCAAGCTGGCCAAGTATTTCCAGACCCAGGGCAAGAGCGTGCTGCTCGCTGCCGGCGACACCTTCCGCGCTGCGGCCCGCGAACAGCTCGAAACCTGGGGCGAACGCAACAACGTGACGGTTATCGCCCAGGACAACGGCGATCCGGCGGCCGTGGTCTTCGACGCCATTTCGGCCGCCAAGGCGCGTGGCATCGACATCGTGCTGGCCGACACGGCGGGCCGCCTGCCGACCCAACTGCACCTGATGGAAGAAATCGCCAAGGTGCGCCGCGTGATCCAGAAGATCGAGCCGGAAGGCCCGCACGAAACCCTGCTTGTCCTCGACGCCAACATCGGCCAGAACGCGCTGCAGCAGGTCAAGGCTTTCGACAAGGCGATCAACGTCACCGGTCTGGTCCTGACCAAGCTCGACGGCACGGCCAAGGGCGGTGTCGTGACGGCGATTGCCCGGCAGTGCCCGAAGCCGATCCGCTTCATCGGCGTCGGCGAGCAGATCGACGATCTGCGTCCCTTCCTGGCCAAAGATTTCGTCGACGCGCTGTTCGAATGATCGAGGCCAGCAACCTCACCAAGCGCTATCCCGGCGGCTTCGAGGCCGTCAAGGATGTCAGCTTCCAGATCAACGCCGGGCAGATGGTGCTGATTACCGGCCATTCCGGCGCCGGCAAGACGACGCTGGTCAAGCTGATCTCGACCATCGAGCGGCCGACTTCAGGCAGCCTGGTGGTCAATGGCCAGAACCTGTCGGCACTGGGGCGTAGCGCCATGCCGCATGTGCGCCGCCATTTCGGCCTGGTCTTTCAGGACCAGAAGCTGCTGTTCGACCGCAACGCATTGGATAACGTGCTGCTGCCGCTGCAGATTGCCGGCTTGCCGCGCCGTGATGCCATCCGGCGCGCCCAGGCGGCGCTCGACAAGGTTGGCCTGCTGGCTCGCGAAAAGGCCAACCCGATTGCCCTGTCCGGTGGTGAGCAACAGCGCCTGGCCATTGCCCGCGCCGTGGTCAATCGGCCGACCGTATTGATCGCCGACGAGCCGACCGGCAACCTCGATGCCGAATCCGGCGCAGCCATCCTCGAAATCTTTGCCGACTTCCACCGGGTTGGCGTGACGGTCGTGGTGGCAACGCACGACCAGAGCTGGATAGCCCGCTATCACCCGAATGTGCTGCGCCTCGATCACGGGAGGGTGGTCGCATGACAGGCTATCGGCAAGACATGAATTCTGCGGATGCGATCAGGGCTCCCCGCTTGCGGGCGTGCGCATCCCCGTCCTGCTTTGCTGGCCAGGGCCCCTGCTTACTGCTTGGGGTGGCCGCATGAACGCCTGGTTTTCGCAACACCGCGCTGCGCTGGCCTTGGCCTTCCGCCGCCTGTGGGCCTCCCCGCTCAATACCCTGCTCTCCCTGCTGGTTATCGGCACAGCGCTGACCTTGCCGGCATTTGGTTACGTCGCGCTCGACAACCTGCGCGATCTTGGCCGCAATGCCTCCGGCGTGCAGCAGATCAGTCTGTTCATGAGCCTTGAAGCCAGCAAGAAGGATGTCGGCGAAATCGAAAATCGCCTGCGTCAGGCGGCCAACGGCAAATGGCGTTTCGTGCCCAAGGAAGAAGCACTGAAGCGCATGCAGTCCAGCGAAGGCATGGCCGAAATCGTCGCCAGCCTGCCGCGCAATCCGCTGCCCGATGCCTTCATCGTCGAACCGGCCAATACCGAGCCGGAAGGGCTGGAAATCCTGCGCAAGGAAATCGCCGGCTGGCCCAAGGTCGCCCACGTTCAGCTCGATTCGGCCTGGGTCAAGCGTTTCGACGCTTTCCTGCGACTCGGTAAGCTGGCCTTGTGGATGCTGGCCGGCTTGTTTGGCGCCGGGCTGGTGGCGGTGACCTTCAACACCATTCGCCTGCAGGTCATGGCGCAATCGGCTGAAATCGAGGTGGCGCGGATGATCGGGGCGACGGATGCCTTCATTCGCCGGCCGTTCTATTACTTCGGTGCCTTGCAGGGGGCGCTGGGTGGCCTGGCTGCGGCGGCACTGGTTCTTGGCGCGCTACGCCTGCTGGCCGGCCCGGTCGGTGAGCTGGCTGCGCTATACGGTGGCACTTTTGGCCTGAAATTGCCGGGGGCGCTCGAAGTGCTGGCGCTGACCGCAGTCGGCGCCATCCTCGGCTGGCTCGGCGCCCAGCTTTCCGTCAGCCTGTCGCTGCGGAAGTTTGACTAGCCCCTTAAATCCAAAGGCAGGCACCAGCCGCCGGGAGTTTCTTTGCGCGGTGGGGGCGGCCGCCCTTGCCGGTTGCGCCCCGGCCGGAAAGCCAGCGCTGCCGCCCGGCGAACTGCTCGGCATTTCGCCGGCGCTGGGGCATCGGCTGCGTGACGGCGGCTTTCCGGCGCCTTCGGAAAGCCGCAGAACTGGCGTTCTGATTGTTGGCGGTGGCATTTCCGGTCTGTCGGCCGCGTGGAAGCTGGCCAAGTCGGCCGTTGATGACTTTGTCGTGCTGGAAATGGAGAGCGAGGCCGGCGGCAATTCACGCGCCGGGCAATCGCCGCTGGTGGCTTATCCGTGGGGCGCGCACTATCTGCCGCTACCGACGCCGGAAGCGATCCATGTCCGTGAGTTGCTGGCCGAACTAGGCGTCCTGCAGGGCGATCCGGCCGCTGCGAAACCGGCTTACGACGAGCGCTATCTTTGTGCCACGCCGCAGGAACGCGTCTACCGCAATGGCCTGTGGGAAGAGGGGCTGCTGCCGCAGCGTGGTCTTGAGGCCAGCGAGTTGGCCCAACAGAAACGCTTCCATGACCGGATGGAGGAACTGAAGCAGGCCAGAGGGCGCGACGGACGGCGGTTGTTCGCCATCCCGATGGCGCTTTCGAGCGCCGACCCCGAGTGGCGGGCGCTGGATCGGGTCAGCTTCCGGCAGTGGCTGAACGACAACGGTTTTAGCACGCCAACGCTGCACTGGCTGGCCAACTATGCCTGTCGCGACGACTACGGCACAGCCTACGATCAGGTCTCGGCCTGGGCTGGGCTGCATTACTTCGCCTGCCGCAATGGTGCAGCCGCCAATGCGGCGGCCGATACGGTGATCACCGCACCGGACGGCAACGCCTGGCTGGCGCGCGGTCTGGCGCAACAGTCTGGTGATCGTGTCGTCACCGGGGCTGCTGTCTGGCGGATCGAGGAAGGAAAATCCGGCGTTACGGTCGATGCCCTGCTCGGCGAAAAAACAATCCGTTTCGAGGCACGGCAACTGATCTGGGCCGCCCCGGCCTTCGTGCTGCCGCGAGTCTGGCCGGCCATTCCTGCTGAATTGAGGTCGGCCTGTCTGGCCGGCGATTATGCACCCTGGCTGACGGCCAACCTGCATTTGTCGGACTTGCCCGAGGAGCGATACGGTGCGCCGGCCGCCTGGGACAATGTGTTTTATGACAGCCCCGGGCTGGGCTATGTCACGGCCACCCACCAACTGATCCGCCGGCGTTTGAGCGGCACCGTGCTGACCTACTATCGGGCGCTGCACGATGTGTCACCGGCCGAGGGGCGGCGCCTGCTTCTCGAAACGCCACGCGAGGCCTGGGTGGATGGCATCCTGGCCGAATTGGAGCGGGTGCATCCGGATATTCGCCGGCTGGCCACCCGCGTTGACCTCTTTCGCAATGGTCACGCCATGCGTCGTCCGGTGCCGGGTAGTCTCTTTCATGCGCAGCGGGGGAAAATGGCTGATTTTCGCAGTCAGCGAATAACGCTGGCGCACGCCGATCTATCCGGATTTTCGCTATTTGAAGAGGCGCAATACCGTGGTGTGCTGGCGGCCGAGCGTGTGGTTCAGCGGCTCAATGGGCGAGGTAGCGCAGCAGCAGTAACTTGAGGTCGTCGGGTTCGACCGGCTTCGACAGGAAGTCGTTCATGCCGGCTGCGATGCAGCGCTCGCGGTCTTCGGCGAAGGCATTGGCAGTCATGGCGATGATCGGTACGGCGTTTTGTTCGGGCAGGGCGCGAATCCGGCGGGTCGCCTCCAGGCCATCCATTTCCGGCATCTGCATGTCCATCAGGACCAGATCGTAGTGCTGCATTTTGATCAACTCGACCGCCTGGCGGCCGTTTTCGGCGGTATCGGCCGTCATGCCGAATTCGCCGAGCAGTTCCAGGGCGATTTCGCGGTTGATCGCTTCGTCCTCGACGACCAGCAGATGGCGCCCACGCAGGCTGTTCTGGACGCCCTTGGCAGAAAGACCGGCAAAGGTTGAACTGAGGGCATCCATGGCGTCGTCGCCGGGTTTCAGCAGTGCCGTGAACCAGAAACGGCTGCCGGCACCAACCCGGCTGCTGACGCCGACCTTGCCGCCCATCAGTTCGGCCAGGCGCCGGGTGATGGCGAGGCCCAGACCGGTGCCACCAAATTTCCGGCTGGTCGAACTGTCGGCTTGCTCGAAGATGCCGAACAGGCGGTCGATGGCCTCTTCGGCGATGCCAACACCGGTATCTTCGACTTCGAAACGAATCAGCACACCGTTGTCGTCGTCGGCGATGCGCCGAGCTTTGATGGTGACGCTGCCGTGCTCGGTAAATTTGATTGCGTTGCCGGTGTAATTGATCAGGCACTGGGTAATGCGCGTCGGGTCACCGAAAAAGGTGTGGGGGAAATCGTCGGCCACGATACGCAATTCGAGCCCTTTTTGGCGGGCCCGGTCGCCCAGCACGGAGACGACACGCTTCAGGATGCTGGCGATGTCGACGGTCGTTTCATCGAGAACCAGTTTTCCGGCCTCGATTTTCGAAATGTCCAGAATGTCGTTGATGACCGCCAGCAGATGCTGCGAGGCCGCGTCGATCTTGTCCAGCCGGTCGATCTGCTCCAGCGTCGGGGCATCGCGGCGCAGCAGGTGTACCATGCCGAGCACGGCATTGAGCGGCGTCCGTATTTCGTGACTCATGTTGGCCAGGAAAGCGCTCTTCGACCGATTGGCCGCTTCGGCCGCCTGGCGGGCAATTTCCAGTTGCTGGGTGCGTTGCCGGACCTGGGTTTCAAGGTGGTTGCGATGTTGCTCAAGTTCGAGTGCGACCCGCCGGTTTTCGCTGATGTCGGCGAACGAGACGACGACACCGGTAATTACCCCGTCGCGCAGTTTGGCCGTGATGGTCAGGCGAACCGGAAAGCTCTGGCCGTTTTTCCGCCAGAAAACATCCTCCAGTCGGCGGCTTTGGCCATCTTTGGCGGTCAGGATCAGCGGGCATTCGGCCAGCGGCAAGGGCGTGCCGTCAGCGCGATGGTGATGGAACAGGGTGTGGGTATTCTTGCCCAGCACCTCGTCTTCCTTGAGGCCAAGAAAACCCAGCGCCGCGGGATTGATGAAGGTGCACACGCCATTGAGGTCGGTACCGTAAACGCCTTCGCCCAGCGTCTGGAGAATCATTCGTTGCCGCGATTCACTCTCGCTCAGTGCCTGCTCGGTGTGAACCAGTTCGGTCAGATTGATGTCGAGACAAAACATCATCGGCCCTTTATCGGCCGTGTCGATCACCGTGTGGCTCGAATAGACCTCGACCGGGCTGCCATCCTTGCGCTGCAGCTTGAGCCGACCCGGTGGAATGCCCGTCTTGTGGGAGAACATCCATTGCACGGCACCTTGCACGCCGTCGCGCATGGCCGGGGGGATGATCAGGTCGAGCAGCGATTTGCCGAGGGCTTCCTGCGCGGAGTAGCCATAGGTAGTCTGCGAGGCATTGTTCCAGTAGGCGACGGTGCCGTCGGCCAGATAGCCCTGGATGGCCAGGGTTTCGACATTGTCGAAAATGGCCCGGAAGCGGGCTTCGGCGGCCGAGAGTTGCGCCATTGTCGCCTTGGTGCGCGAGCGCTCGCCCTTGAGTCGGCGGATCGAACGGATCAGGGCCAGAACGATGAACAGCAGGATGCCGATGCCGAGGCTGGCGATGCTGGCGATGGCGGCGCCGAACTGGACGAAGACATCCTTGATCGTGAATTTTGGCGCTGCATCGAAAGGCGGCAAGCGGAGCTGGCGCATCAGTTCATCAACCGGACGGTAGTCGCCGGGAATGGTGAAGCCCTGGATATTTGCCGCGCGGGCCGTTTCACCGTCAGGGGGCAGGGAGAGGATGGCGGCGGCGATCTGGCGGGCCAGATTGCCCTCTGTCCAAGGCATCGCGGCGACCGGCCATTCCGGGTAAAGGCGAGTTGATCGCGCAAAGGGGAAGTCGCTGGCGGGCTGAGCATTGATGATCCGCAATTGCCCAATATCCAGCTTCTTCTCCCGCTGCATGGCTTCAATCATGCCGGTGCGGACGAAGGCGGCATCGGCCCGGCCGGCCAGTAATTCCTGAATGGCTTTGTCCTGCGGCTGCCCGGTTTCGATGATCTGGGCATCGTTCGGTAGCTGGACACCAACCTGTTGCAACTCGAAGGCCTGCATCTGGTAGCCGCCGAGCGAGGTCATGCTGCTGATGGCGATCCGCTTGCCGCGCAGATCGCTCAGGCGCTGAATGTTCGTTTTGTCGCTGCGGGTCAGGATTGCGCCACCAAAATTGGCCAGCGCCTTGCCCGCTTCCTTTTCAACCAGGGTGGCCAGCGGCGAGAGCAGGCCTTCGCGCTGATTCAGGAGGATGTAGTGCGACGGCTGGGTCAGCACGAAATCGACCTGTTTTGCCTTGACGGCGGCTTCGAGCTCCGGATAGTTCAATACGACGAGCGAGATCGGCTGGTTTGGATGGGTGCTGTTGAGGTGGTCGATCAGCGGTTGCCAGCGCGCTTCGGTTTCCGGCTTGGGGCGGAAGGCAAGCACCGCGAATTTCGCTGGCTTTGCGGTGGCGGTTTCCGGGGAGGGCTGTTCCATGCCACAGACCACCGAGCAACCGAACAGCAGGCAAAGCACTGCCAGGGCTCGGCTTAGCCAGTGTTCAAGCATGGTGCGTCGGCTTTGCTGCACACGAACCCCGTTCGGACTTGTCGTTTAGAAGCTATTTGCCATATTAGCAACTGGTATTGACGATAGATAGCGATTTCCATGGGGCATTTTTTCTGGGCAATCGTTCAGTAGAGCAGGAAGGTTTTGCTCGCCTCTTTCCATGTTTCTTCATCGGCCCTGGCCAGGGCATCCAGATCGCCCGGTTGGGCGTCGGGATCATCAACCCATTCCCTGAGCAAGGGCGAGCCGTTGATCAGGTCGATGGCCAGCCGGTCATGTTCGTACTCGTAGGCAAAGTCGCGCCACAGCGGATAGTCGGGGTAAAGCCGGCGAATGGCCTTGAAGGCCAGGGCCTGGATGCGCCAGGGCTGGAAGGTGGCGTGGTCGTAATAAGGGCCTTCGCAGTGGATCTGGACGCCGTGGTTGAGCTTGCCAGCGTGCTTGTGGAAGGTCGGTTCGAACCAGATTTCGCGCAGCTTGCAGCCCCTCAGCCACTGTGGAGCAAAGGCCTGCATATCGGCGAGCACGGCACGGGCATCAATGTCCGGCGCACCGAATATTTCCAGTGGGCGGGTCGTGCCGCGGCCTTCGCTCAGCGTGGCGCCTTCGAGCATGACGGTGCCGGCGTAGGCGCGGGCCATCCACAGGTTGGGGGCGTTCGGGCTGGGGTTGATCCAGGTCCGTTCGCCGAGCGGCCAGCCGTAGCCGGGGGCGGCGTCGGGCTGCCAGCCCTGCATGGTGATCACCCGGTAGTCGACATCAAGTTTCAGTGTGGCGATGAACCAGTGGCCGAGTTCGCCCATGGTCAGGCCGTGACGCATCGGCATAGCGCCGGCGCCGACGAAGCTCTCCCAACCGTCGCGCAAGGTCAGGCCTTCGATTGGACGGCCGGCCGGGTTGGGGCGGTCGAGCACCCAGACGGCCTTGCCGTGCTTGGCGGCGGCTTCAAGGACGTAACGCAGCGTGGTGATGAAGGTATAGATGCGGCAGCCGAGATCCTGCAGATCGACGAGCAGGACGTCGAAAGTGTCCATCATGGCGTCGGTCGGCCGGCGCACTTCGCCGTACAGGCTGAAGACCGGAATGCCGTGTTGCGGATCGAGGAAGTCCGGCGATTCGACCATGTTGTCCTGCTTGTCGCCGCGCAGGCCGTGCTGCGGGCCGAAGGCGGCAGTCATTTTCAGGTCGGGCAGGGCGGCCAGCGCGTCGAGCGAATGGGTCAGGTCAGCGGTCACCGAGGCCGGGTGGGCGAGCAGGGCAAGGCGCTTGCCAGCCAGCGGGCGGCGCAGGTCGGGGTCGGCGAGCAGGCGGTCAATGCCGAACAGGATTGTCTGGGTCATGGCGTGTTTCGGTTCAAGGTCAGTGAAAAACTCTGACGGAGATGGAAATCGGGCTGGGCGGCGCAGTGCGCCAATGCCCAGTAGCTTTTGCTGCCGTCGGCAGCTTCGATGACGGTGCTCAGGCCGAGCCGTAGCAGAGTACCTTCAGGCAGAAGGCCCGGGCTGAGTTCGGCTTCAAGTTGAAAGCCATCGGCCAGGGCTTGCATCGTTATTTTGGGGGCCTCGGGGGGGGTAAAGCCGGTATCGCGCTCCCGGTAATCCATGAAGCTATAGGCTGCCCACTGGCTCGATGGCGAGAAATTGAATTCCCGGTATTGGTTGCCATCGAGCGTTGCGACAAAAGCTTCGCAGCAAGTGTTCTGCCACAGATTGTCGGCCGGGCCGGGCCGTAATGGCGACGGGACAAGGAGGGAGCCCGGCGTGCCTCGCACGCAATAACGTAAGGCCAGGCCACCCGCCGAGGTCGGTTCGACTGTGATTTCGATGGTATCGACGGCGGCGCAGGGCGTCGCTGGGTGGCAGAGCAGATGGGCGGTTTTTGGGGCGAGCAAGGCAGTTGGGGGCAATGAAAATGGTGGGCAGGCAGTACTTTAACTGCTTGCTCCGCTTGTTGTTCCGGTCAACGGCAAAAAACGGGCAGAATCCACGGCCACCCTTGGTTGGCAAGGGCTTTTGGAGTAACTTACCGCCTTTCAGCAAACGCTTTCCGGGAGAGAAAAGTGACGCCGCTGCGCATCAACCTAGAACAAGAAGATATTCCGACTCACTGGTACAACATCGTCGCCGACATGACGAACCCGCCGGCGCCGCCGCTCGGTCCGGATGGCAATCCGGTGCCGCCGGAAGCGATGGGCGCGATCTTCCCCGGGCCGATCCTCGAGCAGGAAATGTCGGCCGAACGCTGGATCGCCATTCCTGAAGAAGTCCGCCAGATCTACGCCTTGTGGCGTCCGGCGCCGCTCTGTCGGGCCTTGCGTCTGGAGCAGGCGCTCGGTACGTCGGCCAAGATTTTCTACAAATACGAAGGCGTGTCGCCGGCCGGTTCGCACAAGCCGAATTCCGCCGTGCCGCAGGCCTATTTCAACAAGATCGCCGGCACCAAGCGGCTGACCACCGAAACCGGCGCCGGCCAATGGGGCTCGTCGATCGCCTTTGCCGGCCAGATGTTCGGCCTGCCGGTCCGTGTCTTCATGGTCAAGGTCAGCTACGAGCAGAAGCCTTTCCGCCGCTCGATGATGCAGACCTGGGGGGCTGAAGTTTTTTCCAGCCCGACCAATCTGACCAATGCTGGCCGCGCTGCGTTGGCCGCCGACCCCGACAACCAGGGTTCGCTTGGCCTGGCCATCTCGGAAGCCGTCGAGGAAGCGGCAGCCGATCCCGGCACTTGCTACACGCTAGGCTCGGTGCTTAACCACGTGCTGCTGCACCAGTCGGTCATCGGTCTCGAAGCCAAGAAGCAGTTCGACAAGATCGGCCTCTACCCCGATGTGATCTTCGGGCCTTGCGGCGGCGGTTCCAGCTTCGGCGGCATCGCCTTCCCCTTCCTCGCCGACAAGGCGGCTGGCGACAAGCGTGCCGCCAACCTGCGCTGTGTCGCGGTCGAACCGACTTCCTGCCCGACGCTGACCAAGGGCCACTACGCCTACGACTACGGTGACGTTTCCGGCTACACGCCGATCATGAAGATGTACACGCTGGGTCACGATTTCATGCCACCCGGTATCCACGCCGGCGGCCTGCGCTACCACGGCGATTCGCCGCTGGTGTCCCAACTGCTGCACGAAGGCCAGATCGAAGCGCTGGCCGTACCGCAGGTGGCGACCTTCGATGCCGGCGTCCAGTTTGCCCGGGCTGAAGGCATCATCCCTGCCCCGGAATCCTGTCACGCTATTCGTGCCGCCATCGACGAAGCACTGAAGTGCAAGGTGACCGGCGAGGCCAAGACCATCCTGTTCAGCCTGACCGGCCACGGCCATTTCGACATGGCTTCGTACGACAAGTATTTTTCCGGGAAACTGGAAGATTACGACTACCCGGCCGAAGCGATTGCCGAGTCGTTGAAGCATTTGCCCAAGGTAGGCTGAATCCGTGAAAGCCCTCGTCTTCCTGCTCGTTCTTGCCAACCTGCTGTTCTACGCCTTTGGCGCCGGCTATTTCGGCCGCCTGGATAACCCGGACGCCGGGCGTGTCGAACATCAGGTCAGCCCGGAGCGCATGCGCATCGTTTCCCGCGGAGAGGCGCCGGCAGGCCCCGCCAAAGCTGCTGAGCCGGTCAAGGAAGAGGTGCCTGCTCCGGCAGCGGCTGAAGCGGCGCCGCCTGTAGTTGCCAAGGAGGAGGTGGCCAAGGAGGAACTTGCCAAGCCTGTCGAAATCCCGTCGGTTTGCCTGGCCTGGGACCATCTCTCGGTAGCCGATGCGGATCGTCTGGCCGAGGTGGTCGCGAGCAAATTCAAGGACTTCAAGGTCACCCGCCGCCTGGTTGCGGCCGAGGGCAACGGTTGGTGGGTGCATATTCCCCCGCAGGCCAGCAAGGCCGAAGTCGACAAGAAAGCCGGCGAGTTGCGCGATCTGGAGATAACCGACTTTTTCGTCGTGCAGGAAGGGGCCAGTCGCTTTGCCATTTCGCTCGGCGTTTTTTCGTCCGAGAAAGGCGCGCAGGATCGCTTGGCCGAACTGAAGGGCAAGGGCGTTCGTTCGGCTCGTGTCGCGCCACGTCCGGGCAAGGACAGTTCGGTCAAATTGCTTGCCACGGGGCCTGCTGCCGACAAGAAGGGATTGATCGCCGCTGCCGGCAAGGTCGTGCCCAAGGCCGACGCCCTGCTCTGCAAATGAGCGATTTCGTCGTCGGACTGACGGGCGGCATTGGCAGCGGCAAGAGCACGGTGGCCGATCTGTTTGTCGAGCAAGGTGCGGTCCTGGTCGATACCGACGCCATCGCGCATGAATTGACCGCAGCGGGCGGTGCAGCGATGCCGAGCTTGATTGCCGAGTTCGGGTCGGCTGTTGTTGCGGCGAACGGGGCGATGGATCGCGCCGCCATGCGCCGGCTGGTTTTCGCTGATCCATCGGCCAGAGCCAGGCTGGAGGGCATCCTGCATCCGTTGATCCGTCAGTTGTCGGCCGAGCGCTGCCGGACTGCTGTTTCACCTTACGTGGTCTTGGCGGTGCCCTTGCTGGTTGAATCAGGCACCTACCGCGAGCGCTGCGATCGCATCGTCGTGGTGGATTGTCCGGAAAACCTGCAAATCGAGCGGGTCATGGCACGCAACGGCATGTCGGTCGACGAGGTGAAAGCGATTATGGCGGCTCAGGCAACGCGTCAGCAACGGCTGGCCGTGGCCAGCGATGTCGTTGTCAATGATGCCGATCAGGCAAAACTTCATGCCCAGGTTGGTGCATTGCATCTGAAGTATCTAATGCTTTCGGCTGAAAAAGTTAAAGCTTCCTGTTGAGATTTACCTGCAAATGGCTCAGAATTAACAAAATTTTCCGTTCTCCAGGCCACTAGTCGCGTGATTACTTACGAATATCCGTTCAATGAGCGCATCCGCACCCTGCTGCGTCTTGAGGATTTGTTCGAAAAAACCGCGTATTTCGCCCAGGAAGATGGTGCCCTCGAGCATCACGCCGCACTGGTCTCAATGTTCGAGATCCTTGAGGTGGCAGGGCGCGCCGACCTGAAGATGGACCTGATTCAGGAACTGGAGCGTCAGCGCCAGACCCTGCTGGCTTTCCGCAACAACCCGGAAATATCCGAAGAAGCCTTGTCCGGCGCGCTCTACGAAATCGAACAGTCGTCAGCTGCTTTGCTAGGAATGGCTGGCAAGATCGGCCAATACCTGCGCGAAAACGATTGGCTGATGAGCATCAAGAGCCGCGCGGCGATTCCCGGCGGCGTCTGCGAATTCGACCTGCCTTCTTACCACTGGTGGCTGCATAGGGCGCCCGAAGTCCGGCGCGAAGCGCTGGAGGGCTGGATCAAGCCGATGTTGCCATTGCGCGATGCGGCAGCCATTGTGTTGCGCCTGCTGCGCTCCAGCGGTCGGCCGAAGAACTACACGGCGACCAATGGCCAGTTCCAGCTCAACCTCGGCGGCTCAGCCGCCCAGATGGTGCGCGTCACGGTCAAGGTCGACGAACAGGCGATCCCGGAAGTCAGCGCCAACAAGTATTTCCTGAACATCCGCTTCACCAAGCCGCCGGCCGGCGAAATCAAGGCCCGGGGCTGCGAGCGCGATGTCGATTTCGATCTCACCTTCTGTAACCTGTAATGGCTGTACGCAAGGTCCGCTGTCCGCAATGCGGTGAAGACGCCCTGTGGGCGCCTGAGAACCCGTGGCGGCCGTTCTGCTCCGAACGCTGCAAGCAGATCGACCTCGGGTGCTGGGCCAGCGATTCCTACCGGATTCCGGTGCAGGAAGACAGCAACGAGCTGGGTGTTGATCCCGATCCTACCAGCCGCGCATAAGCGCCAGACCATGAGCACCGTGGCCTTGGGCCTCGGTCATGAACTCCGGTTTCATCCCGCCCAGTGCGAACACCGGTAGCGTATTCCCAGCCAGCAAGTTTTCGAATTCAGCCCAGCCGATCCCGCTTGATTCGGGGTGGGTCAGTGTTGGCAACACCGGACCCAACAGCGCGTAATCAAAACCAAGTTCGCCGGCCCGGGTGATTTCTGCGGCGTTGTGGCAGGAGGCGCCAACCCAGGTGAAATCCGGGCGCTGCTGGCAAGCGGCCAGTCGCGCTGCTGACAGGTGAATGCCATCGGCGCCGATGCCCCGGGCCAGTTCCTCATCGTCGTTAATGACGACCAGTGCGCCATGGCTGCGGGCCAGTTGTCGCACGGTTTCGGCAAACCACAGGCGCTGCGCTGGCGGGAGTTTCTTGTCACGCACTTGGACGAGCCGCAGGCCAGCGTTCAGGGCGTCTTCCAGGCGTTCAAGCTGGCGCTCGGTGCTTTCGATCTCGGCCATCGTGATGGCCATCGTCGTCGGTAGCGAGAGGGCTTTCAGGATGGGGTCATTGGCTGGCAGGATGGGGGCGACTCTGGCGGCTTGCCCGATCTCCAGCCATTCGACCGCCGAGTGTTCAAGCGGCGCGGTGATGCCGATTTCGCCATCCCAGGCCGTGACTCGCCAGAAGTTCAGGCGGACGGTGGCGTGCGGGTAGGTGAACTGTCGGGTCAGCCATGGCGAGCAGGCAGTGACCGTGATGCCCAGTTCCTCCTGCAGTTCGCGGATCAGCGCCTGGCAGACGGTTTCGCCGGGTTCGACCTTGCCGCCGGGGAATTCCCAGTAACCGGCGTAAACCTTGCCTTCCGGGCGCTGGGCGAGCAGGAATTCGCGGCCATCGGCGCGCAGCATGACGGCGGCGGCGACTTCGACGATCTTGGTCATTTGCTTTTCTTCTTGGCTGGCTTCTGGCGGCCGGCCAGATCCTTGGCGAATTGCCAGGCGACCCGCCCCGAGCGCGAGCCGCGGCCGAGCGACCAGTTCAGTGCCTCGCGTTCGCTGTCGGCGATGACGTTTTCAGGCACGCCGAGTTCGCGCGCCCAGTGCTGGAAAACGGCGAGATAGTCTTCCTGGCTGAACGGGTAGAAGGAAATCCACAGGCCGAAGCGATCGGACAGCGAGACCTTTTCTTCCGTCGTATCGCCGGGGCGGATTTCGTCGTTGACGGTGTGCGTTTCGAGATTTTCCGAAAAATACTCCGGCATCAGATGGCGACGGTTCGATGTGGCGTAGATCAGCACGTTGTCGGGTGGTGCCGCGACCGAGCCGTCGAGTACCGATTTCAGCGCCTTGTAGGCGGTCTCGCCAGCTTCGAAGGAGAGGTCGTCGCAGAAGATGATGAACTTTTCCGGGCGTCCTTCAAGCAGGTCGATGATGTCGGCCAGTTCGACCAGGTCATCCTTGTCCACTTCGATCAGGCGCAGGCCATTGGCCGAAAACTCGTTCAGCATGGCCTTGACCAGCGACGATTTGCCGGAGCCGCGCGAGCCGGTCAGCAGCACGTTGTTGGCCGGGTTGCCGGCAACGAACTGGCGGGTGTTGGCGGTGATGCGCTCTTTCTGGTCGTCGATCGTTTCGAGATCGGACAGGCGGATCGGGTGCGGGTGGCGAACCGCCTGCAGCCAGCCACGGCCATTGCTCTTGCGCCAGCGGAAAGCGACGGCGGCTTGCCAGTCGGGTTGCGGCAGCGGCGGCGGCAGGGCGGCGTCAAGGCGGGCCAGGGCGGCTTCTGCCAGGGCAAGCAGGCGTTCCAGTTGCGGGGAATCAGTCATGGGGGCGGGTATACTTCGCAGCAAATCGAGAACTCTAGCGAAACCCATGCGAAAAATCCAAGTTGCAGTCTTTTTATTTGTCAGTTTTTTGGCCGCGTGTTCGACCGTGCCGCCCGCTTCAGTGCCGAAGCCAGTGGCCGCGCCTGGTGCCTGCACCCCTTGTCCGGCCTGTCCTGTCTGCCCGGCAGCGACGCCTGCTCCCCCGGCCGTTTTCTCCCGTTCCTTCACGCCTGCCGCCTGGGGCGATCTGCCCGGTTGGGCCGAGGATGATGTGACGGCTGCTTGGCCTGCCTTCATGCAGTCATGTCGCGGCATTGCTGGTCGGGGCAATGCTGCGGGCTGGAAGCGCGTTTGCGAGCTGGCGAAGGCGGTAGATGGCAAATCGGCGAGCGAGGCACGGCGCTTCTTTGAGCAATACCTGAAACCTTATGCCATCGCCAATGGCGATGGTGCCGTCAGCGGACTGGTCACCGGCTATTACGAACCCTTGTTGCGGGGCAGCCGGGTGCGAGCCAGAGGTTATGAGCAGCCAGTGCGCGGCGTGCCCGAGGATCTGTTGACCATCGACCTGTCGGCCGTTTTTCCCGAACTCAAGGATAAGCGCGTACGTGGCCGTCTTGAGGGTAACAAGGTGGTGCCGTACTGGTCGCGGGCGGAAATTTTGGCGCGTGGCGACAAGGTGCCGGGCAAGACGCTGCTCTATGTCGACGATGCCGTCGAACTGTTTTTCCTGCAGGTGCAAGGTTCCGGGCGCGTCAAGCTGGCCGATGGCGGCATGGTTCGCCTGAACTACGCCGACCAGAACGGGCATCCCTACCAGTCCATCGGCAAGGCGCTGGTCGAGCGCGGCGAGTTGAAACTGGAAGAGGCTTCGATGCAAGGCATTCAGGCCTGGGCGCGGGCCAACCCGGCGCGCCTCGAAGGCTTGCTTAATACCAATCCGAGCTATGTCTTCTTCCGCGAAGTAGCGAACAGCAATGATGGCCCGATTGGCGCGCTGGGTGTGCAGCTGACAGCGGAACGCAGCATCGCGGTCGATCCGCGTTCAGTGCCGCTTGGTTCGCCGGTGTTTTTGGCGACGACACGGCCGAACTCGGCGACCCCGATGAATCGTCTGGTCATGGCGCAGGACACCGGCGGGGCGATCAAGGGCGCTGTTCGGGCGGACTTTTTCTGGGGCTTCGGCAAGGAAGCCGGCGAGCAGGCGGGACGGATGAAACAAGCCGGCCGGATGTGGGTTTTACTGCCAGCCGAGCTTGCGCCGAAATGAGGCACCGGCGCACCGCTATCGAGCGTGATGTCTCAAAACCGCACCAAGTCGGTGCTGTTTGTGCTGTAATGATGTTTGCAATGCACTGATTTGTAACATTTTTAATGCACTGGAATGGTGCTTGCTTTCTGCTTCCCGATCTTTGTTTTGGGGGTTTCATGGAAACGTATCAATCCAGTAGCAATGTTCTCTTCATTTTGCTCGGCGCCATCATGGTGCTGGCCATGCACGCCGGCTTCGCTTTTCTCGAAGTCGGCACCGTGCGCAAGAAAAACCAGGTCAATGCCCTGGTCAAGATCCTGAGTGATTTTGGCATGTCGACGATCGCTTACTTCTTCGTCGGTTACACCATTGCCTACGGCGTCAATTTCTTCTCTGGCGTCGAGACACTGATGGAAAAGAACGGATTCGAGCTGACCAAGTTCTTCTTCCTGCTGACTTTTGCGGCAGCGATTCCGGCCATCATTTCCGGGGGCATTGCGGAGCGGGCCAAGTTTCACCCGCAACTGATCGCCACCTTCCTGCTGGTTGGTTTCGTCTATCCCTTCTTTGAAGGTATCGCCTGGAACCATGCCTTCGGTATTCAGGACTGGCTGAAAGCGAGCTTTGGCGAGGAGTTCCATGACTTCGCCGGTTCGGTGGTCGTGCATGCCATGGGTGGCTGGATCGCCTTGCCCGCCGTGCTGCTGCTGGGCGCCCGCTACGGGCGGTACAGCAAGGACGGCCGGATTTCTGCCCACCCGCCGTCATCGATCCCTTTCCTGGCGCTGGGTGCCTGGATACTGACCGTTGGCTGGTTCGGCTTCAACGTGATGAGCGCCCAGACCCTCGACAAGATTTCCGGCCTGGTTGCCCTGAATTCGCTGATGGCCATGGTTGGCGGCACGCTGGTCGCGCTGGTCGCCGGCAAGAACGACCCGGGCTTCCTGCACAACGGTCCGCTGGCTGGTCTGGTGGCGGTTTGCGCTGGTTCAGACTTGATGCACCCGATTGGGGCATTGGTTGTCGGCGGCGTGGCGGGCGGGCTTTTTGTCGTCATGTTTACGCTGGTTCAGAATCGCTGGAAGATTGACGACGTTCTCGGCGTCTGGCCGTTGCATGGCATGTGCGGTGCTTGGGGCGGCATTGCAGCCGGCATTTTCGGCAGCAAGGCGCTCGGTGGGGCCGGCGGCATTGCCTTCATGCCGCAACTGATCATGACTGCCCTGGCCATCGTTGTCGCCATGGCCGGCGGCGCGCTGGTCTACGGGACCTTGAAGGCAACGCTGGGTCTGCGTCTCGATCAGGAAGAAGAATACGATGGTGCCGACCTCAGTATTCACAAGATTACGGCAACGCCGGAGCGTGAGCCTAACTGGTAGTTTTGGCGTGATTCCACGAACGGCCCGGCCATGTCGGGCCGTTTTTGTTTTGGTGTGAGTTACTTCACTGACGGATTTTTCAAAATCCCTTAAATTGAAGCTGTGTGGAATGCGTTGATTCCGGGATGGATTTAAGGACGAGGTGCGTGATGGTTGTGCAAAACGAGAAGCGCTCGGGTGATGATCGCCGTGATTGCGAAATTGGGCCGCCCAATGGCTGGCGCGAACGCCGGAAGTCGGTGGAAAGGCGTGTGCCGGAGGTGCAGGAAATTCCGTTTTCGGAATGGCTGGCCAGCCTGCCAGCGACTGAATTGAGCGATCAGAAGTAGTCTCGTCGCTGTGCCAAATGAAAAAGGCCTCGCTGTGTAGCGAGGCCTTTTTGCTGGCTTGGGGTTTTCTGCTTAGTCTTCTCGTTCGTAGACCACGTCGGCCCGGCGGTTTTCCGACCAGGACGTTTCGTCGTGGCCGATGAGTTTCGGACGCGCTTCACCGAGCGTCCTGATGACGATCTGTTTTTCAGCGGCGCCGTTGCCGAGCATTGTGGAGCGCACGTTTTCGGCGCGCTTCAGGCCCAGGCGACGGTTGTAGTCTGCGCTGCCCCGTTCGTCGGCGTTGCCTTCGATCCGGACGCGGGCATTCGGATGTTCGGCCAAATAGCGGGCGTGGGCACGCAGGGCCGGGTCGTAGTCGGCCCTTATGTCGGCGCTGTTCAGGTCGAAATAGACGCTGCGCTGAGTGCGCAAGCCAACCGGGTCCATCTTGATCGCGGCGTCCACGGTGCTTGTGGTCGCGGTCGTGGTGCGGGCCTCCGGTTGCAGTTCCGGTGGAACTGGCTGGCCGAGCAGGCCTGGGTGAACCTTGAGCGGGCCGCTTTGCGAGATGTGCTTGCTCGGCGGGATGTCGCCTTTCGAGGCGCAGGCGGCGAGCAAGGTGGAAAGCAGGAGTGTGGCAGGCAGGGAGGCGCGCATTGTCTGGTATTTGGCTGCGTGGTGAATGTTCAATGATAGCCCCTGCCGTGGCTGGCGAATAGTGCCCGGCGGTCATTTGCACCATGTTCTGGGTTGTGATTTGTAGAAATCGATATAAACAAATTCAAAATTCGTCTTTGTGGTTATAAACGACTCGGATAGATTCGTCGCCATCGTATAAGGAGTTCACTCATGACCCAGTTCCGCAAATCAATCGCCGCCGTCCTGCTCAGCCTGGTAGCCGGTGCTGCTCTGGCTGATGCCACCTTGCTCAACGCCTCTTATGACGTGGCGCGTGACGTCTATAAGGATTTCAATCCCTTGTTCCAGAAATACTGGAAAGCCAAGACGGGTGAGAGCGTCGAGCTGAAGCAGTCGCACGGCGGCTCGACCAAGCAGGTGCGCGCCGTGGCCGACGGCCTGGAGGCTGACGTGGTGACCATGAACCAGGCCAACGATATCGAGTTCCTGGCAGAAAAGGGCCTGGTCGCCAAGGATTGGGCCAAGAAATTCCCGAACAACGCCTCTCCCTATACCTCGACGATGGTTTTCATCGTCCGCAAGGGCAACCCGAAGGCGATCAAGGACTGGAACGATGTTGCTGCACCGGGCGTCCAGATGATCATTCCCCACCCCAAGAACACCGGCAATGGCCGTAATACCTACCTGTCGGCCTGGGCCTGGGCGCTCAAGCAGCCGGGCGGCAACGAAAAGAGCGCGCAGGAATTCCTCGGCAAATTGCTCAAGAATGCGCCGCTGTTCGCGGCCGGTGGCCGTGATGCGACGACGACCTTCATGCAGCGCAAGATGGGCGATGTGCTGATTACTTTTGAGTCCGAAGCCGAGATGATTGCCAAGGAATTCGGCAAGGGTGAATTCGAGGTGGTGTACCCGAGCCTGACCATGCAGACGGAGTTCCCGGTGGCCTTGGTCGAGAAGGTGGTCGACAAGAAGGGTACCCGCAAGCAGGCGCAGGCCTATCTGGAATTCCTGTGGTCCAAGGAAGGCCAGGAAAACGCCGCGCAGAACTACCTGCGGCCGCGTGATGCCGAGTTGCTGAAGAAGTACGCTGCCTTTTTCCCGCCGGTGAAGACCTTCACCGTCGATGAGGTGTTCGGTGGGGCCAACAAGGCCTTCGCTACCCACTTCAAGGATGGCGGCAGTTTCGACCAGATTTATCAAAGCAAATAAATGGCAGCTAAAACGCATCGCGTGTTGCCCGGCTTCGGCCTGGCGCTGGGCTACACGCTGGTCTATCTCTCCATCCTGATCCTGCTGCCCCTGGGTGGCATGGTCCTGAAGGCCTCAGAACTCGGCTTCGGGCAGATTATCGATATTGCCCTTGGCGAGCGTTCGCTGGCGGCCTTCCGAGTGACCTTCGGCGCCTCCTTTCTTGCCGCGGCGATCAATGCCTTTTTCGGCTTGATCGTCGCCTGGATACTGGTGCGCTACCCTTTTCCCGGCAAGCGTTTTGTCGATGCGCTGGTCGATCTGCCCTTCGCGCTGCCGACCGCCGTCGCCGGCATCACGCTGGCCACGCTGTACGCCGGCAACGGCTGGCTCGGCCAGTATCTTGAGCCGCTCGGCATCAAGGTCGCCTATACGCCGCTTGGCATCGTCTTCGCGCTGACCTTCATCACGCTGCCTTTCGTCGTGCGCACCCTGCAACCGGTGATTGAGGACATCGAAACCGAAGTCGAGGAAGCCGCCGCCTCGTTGGGCGCCTCGCGCTGGCAGACCTTCGTCAAGGTGATCTTTCCGGCCATCTTTCCGGCGCTGCTCACCGGCTTTGCGCTGGCCTTTGCCCGTGCCGTCGGTGAGTACGGCTCGGTCATCTTCATTGCCGGCAATCTGCCGCTGATTTCCGAAATTACGCCGCTGCTGATCATTTCCAAGCTGGAACAGTACGACGTGCTGGGCGCCACGGCGCTGGCCGTGGTCATGCTGGCCCTGTCCTTCATCCTGCTGCTGGCGGTCAATGTGCTGCAGTGGTGGACGGCCAATCGCCACAAGAACAGCGAGCCGCTGGAAGTGACTGCGGCCAAGGCGAGCGGAGGTGCGCAATGAAATCGACTCGTGCCACGCAGGAGCCGCGCTGGGTTCGTTATGCCCTGCTGAGCGTTGGCCTCGGCTTCCTGTTCTTTTTCCTCGGCCTGCCGCTGGTGGCAGTGTTTGTCGAAGCCCTGGCCCAGGGCGTGCCGATCTATCTCGAAGCGCTGAAAGAGCCGGAAACCCGCTCGGCCATCTGGTTAACCGTGGTCGTCGCGCTGGCCGTACTGCCGTTCAACATCGTCTTTGGTGTGGCGGCAGCCTGGGCCATCGCCAAGTTTGATTTCAAGGGCAAGAGCCTGCTCATCACGCTGATCGACCTGCCGTTTGCCGTTTCACCCGTCGTCGCCGGCCTGATTTTCATTTTGCTGTTCGGTGCCCAAGGGACATTTGGCCCGTGGCTTTCGGAACACGACGTGAAGATCATCTTTGCCGTGCCGGGCATGATCCTCGCCACCATGTTCATCACCTTCCCCTTCATCGCCCGCGAGCTGATCCCGCTGATGCAGGCGCAGGGCAAGGACGAGGAAGAGGCGGCGGTGTCGCTTGGTGCTTCCGGCTGGCAGATGTTCTGGCGGGTTACCCTGCCCAACATCAAGTGGGGCCTGCTCTACGGCGTGATCCTGTCGAATGCCCGGGCGATGGGCGAATTCGGCGCCGTGTCGGTGGTTTCCGGCCATATCCGTGGCGAGACCAATACGCTGCCGCTGCACGTTGAAATTCTCTACAACGAATACAACGCCATCGGCGCTTTTGCCGCCGCGTCGATTCTCGCCCTGCTGGCGCTGGTCACGCTGGTCGCCAAGACCGTCGTCGAGTGGCGCATGAAAAAAGAAACCGAAATGCTGAACACGGTGCTGGCACCGGAGAAAACCTGATGAGTATCGAAATCCGCAACATCTCCAAGCGCTTCGGCAATTTCGTCGCGCTCGACAACATCAATCTCGACATCCCGACCGGTGAACTGGTCGCCCTGCTCGGCCCTTCCGGCTGCGGCAAGACGACCTTGCTGCGCATCATCGCCGGCATGGAAACGGCCGATCAGGGCGACATCCTCTTCTCCGGCGCCGAGGCGACGCACCTGCACGCCCGCGACCGCAATGTCGGCTTCGTCTTCCAGCACTACGCACTGTTCCGCCACATGACAGTGTTCGAGAACGTTGCCTTCGGCCTGCGCGTCAAGCCGCGCAAGGAGCGGCCGAGTGACGCCGACATCAAGCGCCGGGTCATGGAACTGCTTGGTCTCGTCCAGCTCGACTGGCTGGCCGACCGCTACCCGTCGCAACTGTCCGGCGGTCAGCGTCAGCGCATCGCGCTGGCCCGGGCGCTGGCCGTCGAACCGAAAGTGCTGCTGCTTGACGAGCCCTTCGGCGCGCTCGACACCAAGGTGCGCAAGGAGCTGCGCCGCTGGCTGCGCCGCCTGCACGACGACATGCACATCTCGTCGGTGTTCGTCACGCACGATCAGGAAGAGGCGCTGGAAGTCGCCGACCGTGTCGTCGTCATGAACCACGGCAAGATCGAGCAGATCGGCTCGCCGGATGAGGTCTATTCCAGCCCGGCTTCGCCCTTTGTCTATCAGTTCCTTGGTAACGTGAATGTGTTTCACAGCCGCCAGCAGGGCGCTTATGCCGAGGTCGAGCGTGGTGCAGCCGCCGAAAAAGCCACCGCCTTTGTCCGGCCGCACGACATCGATATCAGCCGCCAGCCGAGCGAAGACGGTTTGCAGGCGACGGTCCAGCATGTGCACCCGATCGGTCCGGTGGTCCGTATCGAGTTGCAGCACGGTAGCGAGATCGTCGAGGTCGAACTGTCGCGCGAACGGCATGAGTCGCTGCAATTGGCGCCTGGTCAGGCAGTGTGGTTCAGGCCGCGCCAGATGAAAGTGTTCGGTGCCGATGCCCAGCCGCGCCCGGCACTGGAAAAGCAGGCGTTCTTGTTCTGATCCAGAGCAATCGGGGCGACCGGGGGCGGATGTTATAATCGGCCCCCATTTCGTTTGCGCCAGCCCTATCCGGTGATTTTTACCCTCGGCATCAACCATCATTCTGCACCGCTCGCCATTCGTGAGCGCGTGGCTTTTGGCGCCGACAAATTGCCGCATGCGCTGGCCGATCTGACGCGCGACCGACCGGTACGCGAGGTGGCGATTCTGTCCACCTGCAACCGCACCGAGATCTATTGCGCCGCCGAATCGCCGGAAGTGGTGATCGACTGGCTGGCGCATTATCACCAGGTTGGCCGTGAAGAACTGGCGCCTTACATCTACACCCATGACCAGCCGGCAGCCATTCGCCACGCTTTCCGCGTCGCCAGCGGCCTCGACTCGATGGTCATTGGCGAACCGCAGATCCTTGGTCAGATGAAGGATGCCGTCCGGGCGGCCGAAGAAAACGGCACCCTCGGCACCCAGCTGCACAAGCTTTTCCAGCGCTCTTTTTCGGTCGCCAAGGAAGTGCGCAGCACGACGGCGATCGGTGCCAATATTGTCTCGATGGCTGCTGCCGGCGTGCATTTGGCCGAGCGCATCTTCGAGTCGATTGCCGGGCAGCGCATCCTGTTCATCGGCGCCGGCGAAATGGTCGAGCTGTGTGCCGCGCACTTCTGCGCCGGCAAGCCGAAGCAGGTCACCATTGCCAACCGCACCCTGGAGCGCGGCCGGGCACTGGCCGAGCAATACGGCGGCACGGCCATTCGCCTCGATGAACTGGGCGAGCATCTGGCCCAGCACGACATCGTCGTTTCCTGCACCGCCAGCCCCTTGCCGATTATCGGTCTCGGCATGGTCGAGCGGGCGATCAAGCTACGCCGCCACCGGCCGATGTTCATGGTCGACCTCGCCGTGCCGCGCGATATTGAAGAGGAGGTCGGCCAGCTTGACGACATCTTCCTCTACACCGTCGACGATCTGGCGCAGGTGGTGGAGAGCGGTCTGGAATCGCGGCAGGCGGCGGTCGTCGAGGCCGAGGACATCATCGCCAACCGGGTCAAGGATTTCCTCGGCTGGCTGGAGTCGCGCGATACGGTGCCGGTGATCCGTTCCCTGCGCGATTCAGCCGAGCGCATGCGCCGCCATGAAATGGAGCATGCGATGAAATTGCTGGCCAAGGGCGAAGCGCCGGAAAAGGTGCTCGAACACCTGTCGCATCGCCTGACCAACAAGTTCCTGCATGCGCCGACGCAAACCCTGAATTCGGCCGAAGGCGGCGAGCGCTCAGACCTGCAGGGCGCCGCGGCGCGGCTGTTCCACCTGCACGCTGCCGATTAGGCGCTCAATTCCTGCTGTTTGCGGCCAGCCGCAACAATCTGGTTACGACCTTCCCGTTTGGCCTGGAGCAGTGCTTCGTCGGCCGCTTCGATCAATGAGCTGCCGGTCAAATAGCTGGGCACGCTTGCCACCCCGCAGCTGAAGCTGGCGCGCAAGGCACCCCGGCCATGGGCGTGGGGTAACTGCGAAAAGTCGTGACGAATGCGATCGAGCAAGGTGATGGCCTGGCCAAGTTCGACACCATTCAGAGCAACGATGAATTCCTCGCCGCCGTAGCGCCCGATCAGGTCGGTGTTGCGCAAACGGCCGCGCAACAGCCAGGCGAGGCTGCGGATGACCTGGTCGCCGACCGGGTGGCCGAAGTTGTCGTTGATCAATTTGAAACGGTCGATGTCGATCATTGCCACTGACAGATGCCCAGCCGGCAGGGTGCGGCGCAGCATCTGCTCCAGTTGTTCCTTGGAAGTGGAGTGGTTGAGCAGGCCGGTCAGGCTGTCGTGGCGCCCGGAGCGCAGCATGTCGCGGTAGCGATCAATCTTCGTCTTGACGACCGAGCCGAGGATGATCGGATTGGCGGGCTTGGTCAGGAACTGGTCACCCCCCAGGCGCAGGGCCTCGACCTGCTGCGCAATGTCGGTTTCGCCGGACAGGTAGATGACCGGCAGTGACTGGTATTCGGGAATCTGGCGCAAGGCCCGGGTGACCTCGACGCCGGTGCAGAAGGGCATGTACATGTCCATCAGGATGGCATGTGGTCGGTATTCCGAGGTGGCCTGGAGCAGCGCAAGCGGCGTGTTGATGGCGCGGCTGTCGATGCCTTGCAGGTCGAGGGCGCGCTGGATATGGGCGACGGCAGTGCGCGAATCCTCGACGATCAGCACGCGGTGGGTTTCCTGCTCGCGGCTTTCGACCAGGTCGAGAATGCGCGACAGGATGTCGCTGAGTTTGAATTCGGCCGGGATGCAGACATTCGCCCCGGCGCGTTGCAGGCCGACAATGGCCTCCAGCGAGGAGGGCACCGACAGGCAGTAGAAGTAAGTGGTGACAAAGCTGGCTTTGAGCCGCTGGAGGGCAGCGATGGCCGTTGGCGGGTAGACGCTGTTTTCCCGGTCGGGAATGAGGATTGCAGCCAGCGGCGGCTCGTCCATTGCGGGGGCATCGTCCCAGCCGGCGGTATGGGCTTTGAAGCCGTAAAACGAAAGCTGCTCGACCAGCGCCTCGGCCCACGGGTGATCCGTACGGGAAACGATCAGGACGTTCCGCTGACGAATCCATTGGTCGCGCTCGTCGTCCTCTTTGTCGGAGAGGCGTTTGGCGATGACGGCCGGCGTTTCATGGCGATGCAGGACACGGAGTATCGTGTTCAGCTGCAGGCTGATCGCGTCGGCATTCTCATTGGTGACCGGGTGGGTGGCACTGTCGTTGAACAGGGCCAGCGCCCGGTGTTCCAGTTCTCCACAGGCACTGGCCAGGCCGGGCAGATTCTGCTGCCCGAGGCGCTCAGTCAGGCCGTTCAGCGACAGCGTGAATTCGATGAACTGATCGAAGTCGCCGCTTTCGCGATAGCTTTGCCAGCGTAACTCCAGGCTCTGGGCCAGTGCAATAAGGGAATGGGAGACTGTCTGCATGAGAAGGGCATTATCGAGAGCGTGATTATCAGGCCTCGAATCCTTGCTGGCAATCTCCTCCCATCGCCGACGAGTGGTGTTCTCAGGTACCATATCGCCCCCTTGATCCCTTTATTGTCTGGCCCGCCAAAATGAAATCGAGCATCCGCCAAAAACTGGAGTTGCTGGTTGATCGTCTCGATGAAATCGACCGCATGCTGTCGGCGCCGAGCACGGCCAACGACATGGATCAGTTCCGCAAACTGTCGCGCGAGCGGGCCGAAGTCGAGCCGGTGGTCGTCCAGTTCAATGCCTTCCGTCAGGCCGAAAACGATCTGGCCGAAGCTGAGGCGATGCGCGACGATCCGGAGATGCGTGAGTTCGCCGAGGAGGAAATCGCCAGCGCCAAGGCCCGCCTGCCCGAACTCGAAGTCGAATTGCAAAAGCTGCTGCTGCCGAAAGATCCCAACGACGAGCGCAGTGTGCTGCTCGAAATTCGCGCCGGCACCGGTGGCGACGAGTCGGCGCTGTTCGCCGGCGACTTGTTCCGCATGTATTCGCGCTACGCCGAACGCCAGCGCTGGCAGGTCGAGGTCATGTCGGCCAGCGAATCGGAACTCGGCGGTTATCGCGAAATCATCTGCCGGCTGGCCGGCAACGGCGCCTATTCGCGGCTGAAATTCGAATCGGGCGGCCATCGCGTCCAGCGTGTGCCGGAAACCGAAACCCAAGGCCGCATCCATACCTCGGCATGCACCGTCGCGGTGATGCCGGAAGTCGACGAGGTCGAGGACGTGAACCTCAATCCGGCCGACCTGCGCATTGACACCTTCCGCGCCTCCGGCGCCGGTGGTCAGCATATCAACAAGACCGATTCGGCCGTGCGCATCACCCACCTGCCGACCGGCATCGTCGCCGAATGCCAGGACGGCCGCTCGCAGCACGCCAACAAGGCTTCGGCCATGAAGGTGCTGGCCGCACGCATCAAGGACGTCCAGGTCCGGGCCCAGCAGGCGCACATTTCCAGTACCCGAAAGAGCCTGATCGGTTCCGGCGACCGCTCCGAGCGCATCCGCACCTACAACTTCCCGCAGGGCCGGATCACCGATCACCGCATCAATCTGACGTTGTACAAGATCGGCGCGATCATGGATGGCGACATGGATGAACTGCTTGGCGCCTTGGCGGCCGAGCATCAGGCCGATTTGCTGGCCGAACTGGCCGAGCAGCAATGACCCTGGGCGAGGCGCTGGCCGCAGCAAGGCAGAAAATTGACCGACTCGACGCCCGGTTGCTGCTGCAATACGCCACCGGCTGCTCGCACGCCGATCTGCTGGCGCGCCCCGAAATGCCGGTCATCGCGCCGGCCTATGAACAATTCGCCGAATGGGTAGAGCGTCGTGCCGTCGGCGAACCGCTGGCTTATCTGGTCGGCGAGGCAGAGTTTCGCGGGCGGGTATTCCAGGTGTCTCCGGCCGTACTGATTCCTCGTCCGGAAACCGAGGTGCTGATCGAATTGGCGCTGGACAAGGCGCGGGGACTGGCAGCGCCGAGGATTGTTGATCTCGGCACCGGTTCCGGTATCGTCGCCGTTTCGCTGGCCCTTGAATGCACGGTGGCGACAGTGGTTGCAGTCGACCTGTCAAACGAAGCAATTTCGGTGGCGCGCAACAATGCAGGGCGTCTGGGGGCGAAGATTGATTTCCGCCAGGGTGACTGGCTGGCGCCACTGGCCGGCGAACGTTTCGATCTGATCGTCTCCAACCCGCCCTACGTCGCCGATGGCGACCCGCATCTGGCCCTCAACGGTCTGCCTTTCGAGCCGCAGATGGCACTGACTGATGGTGCCGATGGCCTTGATTGCATTCGTCGTATCGTGGCCGACGCCGCGGCACATCTGAAGCCCGGTGGCTGGCTGCTCTTCGAGCACGGTTACGACCAGGGCGAAGCGAGCCGGAACTTATTGACCGCGGCCGGGTTCAAAGCCGCATCCACTTTCCCCGACCTGGCCGGCATCGACCGCGTTTCAGGCGCCCATCTTTAATCAGGAGAAATCATGTCCGACGTTCAGCAACGCATTCACGCCACCGTGACCGGCAACCCGGTCGTTCTTTACATGAAGGGCGACGCCCGCTTTCCGCAGTGCGGCTTTTCGGCGACCGCCGTGCAGATCCTGAAGGTCTGCGGCGTCAATGACTTCGTGACGGTCAATGTCCTGGCTGACGAGGAAATCCGCAACGGCGTCAAGGAATACGCCAACTGGCCGACCATTCCGCAGCTCTACATCAAGGGCGAATTCGTCGGCGGCTGCGACATCATGAAGGAGATGTACCAGACCGGCGAACTGCAGCAGATGCTGGAAGGCATCGCCGCCTGATTGCTCAGTCACCAAAAACGAAAAACCGGGGCTTGCCCCGGTTTTTTATTGTCTGGCTGATCGGTTCAAACCTCAGCCACCTGAAACTCGACATTCGCACCGTCGATAACGATTTCCTTGACCGCGCAATGGGCGATGCTGTCGAGTATTTTGGTCTTTTGCTCCGCCGTGAAATGTTCGGGGAAGCACACGTCGCTTTTGAATTTGGCCAGCGACAGCGGGCCACCGGGGCCGGTGAAAGGCTTACAGTCGATGGCGATGCCTTCGGCCGGGATGCCGAGTTCCTTGCACGCTTTCTTGGCGTATACCGCAGCACAGGCAGCGAGTGCGGCGTAGAAGGCTTCAAGCGGGTTCATCAGGGAACCATTCACTGAATAATTGGCTTCATGCTTGGCGCTGGTGACCTTGATGAGTGGTGTATTGTCGACAATGGTTTTGTACATGCTGATCGTCCTGAAATTTAATTATTGGAGGCGTTGAGCGACCGCAATAGTCGAGTATCAACGTTTGCTTATATATTAAACCTCTAATCCGTTTGGCGCAAAAAAGACCGCCGGGGTGAACCGGCGGCCTTTTGAATCCGGGCAGAAAAATCAGCCGAGGCGCTGACGGGCGCGGACGATGGCGGCTTTTACCTGCTCCGGCGCCGTGCCGCCGATATGGTTGCGGCTGGCCAGCGAGCCTTCCACGGTCAACACGGAAAACACGTCATTTTCGACTTGCGGGCAGAAGGCGCGGAGTTCGTCCAGTGTAAGTTGCGGCAGATCGACGCCCTTGGCTTCGGCGGCCTTGACGGCGTGGCCAACGGCCTCGTGCGCGTCGCGGAAGGGCAGGCCCTTCTTGACCAGGTAGTCGGCGAGGTCGGTGGCGGTGGCGAAGCCCTGGGTCAGCGCCGCCTTCATGTTCTCGGCACGGACGGTGATGCCGCCGGCCATCTCGGCGAAGATGCGCAGGGTGTCGGTGACGGTGTCCACGGCGTCGAACAGTGGTTCCTTGTCTTCCTGATTGTCCTTGTTGTAAGCCAGCGGCTGCGACTTCATCAGGGTCAACAGGCTCATCAGCTGGCCATAAACGCGGCCGGTCTTGCCGCGCGCCAGTTCCGGCACGTCCGGGTTCTTCTTCTGCGGCATGATCGACGAGCCGGTGCAGAAGCGGTCGGCGATCTGGATGAAGCCGACGCGCGGGCTCATCCACATAACCAGTTCTTCGGACAGGCGGCTGATGTGCATCATCAACAGCGAGCAGGCGGCGCAGAATTCTATGGCGAAGTCGCGGTCGGAGACGGCATCCAGCGAGTTTTCGCAGACGCCTTCGAAGCCCAGTTGTTCGGCGACGAATTCGCGGTCGATCGGATAAGTCGTCCCGGCCAGTGCGGCGGCGCCGAGTGGCAGGCGGGCGACGCGCTTGCGGCAATCGGCGTAGCGCTCGGCATCGCGGCCGAACATTTCAAAATAGGCCAGCATGTGATGGCCGAAAGTGACCGGCTGGGCGACCTGCAGGTGCGTGAAACCGGGCATCGGCGTCGCCGCTTCCTTCTCGGCCAGATCGACCAGCGCCGAACGGAAGGCCTTGATCAGGACGAGGATGCCGTCGATCGAGTCGCGCAGGTAGAGGCGGATGTCGGTCGCCACCTGGTCGTTGCGTGAGCGGCCGGTGTGCAGGCGCTTGCCGGCGTCGCCAACGAGGGCGGTCAGGCGCTTCTCGATGTTCAGGTGCACGTCTTCGAGATCGAGCGACCACTCGAACTTGCCCGATTCGATTTCCTCGGTAACGATCGCCATGCCGCGCTCAATGTCGGCAAGGTCGGCGGCGGCGATGATGCCCTGTTTGGCCAGCATCCGGGCGTGGGCCAGCGAGCCGCGAATGTCCTGGCGCCACATGCGCTGGTCGAAATCGACCGAGGCGGTGTAGCGTTTGACGAGATCGGAAACCGGCTCGGAGAAGCGTCCGGCCCAAGTGTATTGATTGGCGTTGGAAGTCATGACTCTGGTCTAGAATGGGGCAAATCGGCGACGAATTTCGAAGAAACCCGCACAAAGATGACAAGTATACGGCACTTTCCCGCAACCTACCCCTTGCCCGACTGGCGCAATTTCGGGGTGATGTTGCGCGTGCTGCTCGGCATCAATGCACTGGCCGCGTTGGCTGCGCTGGTGCAATCCGCCGATATCACTGGCTGGATGGGGCAGTACATCGAATTGGCGGCAGTCGTCGAGCCCTTGCTTTTGCTCTGCCTCGGGGTTTTGTCCTGGTCACGGGATGTCCTCTGGCGGTTGCCCTTGCGCCTTGGCCAGGCTTGCGTACTTGCCCTGGCCGGAAGCGTTTCGGCGGTATTCTTCCTGTATGCACGCTCCATGGGGCTGGTCGAGTCCGGCGGTGTGCTGCGGGCCATGCTGTTGGCGATGGCCATGACCGCGCTGTTGCTGACTTATTTCGAACTCCGTTCGCGTGCCTTCTCGCCAGTCCAGGCTGAGGCGAGGCTGGCGGCGCTCAATGCCCGCATTCGGCCGCATTTTTTGTTCAATTCCCTGAATGCCGTGCTGTCCTTGATCCGTGCCCGGCCGCAAGCGGCCGAGGCGGCGCTGGAATCATTGTCCGATCTGTTCCGGGCGGCGATGCGCGATCCGTGTGAACTGGTCAGCCTGGCTGACGAAATCGCGCTGGCCAAGCAGTATCTGGAATTGGAAAACCTCAGATTGGGCGAGCGTCTGGTGATCGACTGGCAGATTGGGGATGTTTCCATGGGCTTGCCGATCCCGCCGCTAATGCTGCAGCCACTGCTGGAAAATGCCGTCTATCATGGTATCGAGCCATCGCCGAAGGGGGGCACCGTCCGCATCGGCATCGAGCAGAAGGGCGACGAGTTGCGCATTGCCATCGCCAATCCGACCGCCGGTCAGGCCCAGCATGCCGCTGGCAACCAGATGGCGGTGGCCAATATCCGCGAACGCCTGGCCCTGTATTACGATCTCGAGGCCCGACTGGAAATCGAGGTCGGCGACAATTGCTATGAGGTTCGCATCATCCTGCCATGTCAACGTCACCCCTTGCCCCGCTGAAAGTCCTGATCGTCGATGACGAGCCGCTGGCGCGCGACCGCCTGCGTGCCTTGCTGTCCGATCTGGCCGGGCAATTGCCGAGCGAGGTGGTGGGCGAAGCGGCAAATGGCTTGCTGGCCCTGGAAGCACTACGCCAACAGACGGCAGATGTGGTGCTGGCCGACATCCGCATGCCCGGCATGGATGGCATCGAACTGGCGACCCACTTGGGGCGCCTTGAAAAGCCGCCGGCGGTCATTTTCACCACGGCTTACGACAATTACGCCGTCCAGGCCTTCGACCTTAACGCCGTCGATTACCTGTTGAAGCCGGTCCGGGCCCAGCGTCTGCTCGCCGCCTTGCAGAAGGTGCCGGGGCCGCGGCCGGATGCCGCGCTGCTGGCCAATATCGGTCAGGAGGTGCGCGGCGGTGGGCGCACCCATCTTTCCTGTCACGAACGCGGTCGCTTGTTGCTGGTGCCGATCACCGAGGTGCTCTACTTCAAGGCTGATCTCAAATACGTCACGGCGCGCACCGCTGAGCGCGAATACCTGCTTGACGAGGCATTGACCCATCTCGAAAGCGAATTTGCCGAGCGTTTCCTGCGCCTGCACCGGGCGGTGCTGGTTGCCAAAACGGCGCTGGCCGGCTTCGAAAAGGCGGCCGGCGATGATGCAGAAGCCTACGGCTGGGCGTTGTTGCGCGGCGTTCCCGAGAAATTGCCGGTCAGCCGTCGGCAATGGGCGCCGGCCAAGGCGCTGGTCAAGAACGTCTGAAATCCTTACGAGAAACTTCGATGCATCAAATCTGCCCCCATTGCAACTATGCCCGCCAGGCCAATGACCAGGCCCCGGACTGGCAGTGCCCGTCTTGCGAGCGAGCCTATGCCAAGGCCGGCAACTCACTGCCGCCGGAAAGTCTGCGCCAATATGCGGTGGCGGCACCGGAGCGCCGTGGCGGTGCCGGCAAGTGGCTGCTGGTCCTGCTGGCTTTTGGAGTGGCCTTCTGGTTTGGCCGGCCGCTGCTGTTGCAACGCGGTGCGCAAGCCGAGGCCGCAGTGACGGCCAGTCAGCCGGAGGTTCTGCTCTATGCCACCGATTGGTGCGGCTATTGCAAGATGAGCCGGGAGTTCTTCGCGGCCAATGGCATTCACTATATCGAACACGACATCGAGAAAAGTTCGACCGCGCTCAGCGAGCACAGAAAGCTGGGTGGCAACGGCGTGCCCCTGATCAAGGTGGGCGACGAGGTGATCAGCGGCTATAACGAGGCCGCGCTCCGCCAATTGCTGGGGCCGTGGATCAGGGGCTGAGTCTCCACCGTTCGGGTAGCCCGCTGGTTAAAAAATCGTCAGCTCGCTGCAATCCGGGCATGCTGGTCGGCCAGCGCATTGCCGCGGCAGGCCGAATGCCCCTTGATCCAGCAAAGGCTCACCTTGTCCAGCAGTGCATCAAGATCCAGCGCTGCGAACATGCCGGTCAACGCTGGGTCCTGGGCCAGCCCCAGTGTCTTTGCCTGGTTTAGTCTGGTGATGGCATCCTGATTGTCCGAAAACAGGGTGGCCGGCTGGCCGGGGAAATGCCGGCTGGTCTGTTCCAGCGCGAAAACAGCGGCCTGCAATTCGAGTTCGTTGCTGCCGGTGGCCGCTACCGTGCGGGTTGCAACCAGTGCTTCGCCGTCGGGGTGTTCAAACAGGACGGCGGCCAGGCCTCCGTGACGTAGCTGGCTGGCATCGCTGAAAATCAGCCGACAGTCGATGAAGCGTTCAGCCAGCCGCTGGGGCAATGGCCCGGCGGAGAGGTAAACGACACGTTCGACTTTCTTTTTTCTGCGCTTGGCCATGGCCGCCAGAGTAATCGGAAAAGCCGCATCCAGAAAGGCGAAAGCCCCGTACAGGGGGAGGTACGGGGCTTTCTGGACGGCCTGGGGTCTTGGGGGAGGGGGAGGCCGTCATGGCTGATGTCTGGTCAGCGCATGTGTCCAAGATAAGGCCGGACCCTTCCCGTTTCAAGTAACCGTTTGCAACAGTGCGTATCGCTATGTGCGTCGGTCTTTTGCCTTAGTCCGAACCCAGCGAACGCGTCACGACCTCCAGCACATCGCGCGACAAGCCGGCATGGTCGCGGATGCTTTCCAGCGCAGCACGGGCATGCTGCTGCCGGTTGGCGTCGAATTTCTTCCAGCGATCAAAGCAGCGGGCCAGGCGTGAGGCAACCTGCGGATTACGGTCGTGCAGTTCGATCACCCGCTCGGCGATGAAGGCATAACCGCTGCCGTCCGCAGCATTGAAGCGCGCCAGATTGGTGCCAAAGGCGCGGATCAGCGAATAGACCTTGTTCGGGTTGCCGATGTCGAAGGCCGGGTGAGCGGTCAGCGCCTTGACGGTAGCCAGCGTATCCGGGCGGCGGCTGGTCGATTGCACGGCCAGCCATTTGTCGACGACCAGCGCTTCGTGTTGCCAGCGGGTGTAGAAATCGGCCAGCGCCGTGTCGCGTTCCGGGCAGGTGTCGGCATTGACGTTGGCCAGCACCGATAGTGCGGCGAACTGGTCGGTCATGTTGTCGGCGCTGCGGAACTGCTGCAATGCCAGTTGGCGAACGGCCGGGGTGTCGAGTTCGAGCAGGTAGCCGAGGCAGGCATTGCGCAGGGCGCGCCGGCCGGCCTGTTCGCTGGTCGGGGCGTAGGCGGCGTTGGGGGCAAGCCCGGCGTAAAGGCCGGAGAACTCGCCTTCGAGTTGCTCTGCCAGATGTCGGCGCAGAGCGTTACGGGCAGCGTGCAGCGCATCGGGATCAACGACGTCCAGCGCTTCGGCCAGCGTCGATTCACCGGGCAGCGTAAGCGCTTCTGCCACGAAGGCTGCACCGCGCCGGGCTTGGGTTTGCAGCAGGCGGCGAACGGCGTCGACGAAACTGGCGGGCCAGACAGGCTGTTGGCCGGCGGCGATGGCGGCCGTGGCGTCGAGAATCAGCGTCGAGGCGAGGCGCTGGCCGGCTTCCCAGGCGTTGAACGGGTCGCTTTCATGGGCCAGCAGCAGGGTTAGCTGTTCCGGTGAGTAATCGAAGGTAAGAATGACCGGGGCCGAGAAGTCGCGCAGCAGCGAGGGCACGGGTTCGGCAGCGACATCGTTGAAGACGAAGGACTGGGTGGTGGCCGTCATCTGCAGCAGACGTTCGCTATCTGGCAGCAGCCGGCCATCCTCGGCAAATAGCGCGACGCGGATCGGGATCAGGTAGGGTTGATCGTCGCTGGCGCGGGAGTTCGACTGCGTGCAGGTCAGCGTGTAGGTCTGACTGTCAGGATCGAAATGGCCGTCCACAGCGATATGCGGCGTGCCCGGCTGGTTGTACCAGCGCATGAATTGCGTGAAGTCGAAGCCGGAAGCAGCGCTCATCGCGGCAACGAAATCCTCGCAGGTCACGGCTTGCCCATCGTGGCGACGGAAGTATTCATCCATGCCCTTGCGGAAGCCGTCGCGGCCGATCAGGGTCTGGATCATCCGGATGACTTCGGCGCCCTTTTCATAGACGGTCGAGGTGTAGAAATTGTTGATCTCGACGAAGCTGGCCGGGCGGATCGGGTGGGCCATCGGGCCGGCATCTTCCGGGAACTGGGCGGCGCGCAGGCCGCGTACTTCGCGGATGCGGGCGGTCTGGCGGTTGTGCAGGTCGGCGCCGAATTCCTGATCGCGGAAGACGGTCAGGCCTTCCTTCAGCGAGAGCTGGAACCAGTCGCGGCAGGTGACGCGGTTGCCCGTCCAGTTGTGGAAATACTCGTGGGCGACGACGCGGTCGATGTTCTCGAAATCCACGTCGGTAGCCACATCGCTGCGCGCCAGCACATACTTCGTGTTGAAGATGTTCAGGCCCTTGTTCTCCATCGCGCCCATGTTGAAGTCGCCGACCGCGACGATCATGTAATGGTCGAGGTCGCATTCGAGGCCGAAGCGCTCCTCGTCCCATTTCATGGATTTTTGCAGCGCCGCCATGGCGTGCGGGCACTGGTCGAGCTTGCCCGGCTCGACGTAGATGGCGAGCTGCACGCTGCGGCCGGAGGCAGTTTTGAAGGAGTCCTTCAGCACATCGAGCTTGCCGGCGACGACGGCGAACAGGTAGGCCGGCTTTTTGAACGGATCGGCCCATTTTGCCCAGTGACGGCCATTGGCTTCTTCGCCGGCGGCGACCGGATTGCCGTTGGCGAGCAGGACCGGATAGGTGGCCTGATCGGCATGCAGCGTCACGGTGTAGGTCGACATCACGTCCGGGCGGTCGAGGAACCAGGTGATGCGCCGGAAGCCCTGGGCTTCACACTGGGTGAAGTAGCCATCGGTCGAGCGATACAGGCCGGAGAGGCGGGTATTCTTGTCCGGGTCGATGCGGACGACAGTCTGCAGCGTGAAGTTTTCCGGCAGATCGGTGATGGTCAGGGTGCTGGCCGTGGCCGCAAAGGGCACCTTGTTGCCGTCGACCATGACACTCAGCGTTTCCAGTTCGTCACCATCGAGGACCAGCGGCTGGCTGGCAGCGGCCGGGTTGCGGCGCATCGCCAGCGTCGAGGTCACGGTCGTGCCACCGGTTTCGATGTTGAAATCGAGGTCGACGGTGTCGACCAGGTAGGCAGGGACGCTGTAGTCCTTGAGATAGACGGTCTGGGGAGTATCGGTTTTCATGGTGTGGGCATCGCGTTGGGGTTAGCCCGCGATGATACCGCTAACGCCGCCGCCAGACTTGCCAGCGCTCCCTTCCGGCGAAGACCGGGATGGAGTCAGCGACGGGCTGGTCTTCGATCAGCTCGAAATTCGGCAGCAGCAATTCGTCGAGTTGCGCCGGCAGAATGCCGAAGGGCGGGCCTTTCGGCTGGTCGCAGAGGAAGATGTAGCCGGCCAGCCGGGCGCCGCTCGGCAGCAGTTCGCCGACGCGTTTGCCCCAGTCGGCCCACAATTTTCGGGGCAAGGCGCAGAGGAAGGCGCGTTCGTAGATCAGGTCGAGCCGCTGCTGCGGTGTGAAGGTGAAGAAATCGGCACAGACGAGGTCGACCGGACAATTGCCCAGAACTTCACGAGCTTTCTCGATGGCCACGGGAGAAAAATCCAGTGCTGTCACCGGCCAGCCAAGCTCGGCCAGATGAGCCGCCTCCCAGGCGCTGCCGCAGCCTGGAATCAGCGTGTTGAGTGGCGTCGCCTGGGTAGCAACGAAATCGGCAAAGGCGACAGGCACCTTGCCGGCATCCCAGGGCGTCACACCTTCGCCGAAGCGCTTGCACCAGAAATCGGGATGCTCCGGGCGCTGCTCGGGCGGTTTGATCGTTTCGCTCATGGTTTTTTCAAAGCGCGGCTGGATTGTTCCACCGCGTCTTCCAGATAGGTTTGGTAAAAGTCGGGCAGCCGGGCGCCGACAATCGGTTCGGCCAGCTTGCGCCCGTCAGGGCCATAGAAGGCGACGACCGGCACCAGTTTGATCTTTTCGGCCAGCGCGACCTTGGCGTGGGTCGAAGCAGCGCCTTTGAAGTCGGTCAGCGCCTGTGCCTCGCCATCCTGATTGATCTGGCGGATGAGCACGTGGTCGCGGTAGCGCGGGTTGGCGGCGAGCGGCTTCAGGTAATCGCGCTTGACCGCTTCGCAGTATTTGCAGTCCTGCCGGCTGTAGATGACGATCAGCGGGCCGCCGGCCTTGGCCGCCTGCACTGCTTCCGAGCGCAAATCGGCGGCAGCCGGCAGGTCTGTTGCACCCAAGGCGGGGGCGGCCAGCCATGCTAGAATCAGCCCTCCCAAAAGCCCTGTCCATTGCCCGATCATGTCCCGTCCTTCGAAGATAGTCATTGCCTCCCGCGAATCCCGTCTGGCCATGTGGCAGGCGGTGCATGTCAGAGAACGCTTATCGAGTTTAAATCCGGGGACGGAAGTTGTCATTCTCGGCATGACTACCAAGGGCGACCAGATTCTCGACCGGCCACTCGCCGAAATCGGCGGCAAGGGCCTGTTCATCAAGGAGCTCGAAGTCGCCATGCAGGAAGGCAAGGCCCACCTCGCCGTCCATTCGATGAAGGACGTGCCGATGGTGATGCCGGAAGGCTTCGTGCTGGCAGCCATCTCGGCCCGCGAAAACCCGCGCGATGCCTTCGTTTCGAACAAGTACAACGGCCTCGACGACCTGCCGGCCGGCGCCGTCGTCGGCACCTCCAGCTTGCGCCGCGAATCGATCCTGCGCGCCAAATATCCGCAACTGGTCATCAAGAGCCTGCGTGGCAACCTCGATACCCGCCTGAAGAAGCTCGACGCCGGCGAATACGATGCGATCATCCTGGCCGCTGCCGGCCTGATCCGCCTCGGCATGGAGAACCGCATCAAGTCCGTGCTGACCGCCGAACAGTCGCTGCCGGCCCCCGGTCAGGGCGCGCTGGGCATCGAACTGATCGATGGCGCGGCCGATATGGCCGACGTCGTTGCTCCCTTGAATGATCCGGAAACCGCCCACTGCGTCAAGGCCGAACGCGCCTTCTCGCGAGCCCTCGGCGGCAGTTGCCAGGTGCCGCTCGGCGGCTACGCGATCATTGAAAATGGTCAACTCTGGCTGCGCGGCTTCGTCGCCACCGCTGACGGCAAGGAAGTGGTCAGCGGCGAAGTGCGCGGCGAAGTTGGCAAAGTCTCGGCCGATGATGAAGCGCTCGGCCTGCAACTGGCGGCCGAACTGCGCGCCAAGGGTGCCGATGCCATCCTGGAAAAGCTCGCTCACTGCAAATGACCGCCACCGGCCCGCTCGCCGGCCGAACCATCGTTGTGACCCGGCCGCAGGCGCAGGCAGCGCCGCTGGCCGAGGCGATTGCCGCCGCTGGTGGCAAGCCGCTGGTCTTCCCGTTGCTGGAAATCTCGCCAGCGACTGATCCTCAGCCGCTGATCGACGCTGCTGCCCGGTTGGCCGACTATGCTCTGGCTGTATTTATTAGCCCGAACGCTGCCGATCATGCGCTGCCTGTTTTGCTGTCGCAGCGAGCCTGGCCAGAATCCCTGATACCCGCAGCGGTCGGCCAAGGTACCGTGAAGTTCCTGGCCGAGCGTGGCATACATGGTTGCATCGCACCGACCGAGCGCTTCGATTCAGAAGCCCTGCTTGAATTGCCGGAACTCGCTGCCGAGCGGGTCAAGGGCAAAAACGTCGCGATTTTCCGCGGTGACGGCGGTCGTGAGCTGCTGGCCGATACCTTGCGCGAACGCGGCGCGACGGTCGATTGCATCACCTGCTACCGCCGCTCCGGGCCGTCCGACGGCGTGGCGCCGCTGCTGGCTGCGTGGCGAGCTGGCGAGCTTGACGCATTGACCGTCTCGAGCAGCGAAGGCCTGCGTTATCTGGCTGATTTGCTCGATGCTGAAGGCCTTGCTTTCCTCAAGCAGACGCCGCTTTTTGTTCCCCATGCCCGCATCGCAGAAAGCGCCCGGGCATTGGGTTTAAGCAACATTATCCTCACCGAAGCAGCCGACGCCGGCATCCTCGCCGGCTTAGGTGCTTATAATTGGCCGGCATGATGCCCGAAAACAATACCCCCACCCCTCAGCATACGACGCCGGCACCTGCGCCGGTGCGCAAGTCTTTCCGTCAGGGGCCGTGGCTGCTCGTCGCAGTCGCCGCGCTGGGCCTGTCCGGCTGGCAGTGGTTCGAAACCCGCCAGAAGCTGCTCGATACCCAGCAGGAAGTTAGCCGCAAGCTGGCCGAATTCGATACCGCTAACAAGGAAGAGCGCGGCGCCCAGAAGCAGACGCGCGAACAGATCGAGGCATTGCAGGCGAAACTGGGGGCCGTCGAGGAGCGCTTTGGAGAATTCCAGTCGCAGACTGAAGCGCTCAAGGCGCTGAACCAGGACATCGCGCGCGGCCGCGAAGAGGCGACGCTGCTTGAGGTTGAACAGGCCATCACGCTGGCTGGTCAGCAACTGCAACTGGCCGGCAACGTGCCGGTGGCCGTGCTGGCGCTGCAGACGGCCGACTCCCGCCTGGCCCGCCTGGATCGGCCGCAATACCTGCCTTTGCGCAAGGCGGTGGCCAAGGATCTGCAAAAGCTCAACGCACTGCCTTTCGTCGATATGCCGGGCATCAGCCTGCGCCTTGAGCAGGTCATTCTGGGCGTCGACAAATTGCCGCTGGCCTCCTATGGCCGTCCGGTCGACAAGAGCGAAAGCCAGAAGGCGGCCGAGGCACAGCCGTGGTGGCAACGGACTGGTGGCGACATTTGGCAGGAACTCAAGGGCTTGGTCCGTATCCAGCGTTTTGACCGCGACGATACGGCGCTACTGGCACCCGGTCAGGGCTATTTCCTGCGCGAAAACCTCAAGCTGCGTCTGTTGAACGCTCGTCTCGCACTCTTTGCCCGCGACCAATGGACTTTTCGCAATGAGTTGAAGGTGGGCGGCGAATGGCTCGTTCGGCATTTTGACGCCAACGACAAGTCGGTTCAGGCCGCCCAGGCAACGCTGCGCCAGATGACGGCGACCGAAATCAATGTCGAATTGCCGAATCTGAACGATACCCAGGCTGCCTTGCGCACACTGCGCCAGACCAAGGAAAAGCGGTGAGGGGCCTGTTCTGGATTCTCACCCTGTTTGGGTTGGCGGTTGCCGTTGCGCTTGGTGCGCGACTGAATGATGGCTACGTGCTGCTGGTCTTCCCGCCGTGGCGGGCCGAGGTTTCGCTGAATCTGCTGATTCTCGTTCTGCTCGGTCTGTTTATGGCCTTCTACGCAGCCATGCGTGTCTTGTCGGCTACTTTTGGACTGCCGAAACGGGTTCGCGAATACCGCACCCGACAGCGGCGCGACAAGGCGGGTCTGGTTTTTCAGGATGCCGTTCGCCTGTTGTTCGAGGGGCGTTTTGGCCAGGCCATGAAAAAGGCCGCTGAAGCCCATGGCGCCGGTACGGCACCCGGCTTGTCGGCGTTGATCGCGGCCCGTGCTGCCCAGCGCATGCGTGAGCCGGCCAAGCAGCAATACTGGCTGGAGCATGCCAGAACCGACGATCCGCGTACCGAAGCGGCGACCTTGATGCTCGATGCCGAAATGGCCAACGAAGAGCGTCGCTTCGATGTGGCGCTGGCTGCCCTGGAGAAATTACAAGGCAAGCAGGGCCGCCATATCGCGGCGCTGCGACTCGAGCTGCGGGCCCGCCAGGGCGCCGGAGACTGGGTTGGCGTGATCAAGCTGGTGCGCCAACTGGCCAAGCGCGATGCGCTGCCTGACGAGGTGGTCCGTGAAATCCTGACTCAGGCCCACCTGGCCTGCATCGCCAAGCGCAGTGGGGACGAGCGGCAATTGATTTCCTATCTGCGCAGTCTGCCGGGTGAGGAACGTGGCCGCCGTGTGGTTCTGGCCGCGGCCCGTGCCTTGAGTGCGCAGGGTGCCGACGGCGAAGCGCAAAAGCTGATCGAATCTGCCCTCGATGCGGCCGGTGACGAGGCCTGGCAAACGGACCTGCTGGCGATCTATGGTCGATTGACCCATGGCGAGCAGACAGCCCGTATCGCCAAGGCCGAGGCCTGGTTGCGTCGCCATCCGGATGACGCACTGCTGCTCATGGCGCTGGGCCGGATGTGCCAGCGCCAGCGCCTGTGGGGCAAGGCTCAGAGCTATCTCGAAGCCTCACTGTCCGTTGAAGTGACGCAAGAGGGGCACCTTGAGCTGGCGCGTCTTTTCGACCAGTTGGGCAAAGGCGAAGAAGCCAACAAACATTACCGGGCCAGTGCGCTGCTTGACGCGCATTAGACCCAGCGTCAAAAAAACGATAGGGGGGGGAAATGCTGAATATCGACATGCGCAAGATTTACAACTTTTATCCTGTCGAGCCGGTTCCCGACCCCGCTGCCTTGCCAACCGGTGGCGACCTCTATTATGAGTGCCTGGATTGCCAGGTCATCGTCAATTCCGTCCCGCACATCAAGGCGGCCTGCGCCTGTGGCAATCTGCAGGGCGGTGGCGGCAAGATGGGCGTAAAAACCCCGGAACGGGTCCGGGTCGTCAAGGGCAAGCTCAAGTAGTCGTTAGTTGCGGGTTATTAGTGGTTAGCGAATACTGGGGGGGCGCCATGGCGCCCCAAGTTTTTGCTAGAAACAAGCGACTAACAACTCGCGACTAGCAAACCCAGTCCTGCGGCTTGAGGAATACTTCGTACAACTCGGCCTCCGGGCTGCCGGCTGCCGGCTGCCAGTCGTAGCGCCATTTGACGATTGGTGGCAGCGACATCAGGATCGACTCGGTGCGGCCGCCTGATTGCAGGCCAAACAAGGTGCCGCGGTCCCAGACCAGATTGAATTCGACGTAGCGGCCACGCCGGTAGGCCTGAAAGTCGCGTTCGCGCTCGCCGTAAGGTATCTCGCGGCGCTTGGCCAGCACCGGCAGATAAGCTTTGGTGAAGGCATTGCCGACGGACTGGTTCAGTTCGAAACAACGCTTGAAGCCGCCTTCGTTCAGGTCGTCGAAAAACACGCCGCCGACGCCACGCGGCTCGTTGCGGTGCTTCAGGAAGAAGTATTCGTCGCACCACTGCTTGTATTTCGGATAGACCTCGTCACCGAATGGTGCCAGCGCATCCTTGCAGGTCTGGTGGAAATGGGCCACATCCTCGCGCTGGCCGTAATAGGGCGTCATGTCCATGCCGCCGCCGAACCACCAGACATCCTCTTCGCCTTCCTTGCTGGCTACGAAACAGCGCACGTTCATATGGGCCGTCGGGCAGTAAGGGTTGCGCGGATGCAGCACCAGCGACACGCCCATCGCTTCCCACGAGCGCCCGGCCAGTTGCGGGCGGACGGCGGTGGCCGAGGCGGGCAGCGATTTGCCGGTGACATGGGAGAAATTGACGCCGCCGCGCTCGAAGAAATCACCTTCCTCGATCAGCCGGGAAATGCCGCCTCCGCCTTCCGGGCGAACCCAGGAGTCCGTACGGAAAGGTTGGCCATCGAAGGCCTCCAGTTCTGCGACGATGCGGCTTTGCAGGCCGGTGAAAAAATTCTTGAGGCGGGTGGTGTCCATGAAATTTCCTGAAATGAAAACGGGCGGCTCATTGATCAGAATGAGCCGCCCGTCTGAGTTGTTTTCGCTGAATTGGTTCAGCGGCTGATCGCGCGGTGTCCGATGTCCTTGCGGAACTGCATGCCGTCGAAGTGAATCTGGACGGCAGATTCATAGGCCAGCTTCTGGGCCAGCTTGACGTTTTCACCGAGCGCCGTGACGCACAGCACGCGGCCGCCGCTGGTCACCACCTTGCTGTCGGCGTTGGCAGTGCCGGCGTGGAAGACGTGGCAGTCTTCGCCGAAGCTGTTGCCGTCCGGCAGGCCAGTAATCTGGTCGCCCTTGCGCGGGGTTTCCGGGTAATTGGCGGCAGCCAGCACGACGCCGAGGGCGATACGGCGGTCCCATTCGGCTTCAACCTGATCCAGCGTGCCATCGATGCCGTGTTCGAGCAGATCGACGAAATCGGACTTCAGGCGCATCAGGATCGGCTGGGTTTCCGGGTCGCCCATCCGGCAGTTGAATTCGAGCGTCTTGACCGAGCCATCCTTGCCGATCATCAGGCCGGCGTAGAGGAAACCGCTGAACGGGATGCCGTCTGCCGCCATGCCGCGCACGGTCGGCAGGATGATTTCGCGCATCGCCTTGGCGTGCACTTCCGGCGTGACGCAAGGTGCCGGGGAATAAGCACCCATGCCGCCGGTGTTCGGACCCTGGTCGCCGTCGAAGATGCGCTTGTGGTCCTGGCTGGAGGCCAGGGCCAGCACATTCTTGCCGTCGACCATGACGATGAAGCTGGCTTCCTCGCCATCAAGGAATTCCTCGATCACGACGCGGGCGCCAGCGTCGCCCAGCTTGTTACCGGACAGCATGTCATCGATCGCGGCGTGCGCTTCTTCCAGCGTCATCGCAACAACGACGCCCTTGCCGGCCGCCAGGCCGTCGGCCTTGATGACGATGGGGGCGCCCTGCTGGTCGATGTAGGCGTGGGCCTCGGCGGCATTCGTGAAGGTGCCAAAGCCGGCTGTCGGGATGTTGTGGCGGGCCATGAAGCGCTTGGCGAAATCCTTGGAGGATTCGAGCTGGGCGGCTTCCTTGGTCGGGCCAAAGATCTTCAGGCCGCGGGCACGGAAGACGTTGACCACCCCTGCTGCCAGCGGCGCTTCCGGGCCGACGACCGTGAGATGGACCTTGTTCTGCTCGGCGAAATCGGCCAGCGCTTCCGGATCGGTGATGTTCAGGTTTTCCAGCTCGTGCTCACGCGCCGTGCCGGCGTTGCCGGGAGCAACGAAAACCTTCTGTAGGCCGGGGGTCTGCGCCAGGCGCCAAGCCATGGCGTGCTCGCGGCCGCCGGAACCGATTACCAGTAGTTTCATTTGCTAGTTCCTAGTCGTTAGTTATTAGTCGTTAGCGATTAGTGAGCGCGTGTGTTGCTAGCGACTAGCAACTAACGACTCGCGACTGCCTTTAGTGGCGGAAGTGGCGAGCACCGGTGAAGACCATGGCCAGGCCGTGCTCGTCGGCGGCGGCGATGACTTCCTCGTCGCGCATCGAGCCACCCGGCTGGATGACGGCTTTCGCACCGGCCGCAGCCAGCACATCGACGCCGTCGCGGAACGGGAAGAAAGCATCGGACGCAACGACTGATCCGTTCAGGTCAAGGCCGGCGTGCTGGGCCTTTATGCTGGCGATCTTGGTCGAATCGACGCGGCTCATCTGGCCGGCGCCGACGCCCAGCGTCATGCCGTTGCCGCAGAAAACGATGGCGTTGGACTTGACGAACTTGGCGACGCGCTCGGCGAACAGCAGGTCTTCGATTTGCTGCGCGGTCGGCTGGACCTTGGTGACGATCTTCAGGCCGGAGGCCTGGGCGGTGAAGTTGTCCGGGGTCTGGACCAGCAGGCCGCCGCCAACGCGCTTGAATTCCAGCGTGTTGAGGACGCGGGAGATCGGTACGACGAGGACGCGCAGGTTTTGCTTGCCGGCCAGCGCGGCCTTGGCTTCAGCGGTGAAGGATGGGGCGATCAGCACTTCGACGAAATGCTTGCGCTCGTTCATGGCGTTGACGACGTCGATGCCTACTTCGCCGTTGAAGGCGATGATGCCGCCGAAGGCCGAGGTGGAGTCGGTCTTGAAGGCCTTTTCGTAAGCGGCGAGCAGGGTGCCGTCAATGGCGACGCCACACGGGTTGGCGTGCTTGACGATGACGCAGGCCGGAGTGTCGAAGGACTTGACGCATTCCCAGGCTGCATCAGAGTCGGCGATGTTGTTGTAGGACAGTTCCTTGCCCTGCAACTGGGTGTAGGCGGCGATGCTGCCGGCAACCGGGGTGGTGTCGCGGTAGAAGGCGGCGGACTGGTGCGAGTTCTCGCCGTAACGCAGGATTTCGGTACGGTCGAACGCCAGTTGCAGCTTGGCCGGGAAGATGGCCGGGACCGGCGCAGCTTCGGCCGGCTTGGCTTCGGCGCCTTCTTCGAGACCGGTCAGCCAGTTGGCGATCATGCTGTCGTAGCGGGCGGTGTGCGTGAAAGCCTTCTTGGCCAGGCCGAAACGCGTTGCCAGTTGCAGGGCGCCGCCGTTGGCTTTCATCTCGGACAGGATGGATTGGTAGTCTTCCGGATCGGTGACGATGGCCACGCCGTTGTAGTTCTTGGCCGAGGAGCGGACCATGGCCGGACCGCCGATGTCGATGTTCTCGATCGCGTCTTCCAGCGTCACGCCGGCCTTGGCGATGGTGGCCGCGAACGGGTACAGGTTCACGCAGACCAGATCGATCATCGGAATGCCATGCTGTTCGATGGTCGCCAGATGTTCCGGCAGGTCACGACGGGCCAGGATGCCGCCATGCACCTTCGGGTGCAGGGTCTTGACGCGGCCATCAAGCATTTCCGGGAAGCCGGTGTAGTCGCCAATTTCGGTGACGGTCAGGCCGGCGTCACGCAACATCTTGGCGGTGCCGCCGGTGGACAGCAGCTTGACGCCTTGGGCAGCGAGGCCCTGAGCGAATTCGAGAACACCCGTCTTGTCGGAGACGGAAATCAGCGCTTGTTTGATGGACATGTTAGTAGTTAGTCATTAGTAATTGGTTGTTAGCAGGTAGGTGCGAGGATATTAGGCCGTTAGCTAATAACTAACGACTAATAACTCGCAACTAGAGCAACTGGTGTTCGGTGAGTTTTTTGCGCAGCGTATTACGGTTGATGCCCAGCATGTCGGCCGCCATTGTCTGGTTGCCGCCGGCTTTGGAGAGGACAACCTCCAACATCGGCTTTTCGACGCTTTTCAGCACCATGTCGTAGATGGCGCAGGGTTTCTCGCCATCCAGGTCGCGGAAATATTGCTCGAGTGCCCCCAGCACGCAAGCGGAAATGTCTTGTTGGCTCATGCTGCCAACGCCTCCTCTGTGTATTTCAAATGCTGATGCTCAGCCGCCAGACGGCTGAAGAAATCGTTCACTGCCTGCATCTGTTGGTCGATGCTGGGCAGGACGTTCATTTCCTTGCGGAAGGCTGCCGAGCCAACCAACCCCTTGGTGTACCAGGAGATGTGTTTGCGGGCGACCTTGAACCCCGTTTCCGGGCCGTAGAAAGCGTAAAGGTCTTCGAGATGTTCCAGCAGGATGCTGTGAATCTCCATGACCTCGGCCGGCGGCAGGTGCTCGCCGGTTTTTAGATAGTGTTCGATCTCGCGGAACAGCCAGGGGCGGCCCTGGGCGGCGCGGCCGATCATGATGCCGTCGGCGCCGGTCACGTCGAGCACGTGCCTGGCCTTTTCCGGCGTCGTGATGTCGCCGTTGGCGATGACCGGGATCTTGATCAGCGTCTTGACCATGGCGATGGTTTCGTACTCGGCCTCGCCGGTGTATTGCTGGCAGCGCGTCCGACCGTGGATGGCGACGGCGCGGATGCCAGCGGATTCGGCGATGCGCGCGATGGTCGGCGCGTTCTTGTTGGCCAGATTCCAGCCTGTGCGGAATTTCAGCGTGACCGGCGTGTTCGGGATAGCTGCGACGACGGCATCGAGGATGCGGCCGACTTGCTGCTCGTCCTGCATCAGCGCCGAGCCGGCCATCACGTTGCAGACTTTCTTGGCCGGGCAGCCCATGTTGATGTCGATGATCTGGGCGCCGTTGTCGACATTGTGTTTGGCCGCCTCGGCCATCATTTTCGGATCGGCGCCGGCGATCTGCACCGAGATCGGGGCGACCTCACCTTCGTGATTGGCCCGGCGCAGCGTCTTGGCGCTGCCATAAAGCAATGAATTGGAGGTGACCATTTCGGACACGGCCAGGCCGGCCCCCATCTTCTTGCACAACTGGCGGAAAGGACGATCCGTCACGCCGGCCATGGGGGCGACGAACAGGTTGTTGCGAAGCTGGAAACCGACAAAATCCATAGGCATGCGGGCGGCGGGCAAATCGTGGGGAGCCGCGCATTTTACCCGAGTCGGCGCTTAAAAAATAGTCAAATTGTAAAAGCGAGTGAAAGCAGCAGGGCAAAAGTCAGCTGCAGTCCGGCGGTTGCGGCGAGGATGTTGTTGAACACCGGGCCAGGCGCTTCGCGGTGGAAACGCTGGATCAATTTCAGGGCGAGCGGTAGTGAGAGGAGCGGCAATGCGGCCAGCCAGCCAAGGCTGCCGAGTAGCGGCAGCAGCACGTAGGGAGCGAGCATTTCCAGCGTGTAGATGCGGCGGGTCGCCGGCCGTCCCAGGCGAACCGCCGCTGTGTTCTTGCCGCTTTTTGCATCGCCGTCGAGGTCGCGGAAATTGTTGACGGTGATCACCGCGGCCGCGTGGATGCCGACCAGGGCTGCGGCGAGCAGTGCCGTCGGCATCAGGGTCAGCGTTTGCAGGTAGTAGCTGCCGCCGACAGCGACCAGGCCAAAGAAAATGAAAACGAAAACTTCGCCAAGCGGCCCGTAGGCAATCGGCTTCGGGCCGCCGGTATAGGCCCAGCCAGCGGCCAGCGAGGCGAGGCCGATGGCGACGATGGGCCAGCCACCGTGCCAGACCAGATAAATGCCGCACAGGAAGGCCAGCGCGAAGCTCAGCCAGGCACCGGCCTTGACCTTGCCGGCGGTCAGCCAGCCCTCGGCGGTGGCGCGTTTGGGGCCGAGGCGGCCTGGCGTGTCGGTGCCGCGCAGGAAATCGCCGACGTCGTTGAACAGGTTGGTGCCGATCTGGATGAAGGCGGCGCCAAGTGCGGCGGCAAGCAGTGGCAGCCAGAGCAGTGTGCCAGTGTCGTGCCAGGCGACAGCGGTGCCGACCAGCACCGGTGACAACGATACGGAGAGGGTCTTGGGGCGGCAGGCGAGGAACCAGGCGGTGCTTGTCTTCATGCGGTCGTTGGCGGTTGAGTGGCCCGGCACTGTAACCGATGCCCGAAGTTCTCGCCTTTGGGCTGGATCAAGGCCAGGCGCGGGCGCCCCAGATCATGCGTTTGGCAACGAAGTGGCGGGCCGGTGGAAAAACATCGAGCGCCAGCAGGCCGAGGCCGCGGGCCAGCTTGAGTGGGGCGCAGTCGTTGGAGAAGGCGCGAACGATCTTGTCGGTAAAGAAGGCGCTGCCCTGGCGGTCGAGGCGGCGGCTGGTGGCGTAGTTTTCCAGGCTGCTGGTGTCGATGCCGTTTTTGAGCAGAATTTCAGCCAGTTGCCAGGCGTCGCGGATGCCGAGGTTGAAGCCTTGGCCGGAGACCGGGTGCAGGGTTTGCGCGGTGTTGCCGATCCAGACTTCGTTGCCCTTGACCAGCGTGTCGCGCAGACGAAGAAACAGCGGGAAGCGGCTGCGTTTGCCCGGATTGGCAAAACGCATGCGCTGGCCGAACTGTTGTTGCAGGGCGGTGATGAAGGCATCGTCATCCATCGCCATCACGGTGTCGGCCTTGGCTGGCGGCAGTGTGAAGACGATGGAGTATTCGTCGCCGAGCGGCAGCAGGGCGAGCGGGCCGTCGGGGGTGAAGCGTTCCCAGGCGCGCTTGCCGTGGCCCGGCATCGGGGTGACTTCGCAGATCACGGCGTGCTGTTCATAGTCGCTGACTTTGACGGCCGGATCGTCGCCCGGTGTGCCTTCGGCGTGGATCAGCAATCGGGTCTGGATGGTCCGCAACTGGCCGGCGTGGCGCAGCGAGACGGTGACATGCTCACCGTCCGGCGTGATGTCGAGGATTTCGGCTTCCGGCAGCACGGCGTCACTGGCCAGATTGGCGGCCAGCGCACCAGCCAGGTCGCGGTAGCGAACAACGTAACCCAGTGCCGGTAAATCGTAGTCGCTGCGGTTGATCAAGGTGCGGCCGAATCCGTCTTTCTGCGAGACGTGGATGGTTTCGATCGGTGTTGCGGCACGGCTTGGCCAGGCATTGATCTGTTCGAGCAACTGGCGGGCGCCGTGGGACAGGGCGAGGGCGCGGGGGTCGCCTTGCTGGGCATGCAACGGCCGGCGATCGAGCAGCAATGATTTCTGACCGCCGGCAGCGAGGGCCAGATGCAGCGTCATGCCGACCGGGCCGGCGCCGATGATCAGGATGTCGACGTGTTCAATCATTGTTTCAGTCATGGCGCATGACTTCCTCGATTTCGGCGACGCTCTTGGGCGCTGTGGTGAAGATGTCACAGCCCGTTTCGGTGACCCGGACATCGTCCTCGATGCGAATGCCGATGCCGGCCAGCGCCGGCGGAATGTCGGCCCCGGGGCGGATGTAGAGGCCGGGTTCGACGGTCAGCGTCATGCCGGGCTGCAGCCTCGTCCACTCCTCGCCGACTTTGTATTCACCAGCATCGTGCACATCGAGGCCGAGCCAGTGGCCGGTGCGGTGCATGTAGAAACGCTTGTAGTCGCCTTTTTCGATCAGGTTGTCGAGGTCGCCGCTGAGTAGTTTGAGGTCGATCAGGCCTTGCGTCAGCACGCGGACGGCGGCGTCGTGGCCTTCCATGAAGTGGCGGCCGGGAGCTGTGGCGGCGAAAGCGGCCTCCTGGGCGGCGAGGACGATCTCATACACGTCCTTCTGCGCGGCATTGAAGCGACCATTGACCGGGAAGGTGCGGGTGATGTCGGCGGCGTAGCCCTCGACCTCGCAGCCGGCATCGATCAGGACCAGCGTATTGTCGTTAAGCACCTTGTCATTGGAAACGTAGTGCAGCACGCAGGCGTTGGCGCCGCCGGCGACGATCGGCGTGTAGGCGTGGGCGTCGGCGCCGCGCTTGCGGAATTCGTAGGTCAGCTCGGCTTCCAGTTCGTATTCAGCCAGGCCGGGGCGGCAGGCGCGCATGGCGCGGGCGTGGCCGGCGCTGGCGATATCGGCCGAGCGTTGCTGGATGCTGGCCTCGGCAGCGTCCTTGACTAGCCGCATGCTGTCGAGTTCGGCGCGCAGGTCGTGGATGGCGCGCGGCGCCCGCTTGCCGGCGCGGGTCTGGGCGCGGACTTCATTCAATGCCTTGGCAATGCGCGTATCCCAGGCAGCGTCGTGGCCGATGGCGTGCCACAGCGTGTCGCGGTCGACGAGGAATTCGGCCAGTATCTTGTCGAGTTGCTCGATCGGATAGGCGGCGTCGAAGCCGAAGGCGGCTTTGGCGGCCTTCGGGCCGTGGCGGTAGCCGTCCCAGATTTCGCGCTCTTCATGCTTTTCGCGGCAGAAGAGGATGGATTTTGGGCGCTTTCCACCGACCAGCACGACTACCGCTTCCGGCTCCGGGAAGCCGGTCAGGTACCAGAAGTAGCTGTCGAAGCGGTAGGGATGGTGCGCGTCGCGGTTGCGGATGACCTCCGGCGCCGTCGGCACGATGGCGACGCCGTCACCGATGGTTTTCAGCAGGCGCTTGCGGCGGGCGAGAAAGTGGGCGTGGGTCATTCAGTCGGTGTCTTTCTTTGTAATCCTGTTTTGCGCTGTTTCGATCTGTTTGATGCTGCGCTCCGGTGTCGGGAGGTTTTCCGGCATGGTGCCGCCCAGTTCTTCAATCGTTTCGCGGACTTTTTTGCCGACGGCAAAGTGCGTCTGGTTCGCCTGCTTTTTACCTTTGACACCGTCGCGCCGAAGTTTCTCCTCTGTTTGCGTGGCGCGGAACAAATTCGCTGCCAACTCCGTGCTGCCCATGTGGTCGAGGATTTTCTGGCTTTTCTTCAATCCTTTGTGGGTATGAATGCCGCTGGCGTCCAGCCCGCCGTAAAGGCCGCGATAACCGTGGTTCTGGAAAATGGCGAAATCCTTGCCGCTCTCGACGCCGGCATCGGCTGCGGTGGCCGCGAGGTATTTGTTGTGCTGAGCCAGTTCGTTGCGGATGGCCAGCCGTTTTTCGTCTTCGCTCAGTTGCCCGAAAGCGGTGCCGTTGGCCAGTTCCTGTCTGCGGGTCTGAATGGCAAAGTAGGTTTGGCCGTTGGCGATGACCGGCTTGGACGGATCGCCGTTCTGGACGACGAGGTAGCAGGCGTAGCGAGAAAGGCGGATGTCTTCGATCTGCCGTTTCGCACCTGAGCCGATGTCGACCATTGTGAGGACATCCTCAAAATGGTCGGAGATGGCTTGGCCGCTTTGTTCGCAAGCCGTCTTGGCGCGTTCGATGGCCGGAAGAAAATGCCGATATTGCGAATAGTCGAGGACTGCTGCCAATTGGCGGGCCTGCCAATATTCGTTGCCATCCTCGTCGAGTTGGCGCAAGCCTTCAAAGGTGGTGTGATGCTGGCGGGCGACGGGCGAATCGGTCATGGCCTTTCCTTCCTTAGAGATGGCGCTCAAGAATTGCTTGCTTACGGGCCGGGGCGGCGGCGATGACGGTCTCGGCGGCGGCGATGGCGCGCTGCTCGGCTTCAACCTCGGCGACGATGCGGCGCTGTTCGGGCAGGGGAGGAACGGGCACCTTGATATTGCGCATTTTGGTGGCATTGATGTTGTTCTGGCCGGCCGATTTGACGGCCTTGCTGATGGTCTCCTGCCGGAAAGCCGGGGAGTTCATCATCAGGGTCAGGAACAGCGGCTGCACCTTGCTTGTGTCGGGCACGACGCGGACGAGGTAGGAGGCAAAGCAGTAATCGCCGTCGAGGTCGAACAGCCCGGTCTTGCCGACATGATCGAGGCTGCCATTGGTACGGTTGAACAGTACGTCGCCCTTGTTCAGCCGGTATTTGGTGAATTCGGCGGAGGAGATGTCGGCGCATTTCATGCTGCCGTTATCGACCATGCGCCCGGCAACGATTTCGTTCATGCGGAAAATCTTGTAGCCGACACCGCCCTCGTTCATCTTCTCCGACAGGCCGTATTGGACGGCGAGGGCCAGCTTGTCGATTTCTTGCTTGGCTACGGTCGACGCGTAAATTTGGCCAATTTTTTGATCGACCGTGGCGCGGGCAGCGGCAATGGCGGCTTGGGCGGTGGCAACTTCGTTATCGACGGTTTGGCATTCGGCGACGATTTGTTGCTGGATGGGGAGGGGTGGGAGAGGGATTTCAAACTCCCGGATGGTCTTGGTGTTGATCTCTTTGTACTTTGAGCCGCTTGGTACGAGATTTTCAAAGGTCGAACGATTGTGGCTCAGTACGTAATATAAAAACTCGTGGTCAATCTTGCTTCGGTTGCAAATGAAGCTTTTGTATCCCTGATTCGTCGCGGTAGGCACTTTGTTGATACACACCTCGCCGATGGTTGCCCGGCTGGAAAAAATAACCGTATCAACGGGAAGCAGATTGCTATGTTTCAAACCCGCCTTAGTAATTTTGCGTTGCGTATCGTGCAGATATTTTTCTTTGGTGTCGACTAACGTTGCCCAGCAAATATTGCCGCTTTCCCAATAGGTGGCGTTATTGGTGTCAGGTGTGCCGCCGTTAACGATTTCGGCGATCTGTTCAAGTTTGGCGAGAGGCCATTGGCTGGTGAGCTTTTGCTTCTGATGCGCCAGCAAACCAATCTGCTTCTCAAACACCACCCTCGAAAAATCTAGCATATCCACCAGCCGCGCCGTGCTGGCGAAGCCGCTCAGTGTTGCCGGAATCGCCGCCAGTCGGCCGTCGAAATTGTCGGCAATACAACGGTTGAGCTTGGCGGTGTTGTGGCGGTCGCTTTCGTCGTAAAGCACCGTCTGGTGCCGCCCTTGGGAGTCCTTGACCAGCTTGATGCCTTCATCGCCCTTGGCGCTAGACCAGTCGTAGCCGAGGAATTGTTTTTGCGCCTTGCTGTCGCTCGGACTCTTGACGATGAGCACAGGGCATTTCTGGTCGCTGGCGAGTACGAAGTAATAGAGCTTGTCGCGCTCGATGGCGTGCACGAAGGCGAGGTAGCGGCGGTCGATCTCGGCGTCCTGCTCGGCCTTGCTCTGGCCGCTGAATTTTTTCTGCTTGTAGAGATTCTTGATTTCGGTGCTGTCGTTGAAGGCGGTGGTGTAGGCGTCGAAATAATCGGCCTGGCACCAGGGGCCGTGGGCGTCGCCTTGCAACAGGGTTTTGTAGTCGGCGGCGGGAACGCCGATATGGGCGCAATAGCGGTCGATCAGGTGTTCGTCCTGATAGATGGGCTGGTTGCTGTCCGTGGCAACCCCACCGGCAAACCATTCGGCCACCCGCTCGCGGTAGTGTTCGGCGGTGTCCGGCGCCGTCGGTTTGCGGCGCAGGAAGAGAGTGACGGTGTTGGTGCCGGTCTTGCCGAAGGTGCCGCTGCCGAATTCAGCGATGGCCACGATATCGAAATACTGGAGCAGGATTTCGCGGGTCTTGAGGTAGGTGCCGTTGCCGTTGCTGAGGATGGAGGCGGGCAGGATGATGGCGGCGATACCGCCGGTCTTGAGCAGTTGCTTGGCGCGCTCGATGAAAAAGCACTCAATGCTGTTGTTGGTGTCGAGCTTGTCGATGGTTTCGGTCAGCTCGTAGGCAGCCCGCTCGGCTTCCGGCAGGGTTTCGAGAAAGCCCTTGACGCTGTACGGCGGGTTGGCGACCAGGATGTCGAAACTGTGATCGGCAATCTGGGGAAACGCCGCGTGTTCCTTGACCAGCGCGTCGCCGTAGCAGATGGCGATGTCGCGCTGCCCGTGCATGAAGGCGGCAACCTTGGCGACCTTGGAGAGGTGGTATTCCTTTTCGATGCCGACGATGGCCTGGTGGTAGGCGGCGATGTCGGCATGCGGCTGGCTTTGGGCAACGAGCGGCTTCAACTGGCGGGCGAGTTCGGTCAGGAAGTGGCCGGCGCCGCAGGCGTAGTCGATGACTTTGGGCGGGTTGGCGTGCTGCGCGACCAGTGTTTGCAGCGGCAGGCTCATCATGATGAAGCGGCAGATCGGCAGCGGCGTGAAGTACTGGCCTTCGCTCTGCTTGACGCCCTGGTCGAGAAAACCCTCGAAGAGGTCCCCGAGAAACTGGCTGTCGCCGTCTTCGTTGGTGAGCTTGATGTCTTGCCACATCTGGATGACTTTGAGCAGGACGTCGGCGTTCTGGTAGAAGAGCTTTTCGTTGTGAACGTCGATGAAGGAAAAGTCGTTGTTGGTGAAGAATTTTTGTTGCAGAAAGAGGTGCCAGACAGCCTTTTGCGTTGCATCCGGATTCTGGCGGATGAAGCGCATGGCGTTACGCACGGCGTCGCGGTCGATATAGGTGATCGGCTCGCCGAGGAACTTGCCCATGCCGTCCTTGTAAAGCTGCTGGAGGCGGTCGAAGAGGTCGAAATGGCTGTCGTAGGCGACGCCCTTCCAGTAGAACTTGAGGTCTTGCGGGTTGAGGGTTTCGTCGACCAGTTTGCAGAGCAGCAGGTTAACCAGTTTGTCGAAAGCGTTTTCCCGGCCGGAGACATTGTGCTGGCGCAGGATGGTGGCGAACTCGTGGTACTTCTTTTGCTGGTCGCTGGCGCTGACGGTGTTCAGGTCGTCCAGGCTGTATTGGCTCTTGCCAATCTGGTAGGTCTGGATGCCCTTCTCGAAAATGCCCTTGGTGGTGAAATCGAGCTTGTAGGTGTCGCGCCAGATGGCGAAACGCTCCTTGACATCGCTGGCGGTCTTGAAACCTTTGAGACCGGGGTTGTCGTCGAGGTATTTGTCGTTGTCGCGGTGGGCGATGATGTGGCTGGTGTAGGCCAATGCACCGTTCTCGAAGTCGGATGTGTACAGGCAGAGAAACTGGGTTTCGCTGATCTGCTGGGCGTAGCTGAAAAGCTGGTCGCCGTCTTGCAGGGTCTTTTTCCAGGCGCGGCTGAATTCGGTACCGGCTGTTTTGCACTCGATGATGAGCAGCGGCTTGCCGGCATTGTCCTTGACCAGGATGTCAGCGCGGCCACCACTGGCGCCATGGCCAAGTTTCCATTTGGGTTCGAGTTCGATGTTGGCTGGCTTGTAGCCTTTTTCGAGCAGGCGATGGACGCATTCGAGAACAACGAAATTTTCATCGGCGAGCAGGTTGCAGGTCTGGCGCTCGTTGATAACGAGGCCGTCAGGATAAGAAATTTCGCCTTTTTTCCAGTCGACCGTAAGTGTGGCGTCGCCTATGGTTTTGTTGTGCTTGTGGCCGGTCTTCTTAAAGCCCAGCAATTCGAGCGCAGTGTTCAGGTTGTCTTTGGTGATCATCGGCTCAGGTGGTGTGGTGTTGGCTGGGTGATTTTGCTTTTGAGATTTTTGTCTTGCAGATGTTTTTCGTTCAGGGAAGGCGGCGAAGTTCTTGGTCCAGTTCCGCCAATCGTTGCGGCGTGCCGACATCGACCCAGCGGCCGGTAAAGCGTTCCCCGGTCAATGTGCCGGCAGCGATGGCGGCGTCGAGCAGCGGACGCAGTTTCATCACTGTGCCGGGCTGCACGCCAGCAAAGAAGGCAGGCGAGAAAACGCCGATGCCGGCGTAGGTGAGCGTTTGCTCCCCGTTGGCGTAAATGACGTGTTCGCCATCCAGGCTGAAGTCTCCACCAGTGTGGTGGGCCGGATTTTCTACCATGACCAGATGGGCTTTCGCCGATGCGAGTTGCCGGGCTTGGTTGAAATCCCAGTCGCAATAAACATCGCCATTGACCACCAGGAAGGGCTCGTCACCAAGCTGCTGCAGGGCAGTGGCGATGCCGCCGGCAGTTTCCAGCGCGCCCGGCGGTTCCGGCGAATACTGGATATGGAGGCCCCACTGCGCACCGTCGCCCAGCGCAGCTTCGATCTGCTGGCCGAGGTGGGCGTGGTTGATGACGATCTCGCGAAAACCGGCAGCTGCCAGTCGTTCCAGATGCCAGGCGATCAGCGGCTTGCCACCGGCTGGCAGCAGCGGTTTGGGCGTGTGATCGGTCAGCGGCCGCATGCGTTCGCCGCGGCCGGCGGCGAGAATCATTGCTTTCATTGCAATACCGTCGTCGAGATTAGTGGCTGAGCTGCCTGGTGGCGGGAAAAAAGCAAGAAGCCGTTCAGATGTGCGCCAAGAATGGCGGCGCCGCTGATTCCCCAATATAGGCCGGCGAACGTGTCGATATTGGTTGTTTGGGACAGTGCCGATAGAGCCAGCCAAACGACGAAACCACCGAACAAACTCCAAGGCAGGGAAAGCGCAGCGGCAATAATCAGCGCGTACATGCCGGTGCGCCCAATCCCCAGAAACCAGACTGCGGTCGTGACTGCGAGAACGGGCAGGCTCAGCCACAACCCAGGGGTCAGGGCTGGTGGGTAGTGCTTGTCGCGGGCTTTTCCAGTTGTCACGTTACTTGTAGCGGTAGCCGATCTGCTCGGTGTTGCCTTCGAGGCGGTCGAGCAGGTTCTGCAGCGGCTTGAGCTGGATGTAGCGGCTGGCCGTCTTGCGGGCGTAGTTGATGAAGCGCGGCAGGTCTTCGCTGTACTTGTCCTTGCCGTCGCGGTATTTCAGGCGGCAGAAGATGCCGAGCACCTTGAGGTGGCGCTGCAGGCCCATCAGTTCGTATTCGCGCCAGAAGGCGCCGAAATCCTCGCGCACCGGCAGGCCGGCAGCGCGGGCTTTTTCCCAGTAGCGGACGACCCAGTCGATTTCCTGTTCTTCGTCCCAGGAGATGAAGGCGTCGCGGAAAAGCGAAACCACGTCGTAGGTAATCGGCCCCATCACGGCGTCCTGGAAATCGATGATGCCCGGCGTCAGACGTTCGGCGCTTTCGACCACCATTAGGTTGCGTGGCATGAAGTCGCGATGAACGAAGACCTTGGGCTGGCCGAGCGCCGAGTTGATCAGGTACTTGAAGGTGCGATCGAGCATGATCCGGTCTTCGTCGGCCAGTTCGATGCCGAGGTGACGGCCGATGAACCATTCCGGGAAGAGGTCGAGTTCGCGGCGCAGCAGGGTGCCGTTGTAGGGCGGCAGGACGCCGGCCGTGGTGGACAACTGCCATTGAATCAGCGTGTCGAGTACCGGTCGGATCAGGAAGTCGGCCAGGCTGAGGTCGGCGTTGATGGCATCGAGATAGCCGATGCGGCCGAGGTCGGTCAGGACCAGGAAGCCATTGTCGAGATCCTTGTCGAGAATGCGCGGTGCGGCGAGGTCGGCCTTGGCCAACAGGCCGGCGACGTGGATGAAGGGTTTGCAGTCTTCCTTTTCCGGCGGGGCGTCCATCAGGATGCGCGTCTGGCCGTCCGGCCAGGTCAGACGGAAATAGCGGCGGAAACTGGCATCGGCCGAGGCCGGGGCGATGCGGACGGATTGCTCGGGAAAGCGACTGGCAACCCAGTCGGTAACAAGTTGATCGCGCGGCGTGGCTTGCATAAGCGGGCAGGGTTCGGTTCGTTGTAAAATGGCGCGATTTTAACACTCGGGCATCGGCCGTTCCGGTCCCGGACCTTCACTGATTGCCTTGATGCCCGGTTTTTCCCGCCGTCCGCTTGCCATTTTTGTCTGCTGCCTGTTTGCCGGAGCGCAGACCGGGCACGCGGCTGCTGATATCGAGCGGGCGATGGTGCAAGGTGGCGGAGCAGAACCCGCTGCGGCACCCACCGTGCTCATGCAACTGGCTGCGGTCAGTGAATTGCCGCTGAATCTGCGCAAAGAGCGCAAGTTCGATGTGCTGGGCAAGAAAAAACAGCCAGCAGAGCCTGTCGCACCACCGATGCCGGTGGCGTCGGACAAGCCGATAGAACTGAAGAAGGATGACGCTTACCCGCTGTTCATCGTGGCTGATCAGATCGAGGGGCAGGCTGACGAGATTACCCAGGCTGAAGGCGATGTCGAGCTGCGCAAGGTCGGCACGCTGATTTTTGCCGATCGCCTGACTTATAGGCCGCTAGAAGATGAGGTCGAAGCCAGCGGTTCCGTTCGTATGCTGCAGGATGGCGCTGAAATCAGCGGGCCGCACATGCGGATGAAAATGGCCGACCAGATCGGCTCGGCGGAAGAGGTGACCTACCATATCGTCAAGGAAGTGCCGAGCCGCTTCTATGCGCCGCAGCAGACCGTGGTGACCGTGGCGAGCAGCAATGCGAGCACCTCCGGGGCGCCGATGATGCTCAATGTGTCGAACAGCTACGGCTTGCCGACAAAGTTGCCGCCACCGCGCCCGTCCGAATCGAATGGTTACGCCGAGCGCATCGATTTTGAAGGCGAAAACCAGATGTCGCTGTTTTCGAATACCTATTCGACCTGCAAGCCGGGACAAACCGACTGGTATTTGAAGAGTTCGGAAACGCACCTTGATTACGATCGCAGCGAGGGTACGGCCAAGAATGCGACCCTGTGGTTTGGCGGCGTGCCGATCATCTATACGCCGGTTGCGTCCTTTCCGTTAAGCACACAGCGGCGCACAGGTGTTTTGCACCCCCATTTCTCGGCTTCGACCCGTAGCGGGTTGGACATCTCGGTGCCGTATTACCTGAATCTGGCGCCGAACTACGATCTGACGCTCATTCCTCGCTACATGAGCAAGCGAGGGAATCAGCTTGGCGCCGATGCGCGCTATGTTGATTACTTCTACGAGGGGCAGGCGCGTTTCGAGTACCTGCCCAATGACGAAATGCTGGGACGCAGCCGCTACGGCTACAGGCTTGAGCATCGGCATAACCTGGGGCAGGGCGTCTCTGCCGTGCTGAACTGGAATGGTGTTTCCGACGATCTTTATTGGCAGGATCTGTCATCGCGCCTGTTGCAAACTTCGCAGGCGCAGTTGCCGCGGCAGGTGGTGCTGGGCTATTCGCCGTCGCCATGGCTGCAGAGCAATTTGCAGGTCTTGCGTTATCAGACACTGCAGATCGACCCGAATAATCCGGTGACAAGGCCTTATTTCCTTGAGCCACAGCTGAACCTGATCGGCTACAAGCCAAATATCTGGAAAGCCGATTTCAGCATGGTCGGGCAGTTCTCGCGCTTCACGCACGTCGATGCTGGCAAGGTACAGGGCGACCGGATGGTGTTTTATCCGCAGCTTTCCCTGCCCATCGTGCATCCGGCGTTCCAGATCACACCCAAGGTCGGCCTGCACATGAGCAAATACACGCTCGATCAGCAGACCACCGGCCTGCCCGAGAGTATTTCGCGTGTCTTGCCGACCTTTTCGCTGGATTCAACGGTGGTTTTTGAGCGCGAGGGTGACTGGTTCGGGAAGGGCTATATTCAGACGCTGGAGCCGCGTCTGTACTACGTCAATATTCCGTACAAGGACCAGAGTCAGATCCCCTTGTTCGACTCCGGTCTCTCCGACTTCAACTTCGCCCAGATATTTTCCGAGAACCGTTACAGCGGCTATGACCGGATCAACGATGCCAACCAGTTGACGGCGGCTGTTACCACGCGCCTGCTCGATGGTGAAACGGGGGTTGAACGCTTCAAGGCCATGCTTGGCCAGCGCTACTACTTCAAGCCGCAACGCGTTGCCATTACCGGCGAAACGACCCGCCAGGCAGATTTTTCGAATCTGGTTGCCGCGGTTAACGGCCTGGTGGCGCCAAAAACCTATGCCGATGTGGCCTGGGAATACAACTACCGCGAAAACGTCAGCGAGCGTTTTTCGGCCGGGGTGCGGTTTCAGCCGGAACTTGGCAAGGTGCTGTCGGCCAGTTATCGCTACACGCGTGACCCACTGACTACTTTGTCCACGGTCGATCAGGTCGATATTGCCGGCCAGTGGCCGATTTCAGCGAACTGGTATGTGGTCGGCCGCTACAATTATTCGCTGCGCGACAAGCAGGTACTTGAATCGATTGCCGGCGTGGAGTACAACGCCGGTTGCTGGGCGGTCCGCCTTGTTGGTCAACACTTGGGGGCCATCTCCGGTGCGGCGAACGACTCGGTATTTTTCCAGCTCGAACTGAACGACTTCGGCAGCATCGGCTCCAATCCGATCGGCCTGCTACGACGCAGCATTCCCGGCTACGGCAAGATCAACGAGCTGCCCACCAGCAGCAGCCTGCTTACCACCCAATGATGACCATGACCCCATACATTCGCCACCTGATTCTCCTGATTTGCTGCCTCGGCGGCTTGCTGGCACAACCGCTTTCCGCGGCGCAGCAGGACCCTGTCGAAGCCGACCGTATCGTGGCGGTGGTCGGCAGCGACGTGATCACCTATTTTGAATTGCGCACCCGCCTGGCGGCGGCGCTCAAACAGTTGCAGAAACAGGGAACGCCCTTGCCGCCGCAGGATGTCCTTGAGCGCCAGATGCTGGAGCGGCTGATCATGGAACGGGCTCAGTTGCAGTATGGGCGCGAGACCGGTGTCAAGATCGACGATACCCAGCTGGATCTGGCCATCGGCCGGATCGCTGCCGGCAACAAGATGACCCAGCCGCAGTTCCGGGCGGCGCTGGAAAAGGATGGCGTGCAATACACCCAGTTCCGGGAGGAAATTCGCAACGAGATGGTTACCGTTCGCTTGCGTGAACGCGAGGTGGATAGCAAGCTGGTCATTTCCGAAGGTGAAATCGACAACTATCTGGCCAATCAGACGGCCAGCGGCAGCAGCGAGGAGTATCAACTGGCGCATATCCTGTTGCGTGCGCCGGAGTCGGCTACCCCGGAGCAATTGCAGAAATTGCGCCTGCGGGGCGAACAAGCCCTGAAACGGGCACGCGCTGGCGAGAACTTCGCCGAACTGACGGCGGCTTTTTCCGATGCCCCGGATGCCTTGCAGGGCGGCGATCTCGGCTGGCGTCCGCTGGCCCGTTTGCCGGCACTCTACGCCGAAGCCGGGTCGCGCTTGCAGTCGGGCGAGGTCAGTGACCTGCTGCGCTCATCGGCTGGCTTTCACATCGTCAAGCTGGTCGGCAAACGTGGTGGCAGCGCCCCGGCTTCGGTGCAGCAGACCCATGTGCGCCATATCCTGATTCGCGTCAACGAGGTGCTTTCCGAGGCCGAGGCCAAGCGCAAGCTTGAGGCCGTTCGCGAGCGTATCGCCAACGGTGTTGATTTTGCCGAGCAGGCCCGCCTTTACTCGCAGGATGGCTCCGCCGCCAAGGGCGGCGAACTGGGCTGGCTGAATCCCGGCGATACCGTGCCGGAGTTTGAACGGGCGATGGACGGGCTGAAAATCAATGAAGTCAGCCAGGTTGTCCAGTCCCCCTTCGGCATGCACCTGATCCAGGTACTTGAGCGCCGCGAGCGCGACGTTTCCGCCGAGCGCCAACGCGCCGTGGCACGCCAGGCATTGCGTGAGCGCAAGCTGGACGAAGCCTATCAGGACTGGCTGCGTCAGTTGCGCGACCGGACCTACGTCGAAAATCGCCTCGACGAACAGTGATGCGTCCGCTCATTGCGGTCACCAGCGGCGAACCGGCCGGCATCGGCCCGGAACTCTGTTTGCGGCTGGCTGAATATCACGGTGAGGCGCATCCGGTCATCCTTGGTGATCGTGACCTGCTCGCCGCACGCGCCGCTCAACTCGGGCTGAAGGTGCTTTTTCGCGATTACATCGAGGGGCAAGGCCACGAGGCTGGGCGACTTGATGTGCTGCACCTTCCGCTGGCCGTTCCGTCGCAGGCCGGCAAGCTGGATGCCGCCAATGGTCGCTATGTGCTGTCCCTGCTCGATCGCGCCCTGGCCGGTTGCCAATCCGGGGAATTCGCCGCGATGGCGACGGCACCGGTGCACAAGGGTGTCATCAACGAAGCCGGCGTGCACTTCACCGGCCATACCGAATATCTGGCTGAAAAAACCGATACGCCGCTGGTCGTCATGATGCTGGCTGGCGAGACCGGGCGTGGCACGTTGCGCGTTGCCTTGGTGACAACACACCTGCCGCTGAAAGACGTACCGGCCGCCATTACCGTTGAGGCGCTGGAAAAAACGCTGCGCATCCTGCATGCCGACCTGCGTGCCAAGTACGGTCTGGCCCAGCCGCGCATCCTCGTCGCCGGCCTCAATCCGCACGCTGGTGAAGGCGGCTATCTCGGCATGGAAGAAATCGAAGTCATCACGCCCGTGCTGGAAAAGCTGCGCGGCGAAGGCATGGTGCTGTCCGGACCCTATCCGGCCGACACCATGTTTACGCCGCCCATCCTGGCCAAGGGCGATGCCGTGCTTGCCATGTATCACGACCAGGGCCTGACCGCCTTGAAGTACGCCACTTTCGGCAAAGGCATCAACGTCACGCTCGGCCTGCCCATCATTCGTACCTCGGTCGATCACGGTACTGCGCTGGAATTGGCCGGCACCGGCCAGGCCGACCCGGGCAGCCTGTTCGAATCGATTGCCGAAGCGGCCCGCATGGCCAAAAGGAGTATTCAATGAAAGGCCACGTCGCTCGCAAACGCTTCGGGCAGAATTTTCTGGTTGATCACGGCATCATCGCCGCCATCATCTCGGCCATTGATCCAAAACGCGATGAAACCGTGGTCGAAATCGGCCCCGGTCTGGGGGCGATCACCGAACCGCTGATGGCCCGTGTCGATCACCTGCACGTTGTCGAAATCGACCGTGACCTGATCGCCCGCCTGAAAAAGCAGCACACGCCGGAACGCATGACGATCCACGAAGGCGATGCGCTGGCATTCGATTTCGCCAGTATCGGCAAGGATCTCCGCCTGGTCGGTAACCTGCCGTACAACATTTCGACGCCGCTGCTCTTCCACCTAGCCGAATACGTCGACATTGTCCGCGACATGCACTTCATGCTGCAGAAAGAAGTCGTCGAGCGCATGGTGGCCGAGCCGGGCGATGCCGATTTCGGCCGCATGTCGGTGATGCTGCAGTACCGGTTCTATCTGGAGTGGCTGATCGATGTGCCACCGGAAAGCTTCAATCCAGCGCCGAAGGTCGATTCGGCGGTGGTTCGTTTGATTCCCAAGCCGGTGTCGGAACTGAATGCCAAGAGTCAGGAAAAATTGGCGCAGGTCGTACTCACGGCTTTCTCGCAGCGCCGCAAGATGCTGCGCAACACCATGAAGAGCCTGCTTAGCGAAGCGGCCTTTGCCGAGTTGGGAATCAACCCGACCCTGCGGGCGGAAGATGTTCCGGTCGAGGACTATGTCCGGATCGCCAATTATCTGAGTTGAACTGTTTGCCCGGTCGTTAACGGAAAAACCCGCCGAGGCGGGTTTTTTTGTGAGCGCTGTGCCGAATTACTTCTTCATCGGGCAGGTGTTCATGCCGAGCAGCGTATAGGCCGGGCACCACCCCATCAACCCCGTTGCGAGGGGCACGATGCCGATGTAGCCCCAGACCGGCAGCATGCCGGCTACGGTGGCGCCAATCAGGCCGGCGCCGGCAACGATACGAAGGATTTTGTCGATACCGCCAACATTTGCAGCCATGGTGTTTTCTCCGTCAGGTTATGTGTACGACGGCCAATGTAACGGTTCGTCGTGACAGCGTATGTAACCTCGGTCACACAGCGGCGAGTTTTTGCAAGCCATCCCGGTTGACGACCGTCAGTTGTTCGCGGCCCAGCGTGACCAGGCCTTGTGCAGCAAAGCCCTTGAGCAGGCGACTGACGATTTCGCGAACGCTGCCCAGTTCATCGGCCAGTTGCTGATGCGTGACGTTGAGCGTGGTTTCATTGCGGCCCAGGATCAGTTTGGCCAGTCGCTGGTCGAGCCGGGCGAAGGCGACTTCCTCGACCAGTTGCATCAGTTCGCCGATACGGTCGGCAAACAGGTGAAAGACGAAATCGCGGAAAGGCGGGTGCTCGACCATCAATGCCGAGAATTCCTTGACCGGCAGTGCCAGCAGGGTGAGCGGCGTTTCGGCAATGCCGCGGGCATTGTAGTCGGTATGGCCGAGCAGACAGCTGGAACTGATGATGCATGAACCGCCGGGCGTGACGCGATAGAGCATCAACTCTCGGCCGTTCGCCGCCAGCTTGATGACCTTGATACTGCCTTCGAGCAGCAGCGGAAACCCTTGGCAGGGCTGGTGTTCAGCGAAAACCTGGGTGCCGGCCGGTACCTGCATGATGGCCTGCGGTGGGAGCAGTGCAGCGAGGCGCGTTGCCGACAGACCGGCCAGCGCCGGATACAGCTTGCCCAGCGTCGTTTGATCAACCGTGACTGGCATGGTGTTCAGCCGCCTACCGTTGCCCAGACGGGGGCATGATCGGATGGTCGCTCCAGCTTGCGCGGGGCACGGTCGATGCCGGCGGCTGTGCATTGCTCGGCCAGGGGTTTGGAGAGCAGCACGTGGTCGATGCGCAGGCCGAGGTTTTTCTGGAAGCCGAGCATCCGGTAATCCCACCACGAGAAGGTTTTTTCCGGTTGTTCGAACAGCCGAAAACTGTCACTCAGACCGAGGTCGATGAAGCGCTGAAAGGCAGCGCGTTCAGGCGGCGAGACGAGAATGCAATCGGCCCAACGCTTCGGGTCATGCACGTCGCGCTCGTCAGGCGCGATGTTGTAGTCGCCGCACAGTGCCAGTTTCGGGTATTTGGCCATTTCCTCGGCTAGCCAGACGGCCAGCGCGTCGAGCCAGCGCAGCTTGTAGTCGTACTTGTCGCAGCCCACTTCCTGGCCGTTCGGCATGTAGGCGCAGATGACGCGGGTGTCGCCGACCGTACCGCTGATCAGGCGCTTCTGTTCGTCCGGGAAGTGCGGATTGCCGCAGACGACATCGAGAATCGGCTGGCGGGCGAGCAGGGCGACGCCGTTGTAGGTCTTCTGGCCGGAGAAGGCGACGTGATAACCAACAGCCTCGATCTCGGCGCGCGGGAAATTATGGTCTTCGAGCTTCAATTCCTGCAGGCACAAGGCATCCGGCTGAGCGCTGGCCAGCCAGTCGAGCAGGTGCGGCAGGCGAACCTTCAGGGAATTGACGTTCCAGCTGGCGATCTTCACTTGCTCAAACCACCCGAGGGTTTGCTGCCGTAGCCGGCGGTCTTCGGATAGCCGGCCAGATCGAGCAGGTTGTCGTAGGCGCCGGCCTCGAAACCGCGGAAACGCTGGTTGCCGACTTTCAGCGTAGGTACGAATACATCGCCGACCAATTGTTTCAATTCGTCGATTTCTGCCTGTGTCTGCACCATTTTTTCGCTGAACGGTACGCCCCGGGTGTTCAGCAGGTCACGAGCCTGCTTGCATTCATTGACGCAATCAGCGGCGGTGTAAAGGATGACCGGGAAGGCTTCGGCGGCCTTCTTGGTGGCGAACGGTGTGTTATCGCCGGCCTCGGGCTTCTCACCGCTCTTGACGACCCCCTTCGATTTGCCCGGTGGTGGCGTGTCGGAGACGACCGTGCGGCCGCCTGCGTCGAGCCAGCGGTAGGTGTCGGCCTGGGCAACGGTGGCGGCCAGTGTCAGGCACAGCATGAGCAGGTAACGCATTATTCTCTCCCTCGTTTGAGCTGCTTAGGCCGCAATCATACCGCTATGACGAAGCAGTGCATCGACGCTTGGTTCGCGCCCACGGAAAGCCTTGAACGATTCGATGGCCGGGCGCGAGCCGCCGACCGACAGGATTTCATCGAGGAAGCGCTGGCCGACAGTGGCGTCGAACGGATTGCCAGCCTCTTCGAAGGCCGCGTAGGCGTCGGCCGACAGCACTTCGGCCCACTTGTAGCTGAAGTAGCCGGCGCCATAGCCACCGCCGAAAATGTGCGAAAAGCTGTTCGGGAAGCGGTGCCACTCGGGCGGAATCAACACGGCGACCTCCTTGCGCACGTCCTTGAGTACGTCCATCACGGTTAAACCGGATTTCGGGTCAAGATCGGAATGGATCAGCATGTCGAACAGCGAGAACTCGATCTGGCGCACGGCCATCATGCCGCTCTGGAAATTCTTGGCGGCGAGCATCTTGTCGAACAATTCGCGCGGTAGCGTCGCGCCGGTATCGACGTGGGCCGTCATGCCCTCGACGACGTTCCATTCCCAGCAATAGTTTTCCATGAACTGCGAGGGCAGTTCGACGGCATCCCATTCGACGCCGTGGATGCCCGAAACGCCCAGCTCTTCGCCGCGCGTCAGCAGATGGTGCAGGCCATGGCCGGTTTCGTGGAAGAGCGTGGTCACTTCGTCGTGCGTGAAAGTCGCCGGCTTGCCACCGACCGGGCGGGCGAAATTGCAGTTCAGGTAGGCAATCGGCTTCTGGATGCCGGTTACAGTGCGGCGCCGCGAGCGGGCTTCGTCCATCCACGCCCCACCGCGCTTGGTTTCACGGGCGTAGAGATCGAGGTAGAACTGGCCGACCAGATCGCCAGCCGGCGTTTCCAGGCGGTAGAAACGGACATCCTCGTGCCAGACCGGCGCCGTGTCCGGCTTGACCCGCACGTTGAACAGGTTTTCGATGACCTTGAACAAGCCGCCAAGCACTTTGGGCTCGGTGAAATACTGCTTCACTTCCTGCTCGGAGAAAGCGTAGCGGGCCTGCAGCAGCTTTTCGGACGCGTAGGCGGCATCCCAGGGCTGGAAGTCAGCAATACCCAGTTCATCCTTGGCGAAGGCGCGCAGTTCGGCGATATCCTTTTCAGCAAACGGCTTGGCCTTGGCCGCCAGTTCGCGCAGGAAGGCCAGCACCTGGGCCGGGGTGTCGGCCATCTTGGGGGCCAGCGACACTTCCGCGAAGTTGTTGAAGCCGAGCATCCTGGCGTCTTCTTCGCGCAGCTCCAGCATGCGCTGGATGATCGGCGTGTTGTCCCATTCCGGCTTGCTCGAACCATCGTGGAATTCGGCGGCGCGCGTGGCGTAGGCGCGGTACATGCGGGCGCGCAGCTCGCGGTTGTCGGCGTACTGCATGACCGGGCCGTAGGAGGGCGCGTGCAGCGTAAATTTCCAGCCCTCAAGACCGGCTTTTTCGGCCACTTCGCGGGCGGCTTCCCTGGCGTAGTCGGGCAGGCCGGCCAGCTGGGCCTCATCAGTGATGATTTCGGCGAAAGCATTGGTCGCATCGAGCAGGTTCTCGGCAAACTTGGCCGACAGCTGCGACAACTCTTCCATGATGGCCTGGAAGCGCGGCTTCTGCTCTTCCGGTAATTCGGCGCCGGAGAGGCGGAAATCGCGCACTTCGTTGTCGACGACCTTCTTCTGCTCGACGCTCAGCGTGGCGTACTCGGCGCTGTCGCGCAGAGCCTTGTATTTCTCGAACAGCTTCAGGTTCTGGCCCAGTTCCGCGTAGAAGCGCGAAACTTCCGGCAGCATCTCGTTGTAAGCCTCGCGCCAGGCTGGCACGTCATTGACCGAATGCAGGTGGCCGACGATGCCCCAGGCGCGGCCGAAGGGTTCCAGGCCGTCGGACAGGGCGCCGGCAAAATCCTGCCAGGTAGCCGGTGTGCTGCCGGCGGTCAGGCGTTCGATCAGGGTGCGGCCTTCGGCGAGCAGGGATTCGATGGCTGGTTTGACGTGTTCCGGCTGGATCAGGTCGAAACGGGGCAGGTCGGTGAAATCGAGCAGGGGATTAGCGGTCGTCATTATTATGTTCCGGGCAAGAAAAACGGGCGGTCAGGCCGCCCGTCGGATCTGGGGGCAGAACGCCTATTCTACAAGCTCGCGGTAGGCGTGCCACGAAGCGTGGCCGAGAATCGGCATGATGATGAGCAGACCGAAGAGCAGCGTGGCAAAACCGGTCAGGGTCAGGGTTACGAGCAGGGCGGCCCAGAGCAGCAAGGGGCCGAAATTGCGGGTGAAGGCACGCAGGCTGGTCATGATGGCGGTGGCCACATCGGCGTCGCGGTCAAGCATCAATGGCACCGAAACGACGGCCAGCGCAAAGACGAAGAGGGCCAGTACGCCGCCGAGCACGAGCCAGGTGGCAGTGAAGGCCAGGTGCTGGCCATCGAACAGGATTTCATTCAGGTAGGCGCTTGCAATCGGTGCCGAGTCGGCACCGATCAGGGCGAAGGCGACGGCGGAAAAGCGCTCCCAGAGCAAGGTGATCAGCGCCAGGACCAGGCCGAAGATGGCCAGTGACTGGCCGTTGCGGCCGAAGCACTTGAGCGAGTCAATGAACAGGATTTTCTCGCCCGCCTCAGTCTTGCGGCTCAGTTCATAGAGACCTGCTGCGAGCAGCGGCGCGACGAGGAAGAAGCCGGAGATCGAAACGGTGAGCAGATGCGGGCTCTGGAGCAGCGCCAGGATGATCAGGTCACCACCCAGTGCGAACAGCAGGCCGTAGGCCAGCGAGGGCAGCGGGTTGGCCCTGAGGTCCTGCCAGCCGGCGCGCAGCCAGTGCAAGGGGCGGTCGGCGGCAATGCGCCGGATGTGGGGCAACGGCACCCCTTGGGCATGGAAATCGGAAAGCGGGTTCATGGCAGCCTCCTCGGTCGGGGTTACGGACGTTTGACCGGGCGGAAAGGGCGTGGTTCAGCCGATGGGAGGTGGAAAATGCGGGATATGCACCCGTACTCATGGGTAGAATATGACAAGAGGGTGTGAAATGAGCGAGGGTAAAACAAGCATCCCGGTGCAGTCTCTGATTGACAGTCGTATTGTGCTGCTTCGTGAACAGCGGGCAATGCTTGATAGCGATCTGGCTGAACTTTATGGCGTCGAAACGCGCGTTCTGGTGCAAGCAGTGAAACGCAATCTCGATCGGTTCCCCGGTGATCTCATGTTTCAGCTTGATAGTCAGGATATTGCGGCTTTGAGATCACAATCCGTGATCTCAAAGCCCGGTCGCGGCGGTCGCCGGACAGCGCCCTACGCTTTCGCCGAACAAGGCGTTGCCATGCTTTCGTCAGTATTGAACAGCCCGCGTGCTATTGCGATCAACATTGAAATCATGCGTACCTTCGTGCGGGTGCGCGAACTCGCCAACACACAAAGCGACTTGGCCAAGCGGTTGAATGAACTGGAAGAAAAAACCGAAGTCCTGGCGTTGCAGCAAGACAACTTCGCGCACAACACCCGCGCTCAACTGAAACAGGTTTTCGAGGCAATTCGTGAATTGATGACGCCACCGGAACCGCCGAAGCGGCCGATTGGGTTTGTGAAGCCAGAAACAAAGGGCTGACGGAGAATCCGTGGTCTGACCCCTGTTATTTCTGGGCATGGAAATCGGAAAGCGGGTTCATGGCAGCCTCCTCTGTCAGGATCACGGACGTTTGACCGGGGGGCGGGGGCGGGGTTCAGTTGGTGGTCAGGTTCGGGATCGGCTAGAAGCGGTCGCGAACACTATTCCCACAAGCGGACAATCGACTGTGCAACGTGTATGCTTTCGTCGTTAATTGGCTCGGGCTCCGTTAAAAATTCGAGCCTGACCCCTTCGATCGAGGGATTATGCATAGGCGGATTATTGGGGGCGCCTATTAACTGTTAGGCCCATATGAATACCTTTCCACACTGGACCTCCTATTTGGCTGCTCTCTTGACACCGATCGTGGCGATATTCGGTGTGTATATTGCGTGGCGTCAGGCTGTAACAGCTCGGAAAAAACTTAAGTTTGATCTATTTGAAAAGCGATTTGCGGTTTATGACGAGGCAAGGGAGCTAATTACATTAATTACAAGCAACACCGAATTGAAAGACGAAAGGTTGAAGGAATACCGATCTGCTGTTGGCCCGGCCAAATGGCTGTTTGACGATGATGTTGCAGAGTACCTGCATAGAAAACTGTATGCAGATGCCTTCCTTCTTCACATGTTAATGGATCGCCTAGATAACATGCCGATCAACGAAGACCGCATCGAAGTTCTACGCATGGCGGGCCAGCTCCAAGAGTGGTTTGCGGAACAGCAAGGTGTTCTTGACTCAATGCTTGGCAAATATCTTGAACTTGAGCACTAAACAATTTCTTCGCTCGAAGGGACTTTCAACAAGCTGCTCTTGTCGGTTCGCTTTGCCTTTCTGGCTGAGGCGGGTCCGCTTCCCAATATTTCCTTCGGTAGCCCAAGGGACAACCAAGTCTCAAAAAAGCTCCCGTCGCCCTCAGCGCTTTTCTCTTCCCAGTCCAGAGTCGCAAAAAAAACGCCCGCATAAAGCGGGCGTTTTTCTTCAAGCGACGGTCGCTTACAGCGTCTTGCCGGTGAGCTTTTCGTAGGCTTCGATGTACTTGGCGCTGGTCTTGGCGATGACGTCGGCCGGCAGTTTGGGGCCGGGGGCAACTTTGCCCCAGTCGAGGGTTTCGAGGTAATCGCGGACGAACTGCTTGTCGTAGGAGGGCGGGTTCTTGCCTTCTTCGTACTGGTCGGCCGGCCAGAAACGCGATGAGTCCGGGGTCAGGGCTTCGTCGATCAGGTGCAGGGTGCCTGCGGCGTCGATGCCGAATTCGAACTTGGTGTCGGCGATGATGATGCCGCGGCCCTTGGCGTAGGCGCAGGCTTCTTCGTAGAGGCGGATGGCGGCGAGGCGGGCTTCGTCGGCCAGTTGGGCGCCGTTCTTGCCGGTGCCGGCCAGGGCTTCGGCCAGGTCGGCAGCGCAATGGGCCTGGGCGGTGGCGAAGGAAACGTTCTCGTCATGGTCGCCGACGGCAGCTTTTGTGGCCGGCGTGAAGATCGGGGCCGGCAGCCTCTGGGCCATCTTGAGGCCGGCCGGCAGCGCGATGCCGCAGATGGCGCCGGTTTCCTGGTAGTCCTTCCAGCCGGAACCGATGACGTAGCCGCGGACGACGGCTTCGATCGGCAGCGGCTTGAGGCGCTTGACGACGACGGCACGGCCACGCACCTGGTCGCGCTCGTTTTCGGCGACGACGGTTTCCGGATCGATGCCGGTCAGTTGGTTCGGCACAATGTGGCCGAGCTTCTCGAACCAGAAGTTGGCGACTGCCTGCAGGACTTCACCCTTGCGCGGAATCGGGTCCGGCAGGATGACGTCGAAGGCGGACAGGCGGTCGGTGGTGACGATCAGCAGCTTGTCGGCGTCGACGGCGTAGATGTCGCGGACCTTGCCCTTGTTGAGGAGCGGCAGGCTGGTGATGGTGGATTCGAAGAGCGGAGCGGTCACGGTCATGTTCCCGAAATTAGCAAAGGAGGGATTATAAAGGTGGTGGGTTTTCTGAACCATCGCTTTCCGCCTTGAGGGCGGGCGTACTTTCTTTTGCTTCGCCAAAAGAAAGTAGCGGCGGTCTCAAACATCAAGTGCAACACCGGTTGGGATGTTGGCATTTTGCTTTACGCAATCTTCGAAGAAGACAGCCGCCGGTGTTCTAAAACCCAGGGTGGCACGGG